>CP107210.1:614454-1228909 GCA_025757985.1 Oscillospiraceae bacterium
GGTGTTTACAGCACGATTTGCATCGCCACGCCGCTTTGGGTCGATTGGAAGACCAAGAAAAAGGCTGCCAAACAGGCCTGAAAATCCACACAAGGAGGTAAACCGATATGAAATGCCCCTATTGCGGTGAAGTGGATTCCAAGGTCATCGACTCCCGCCCGACAGAGGACGGCGAGAAGATTCGCCGCCGCCGTGAGTGCCTGAACTGCAAAAAGCGCTTTACGACCTACGAGATCGTTGAGACAGTTCCGCTGATGGTCGTAAAAAAGGACCGCTCTCGCGAGGTGTTTGACCGCCAGAAGCTGCTGAACGGCATGCTGCGCGCCTGTGAAAAACGCCCGGTCAGCTATACCCAGCTTGACGCTGCGGTCGACCGTATTGAGCAGCAGCTGCTCAACTCCTACGACCGCGAGGTTTCCTCCATCCACATCGGCGATCTGGCTATGCAGGAGCTCAAGCAGATGGACGATGTGGCCTATGTGCGGTTTGCTTCGGTCTACCGTCAGTTCAGCGATGTCAACACCTTCATGGAAGAGCTGAAGGATATGCTGGACAGCCGCTCAAAGCCCGCCGAAAAATGATTGCCGCACCTGCTTAATCTGTGTGCAGGCGCGCTGTGTCTCCATCTCCAGATCTGCCAGACTGTCCGTCTCGGCACAGGGCGGCAGCACCGCCATCGTCTGGTTCATCTGGTCAAGGATATTGCGGCGCACCAGCAGATTTAAAAGACCGCTGCTTTCCCGTGCCTTTTCCGCAGCCCTGCCGTAGGCACGGCGGGCTGCAGGACAGTCCCCCTGCATGGCCAGGGCATACGCGGCCTGCACCTGCTGCACAAGTGCCTCGGTGGTTCGATCCACATACCGCCCTGCGGCCAACAGCAGCAGACACAGCATCAACAGGATCACAACGGCATACCAGTTTCGTTTCATAAACACCTTTTTCAGACCGTCCCCTCGGGGGCGGTCTTTTTCTGTATCAGTACGGACCGTTTGCCGTTGTATAGCAGCAATAACACATTCTTTCGTGTCGTGTGCCGCTCCGCAAGCAGGGCATCGAGCGCCGCCTCATCCATCCCGAAAAAGGCAAGGTTTTCCCTGCAGGCAGCCGTGTCGATGAGAAGCGGCAGCAGGGGCGGTTCCTGACCGTCCTTCGGCATTGAGGCCGCCGAGATACTGCCGTTCGGTTCTACCACGCCCCAATAGACCTCCTGCGGAGAGAAAATATCCCTGCCGCGCAGTGCCTCTGTCAGATCGGATACCGTGATGCGCAGCTGCGCAAGCGCATCCTGCTGTATCTTTCCATTGCGTATGACGGTCACAGGCCTGCCCAGCAGCAGCTCTGCATAGGCCGGGCCTGAACCACAAGAGGGTAGAGTTTAAAATTTCCAGTGCCGTAATCAGAAAGATCGGCACAAGGCTTGCAAGCAGCGGCAGGTCCGGCTCATCAATACAGATCGATGCCACATTGGAGATCAGCAATGTCGTCACAAGCTCGGCCGGCTGCAGCTCCCCCAGCTGGCGCTTTCCCATCAGGCGCATGGCAACCGTGACGGCGCAGTAGACCAGCACCGTGCGCACCACCGTAGAAATCATCCTGCCGCCTCCTTATAAAACACCCCTGAACGGCTCACACTATCCTGCGTGAGAGGGGGAACACCGATGCCACCAAAACCGCTGTACCGTTCGCTTGACGAGAACCTTGCGTTTCTGGAAGAAATGTTTGGCCGTTCCGATGATTTTTATACCAAGCGCCTGATGATTGCAGGTATTCGATGTGCCATCGTCATGTTTACAGGGCTTTCCTCCCCGGAAAAGCTTTGCCGCATGGCGCTGGATATGCTGGACCGTGACCCTGCCATGCTGGGCGGCGGGGCAGGACTGTGCGATTATCTTTTGACCCAGAGCCGCATTCCCGCCGAGGCCGAGGCCGTTACCGACAGGACCGCCCTTGTGGAGCTGCTCTGCAATGGGGTTGTCCGTGCTGCTGATCGATGATGTGAGCCGGGCGGTTGCCTTTTCCACGCAGGAAATGCCACAGCGCGCCGTTTCAACCCCAACGGGTGAGGGGAAATCTGCGCGGCCCTCAGGAGGCGTTTACCGAGCTGCTGCGCAACAATATTTCCCTGCTGCGGCGTCAATTCCGCACCGGTACCCTTGTAGCGGAGATCACAACCGCCCATACCCGCGCCAAAACCGAATACTGCCTTTGCTATGACAAAGCCCTTGCCCCGGAGGAGACCGTTTCCGCGCTGCGCGCACGGCTGGAAAATGTCGAGATCCCGGTCCTTCTCGACAGCGCCTATTTTGCCTCCTTCCTCAAGCAGGACAAGCTGAATCTCTTCCCGGCTGCCGCATACACCGAGCGCCCGGCCACAGCCTGCGCCCGCCTGTGCGAGGGCAAGGTTGTGGTGCTGGTAGCCGGGTGCCCCTATGCGCTCATTATTCCCAGCTTTTTTGCTGAGCATTTTGAGTGCCTTGATGACTACGCTTCCGGCGCTGTGTTTGCAGGCCTCATCCGTATTCTGAAATATCTGGCTTTTCTGTTGGCAGTGTTCGGGCCGGGGCTGTATGTCATGGCCGTTGCTTTTGCGCCGGAGATCATCCCCATTCAGCTGCTGACAAAGCTGGCCCGCGGGGAGGCTGCCACGCCGCTGCCGCCCATGCTTGAAATGCTCTGCGTAACGCTGCTGCTTGAGATCGTGCGCGAGGCCGGTCTGCGCGCACCGCAATCTATCAGCCACACGGTCAGTCTGGTGGGGGCGCTCATCATCGGGGAAACCGCCGTCAGCGCCGGCATCGTCAGCGTGCCGGTTCTGACGATGGCTGCTGCAGCCACCATCGCCACGCTGGCCGTTCCGTCACTGTATGAGCAGTCCATTCTGTTCCGCTTCGCGGTGATCCTGCTGGCAGGGTGCTTTGGCGTACCGGGGCTGGCCTGCGCCGCACTGACGATTTTGGCAATGGCCTGCGGCAGTGAGCCTTTTGGATACGACTATCTCTATCCGCTGCTGCCACTGGGCAGGGCCAGCGTGCGGGACGGTTTTGTGCGCAGCATCTGGAGCCGCCTTGCCCGCTCCGGGGAGGTGATCGGTCAGCATGAAGCGTGAATGTCCCAGCCTGTTTGCTGCACTGCTCGTCAGCCTGCTCGTCAACGTGCTGCTGCGCAGCCAGACAGCCTACCGCCCCCGGGCCGGTCTGGCAGCAGCCCCGCTCTGCGCACTGCTGCTTGCGGCGGTCGGCTGGTTGTTTGCCCGGTGCTGGCGGCTGGCCTGCGACCCGGTTTTAAGGCTGCTGTTCGGCGCATTGCTTGTGTTTTCCTCGGTTTTGGAGTTGCTGCGGCTCTGGCAGCTTGCCGACCGGCTCTATCCCGGGGCGATCACACTGAGCTCCGTCTGTCTGCTGGCGGTGCTGCCGGTCGTCTATCTGCGGCGGGTATCTGCACTGTCGCAGACGGCCCGTGCCGTGCTTTGTCTGCTGGCGGTAGCCACCGCTGTCATGCTGATCTCGGTGCTGCCGCGTCTGCGGATCACGAACCTGCAGTACAGCGTTTTTACGCGCGCAGATTTTTTCACCGCCGCCAAGGATCAGCTGACCCTTTACCCGGAGTATCTGCTGCCCGCCCTCTGGCCCGCACAGGACAAGCGCGGCCGTCATACACTGCTGCGGCTGGCCGGGTATGCGCTGGCATTCGATGTCTCAATCCATCTGCTGCTTGAGCTGTTCTACGGCGCTGCCATGCCGCTGCGGGCAGACCCCGTCCACGCCGCCGCGCGGTGCGGTGCTCTATCCATCTTCAACCGGCTGGAATGGCTGCAGTTCATCCTGTGGGTCATGGCTGTCACCGTCAAGCTGGCACTCTATCTCTATGCGCTGGTGCGGCTGCTGGGCGGCCGAAGCAAGGCGGAGAACAGTGCCGCCGGGCTGGACCGCTTTCCTGTGTATCTGGGCGGCATCTGGCTGCTTTGCGCCGTGCTGCGCAAGATCGACCTGGACACAGCGCTGCCGCTGCGCAGTGCGCTGACCTGGGGCTTTGTGCTGCTGACCTGGATTGGAGGTGGGGCCGCATGTCTGTACCGAAGTATAAGGCGCTGCTGATCGCCTGCATCACGCTTTTTCTCTGCGGCTGCGGGCAGGCGCTGTCGGAGCGGGAGATTGTCCGCGCCGTGTTCTTCGCACGGCAGCAGGGACAGTATTCCGTCTGTCTGCTGCTGGCTGACCAGAACAACAATGAGGACGGCCTTCACTACAAGACCTCCTCCGCACGCGGTTTCACCGCTGCTCAGGCCCTCCACCGGGCCGAAACTACGCTGCCGGGCCGCCTTTATTACGGCTTGATTGATCTAGCCGTTCTGCCGGCCGATGCCGACTGGCAAACTGCCCGCGAGCTGGGCAGTCTGCTCTACGACAAAGCCCAGCCCGCGCCAGAGCTTTCGGTCTTTGCGCTGGATACAGCCCCCCACAGCTGGGCTGAGGATGCCGCCGCCCTGTATGAGGACATGAAGTCGGTTCGCTCCGAATACCGCCTGCACTGCGGCCTGCAGCAGCTTTTTACACAGGCGGACTGCTGCACCGTGCCCGGCTACCGCGCCGACAGCGGGTATGACCTTCTGCTGCTTGCAAAGCAGCAGCCCGCCCCTTACCGCGCTGCAGGTCTGGCCGCCCAGCTGGCCGCCGTGCTCTGCGGACAGACGGACCGCCTTTATACGACCTATGCGGACGGGACTGCCCTGTGCCGCGCCCGCATTGCTGTAACGGTGCAGGATACCACCGTACAGCTGCACCTGCGCGATACAGCGTTTGAAGTCCTCACACAGACGGGGCAGGATCTGCAGGCATTGTTCTGCACCGAGCTGCTGCAGGCTTTTTCCGCACTCACCGCTGAACGATCGGCCGACTTTTTTCACCTGCAGTTCTGGCACGCCAATCTGTACGGCCCCCGCAGCCCGGCACCGGCCCCGCAGCTTACGATTCTATGGGAATAAAAAAATGCGCCCGATTCCGCAAAATGCGGGGTCGGGCGCAGCTGATTACTGCAGGGTGGTGGGCCGGGTAATATAAATCAGGTTTGTGTCGGCTATAAAGGTCTGGAAGTTATACAGCACGAGTACCTCATCGTAGCCCTCTTTTTCAATCGTAGAATCAAGGCCGTACTTGAAGTTGCGGAAATCCACCACGCCGATCTTGGCGTAGTTGGCGGTCAGATAGGGGATAAAGCTGTTGGCGTAGCTGTCCTTCACAACCAGAATACTGCCTGTCCCGTTGCCCTCGATGGTCGAGTAGCCGTTGTTGCCGTCCAGAAACGCCGCGTATTTGTCGCGGGTCGCAAACTTGTCGGCGTTGATCAGGTTTTCGGTTCGTTCCGGCTCATAGGCGGCCTCGCCTGTGATCTTATAGATCGTCATCAGGTTGTCAAGCGGGTAGTAGGTGATCGTGTCGTCCTCCACATTCCAAAGGCGGGTAGCGGAGTAATGGGTTCCCTCAAAGCCGGTCACAGTCGCACCCTCATGGGCATCGCGGTCAAAGGGCGTCAGCCCCTTCTGTGCGCAGAATGCCTCATACGCGCGGTAGGCACCGTTGGGCGTCCAGTGGTGGTCTGTCTTGAAATACAGATACTCGTCCTTGCGCGCTGCAAACAGTTCGCGCAGGTCGATGATTCCTGCGCTCTGGCCGACTTTGGCAAAAATATCATCGAGCATCGCGTTTTCATCCACCATCGGTGCGCCTGCGGGCAGTTCCTCCGGGTAGATGACGCTGGCCGATGGAGCCAGCAGGAAGGTAACCTTGCCGGGGTGATTGGCAGCAAACTCACTGACGGCCGCGATGTTTTTGTTCAGCTGCTTTTCCGTTGCATCGTCCACTGTGAACAGCTTTGTAAACATCCAGCGGTCCTTGCCCAGCAGGATACCGCCCTCCTCAGCCTTGCGGAAGAGAATCTCGTCTGCGGCACGCTGGGTGTTGACCGCCGCATCACGGAAGGAGAACTGATCCTGCATCCAGCGGGAAAAGCCGCTCTGCCAGCTTCCGTCCAGCAATGCACTGACACTGAATGCAGGGAACTGTGCGGCCTTGCGGTTTTCCAGCTCAAGCTGCTCCCGCTTGGGCCACAGCATATTCACAGCCGAAAAGCCGAACAGCAGCACAGCGCAGAGGACGAGCAGCGGAAAGCCCACGCGGCGCCTGCCGCCGCCCTTGCGGTATATGACCTTTGACATACAGCAGTTCCTCCTCTCAGAAATTGGCATACAGCGCTGTTGCGTTGGTGGCAGCCACCACATAGCAGACGCACAGCACCAGCAGCAGGGTAAACACAAGAAGCTTGGCTACCGTGTTCCGGCTGATCTTATCCCAGAGCCGCCGCGGCAGCGCAGACGAGCAGACGCAGCCCAGCGCCAGCAGCACGCCGTAGTTGCGCAGACTATACACAGCGGAGATACCGCCCTGCGGCACAAACAGCTTTTGCAGCAGCAGTCCCAGCGGTGCACCGGGCTGGTTGGCTGTAAAAAGACCCCAGCCCAGCACGACAAAGAACAAGGTGTAAAGATGCGGCCAGACCTTGCCCTTTTTCAGGTATTTGAGCAGGAAGGTCTTTTCGATCGTCAGCAGCACAAAGTAGTAGAGCCCCCAAGCAATGAAGTTCCAGCTTGCACCGTGCCAGATGCCGGTAGCAGCCCAGACAAGGAACATATTGAACAGCTGCCGCGCCTGCCCCTTTCGGTTACCACCCAGCGGGATATAGATGTAATCCCGGAACCACCCCGACAGGGTGATATGCCAGCGCCGCCAGAACTCGGTAATGCTGCCCGAGATATAGGGCAGGTCAAAGTTGGCAGGGCAGTCAAAGCCGAGCAGCGCCGCCAGACCGTTACTCATCTCACTGTAGCCGGCAAAGTCAAAGTATAGTTGCAGGCTGTAGGCCAAAATCCCCAGCCAGGCCAGCGGGGTGGAGACATTGGCCAGCCCCACACCGCCTGCGCCGATGATGCCGGTCCACAGCGCACCGATAGAATCCGCCAGAATGACCTTTTTGGCCAGACCAAAGACAAACAGCTCGGCACCGCGCTGCGCCTTTTCCATCGTGCAGCGGTTTTTGCTGTCATGGAGTTGATCCGCCATCTCACGGTATTTGACGATAGGCCCGACGATCAGCTGCGGGAAGAACAGCACATACACGGCAAAGGTCAGCGGATTTCTTTCCGGTTCGATCTTGCCGGTGTAGACATCTGCCTCATAGCTGATGATCTTGAAGATATAGTAGCTGATGCCCAGCGGCAGCACCGTACCGATGTTGAGCGCTGCGATCCCCAAGTGGCCGATCTGATTCAGCGTGTCGATCAGGAAGTTGGCATACTTAAAATACACCAGCACCCCAAGGTTGACCAGCACCGCCGCCAGCGGCAGCAGCCCGCGCAGCGTTGTTCTGGCCCGGGCCGTCAGCAGGCCCCACAGATAGTTGAATGCGATCAGAATCGCAATCAACGGCAGAAATGCAACGCCGGTCCAGCAGTAGAACAGCAGGCTCTCCGCCAGCAGCACTGCATTTTTGGCACGGCCGGGTACCAGATAATACAGCAGCAGGGAAAGCGGCAGAAAGCAGAACAGGAACACCACACTGTTAAAAACCATGGCGGAACTCCCTTTCTTTTGATGGCATCACCGTGCGAACCAAAACGCCGATACGGCGCAGGGCAGGCGGCAATGCATTGGTGGTCGTTATGAAAAAAGGCCGTTGCCGAGCGGCAGCGGCCTTCTTTCAGGGTCTCATCAGAAATTCAGCGCCGTCTCCAGTGCGGTGTCGATGGCAGCGTAGTCAGGGTTTGCAATACCGGCAATGACGATGGCCACATAGTTGCCGTTGGTCACGATGCGGGCATCCTTGGCCAGCGCGATCTTATCGGCAAACTCAGCATACAGGTCATTGGCAGACAGGCTTGCCTTGTAGGCCTCCAGCTCGCTCTTGACGGCATCGACCTGACCATCCTTGGCCTGTGCCACAAAGACAAGGCCGCAGTCCGCCTGATCGTTAGTCACATCGCCCTTGTAGGCAACAAGGTTGTCCATTGTCAGCATCAGCTCATTCTCAACGGAGAAATCGTCCAGTGCGCGCGGGTTGGCGATGGGGTTGACCGCCTCAATAGCAGCAACGGCGGCATCCAGATTGGCGGTGTTGGCCTCCTCGCCGGTGGAGGCATCGGTGCTTTCGCTGATGACGATATCCGTCGGGCCATCGGCACCGCCGATGGTGCTTTCCGCAGCAGAGCTGCTCTCAGAGGAGACAGCAGTGGAGGTGCTGTCTGCAGAGGAGCCGCAGGCGGCCAGCAGCATAGCGCAGCAAAGAATTACAGGAATCAGCTTTTTCATGGGTTTAGTTCTCCTTTATATAGTGTATGATATTGTTTTCCTCTACGCACAGGCATAGCTTGCCCGATACATTATAAGAATACACTATCTTGCCATCTTTTTCAAGCTGTTCGCGGCAAAACGCAGGGTGTTTCCGCCGGGAAATATGTAAATTTTTTATGCCTTGACAAACGCGCCCCCGGCGGGTACACTCAAAACAAAGTGATACGGCGTGACTACCTGCTGCCAGAGACGCCGATAACTGCAGCTTACAGAAAAAGGGGGGTGCCCACCATGCGCAATACAAAGGCGCGGGAGACTGCTTGGACCGGCATGCTGTTTGCCTTGGCCATCGCACTGTCCTACCTTGAATCACTGGTATCACCGCTGCTGGGATTGATGCCTGCCATAAAGCTCGGGCTTTCCAATGTGGTTGTCATGTATGCGCTGTTGTTCCTGCGCACCCGCACCGCGCTGCTGCTGGTGGTGCTGAAGGCACTGTTCGCCTTTTTGACGCGGGGCGCCACCGCCGGTTTTCTTTCCCTTTGCGGCGGCGGTTTATCGCTGGTTGTCATGCTGGTGCTGCTGCACCTGCCGATCAGCGGGTATATCTTTTGTGCCGGTGCTGCACTGGCGCATAACCTCGGCCAACTGGCGGGGGCAGCAGTGCTGCTTTCCAGCGCGATGGCTCTGGGGTACGCCCCCGTGCTGTTGGCGGCAGGCCTTGCGGTGGGCGGCATCAGCTGTTTGCTTTCCCGCGCCTTATTCGCTGCCCTGCCTGCCTCTGCGGGGGAGCAGCGGCAGGGGAGTCCATTTAAAAAATAAGAATCTTTCTTAAAAAATGTAGTTTTACCCCTTGACACCTGCAAAGCTATGTCGTATAATAGAGGCACAGACACAGGAATGTGTCCTATGAGCAATTACAAAATAACAGGAGGCAATTCTTATGGCTAAGTATGTTTGCACCGTTTGTGGTTATATCGCTGAGGGTTCCATCCCCGAGTTCTGCCCGGTCTGCAAGGCCCCGGCATCCAAGTTCATTGAGAAGAAGGATAACACCTATGTGACCGAGCATGTTGTCGGCATCGCCAAGGATGTTCCCGAGGAGATCAAGCAGGGTCTGCGCGAGAACTTCAACGGCGAGTGCAGCGAGGTCGGTATGTATCTGGCTATGAGCCGCGTTGCTGACCGCGAGGGTTATCCCGAGATCGCCGAGGCATGGAAGCGCTATGCCTTTGAGGAGGCCGAGCACGCCTCCAAGTTTGCAGAACTGCTGGGCGAGGTCCTGACCGACAGCACCAAGAAGAACCTGCAGATGCGTGTTGACGCCGAGTGCGGCGCCTGCGCCGGCAAGATGGATCTGGCTAAGAAGGCCAAGGAGCTGAACCTCGACGCCATCCACGACACCGTACATGAGATGGCAAAGGATGAGGCCCGCCACGGCCGCGGCATGCAGGGTCTGCTGGATCGCTATTTCAAATAATTTTTCCAAAATCCACCTCGCGCCCCGGAGCCTGAACGCCCCGGGGCGTTTTTGCATAGCATAAAGAGGGGGTGGTGGTATGCGGCGTTGTACAGCAGCAGGGCGGCGCAGGGCAAAGCGGCACAGCCTTGTGTGGCTGGCTGCAACAGTGCTGCTGGCGGGAGCCCTGCATATAAACCACTATGTCAACACCGTCATCAAGCCCACCCTGCACGAGCTGGCCGAGTACGAAGCCCGCGCCGCCACCGTACAGGCTGTCAACCGTGCCGTTGCGGCAGAGCTTTCACGGCAGCCTGCACTCTGCAACACACTTTTTGCCGACTACGGCGGCATCCTCTGCCTGGATGCCGCACGCGCCGGTGCTGCGCAGGCAGCGCTCATCGCTGCCGTACAGGCTGAGATGGACGCCTTGCCGGAGATTTCCTACCGTGTACCCTTCGGCAGTCTGACCAACAATTCCCTGCTGAGCGGGCTTGGCCCCGGTTGGCCGGTACAGCTGCAGCCGCAGGGCTATGTGCAGGGGGAAATCCGGCAGACTGCGGAGTCTCTCTCGATCAACACCACACGCTACTGTGCGGTTTTACATCTATCCGTCACCGTAAATATGATTCTGGACGGCAGCACCGCCACCCTGACCGTGGAGCAGACCTGCCCGCTCGTCAGCCTGCTTGCCGGCGGCGAGATTCCCGATGTGTATGCGACCGGGCAGGATTGAATTTGCACTCGAAAATGTGGTATACTAAGACATCGCTGATACCAACAAACGGAGTGGAGCAAAATGGAATTAGAACAGGCACGCAAACGCGCGGAGGAACTGCGCGTCATCATAGAAAAAAACAACCGCTTATACTACGATCAGGACGCCCCCGAGCTGGAGGATTTCGAGTACGATGCCCTGAACCGCGAGCTGAAACAGCTTGAGGCTGAATATCCCGAGCTTGTCACGGCGGCCTCCCCGACCCAGCATGTGGGCGGCACGGCCAGCAGCAAATTTACCAAGGTAACCCACGCCGTCAAGATGGAAAGCCTGCAGGACGCCTTCTCCTTTGATGAGCTACGCGAGTTTGATGCCCGCGTGCGCGACGCCGGTGTAAAGCCTGAGTATGTAGTTGAGGCGAAAATCGACGGTCTCTCTGTCAGCCTTGAGTACCGCATGGGCCAGCTGGTGCGCGGCTCTACCCGCGGTGACGGCGTAGTGGGTGAGGATGTGACCGAGAATATTCTGACCATACGGGATATTCCCCATGAGCTGCCCGATGCGCCGGATTTTCTCGAGGTGCGCGGTGAGGTCTATATGCCGCACTCCGCCTTCTTCAAACTGAAGGAGCAGCAGGAGCTTGAGGACAAAACGCCTTTTAAAAACCCCCGCAACGCGGCGGCCGGCTCGCTGCGCCAGAAGGACGCCAAAATCACCGCCGGGCGCGGGCTGTCTATCTTTGTATTCAACCTGCAGCAGTGCGAGGGCCGCAGTTTCAAGACGCACCACGAAACACTGGATTACATCAAGTCGCTGGGCTTCCCGGTCTCGCCGCGCTACAGCGTGTTTGAGAATATTGAAGATGCGATCCGGGAGATCGAGGCCATCGGCGAGGCGCGCGGCACGCTGGAATACGATATTGACGGCGCTGTCATCAAGGTCAATGATCTGGCCGCCCGCCGCACGCTGGGCAGCACAAACAAGTTTCCACGGTGGGCCATTGCGTTCAAATATCCGCCGGAGGTCAAGGAGAGCGTTGTGCGCGACATCGAAGTCACGGTCGGCCGCACCGGCGTGCTGACCCCGACTGCCGTATTTGACCCCATCTTTTTGGCGGGCACCAGTGTGTCCCGCGCCAGCCTGCACAACGGCGATATTATCGCCAGTCTGGGTGTCGGCATCGGTGACACCATCAAGGTCCGCAAGGCCGGTGATATCATCCCGGAGGTCATCGGCGTGTCGGCCCGTCTGCCGGGCAGCCGCCCCTTTGCCATGCCCACAACCTGCCCCAGCTGCGGCGCACCTGTCGTGCATCTGCAGGATGAGACCGCCCTGCGCTGTGTCAACCCCGAGTGCCCGGCCCAAAGCCTGCGCAATCTGATCCACTTTGCCTCCCGCAATGCCATGGCCATCGATGGTCTGGGCGAGGCGGTGGCTGTGCAGCTTATCGAAAAGGGGCTTGTCACCACCGTGGCAGATCTGTACACCTTGAGCGAGGAGCAGCTGCTCACACTTGACAAATTTAAAAAGAAGAGTGCCCAGAACCTGCTGAATGCGATCGCGCACTCCAAGCGCAACAATCTGGATAAGCTGATCTTCGGCCTCGGCATCCGCAACATCGGTGACAAGGCTGCCGCCCTGCTGGGCGAGCATTTCGGCAGCATGGACGCGCTGCGCCGCGCCACCGCCGAGCAGATGTGCGAGATCGATGGCTTCGGCGAGGTCATGGCGCAGAGTGTGCTGGAATTTTTCGCCAAGGACGGCACTACCGACCTTTTGCAGCGTCTGGAGCGCGACGGCGTGAACATGCAGTGGACCGGCGAGAAGAAGGGTACCGCACTGGCAGGCATGACGCTGGTCGTCACCGGTACGCTGCCCACCCTGTCCCGGCAGGAGGCAGAGGCGCTGATCGTCCAAAACGGCGGTAAGGCCGCCGGCTCCGTCAGCAAAAAAACCAGCTATGTCGTAGCCGGTGAGGCGGCCGGTTCCAAGCTGACCAAGGCGCAGACGCTTGGCGTTCCGGTGCTGGATGAGGCCGGTCTCTACGCGCTGATCCGAGAAAAATCCGAATAACCGTTTTCATTCTATACGCCGTTTCCTTGCAGGGCATCCCGATGTGGGATGTCCTGTTTTTTTATGCGGTGCCGTCCCGGTTCTATCCGCCCGCAGGCGGGCATACAGTGGCAGTGTGAGGTGAAGAAACGATGGACGAGTATTACCGCATCCTTGATAGCCTTCCGCCTGCGCTGCGCACACCGCTTAGCAGGCTGGATGCCCGCTGCGCACCGCATATACAGGAGATCCGCCTGCGGTTGGGGCAGCCGATACAGTTTACGATCCGTGGGCGGCTGTGCCCCGCCGCAAAATTCCTGCCGGGTGCGGGGCTACCCGCTGCAATGGAGGCGGACATGCTGCGGGACTGCTTTCTGCAGCTTTGCCGCCGTTCGGTCTACGCATACGAGGACGAGCTGCAGCAGGGCTATTTCACCGTGCAGGGCGGCTGCCGCATCGGGGTGGCAGGCTGCCGGGGGCCGGGCGGCTTTTCTGCCGTGACCTCGCTGAATCTGCGCATCGCGCGCTGGATCACCTGCCCACTGCCGCCCGCGCTGGAGGAGGCCGTGGCCGCCCGGACCGGGGGACTGCTGCTGGCCGGCCCGCCGGGCAGCGGCAAAACAACACTGCTGCGATCGATCGTACAGCGGCTTTGTGAGAGTGACTCCCTCGTCAGCGTCATTGACGAGCGTGGTGAGCTGATGGCCTGTGAGACTGGCAGCCTGCCCCGTGCCGCACAGATCCGCTGCGATGTCTATGCCCGCTGCACCAAGCCGGAGGGTATTGCCATGGCGCTGCGCTGCATGAACCCGCAGATCCTTGTCTGTGATGAGCTGGGCACAGCGGAGGACGCACAGGCTGTTGCGCAGGGAGTTGCCTCCGGTGTTGTGTTTTTTGCAACTGTACACTGCGATACCCCGGCGGGTCTACATAAAAAGCCACCGCTGGCCGCACTGCTGGCCACAGGCGCCTTTGCAAAAGCCGCCTTTTTGTCCGGGCGTGCCCACCCCGGCACCGTGGCACAGTGGGTCACACTGTGACAGCGTTGCTGCACGTTGCGGGCGGTATGCTTCTGCTCTGTGCAGGCATGGGCTGTGGCTTTACGGCGGCAGCCCATATCCGGGACTGCCAGCGGCAGCTGCACAGCCTGTCCCGGCTGTTCGGCTATCTGGCAGAGCTGCTCAACGCACAGGCCCTTGCAGGCCCGGAGCTTTTGCACCGCGCAGCGCGCTGC
The DNA here is from genome assembly GCA_025757985.1 of Oscillospiraceae bacterium. NCBI lineage: Bacteria > Bacillati > Bacillota > Clostridia > Eubacteriales > Oscillospiraceae > Oscillospiraceae bacterium. The sequence goes on from CP107210.1 coordinate 628,257, forward strand.
CCGGAATTTGCAGACTTCTGCCCGGCTGGTGCTGCAGCTCTGGCAGACCTGCAGCTTCCGTCCTGCCTGCCCGAGGCCCTGCGGTGCGAGGCCCTGCAGACGCTTCGCACCGCTGAGGAATCACCGCGCCTGACCGCCTGTGCGGCGCTGCACAGGCTGGCCGCACTCTGTGAGGGGGAGGCCTGCAGCCGGTCAGAGCAGTACCGTGCCGCCCAGCTGCTTTGGCCCCGGCTTGGGGCCTGTCTGGGCGTACTGGCCGCCATTTTGCTGTGGTAAGGAGTGGCCTCATGGACATTGACCTTGTTTTTAAGATTGCGGCCACCGGCATCATTGTGGCCGTATTGAATCAGCTGCTCATCCGCTCCGGCCGGGAGGATCAGGCCATGATGACGACCCTGGCCGGGCTGATCGTAGTGCTGACAATGCTGGTGCGGCAGATCAGCGACCTGTTTGTTTTGATAAAAGCATTGTTTGAGCTATGACCTATGATCTTATTATGCAAGCTGGCCGCTGCCGTACTTGTGGCGGCTGTGTTGACGCTTCTTTTAAAAAAGGACCAGCCTGCCTTTGCGCTTTTGGTCTCGGTATGCACCGCCGCCGGGCTGCTTGCTGTGGCGATGCACCAGATCGAGCCGCTGCTCGCTTGGCTTCGCACACTGGAGGTCTACTTTCAGGGGCAGAGCCCGGCGGTGCTGCTGCGCGCCCTAGGCATTGCGCTGGTCGCGCAGTTTGCCGCCGATACCTGCCGCGAGGCCGGTCTTTGCGCGGCCTCCACCGCCATCGAGCTCTGCGGCCGGGTGCTGGTGCTTTTGCAGGCTCTGCCGCTGCTGCGGTCGCTGCTCGGCTCCTTTGCGGACTATTTGCAGTAATTTTCCTGCTGGCGGTGCCGCCCCCTGCCTTTGCGGACGAGCTGCCGCAGGAGGTGCAGGACATTCTGCAGGACAGCCCCGCGGACATCACCGATGCCGCCGGATGGACCCTTGCCGACATTGCAGCGCTGCTGGGGGACTGGATCGTCAGCGGCTTTCAGCCCACGCTGCACTTTGCGGCGCAGTCTGCCGGGTATCTTTTGCTGGCAGGACTGCTGGGGCTGCTGGTCGGCAGACCTGCCGGCGCTTATGTTGAGATCCTTGCCGTGCTGGGCTTCGGCTCGCTGAGTCTTTCCACCGCGATGCAGCTGACGGCGCTTGTCGGCTCGACCGCGCAGGATTGCAGCACCTATCTGACCGCCTTTGTGCCGGTATTCGGCGGTGTGGCTGCCGCAGGCGGGCAGACCTCCGGGGCGCTGGTTTACAGCGGGATGTTCTTTGCCATGTCAGGCTTTCTGTGTGCGGTCATCCGGAAGCTGCTGCTGCCCGTCATGCAGATATACTTTTGTTTTTCTGTCTGTGCCTGTCTTTGGGGCAACCGCGGCATCACCGATGCCGCTGCGCTGTTTGCCCGCTGCATGCACTGGCTGCTCAAGGTCTGCGGGGCACTGTTCAGCCTTGTGCTGGGGCTGCAGAATACGCTGGCCGCAACGGTGGACAATGCCGCTCTGCGGACCGGCAAGGGCCTTTTACAGGGCGCGATCCCGGTTGTGGGGGATGCCGCTGCCGCCGCACTGACCGGAGCGGCAGCGGCGCTGCAGCTGCTCAAAGGGTCCCTTGCACTGGCCGGGCTGCTGGCGCTGGCGGCGCTCTTTGCACCGGTCTTTCTGCAAAGCATTGCCTATACGCTCGTCTTTGCGGCAGCCGGTGTCATTGCCGGGGCTACCGGGCAAAAGCCCTGTGCCCAGCTTTGCCGACTGTACTTTGAGGGGGCACGCCTCTGCGGATCGGTGCTGGTGCTTTATTTTTTTATGATTTTTCTGTCCACGGCGCTGTTGCTGCTGGCAGGGAACGGGGGATAGCATGGAATCATTCCGCCATCTGGCACTGGGCTGCTGTGTGCTGTCGGCACTGGCGGGCATGCTGCGGCTTTTCTGGCCGGACAACGGCTTCAAATCCGTCATAAATGCCGTGCTGGTGCTGTATATTTTAACAGCGGGCATCCAGATGCTCGGCGGTATTGACTGGGACAGCATTGTGCTGACGCTCCGCAGTTTGCCTGCCGGGCAGAACCGCCCCTCCGCTGATTTCTCGGCCTACAGCCGCGAGCTTGGCCTGACTGCCTCTGTGGAGGCTGTCAGGGAAGTCCTGCGGGGTGCGGGCATCCGCGCCGCCGTCAGCTGGCAGGACGGCAGATGCGTCATTACACCGGTAGACATCCGCGACCGCGCCGCGATAGAAACCCTGCTGGCCGTCAATGCCGGTGATCTGCCCTGGTGCATAGCGGAGGGCACACCATGACCGCCCGGGAGTGTATCGCCCCGCTGGCCGCAAGGCTGCGCACCGCGCTGGCTGATGAAAAGCAGCGTGTCAATCTGCTGGTTTTGATGGGGCTGGCAGGTCTTGTGCTGCTGGCATTTTCCGCCTGGCTGCCGGCAGACGATGCAGCGCAGCCCGCCCCCGCCGCCGTGCAGGAGACGGCCGCCGACTACGCCGCCCAGCTGGAAAGCCGCCTGACCGCACTGATTCGCTGTGTGGACGGCGCAGGCGATACCGCCGTCATGGTCACGCTGGAATCAGGCAGTGAGAGCGTCTATGCAACGGACACGGACCGCGATGGCGGCTCCACCCATGTGCTTTTGGGCAGCGGCGGCGCAGACGGACTTGTGGAGACCGTACAGACACCCCGTGTGCTGGGCGTAGCCGTTGTCTGTGAGGGCGGCGGCACGGCGGCTGTGCAGAACCGCGTGACCGCGCTGGTGGAGGCACTGACCGGCGTAGGCGCCAACCATATCACCGTAGCAAAGATGGCATCGACCAATGAAGAGGAGGGCAAACCATGAAGCAACTTACAGCCAAGCTGAAAAGCCGCGGCGCTACAGCCGCCGTCCTGACACTGGCGCTGGGGGCCGCCGTATATCTGAACTGGTCTTTCTCCCGCGGGGCACCGCCCAGCCTGCTTGTATCCGATACCACTGCCGAAGCGGTGGAGACTGCCGCCGCTGCCCCTGTCACCGACCCGCTGGCCGTGGAAGCCGCTGCGGGCGCCGAGGACGCAGAAGTCTCCGCCGTTGATGACGCTGACAAGAACTACGGCGAAGCACAGCTTGTCAGCGTAAATCAGGATTCCGGCACAGAATTTTTTGAATCTGCCAGACTTACCCGCAGCAAGGCCCGTGACGAAGCGTTGGACACCTTGAAGAAATCCCTCAAGGATGCCGGCCTGACTAAGGAGGAAAAGGACGCCCTGACCGCCGAGCTGAGCGCGCGCATCAGCAACATCACACTGGAGACAAAGCTGGAGACCCTCATCAAGTCAAAGGGCTTCCCCGACTGCGTGGTCAATCTGGAGGGCAGCAAGGCCAATGTTACCGTTATGACTGAAAATGATGCCCTGACAGCCGAGGAGGTCACCCGTGTCCGGGATGCCCTGCTGAGCCAGTGCAAGGGCTTGACCGCACAGGACATCACCATTGTGGAAGTAAAATAGCGCCAATATTTTGTTGCAAACAGCCCCGTTTTGTGGTACACTGATTTATATTAGTAGAACTATGGCCAAATGGCCGTTTGCAACGGGAGGGTACACACTATGGATGTACACAATACCATCGGCGGCAGCTTACAGATCTCGACTGAGGTTATCGCAAAAATTGCGCGTCTGGCCGCGCTGGAGGTTGACGGCGTTGCCGATGTAGCCACCGGCACCAGCCAGAATGTCCGCTCGCTTCTGGGCCGCACCGGTCTGCAGAAGCCGGTCGCCGTCGTCATGGAGGACGGCATTGCCACCGTGACGGTGCATATCACCGTTGTGTACGGCAACAAGGTCATGCCGTTGTGCGAAAAAGTGCAGGAGAATGTCAAGCAGGCGATCCAGAACATGACGGGCATTACCGTAGCCCGTGTGGATGTGCTGGTCGTGGGCCTGACAGAGACCCCTGCCGAGAAAAAATAAGACAAGATAAGGAAAGACAGGAACTTTGAGTATGGAGAAAAAGCTGACCCGCCGCGAATCCCGCGAGACGGCCTTTCTGACGGCCTTCGCCGCTACCTTTGAGCCCGAGGAGCCCACCCTCCCTGCGGAGGAGCATCCCGCGCCCGATGCCTTTGCGAACCAGCTGCTGGCTGCCATGAATGACCATGCCGCCGAGCTGGATGAGATCATCACCGCCCATCTGAAGGGCTGGACGCTGCCCCGCGTACCCCGTGTGAGCTTGGTTGCCCTGCGCCTTGCGCTGGCCGAGATGCTCTACGGCGAGGAGCAGAAGCCCGGTGTTGCCATCAATGAGGCCGTGGAGCTGGTCAAGAAATACGGTGCCGAGGATGACTACCAGTTCGTCAACGGCCTTTTGGGTGCCGTTGCGCGTGAGCGCGGCGAGACCGATGAACCCAAATGCTGACGCTGGGCATCGACACCAGCAATTACGCAACCTCTCTGGCAGTGTTTGACACAGACGCCGGAGAGGTTGTTTGCGATTGCAAAGAGTTTTTGCCCGTCAAAGAGGGGCAGCTCGGTCTGCGCCAGAGCGACGCCCTTTTCCACCACACGGCGGCCCTGCCGGAGATGCTGGCCGAGCTTTCCGGCAAGGCTGATTTGACCAAGGTTGCCGCCGTCGGCGTTTCCGCCAAGCCCCGCCCGGTCGAGGGCTCGTATATGCCGTGCTTTCTGGCCGGTGTCAGTGCCGCCACTGCATTTGCGCTTTCCCGCGCGCTGCCGCTTGTGCAACTGACGCATCAGCAGGGGCATATTGCGGCGGCGCTGTACGCCACAGGCCAGCCGGAGTTGTTCGATCAGGAGACGCTGGTGTTCCATGTTTCCGGCGGCACGACTGACCTTTTGCTCTGCCATGGGGCTGAGCGCATCACGCCGCTGGGCACCAGCAGCGACCTTTATGCAGGGCAGGCCGTTGACCGACTGGGCGTAAAGCTTGGCTATCCGTTCCCGGCGGGTGTCTATGTCAGTGAGCAGGCTGCCCTCTGCACCGAAAAAGTCCGCCCCAAAGTCAGCGTACACGGCCTTACCTGCAGCCTGTCCGGGCTGGAGAACCAGTGTACCAGACTGCTGGCCGAGGGACGGGATGCCGCGTATGTCTGCAAATACTGCCTGCTTTGTGTAGGCGAAACACTCGTGCGCATGGCCAACAATGCGTTGGCCGAGCATCCGGGCCTGCCTGTTGTCTTTGCAGGCGGCGTCATGAGCAGCGATCTGATCCGCACCTATGTGACAAACCGCGTACCGGGGGCGCATTTTGTGCCGGGCCGGTTTGCCAGCGATAACGCCATTGGCATCTCGATCCTGGCGGCAAGGGAGTGTGGCGCATGGCCGACTACATCAATGTAACCAGCCTGAACCGGCTGGCCAAACAGGTATTGGCCCAGTGCGACCCTCTCAATGATTTGATCGTCTGCGGGGAGATTTCCGGCTTTACCCGCCATTATAAGAGCGGGCATCTGTATTTTACCCTGAAGGACGAAAACGCCAGCATCAAGACGGTGATGTTCCGCTCACAGGCGCAGCTTTTAAACTTTGAGCCGCAGAACGGCATGCTGGTGCTGGTCTACGGCCGTGCCACGATCTACGAGCGGGACGGTGCGTTCCAGCTGTATGCCGATTATATGAAGCCGTTCGGCGCAGGGGCTGCCCAGATGGCCTTTGACGCCCTGTACAAAAAGCTGGAGGCCGAGGGACTGTTTGCACCCGAGCGCAAGCGCCCGCTGCCTGCCGTGCCGCAGTGCATCGGGGTCGTGACCAGCAAAACCGGTGCTGCCTGGCAGGATGTGCAGAATGTCATCCGCCGCCGCTGGCCGATGGTAAAGCTGCTGCTCGCCCCTGTCAGCGTACAGGGCATTGAGGCCGAAAGAAGCATCACCGAGGGGATCCGGCGGCTTGACCGCGACCCGCGGCCCGATTTGATCCTTGTGACCCGCGGCGGCGGCAGCAAGGAGGATCTGTGGGTCTTTAATGCCGAGCGTATTGCCCGTGCCGCCGCTGCCTGCCGCAAGCCGGTCGTCTCTGCTGTCGGCCATGAGATTGACACCTCGATTTTGGATTATGTGGCCGATCTGCGCGCACCGACCCCCTCTGCCGCAGCAGAGCTGTGTGTGCCCGACCAGAGCGATGTCCGGCAGAAAATATTCATTTTACAGCAAAATATTCAAAAAAATATACAGAATCGCTGCAAACTATGCTATAATAGGTTTGATCAGCTTGCCACTGCCCAACTCCTGCAGCGCCAGCATCAGCAGCTTGCCCGCCGGGAGCGGGAGCTTGCCGGCCTGCAGGCCGCTGTACAGCAGGCCGCACAGCACCGTATGCAGGATGCACAGCGCAGCCTGCAGCACGCGGCATCGGTGGCGCAATCGCTGAGTCCCTACGCTGTGCTGGCCCGCGGCTATACGCTGACCGAGCGCAACGGCGTACCCTGCAGTGTAGAAGCGCTGCACCCCGGCGAGGCCGTCACCCTGCGCGGTGCAAAGGCCGCCGCCGAATGCCGCATAGAAGCGGTGCATAATTTGGAAAAACAGACAGGGGAGTGATGCCCGATGAAGCAGCCAAAATCCTTTGAGGAGGGCATGGAGCGCCTGCAGAGCCTTTTAGGGCAGCTGCAGGACGAATCCACGCCGCTGGCGGATTCCGTCAAGCTGTATGCGGAGGCCGCCGGGCTGATCCACTACTGCAATACAGCGCTGGACAAGGCCAAGCTGCAGGTCGAGGAAATCGATGCAAGCCTGACCCCGAACGCGGAGGTATCCCATGAAGCATGAGGAATACAAGGAGCAGTTCCATGCCTGGACGCAGCTGACCGAGCAGCGCCTGACGGAATTGTGTGACACCTATCTGCCGCAGCAATCCGAGTTGGGCCGGGCAGCACGCTACAGCCAGCTGTGCGGCGGCAAACGCATCCGCGCCGTGCTGACGCTGGCTGCCTGCCAGCTGTGCGGTGCCGATGCCGCCGATGCGCTCGACTATGCCTGCGCGCTCGAGATGCTGCACTGCTACTCACTCATTCACGATGACATGCCCTGCATGGACAACGATGATTTCCGCCGGGGCCGCCCCAGCTGCCATAAGCAATTTGGCGAGGCGACCGCCCTGCTGGCCGGTGACGCCCTTGTCACGGCAGCATTTGAGGTGCTTGCCAACGCCGGTTTGTCTGCCGAAAGCCGCATTGAGGCAGTCCGGCTTCTCTCCCGGGGCGGCGGTGACCGCGGCATGCTCTACGGTCAGGAGCTGGACAAGCATTTTGAGACGGTGCGCGCAAGCGAGCAGGATCTGATGGCCCTGCACGCCCACAAGACCGGTGCGCTCATCATTGCCGCCGTCGAGCTGGGCTGTACCGCCGCGGGTGTGCGCCCCGACACGGACACCCGCAAGGCGCTGGTGCGCTACGCCGCCGAGCTTGGTCTGGTTTTCCAGATCGTTGACGATATTCTGGATGTCACCTCTACGACAGAAGAACTGGGCAAGCCCGTTGGCAGCGATGCCGACAATGACAAGACTACCTTTATCACGCTGTACGGCCTGCAGGGCGCCCACGAAAAGGCGGAGCGCCACAACGCCGCAGCGCTGGCCGCGCTGGATGCGCTTGGCCCCAAAGCAGACTTTCTGCGCCTGCTGGCTGCGGAGCTGCTGGAACGTAAGAAATAAGGATGTGATTCCTATGCCACTGCTGCGCGCTGCGCTGAGTTGGAATTTTGTGCTGGTAACAGCGGTCTGTGCATCGCTGCTGGCACAGCTTATCAAAGTACTGTTGAATCTTTTTATCTTCCACCGCTTTATTGCCGAGCGCATGTGGGGGGCGGGCGGCATGCCCAGCTCCCACTCGGCCACCGTCTGCGCCATGGTTGTTGCCACCGGGCGGTACTGCGGTGTAAGCTCGCCCACCTTCGCCATTGCGGCTGTGCTGTCCATCATCGTTATGTACGATGCCATGGGTGTGCGCTATGAGACCGGCGAGCAGGCAAAGGTTCTGAACCGCCTTTTTACCGAATGGATGGACCAGGGGATCGAGCAGTTTCAGTTTCCCCATGGCAAAAAGCTCAAGGAAATGGTCGGTCATACACCGATCGAAGTTCTGACCGGCGCGGCGCTCGGCATTGTGCTGGGCTTTGTCATGCCGATGGTATAAAAACGAGGTGCGTATATGAGCTATCCCTTGCTGGAGCGTATCAATGCGCCCGGAGAAATTAAAAATCTGCCCGCAGACGAGATGCCCGCCCTGTGCGAGGAAATCCGGCAGTTCCTGATCAAAAGCGTTTCCGAGACAGGCGGCCATCTGTCCTCCAATCTGGGTGTTGTGGAATTGACGGTCGCTTTGCACCGTGTGCTGGATTTTCCGCAGGACAAGCTGCTGTTTGATGTAGGCCACCAATGCTACACCCACAAGCTGCTGACCGGCCGCCGGGCCGGTTTTGCGCAGCTGCGCCGCAAGAACGGTATCTCGGGCTTTCCCAGCCCGGAGGAGAGCAACTGTGACGCTTTCATTGCCGGGCACGGCAGCGCTGCGCTGTCTACGGCCATCGGCATCGCCCGGGCCAAAAAGCTCAAAAACGAGCCGGGCAAGGTCGTGGTCATTGTGGGTGATGGCGCCTTTACGGGCGGCATGGTCTACGAGGGCATGAACAATGTCAGCAAGCTGAACAATCTGATCGTCATTTTGAACGACAACAAGATGTCGATTTCCAAAAATGTCGGCCAGATGGCCAACTATCTGACCAAGCTGCGCACCGACCCGAAATATTCCCATGTCAAGGCGCACATGGAAACGGTGCTTGAGCGCATCCCGGTCGCCGGTGATGCCATGGTCAAGGTGCTGCAGGGCGGCAAGCAGCTGATCCGCCGCGGCATCTACAAATCCACGATGTTTGAGGAGATGGGCTTCCAGTACATCGGGCCGGTGAACGGCCATGATGTCGATATGCTGACCCACACCCTGACCAACCTGCGCGAGCAGTATGCCCCCGTATTCCTGCATATCGTCACCCAGAAGGGCAAGGGCCTGAAGCCTGCCGAGGAAAATCCCGGAGAATTTCACGCCGTATCGTCCATTGATCTCAACCATCTGACCAACCCCGAGCTTTCGCCGAAGGACTCCTTTTCTTCGACCTTCGGCTGTGCGCTGGCCGATCTGGGCGATGACGAGCCGCGTCTGTGCGGCATCACCGCCGCCATGAAGTACGGCACCGGCCTCAACTTTTTCAAGCACCGCCATCCCGCCCGCTTCTTTGATGTCGGCATGGCGGAGGAACATGCCGTCAGCTTTGCGGCAGGTCTTGCCAGTCAGGGCCTGCTGCCGGTCGTTGCGATCTATTCGACCTTCTTCCAGCGCGCCTATGATCAGATCATCCACGATGTCAATCTGATGCAGCTTGATGTTCTTTTTGCCGTGGATCGCGCGGGGCTTGTGCCCGGTGACGGCGCCACCCATCAGGGTATTTACGATGTGGCGTTCTTCTCCAATGTAAATATTCCTGTGTTTGCCCCGGCCAACTATGCTGAGCTGCGCTACTGGCTGACTTATCTTGTGCGGGAGGCCCGCGGCCCCCGCACGATCCGCTATGCCCGCGGGGAGGAGAACCCCGCGCTGGCTGCGCTGCCCTGCACAGGCAAGCGCTTTGACCTGTTGGAGCCTGGCGCCGGTGCGCGCATCGCACTGGTCAGCTACGGTGCCGAGACGGAGGAGATCATCGCCGCCCGCGATCTGCTGGCCCAGAACAGGCAGCAGGCAGACTGTGTAAAGCTGACCCAGATCTACCCGTTGCCCGATGGGCTGTGCGATGCACTTAAGCCCTACGACACGATCCTCTTTGCCGAGGATTCCGTGCGGACCGGCAGCATCGGTGAGCAGTTGGGCTTTGCCCTGCAGCAATGCGGCTGGCAGGGCCGCTATCTGCTGCATGCGGTGGATAACACCCATCTGCTGCATGCCAATGTGCCCGAGTTGCGCAAGGATCAGCAGCTCGATGCAGCCGCGCTCTGCACGGATATACTGAACCATCTAAAGGAGAAGCAGGCATGAGCAAGATACGCCTGGATCAATACCTGTGCCAGAACGGTCTGGTGCAGAGCCGTGAGCGCGCCAAGGCGCTTATCATGTCCGGCATTGTCTTTGTCAATGAGCAAAAGGCGGACAAAGCCGGGGAGATGATCGCACCCGATGCCAAGGTCGAGGTGCGCGGCCACGATATCGGCTATGTCAGCCGCGGCGGCCTCAAGCTGGAGAAGGCGATGCAGGTCTTTCCCATGCGGCCGGACGGCAAGGTCTGCATGGACATCGGTGCCTCCACCGGCGGCTTTACGGATTGTATGCTGCAAAACGGCGCGGTCAAGGTCTATGCCGTTGATGTCGGCTACGGCCAGCTGGCCTGGAGTCTGCGCACGGACGAGCGCGTCATCAATATGGAGCGCACCAACATCCGCAATGTAAAGCCCGAGGACTTGTCAGAGCCGGTAGCCTTTTTCAGTGTCGATGTTTCGTTCATCTCTCTCAAGCACATTTTCCCGGTCGCAGACGCGATCTGCACGCCGGAGGCTGTCGGTGTATGCCTCGTCAAGCCGCAGTTTGAGGCCGGCCGCGAAAAGGTCGGCAAAAAGGGCGTCGTCCGTGACCCGGCCACCCACCGCGAGGTGCTGAAGATGGCCGAGGGGTACGCCATGGCAAACCACTTTACCCCGGCAGGTCTGGATTTTTCTCCCATCAAGGGACCCGAGGGCAACATTGAATATCTGCTGTATGTCCAGCACTGCGAGACCCCGCAGCCGCTGCCGGACGGCCTGATTGAAAAGGTCGTGGCAGCCTCCCACGAGACGCTTGACAAGACCCCCAACCACCACTGAGAAAGGAACCTGACGCTATGTCGGTTTTACTGATTCCCAACCCGACCAAGGACACCGGGCTTGCCGTTACGCGGCAGGCCGCTGCTGTGCTGGCCGGGCGGGGCATCCCGGTCCTGATGCCGCAGGCCTTTGCGGCGGCCGATGGGCTGGATGGTGTGCGTTTCCTGCCGGAGGAGCAGGCCTACCGCGCCGCCGAGCAGGTCGTGACCATCGGCGGTGACGGTACCTTGCTGCGCGCCGGGCTGGACTGTTTGGCGCACGGCAAGCCCGTTCTGGGCGTAAACCTTGGCCGCACAGGCTTTCTTGCCACCTGTGAAGTAGGAGAGCTTGCCACCAAGCTGAACCGACTGGCGGCAGGGGATTTCACCCTTGTGGAGCGCGGACTGCTGCATGCCCGCGTGCCCGCTCACGACTGGGCGGCCGATGCCATCAACGACATTGTGCTTTTTGGCAACACCCGCCTGCATCCGATGGATTATAAAGTATACTGCGATGGTGCCTTTGTAGGCGGCTACCGCAGCGACGGCATGATACTGGCCACACCGACCGGCTCCACTGCGTATTCCTTCTCGGCAGGCGGCCCTATTTTGGACGCTGCCGCCGATGTCATGGTTCTGACGCCGGTCTGTGCTCATAACGCCCATGTAGCCCCGCTGGTGTTTGCTGCCAGCCGAAAGCTGGAGATCATTGCCGATGTCGAAAACCGTGACGGCAGCTTTGCCTGCGCCGACAGCAGCAACCAGTGCGGCCTGCTGCCCGGGGAAAGCCTGCTGGTGACCGGCGGCGGGCAGCATCTGCAGCTGATTACATTTGATGACGCCGAACAGTTTCATGCCATAGAAAACAAATTGATGAGGAGATGATCCCTGTGAAAAGTGCACGCCATCAGGCGATTTTGGACCTGATCGAACAGCATCCTATCGACCGGCAGGAGGATCTGCTGGCACATCTGCGGGAGGAAGGCTTTGATGTAACGCAGGCCACCGTATCCCGCGACATCCGTGAGCTGCAGCTGGTCAAGACGGCTACCGCTGACGGACGCTACCGCTATGTACCGGCCTCTGCCTCCGGCAAGGTGACACACTCGCCCAGCCGGTTTGAGATGATCTTCCGGGAGTCCGTTCTCAAGGTGGACTACGCAGGGCATATGGTGCTGGTCAAGTGCTTTTCCGGCATGGCCAACGCCGCCTGCGAGGTGTTTGACGCCAAACAGTGGGACAATGTCGTCGGCACCCTTTCCGGTGATGACACCTTCTTTATCCTGATGCGCAATGAAGAGGATGCTGCCGTCATCTGCAAGCAGCTGCAGCAGTATACCCGCCGCGGGTAATTTTAACGACAGGGAGGAGCCGCCCCATGCTGGCAAACCTGAAAATTGAAAATGTTGCGGTTATTGAAAAGGCCGAGGTCAACTTCACCCATGGCTTTACAGTGCTGACAGGTGAGACAGGTGCCGGTAAGTCCATCCTGATCGACTCCATCAACGCCATTCTAGGTAACCGTACCTCCCGCGAGCTTGTGCGCAGCGGCGCTCAGAAGGCGTGTATCTGGGCCACCTTTGAGGCTATACCGGCGTCTGTCAAAAAGCAGCTTGAGAAGTGCGGCTACGAGGCCAGCGATGACCTGCTTTTGTACCGTGAGATCAACGCCGAGGGCAAGGGCAGCTGCCGTATCAACGGTATGCCTGCCACCGCTGCCGTCGTGCGGGATATTTCCGCCGGACTTCTGTCCATCCACGGCCAGCACGACAGCCAGAGCCTGACAAACCCTGCCTTGCATCTGGATCTGCTGGATCAGTACGCCCAGAACCGCGAGCTGTTTGCCGAGTATTACCGCCGCTACCGCGAGCTGGTCACGGTAAAGCGCCAGCTGGATACCGCAAACGCCAGCGAGGCCGACAAGCAGCGCCGCATAGAAGCCCTGACCGCCGAGATCGATGCCATTGACGCCGCTGCGCTGCAGCCCGGCGAGGAAAAGACCCTGCAGGAGCGCAAAACGGTCATCACCCATGCTCAGAGCATTCTGGAGGGCATCACCGCCGCCCACCTTGCGCTGGCCGGGGATGAGGACGGCGAGCAGGCGGGCGCAGCGGATCTTTTGGGCGGTGCTGTGGACGGACTGCAGAACAGTGCCCGGCTCGATGAATCGCTTGCTGCCATGTCCGAGCGGCTGAACGAGTTGTACTACAGCGCCCGGGATCTTGCCACCGATCTGGCTGACCGGTTGGATGCCTATGGCTTTGACGCCGGGGAACTGGATCAGATCGAATCCCGCCTTGATACGATCTACCGCATCAAGCAAAAGTTTGGTATGGAGGTAGAGGAGCTTCTGGCACGGCGCGACACAGCCGCCGCCGAGTTAGAGAACTTCCAGTCCTCCGGCCAGCGGATCGCCGAGCTGAAGGCCCGGATGCAGACGCTGTATGCCGCCGCCAAGGAGGCCGCCGAGGCGCTGACCCAAAGCCGCCTGAAGGGCTTTGCCGCCATGAACAAGCAGATGAAGGCCGCGCTGGAATTTCTGAACATGCCGGGTATTCGTTTTGCACTCAAGCATGCGCGAGGGCCGTTGTCCTCCCACGGGCAGGATACCGTGGAATTTTTGATTTCCACCAACCCCGGTGAGGAGCCAAAGCCGCTGGCAAAGATTGCATCCGGCGGTGAGCTTTCCCGCATTATGCTGGCCTTCAAGAGCGCTTTGTCCGACCGTGATGCCCTGCCTACCGTTATCTACGATGAGATCGACACAGGCGTATCGGGTCTGGCGGCGGGGCGTATCGGCCAGCTTTTGCACCAGACAGCCAAAGGGCATCAGGTGCTGTGCATCACCCACACACCGCAGGTTGCCGCCTTTGCAGACAACCAGCTTTTGATCCAGAAAAATGTCCGCAACGACCGTACCTTTACCGAGATCCATACCCTTGATATGGACGGCCGCGTGGAGGTGCTGGCGCGGATGATCTCCGGTGACAAGGTCAGTGAACTGAGCCTTGCCAGCGCGCGGGAGCTTATCGAGAAGTCCAAATAACCCCTTCGCCCCTATAAATTCACGCAAAATAAAACTCGTGGCCCATGCTTGACAACCCGCGCAGAATATGATAGAGTAATTTTTGTTAAATGCAGTGATGGGACCCAGTACCCGTCTGCCATGCTACAGAGAAGCCCCGGTCGGTGCAAGGGGTCAGCAGAGGTTGACGGCGAATACAGCCCGGAGCAGCAGGCTGAACGCGCAAGCTAGTAGGCTGTGCCGTGTGCGCACGTTACAGCGTTTGGGTGTCGCAGGCTTACCCTTTGGCCGCCGCACCCGCGAAGGCCCGCCGCCGTGAGGCACGGGCAAACAGAGGTGGTACCGCGATATTTCGCCCTCTGCCAAATTCACATTTGGCAGGGGCTTTTATTTTTTGCCCTTGCCGCAACAAACGGAGGTAAAACCCATGACGATTTACGATGAACTGAAAGCCCGCGGCCTGATTGCACAGGTCACGGACGAGGAGGAGATCAAGGAGCTGATCAACAACGGCAAGGCGACCTTCTACATCGGCTTTGACTGCACAGCCGACAGCCTGACCGCCGGTCATTTTATGGCCCTGACCCTCATGAAGCGCTTACAGCAGGCCGGCAACCGCCCGATTGCCCTGATCGGTGGCGGCACAACGATGATTGGCGACCCCTCCGGCCGTACCGATATGCGCAAGATGCTGACCAAGGAGGACATCGACCACAACGCCGAGTGCTTCAAGCGTCAGATGGAGCGCTTCATCGAGTTCGGTGACGGCAAGGCTATGATGCTGAACAACGCTGACTGGCTGCTGAACCTGAACTACATCGAGCTGCTGCGCGAGGTCGGCCCCTGCTTCAGCGTGAACAACATGCTGCGCGCCGAGTGCTACAAGCAGCGCATGGAGAAGGGCCTGTCCTTCCTCGAGTTCAACTACATGATCATGCAGAGCTACGACTTCTACCATCTGTTCCAGAATTACGGCTGCAACATGGAGTTTGGCGGCGATGACCAGTGGAGCAACATGCTGGGCGGCACCGAGCTGATCCGCCGCAAGCTGGGCAAGGATGCCTACGCCATGACCATCACGCTGCTGACCGACTCTCAGGGCAAGAAGATGGGCAAGACCGCAGGCAACGCTGTCTGGCTTGACCCCAACAAGACCAGCCCGTTCGAGTTCTACCAGTACTGGCGCAATGTCGGCGACGCGGACGTTCTCAAGTGCATCCGTATGCTGACCTTCCTGCCGCTGGAGCAGATCGATGAGATGGATCACTGGGAGGGCGAGCAGCTGAACAAGGCCAAGGAGATTCTGGCCTACGAGCTGACCAAGATGGTCCACGGCGAGGCAGAAGCCGAGAAGGCGCAGGCCACCGCCCGCGGCCTCTTCAGCGGTGCTGCTGATCATGAGCACATGCCCAGCACGGCGCTGGATGCAGCGCTTGTCAAGGACGGTGCTGTCGGTCTGCTAGCTGCCATGGTAGCCGCCGGTCTGTGCGGCTCCAACCGTGAGGCCCGCCAGCTGGTCCAGCAGGGCGGTGTCCTTGTTGACGGTGAGAAGGTCACCGACCCGAAGGCAGTTCTGACCGTTGACGCACTGAGCAAGGGCGTCGTCATCAAGAAGGGCAAGAAAGTTTATCACAAGGTTACGCTGTAAAGCAAAGTTGCTTCACAGTCAATTTCATCACACACTATAAGCAAACAAGCCCCCTGTCCGCACGGCAAACGTTGTTGGACAGGGGGCTTTTGGTGTAGTATAATGGAACAAATCTTGCTAATGTATTTGTCAAGAGTTTTTTATAGATTTTCCGATTTTCTTTTGGAAAAAGGGCGCATTAAATTGAACCCACAGCAGTTGTGGATTTTTGAAAAAGATATATAATAGAGTCAGTGGTTACTGTTGCTTGAGCGTTTCCATCGCTCTCGCGTAGTAGATGCGGAGAAACTTGTTGACTCCGGCCATTTTAGCTACGTTATACGGTTTCCCTTCCTGTTCCTTTTTGAGCAGAAAAAGGTAGACAGGGTCATCTTGAGGTCGTGTAAGTTTGAGTGCCTGCATAACCTCAAAGCAATACTTTCTGAGAGCCGCATTCCCACGTTTTGATATGTGGCGATTGTGGCTCTCAAATGTTCCAGACTGATATGGAGGCGCATCGTTACCAGCATAAGCGTTGAGTGCTTTTCCACTGTGAAAGCGGCGGATATCTCCAATTTCAGCAAGGATAAGGGGACCGAGTCGATCCCCAACACCAGCCATAGAGCGCAGAACAGCGTATTCGGGCAACGTTTCAGCTAATGTTTGCATTTTTAGAATAATTGAATCAGTGGCCTTTTGTGATTCACAGACAAGTTCAAGACATTGATTTTGAGCCGCAAGAGTGTATTCGTTTTCTCCCCTTGTTGTGATATTGCGTAATGCAGCTTCGTAAATTGCCAACCCATATGTTTTGGTTTGGCGATTTCGAGATTTTCTTGCGATTTTTTCAAATGCGTCAAGGAAACGACTTTTTCCCATTTTCTTTATACGATCGTAGGATTTAAAACGATTGATAAAGAGAACGGAAAGACTGGTTTCTGGCGTTCTGGTCGTTAGAGGCAGAATGTTGGTTATGCCAGGCATCGTTTCATCCAATAGATTAAGTAGAAATACTTTGTTGGTTTTAAGGGTAAGCATTCGCTGATTATACTGTCGTGCCAAAAATTTCAAATCTTCGTATTTCTGCTCCATAGATGTATATGGAACCAGAGAATAACTCTTTTCCAATGCATATCTGGCAATCCGCACTGCATCTTTCTTGTCTGTTTTGGCCTTGCGAAGATCCATGTCTCCGAATTTCTTGATTTGATAGGCATTAACCATACAAACAGGGAGCCCGGCTTCCTGCAACGCTTTCAGAACAGGATAATGGTAATGCCCGGTATTTTCCATTAAGATGGTTGCAGATTGCTTGCTATTCAAAATATACTTAATGAAAGCGTCTAGTTCGGGCTGCGTATGGTGGAACTCAAAAGGACTTGTGTGCATTGATCCGTCTTGGTTTAAGATGGCTGCTACACTTTTTGACTTGGAAATATCGATTCCTACTGCGAGCATTGACATTCCTTCTTTCGTTTCGATTTATGGCTATCCAGCTTTTCCAAAGTACGCACATATTCAATCGTGAAACGGGAGCTATGTCCCAACTTGCTGAATCGAGCACAAAACAATGGAGGCTGGCTGACACATTTGTCTGCGGGCGTGGTGTCCCAATCGGAAAGTTCGTCAGACCATACCTCCATTTTAAAGGAAAAGAGCAAGGCCGGATAGGCCTTACTCTTACATTATGAATCGGAATTTGCGCATTTCAATAGGTCGAACAGATGAAAATTTGAAGATGACGGAGGATATAATGAAGAAAACAGCAGTATTGATTTATAATTCTTTTTGTAATTTTGAATTTAGTGTGGCTCTTGAAATACTTGCTTTAGCAGAAAAAAAGGTTGTAATATTTGCACATACAAAGGAAGCTGTTAAGAGTGAAGATGGATTGATGGTTTTGCCTAACCAGACAATTTCTGAAATAAATATTGATGAGTATGATAGCTTAATCTTGCCAGGAGCTATGGATATTAGGGAAGCAATAGAAAATGAAGAAGTTATAGAATTTATCCGTAAGTTTGAAAATAAAACGATTGGAGCAATTTCTATTGCTCCGCTCATGCTTGTTAAAGCAGGTTTGTTGAGTGGTAAACCATTTATGGCAGGTGTAAATAAAGAAGAAATCATGGAAGAAGGTTTTACCGAACAAGATTTAGAAAAGATGGTAGGGTGGGATGCCAACTTAGAATCTCCAGTTAAAGAGGGATATATTATTACAGATAATATAATTACATCCATATCATATAATTTTGTGAAATGGGGACTTGCATTTGGACGAATGATTGGAATAGATATCCCACCAGAAACCTTTGGAATTTGATAAGAGGTAAATTCAATTTGACCGAGGGGGCAAATTCCAGTTTGTATGATTGGGCATCGAGAGTGCCGCCCTCTATACATTTGGGGATATAAACAGTAAGAGGTGCAGCACTTCAAACGGGCTGCACCTCTTTGTATGCTTATTTTCTCAGCACTGCCGCATCAAACGGACATAGAACTCCACGGCACGGCCAACGGTCTCAACGCGGATGCGTTCGTTGTTGCCATGCAGGGTGCCGCGCTCCTCGGCGGTCAGATCCATGGCCGAGAAACGGTACACATGGTCGCTGATACGGCCGTAGTGGCGGCTGTCCGAGCATTGCACCATCAGATACGGTGCTACCAGACAGCCCTTCCAGGTGCCTGCCACAGCGCTGGCGACCTTATCCCATGCAGGGCAGTTCGTCTCGCTGATGCGGCTCGGGTTCATGCCTTCCAGCTTTGTGATCTCAACGGCAGGGTCATTGATGGTTTCCTTTAAGTAGGCAAGGGCACTGTCCATCGTGTCCTCAGGGTTCAGGCGCAGGTTGCTGATAAAGGCTGCCTCCGGCGGGATAACATTGCGTCCCGCGCTGCCCTTAGCCTGCGTGAAGGCCACCGTTGTGCGCATCAGGGCGTTCAGCTCACCGCCGCTCTTGCGGCAGATGGAGTCCAGCACATCGCCGAACAGCCAGAGGTTGGCAAAGATCATACGGTAGGTAAAGTTGGAATAGCGGCCCAGTGTGTCAAACATCTCCGCAACCGGCTTGGTTACATGTGCCTTGAAGGGATGGCTTTCGATCTTGGTGCAGGCCTCACTCAGCGCCACCAGCGGGCTGTGCGGCTTGGGCGCGCTGGCATGGCCGCCGCCGGACTTGACCTTATACTCCACATTCAGCATACCCTTTTCCGCAATGCCGATCAGGCCGCAGGGCTGCTTGACGCCGGGGAATACATCCTCCACGACTGCGCCGCCCTCGTCCACAACAAGCGCGGGGGTGATGTGGTTTGCCTCAAACCAATCAACGATATGCACCGCGCCGAGACCGTTGACTTCCTCCCCACCGCTGAAGGCAAAGTAGATGTCCTGTGCGGGGACATACCCCTCGCCGATCAGCTTGTCGGCCGCCGTCAGGACTCCGTTGAAGGTGACCTTGGTATCAAGCGTGCCGCGGCCCCAGACAACACCGTCCTCCAGCACCGCATCAAACGGCGGCTTTTTCCAGCCCGCCTCATCGACATCGACAACATCATAGTGGGCCATCAGGACAGTCGGATCGGTATGTGCCTTGCCCGCCCATGTAAACAGCAGCGCGCGGTCCTCCAGTCTTTCAAATTTGCAGACCTTGAACACATTCGGATACAATTCCGGCAGGGTGCGGATAAGCTTTTCAAACTCGGCCTCATCCTCGAGCGCACGGTCCGTGTTCGAGACCGTCCGGCAGCGAACCAGTGTGCGCAGGTTTTCGACAGCTTTATCGCGGTCGATGGTCTCCTCACCCGCAGGCACGGCGGGCGCGGGGCCGGGGGTAAAGCGCACCGTGCGCACCAGCACAACAGCGACCAATACAGCCAGTGCCGCCAAAATCAGCCATAAAACGAACATTTTGTATTCCTCCTATCAGGTCAGACAAGACCCTTTTTGTACAGAATTCGCGCCACAACAAGGCTGAAAACAACGCCGACCGGAACCATAATGCCCACCGTGGACGCATTGAGCGCCGGCACAAAGATAAACAGCACCAGCATGAGGATGACCGGCGCAATGGACAGGCGGACATTTTTAGAGATAAACACGACCGCCAGACCACCGAACAGCGCGGGCAGCAGCTGCGAGAACGCAGGTGCCAAGACAGGGGAGGACAGCAGCGGCGTCAGCGGTACGATGAGCACAACGCCTACTATAATAATCAGCGTTGTCACAATGCTGGATACTGCGATGGCGATGGTGGAGATGATCTCGCCCTCCTCACTGTTGGATTTGACCCCGGCGCGCTCCATGGCGTCAAGGGCGCAGGGAAGCTTGAGGTTCGAGATATTGCCCGTCACAAACGACAGATAGCTGCCGCCCGCGCCGAGCATCGGCACATAGGTGAAAATCTCCACAATCCCCACAGCCCAGTACATCGGGCCGATGGCAATAAAGCCCTTCACAAACGCAGGCCAGTTGACCTGCGCGTGGAAGATCAGGGAAACCGTAATCGGGTATGCCAAAATCAGCAGCATCAGGCCAAGGCCCCAGATGCGGCCCCAGCGGTGTACACTGTCCATGTATGTTTCTTTTTGCTGCAAAACCGTTTTTTCCATATTGCGCACCTCCCTTTAGCTCAGCCAGCTTGTCAGCGGAATGGATGCCCCCATACCGCACAGCATACTGATGGGCAGGGCATAGTCCTGAATCCAGCGCTTTTTGGTGCGCATGGCCGCCACACCGCAGATAACCATTGCCAATGCCGAAGTCAGCATAACAAACACCGGGATAAGACCCGTAAAGTCACCGTGCGTCACATTCATCACATCACTGAACACATAGCCGAGGAACGCACTGATCATGCCCAGAAACATGGCATTGTTGAAAATATCCGCCCAGCGGCTGTCTTTGGCACCCAGCTTGACCATGCCGCCCTGAATGCGCTTTGTCAGCAGCGGGACCAGAATCAGGCCAACCATGATTCCCACCGTCATGACAGCAGCCACCGTTACATAATCCGAGGCCGTGGGAATAGGGGTATTCGTGTTCAGTCCCAGCTCTGTCAGGGATGTACCGGCTGCGACCGTCTCATAGGTCAGGGAGCCTACCACCGACAGCCGCAGCCAAGGCAGCGCGATGCCAAGACTTTTGCTTAAGGAAATGACACCCACCAGAATTGCGATTGCGGGGGCCACCGTAAAAATGGCTGCTGCCGAGATGGTTTTGCGAACAGTTTTCTGCGGCAGACCGATCTCCTTAGCGCGTTTTACGGCACGCCACAGAAAGAACGCTGACTGCGCCAGCACGAACGCCACAATAATGCCGACCAGCACAAATAAGATCGGCGCGTTTACATTGAACTCCATAACATCACACCTTCCCAGTTTCATACTTTAATACGGTAAATTAAAGTATTTTCCTAACTTTAACACAATGTTCAAAAAATAGCAATAGAAAAAGTCGTTTTTGCGGCTACAAATGTTTTTCTGCCACGCATACTTGCCCCCGCGCGCGTTTTGGGATATAATAGAAAAAGTATAGACTTTCGGGAGGCATCCATGCCTAAAGAAAAATTGAAAACCATTTATGTCTGCACCCAGTGCGGCGAAACCAGCCCCCGCTGGCTGGGGCGCTGCCCCTCCTGCGGCGCATGGAACACCATGACGGAGGATGTAGTGGCCGAGCCCGCGAAAACAGCCTCCGGCAAGGCAGCCGCTGCACCGCGCGTTGCGGGACAGACCAGCCTTGTGCCGCAAAAGCTGAAAAGCATCAGCACCACCGAGGAAAAGAGCCGCATCGTCACCGGTATCAGTGAGCTGGATCGGGTGCTGGGCGGCGGCATTGTCATCGGCAGTGTGACGCTCATCGGCGGTGAGCCGGGCATCGGAAAATCCACAATCTTGCTGCAGCTCTGCGGCGAGGTCAGCAAAACCAAAAATGTGCTGTATGTCACAGGCGAGGAATCTGTCCGCCAGATCAAGCTGCGGGCCGTCCGTCTGGATGTGCCGCAGGACAATATCTCACTGGTCGCGGAGAGCGATGTCGATGAGATCTGCGGCCTGATTGAGTCGATGAAGCCCGACCTTGTTGTCATCGACTCGATCCAGACGATGCGTTGTACTGACATTTCCTCCTCCTCCGGCACAGTAAGTCAGGTAAAGGAAAGCTCCGCCCGGTTTTTGAATGTCGCAAAAACGCTTGAGATTCCGACCTTCATTGTTGGCCATGTCAATAAGGACGGTGCCATTGCCGGCCCCAAGGTCATGGAGCATATCGTGGACACCGTGCTTTATTTTGAGGGTGACAAGACCTTGCCCTACCGCGTACTGCGCGCTGTCAAGAACCGGTACGGCTCCACGAACGAGATCGGCATGTTCGATATGACCGGCCGCGGTCTGGCGCAGATTGAGAACCCGTCTCAGGTCATGCTGGAGGGGCGGCCGCTCGGCATCAGCGGCACCTGCGTAGCCTGCGTTATGGAGGGCACCCGCCCGGTGCTGAGCGAGATACAGGCACTGGCAACAAAGACGAGCTTTCCCAGCCCGCGGCGTACCGCCAGCGGCTTTGACTATAACCGGATGTACCTGCTGCTGGCAGTGCTGGAAAAGCGCGCCGGATACGCCTTTTACAGTCAGGATGTCTATATCAATATCATCGGCGGCCTGAAGCTGGATGAGACTGCCTGCGATCTGCCTGTATGCATCGCGTTGGCATCCAGCCTGCTGGACCTGCCGGTGAACGAAAAGACCATGGCCATCGGTGAGGTCGGCTTGGGCGGCGAGATACGCAGCGTTACACATCTGGAAACACGCCTGCGGGAGGCACAGCGCGTTGGCTTTGACACCGCTATCGTACCCAAGCACAATTTAAAGATGATTGATCCTTCGCAATTTCCCGGCCTGAAGCTGGTGGGCGTATCCTACCTGCGGGAAGCCATCAATGCAATAAAATTAAAGTGAGGAACGAACCCATGCCTGAACAGAAAGATCCGAAAGCACCCGTTTTCAACCCGAAAATCAAGGAAACCATTGCAGCCTTCAAGGCGGAAAACAGCCCCAAAAACCTGAACGATATTCTGAACGAACTGGTGCGCTCGCCGCTGCTGGCCCCGGCTGTATTTGACCTGCAGGGCCAGCCCGCCCCCAAGCCCGGCCCGGACGGCCGTGTACAACTGCCCAAGGACACCAAAATCAGCCTTATGATGGTCACAAGCCCCGAGGGCAAGCACTATTATCTGGGCTTCAGTGATTGGGATGCCGCGCATGAATGGCAGGCAAAGCAGGCAAAGGCTGCCCAGCAGATCGTCCTGCTGCGCTTTGATGATTATGCCAACATGATCGCTAAAAACGAGGCTGCGTGCGGGCTGGTCATCAATCCCGGCGAGAACAGCCTGCGTCTGGAGCGCCCGCTCATCGAGTCGGTCAAAAAGCAGAAGGACGAGGTCGCACATAAGATTGCGGACGCCGTAGCACAGCGCGAGGCTCACCGTATCCATCCCGGTGACAAGGTCACCCTGGTTGAGCCGAGCATTCTGCCCGATGCCATGGTAGACCCCATCTGCGAGATTCTGGCCGGTGCCCCCGGTGTCGGCTCTGCCTATCTGTCGGTCATGATCGTCAACGGCGAGGCCCGCAGCTATCTGCTGGTGCTGGACGGTCCCAAGGACGATAAGCTCTTTGCAGCCGTAGCACAGGCCGCCCGCCCGTATCTGTTGAGCCGCGAGAAAAAGATGGATCTGAACATCACCACCTCGATCTCTCCCATGGGCCAGCAGGGTATGCGCGGCAGCGAGCCGTTCTACCGCAAGGGCATTGGCCGCGTAGTCGAGGAGGATGACGACGAATGAGCGTAAAACGCCTGCTGGACTGCACCCCCAGCGATTTAGCCGCCTACCGCAAGACTGACCTGCTGGACGCCATTGCCGGCAGCGAGGGGCGTGTGCTGGCCTGTGAGACCATCGGCCTGACACCGCCGCTGCTGGTCGATGTGACAAACGCCGAATACGCAGCTGCTCTGAGCGCAGACATTTTGCTGCTGAACATGTTTGATGTGCAGCATCCAGTCATCAACGCCTTGCCGAAGGTTCCCGAGACAGAGACCGTGCGGGAGCTCAAGCGTCTGACAGGCCGTGTCATCGGCATCAATCTGGAGCCATGCGACCCCGAGGCCGCAAAAAGCAACGATGGTACGCTGTGGAAGATGAGCAGCGGCCGCTTGGCTACGGTAGAAAACGCGCGCCGCGCCGCCGATATGGGCGTTGACCTGATCGTGCTTACCGGCAACCCCGGCAACGGCGTCAGCAACGAATTGATCGTAGCATCGCTGAAGGAGATTTCTGCCGCTGTCGGTGACCGCGTTATGCTGGCTGCCGGAAAGATGCATGCCTCCGGCGTAGCAGGGGAGGGCGGGGAGAAAATCATGACCCCCGCCGATGCCGAGGCCTTCATTGCAGCGGGCGCGGATATCATTCTGCTGCCTGCACCGGGCACTGTACCGGGCATCACACAGGACTATGCCCACCGCCTGATTGAAGCTGTACACGCACACGGTAAACTGGCGCTGACAGCCATCGGAACCTCTCAGGAGGGTGCCGACACCGCCACGATTCGTCAGATTGCGCTGATGTGCAAGATGGCCGGTGCAGATATCCACCACATCGGCGACACCGGCGTGCCCGGCATGGCACTGCCGCAGAACATCATGGCGTATTCGATTGCAATTCGTGGCGAGCGGCATACTTACCACAAGATGGCGCAATCAATCAACCGTTGAAAAAACTGTTTATACAAAAGCCCTTCGCAGAAGATCGGTTCTGCGAAGGGCTTTTTTCGTTACTGTAGATTTTTATAGTAGTCAGATTGTCCGTCATACCGTGTTTTTTCCTGTAGCTTGTCGATCATATTCAACCTGATCTTTATCATGGCGATGGCTGCTTCGTTTTTCTCGGCGTTCCAGTCCTGCTTGAGCAGCAACAGCCCGCGGTAATAGTCCTCGGTGCGTTTCATGCACTCACGCAGCAGATCAATTTCATCCGGCGTCAGAGAAAGACCGATTGCTTCGGATGCCTCAGGCATCGGAGCCTGCTTTTTGTTACCAAAGAATCCCATACCAAACACCGCTCATTTCTTCACCTTTGTGATCCATTTAACAGCATACACAATGATTGCCGCCGGAACCACGATTTGAATCAACAGGGAAATCAATGCCGACAAAAGCGAGGTCGTAAGGATCAGTGTCCCGATGATCATACGGCTGATTATATGCCAAAGCCATATAAATACCATCAGCGCAATAATCGTGATCAGGATTTTCATTATCGCATCCTTGCTCATTATCGCATCCTTGCTCATGATGCCAACTCCTTTTTTATTTATCATACCAGATTTCCTGCAAATTGCAAGAGCATCGTCCATACGAATGTTGTAAGTGCTTGCGCCGATCTCGCAGCAGCGGATACACCGATACAAAGGACGCGTGTCTTTACCGCAATGGGATCGCAGCAGACACCATCCGCAGGTCCGCAAAAAGCAGCTAACAGACCGAACACAAACCCCAAACCATGCAAGAGTCCAAAATCGCAACAACGCCTTCCCTGTATTTCGCTAAACTGTAATTTAGCGAAGTTATAGAAGCAGAGAAAAGCACCCGCCCTTTCGCTCACTTTTCTGTTGCCGCCTCCGCCTTGGCTGTTTTGCATGAATATTCATGCGCTTTCGTTTTCTGTACGTATTGTAATATGTGTGATGGTTTGCATTTCTTATAAGTTTGTGAAATTGACGCCTGCCGCCTATCTGTGCTACAATAAAAAACGGAATCAGCATTTCTGCATGATTCCGCACTCTGATTTTATATTTTGAGGTTCGATCGTGAGCAGTTATATTGATGTGGCCCATCCGGAGCGTCATGCGCCGTATCTGGATATTCCCGATGATGTAATTGAATATCTTCACTATCTGGATTTTGTAAAGCTGCGCTCCCCGCGCACTGTCAACGGATACTATCTTGACCTGCGCGGCTTTTTCCGCTTTATGATGCAGCGCTGGCAGCGCGTGGCCGATACCACGCCGCCCGATGAGATCACGCTGACCAGCATCACCACCGCCGATATTGCGCAGATTACCAAAAGAGACCTCTTTGACTATCTGGATCACGCCCGCAACGCGGACAACGGCCCCAAGGCCCGCGCCCGTAAGCTGAGCTCGCTGAGGGGCTTTTTCCACTATATGTGTACGCAGGTCAACAAGCTGACAACCAACCCCACGGAAAACATCAGCCTCGGCACACCCCAAAAGGCGCTGCCCAAATACCTGACCGAGACCGAGGCCGTCACCTTGCTGAGCCATATACAAAGTGATTTCTACACGCGGGATTATTGCATTATAACGCTGTTTTTGAATTGTGGTATGCGGTTGGCCGAGCTGGTCACGATCAACATGGGCGATTTCCGCGATGACACCATCCGCATAACCGGCAAAGGCAATAAAGAGCGGCTCGTCTATCTGAACAACGCCTGTCTGGACGCCCTGCAGCGCTACCGGAAGGACCGCGCTTCCCTGCCGAATCTTGTAGACAAGGATGCACTGTTTATCTCCAACCGCACCGGCAAGCGGCTTTCGGCGCGCCGGGTCGAGCAGATCGTAGCCCGCTGCCTGCAAAGTGCCGGTTTGAGCGGTCGCGGATTTTCCCCGCACAAGCTGCGCCATACCGCCGCCACGCTTATGTATCAGGGCGGCGTTGATATGCTGGCGCTGAAAGAAATATTAGGGCACGAAAATGTCTCTACCACGCAGATCTACACCCACATCAACCGCGAACAGCTGAAAAGAGCCGTTGCCGCCTCCCCGCTGGCCAGCCAGAAGTATGTGGAGGAAAAGCCCTCATCGCCCGCTGCCGACAGCGAGGACGAGGACGCCCCCGACAGCACTGACGGCCGCTGACAAAACTATTGCAGCCGCAAAACGGCTCAAAAGCCGCCGCACGGTCCCCGGCGTTTCCCTTGTGGCGCGACCCCGCGCAGCACAGAACAGCTGTGCCGCCAACTGCGCCGACCACCCGGCCAGCCACAGACACAACAGCAGCATAGCAACATCCGATACAGCCGTATCGCAGCGGTAGCGCAGCAGTCCTGCCGCACCGTCAGCCGCTGCCACGGAGGCCGCACAGAAGCCGAGAAATCCCCCGCGCGCCGCAAAAAACAGCACCAGCAGGCCAATGCCCCAGATACAGAACCCGCACAAAAGCACTGCGCAAAGCTGCAGTGCCCCCACCGCAAACCGTGCCCCGAAAGCCGCCGCAAAAGCTGTGCCTTCGGGGCTTTCTGTGTACCAGACTGCCAGCTGTTGGCCCAGTGCCGTGGCGCCGTCCCGGCCCATCCATATACCCGGCAGATACCCAGCAAGAAACGCCGCGCCAAGCCAGACAACGCAGTCCGGCTGCCGCCCCGACACGGTTTTACGCTTCGGCTCCTTGGTTCGCAGCTGCGGCAGCGCAGGCAGACGCAGTGCCGTCCGAGCCGCCCGCATCAGCGGTTTGTCCGCAGGGCTGTTACCGCACTACCCAGCAGACCTCCCAGAAGCAGAGCAATCGGCAGCATCACATTACTGCCCTGCCAGTTTACCTCTCCGCCCGCGAGCAGTGATGCTCCCAGCAGACAAGCCGTATAAAACACACCGCAGCCCAGCCCGCACAGAAGCAGCTTTTCCCTGCACTGATGCGCCAGAACTGCAGCGGATACTGCCGCCCCCGCTGCAGCTGCCATACAGGCCATCGGCCGCACGAGGCCCAGCGGCAGCGCCGTATGCGTCAGCAAAAACGCACACGCCGCCAACAACAGCATACAGCTTCCCACACCGCAGCCAAAGGCAGCCAACAGCACAGCAGCCGTTGTTTTTCGGCGCGCCGCTCTGGGCGGCTTGCGCAGATTTTTTCCAGCCATAAAAAACGCCCCCTTGCACAGTCAACACTATGCAAGGGGGCGTGTGTATTATGCCTGCTTACTTCTTGACAGGGGCAGACTTGCTGTCCTTGCCGGTGTCCAGCTTCTCCACAGAAGAAATTGCAGAGCGGCGGAAGCGGATCTTGGTGCGGTCGCTGCCGGTCTCGATAACGAGGGTGTCGTCCTTGTCGGCGATGGCGCAGACAATGCCAACAATACCACCGATGGTGGTGACCTTGTCACCGATCTCAATGGAGTTGCGCATGGCAGCATCCTTCTTGTCCTGACGCTTCTGCGGCAGGTAGATCAGAACGATCATAAAGACGATAATCAGAACCATCGGCAGGAAGCTGATCAGCATTTCTGCGGTAGTGGCCGTGCCGGCAGCGGCATTCAAAAACTGGATCATAGCAAGTATACTCCTTAAAAATAACGATTTCTTCTATTATATCGAATCAGTGTGCATTGTGCAAGCGTTTTGTCAAAAAATCAGATGCGGGTGTCAAGTTTATGCACATAGGTATCGTGGAACTGCTGGAAGGTGCCGTTGTCCAGCGCCTCGCGGATGCGCTCCATCAGGTGATTGTAGAAATACAAGTTGTGCATAACCGCCAGACGCATGCCCAGCAGTTCATCCGCCTTCTGCAGATGGCGGATGTAGGCGCGGGAGAAATTGCGGCAGACCGGGCAGTCGCAGTGCGGGTCGATAGGCGATTCGTCGCGCTCATACTTCAGATTTTTGATGTTGATGACGCCGTCCCAAGTAAACAGATGGCCGTGGCGGGCGTTGCGGCTGGGCATAACACAGTCAAACAAATCCACACCGCGGTATACGCCCTCGATGATATTGCCGGGCGTACCGACGCCCATCAGGTAGCGGATCTTGTCCTTGGGGGCAAACGGCTCCACCGCAGAGATGATGTCGTACATTACCTCTGCAGGCTCACCCACAGCCAGACCGCCGATGGCATAGCCGTCCATATCGTACTCCGCGATCTGCTTCATATGCTCTACACGCAGATCCGCGAAGGTGCAGCCCTGATTGATGCCGAACAACAGCTGATCCGGGTTGACTGCCTTTTCTTCATGCTTCAGACGGTTCATCTCCGCCTTGCAGCGCAGCAGCCAGCGCGCCGTGCGGGCGCAGCTGTTTTTGGCATATTCATAGGTTGCCGGGTTTTCAACACACTCATCAAAGGCCATGGCGATGGTGGAGCCCAGATTAGCCTGGATCTGCATGCTCTGCTCCGGGCCCATAAAGATCCGGTGTCCGTCCAGATGAGAGTTGAAGGTCACGCCTTCCTCGGTGATCTGGCGCAGCTTGGCCAGACTGAACACCTGAAATCCGCCGCTGTCCGTCAGGATGGGGCCGCCCCATTTTGTGAATTTGTGCAGGCCGCCCATATCGGCCACCAGCTTATCACCCGGACGCAGATGCAGATGATAGGTGTTGCACAGCATGACCTGTGCGCGGATATCCTTGAGATCCAGCGCCGAAAGACCGCCCTTGATGGCAGCGGCCGTGGCAACATTCTGGAACGCGGGGGTCTGTACCGTACCGTGGACCGTGGTAAACTCACCGCGGCGGGCGGCACCTTCCTGTTTGATAAGGCGGTAAGGCATAGATACTATCTCCATTTTATATATTGTCCGAAAAAAGCGGCGCAGAGGGCTTTTCCCCGCACCGCCTAATAGAATATTATAGAAGAAAACCGATGATTCGTCAACCGGCAATCAGCGAATGAACATCGCATCACCGAAGCTGAAGAAGCGGTATTTTTGCTCAACAGCGGTCTTATAGGCAGCCATCGTCTTATCATAGCCGTAGAAGGCGGCAATCAGCATGATAAGGGTGCTTTCCGGCAGATGGAAGTTTGTGATCAGGCCGTCAATGGCGTGCAGCTCGATGCCGGGATAAATAAAGATGCTGGTGTTGCCGCTGCAGGGCACGATCTTACCGTAGCGATCCCAGACGGCTTCCAGCGTGCGGCAGCTGGTTGTGCCGACAGCAATCACGCGATGGCCCGCCGCACGGGTCTCATTGATAAGCTTCGCAGTCTCCTCGCTGACAGAGTACCACTCGCTGTGCATTTGATGGTCCTCAATGTCCTCCTCATTCACAGGGCGGAAGGTGCCAAGCCCGACATGCAGCGTAACCTCGGCAATGTTCACCCCGCGGGAGCGGATAGTATCCATCAGCTGCGGGGTAAAATGCAGGCCGGCCGTCGGCGCGGCGGCACTGCCAAGCTCCTTGGCATAGACGGTCTGGTACTGGCTTTGATCCTCAAGCTGCTTCGTGATGTAGGGCGGCAGCGGCATTTTGCCGAACTCGTCCAGCTTCTCATACAAAGTCTCTGTATCATAGCTGAAAGTTACATGCTTGTTGCCGTCCGGCAGCGTCTCGTCCACCACGGCAGTCAGGCTGCCGTCACCGAATTCCACCTTTGTGCCGGGCTGCATCCGCTTGCCGGGGCGGGCCAGACACTCCCATGTATCGCCCTTGACCTGACGCAGCAGCAGCAGCTCACAAACCGCACCCGTGGGAACCTTGGTGCCCATCAGGCGGGCGGGCAGGACCTTGGAGTTGTTGACCACCAGCAGATCGCCTTTTTCCAGATAGTGGGGCAGCTCATGGAATACCGAGTGCAGGATCTTATCGTTCTTGCGGTCCAGCACCATCAGGCGGGCAGCGTCCCGCGGGTCAGCGGGTTCCTGCGCGATCAACTCTTTAGGCAGGTCATACCAGAAATCTTTTTTCAACATGATTTTTCATCCTTTTTCACTTTAAAGCGATATTATCTTGACATTCGTTCCGGGGCATACTATAATGAATCCAAACACAGAGGCGCGAAGTGCATCAGTACCGGTTTCTTTATTCCCTGCCAAGGGCGGAAACGGGAAAGGGTCCTTCGCCGAAGGGGATGCGCGGCACGCATCTTCCTGGGTCCGTAGCCGAACAGGTGCGGGACTGTCACACCGCAAAACGGTGTGTTGCGCTGTGTTATATGCAATATGATATTATATTGCATTTTGTGCCGGTTTTCAAGCCGGTTTTTTTATTATCTGTGCAAAATTTCGTTTGGACTGCATAGATATTGGGAAGGGTTTGTGAAAGGAAGGTCTTAGTCAGGATGAAACAGTACAATGTTGGTGTCATCGGTGCAACCGGTATGGTCGGTCAGCGCTTTATCACGCTGCTGGAAAATCACCCTTGGTTCAATCTGGTTACCCTTGCAGCCAGCGCACGCAGCGCAGGCAAAACCTATGAGGAGGCCGTCGGCAGCCGCTGGCTCATGACGACCCCCATGCCCGAGAGCGTCAAGAAGATGGTCGTGCTGGATGCCGCCAATGTTGAGGAGGTCGCATCCAAAGTCGATTTCGTTTTCTGCGCCGTCAACATGAAGAAGGAGGAGATCAAGGCACTGGAGGAGGCCTACGCCAAGGCCGAGTGCCCCGTTGTCTCCAACAACAGCGCACACCGCTTTACCCCTGATGTGCCGATGGTCGTGCCTGAGATCAACGCCGACCATATCGAGATCATCCCCGCACAGCGCAAGCGTCTGGGCACCAAGCGCGGCTTTGTGGCCGTCAAGTCCAACTGCAGCCTGCAGAGCTATGTGCCTGCCCTGCATCCCCTGCGCAAATACGGCATCTCGGATGTGCTGGTCTGCACCTATCAGGCTATCTCCGGTGCCGGCAAAACGTTTGAAACCTTCCCCGACATTCTCGACAACGTCATCCCCTACATCGGCGGCGAAGAGGAAAAGAGCGAGCAGGAGCCGCTGAAGCTGTGGGGTCATATCGAGGGCGATCGGATTGTGTCCGCAGATGCCCCCCGCTTCACGGCGCAGTGCCTGCGTGTTCCCGTTTCTGACGGCCACATGGGCGCCGTCTTTGTACGCTTTGAAAATAAGCCGACCAAGGAAGAGGTTCTGCAGGCATGGAAGGAATTCCACGGCCCCGCACAGGATCTGAATCTGCCCAGCGCCCCCAAGCAGTTCCTGCACTATTTTGAGGAAAACGACCGTCCGCAGCCGAAGCTTGACCGTATGCTGGAGAACGGCATGTCTGTCAGCATCGGACGCCTGCGCGAGGATAACCAGTACGATTACAAATTTGTCTGCCTGTCTCACAACACACTGCGCGGCGCGGCAGGCGGCGCTGTTCTGCTGGCCGAGCTGCTGGCCGCCAAGGGCTATTTTGACTGATTCGATACAAAGCAACGCTTTGGTGTAAGGAGAATTTGTATGAAGAAACCCGTTTTTACAGGAGCCGCTGTGGCCATCATTACCCCGATGCACGCGGACGGCAGCGTCAACTATGACGAGCTGGGCCGCATTATCGAGGATCAGATTGCCCACAGCACCGATGCCATTGTCATCTGCGGCACTACCGGTGAGTCCCCGACGATGACCGACGAGGAGCATACCGAGTGCATCCGCTATGCCGTCAAAAAAGTGGCCGGGCGCGTTCCCGTAGTGGCGGGCACCGGCTCCAACGATACAAAGTATGCGATCTGGCTATCCCAGCAGGCCGAGGCCGATGGTGCCGATGCCCTGCTGCTGGTCACCCCCTACTACAACAAGGCCAGTCAGGCGGGCCTGATTGCCCACTACACGGCCATTGCGGATGCTGTGCATCTGCCCTGCATCCTCTACAATGTGCCCAGCCGCACCGGCTGCAACCTGACCCCGGCCACGCTGGCGGAGCTTGCCAAGCACCCCAACATCAACGCCGTTAAGGAGGCCAGCGGCAACATCAGTCAGGTGGCGGAGATCGCCGCCCTCTGCGGTGATGAGCTGAACCTCTACTCCGGCAATGATGATCAGATCGTCCCGCTGCTGGCGCTGGGCGGCAAGGGTGTTATCAGCGTGCTGTCCAATGTGGCACCGCAGTACACCCACGACATCTGCGCCAAGTGGTTTGCCAGTGATTTTGATGAGAGCCTTGCGATGCAGCTGAAGGCGCTGCCCCTCATCAAGGCCCTGTTTGCCGATGTAAACCCCATCCCGGTCAAGTGGGCCATGAACCGTCTGGGATGGCAGGCCGGCGAATGCCGTCTGCCGCTTGTGGCCCCCTGCGCAGCCGTACAGGCACAGCTGGAAAAGGCTCTGCAGGATTTCGGCCTGCTGAAATAATTCGCAGCCGACCCTCCGTCCGGTACGGGTCGGCTTTTTGTGTTTTTGTGAAAGGAATGGCAACAATGACGGATATCATCATTCAGGGTATCTGCGGCCGCATGGGGCGCGCCCTGCTGGAGAAAATCGGTGTACGGGACGATTGCCGTGTCGTCGCCGGTGTGGACCGCGAGCCGGGGCATCTGGGCGAGATCCCCATCTTCTCCGACTTTGATGCGCTGCCCTGCCGCGGCGTTATCATCGACTTTTCCTCTCCCGCCGGGGCTGTGGCTGCAGCACAGTATGGCGCAGCCAACGGTCTGCCCTGCGTGATCTGTTCCACCGGTCTTTCCAAGGCGGACGAGGCCGTGCTGGAGGCCGCCAGCGCCAAAACGCCGATCTTCCGCAGCGCCAACATGTCGGTGGGCGTCAATGTACTGATCGAGCTGGCGCGTCAGGCCACAAAGCTTCTGGGCGGCGAGTTTGACATCGAGATCATCGAAAAGCACCACCATAACAAGCTGGATGCCCCCAGCGGCACCGCACTGATGATTGCCGATGCCATCAACGCCGAGGCTGACGGCCGGTATGAGTATGTCTACGACCGCACTCAGGTCCGCCAAAAGCGCGGCGCGCAGGAGCTGGGCATCAGCTCGGTGCGCGGCGGCGGCATTGTAGGCGAGCACGATGTCCTTTTCTGCGGCCCTGACGAGGTCGTCACGCTGAGCCACAGCGCGGGAAGCCGCGGTGTCTTTGCTGACGGTGCCGTGCAGGCTGCGCTCTACATTGCGGCTCTTGCCCCGGGCTACTATACCATGACCGATCTGCTGCGGGGTAAGCTGTTATGCGAATGAAGGGAAACGACATTGCCGCCTGTCTGGTGATTGCGCTGGGCGTGGGCGGTGTGCTTGCCGGCTCTCTGCTGGGTGTCGGCAATCAGGAGCAGGCCCTGCCCGCTGCGGAACCGCAGCCGGTGGCGGCTGTCGAGCCCGCTGCCACACCGGAGCCTACCCCTGAGCCGCAGCCTGTTGTGGAGACCGTGCGCTTTTCTGCCACAGGAGATGACCTGATCCATGACGGCATCTTCCTGCAGGCTAAACAGCGCGGCGGTGACCACTATGACTTTTCCTTTGCCTATGAGAACATGCGGGACTTCTACACCCAGTTCGATGTAAACTGGCTCAATCAGGAAACGCTGGTCAATGACGCTTTCGCCCCCAGCGGCTACCCGATGTTCTCCACCCCCGGTGAGATCACCGATACGCTGTACAGCCTTGGCTTCCGGGTGTTCAGCCTGTCCAACAACCACAGCTATGACAAGGGCGCTGCAGGCATTGATGCCTCGCGTGAGCATTGGGCCGCCATGCCGGATGATGTTGTCTCGATGGGCTTTTATAATCTTGACACCTATGACGATTATGTCTATCAGACCGTCAACGGCATCACCTTCGGCTACCTGTCCTATACGGAGCATACCAACGGGCTGCCCACCCCCTCCGGGGCTACCTACGGCGTGGTTTATCTCGATGACCGCGATACCATTGCCCGGCAGATCGCCGCTATGCGCCCCAACTGTGATGTGCTGGTGGTAAGCGCGCACTGGGGCACCGAGGGCACCCATGTTGTCAACGATTTTCAGAAGGATACCGCCCAGTGGCTGGCAGATCAGGGCGTTGACCTGATCATCGGCACCCACCCCCATGTGACCCAAAACGCCGCATGGCTGACGGGTGCCAACGGCAATACTGCCCTTGTCGTATACAGTCTGGGCAACTTCATCAATGCGCAGTCCTCGTCTGATAATGTCATCGGCGCGATTTTGGACATAACCTTTGAGAAAACCACCCAGCCCGACGGCAGCAGCACCGTTGCCATGCTTGACCCCAAGCTGCACTGTGTTATAAGCCAATATGAGGCCGGGTATAAGGATATCCGTGTCTACCCCTACAGCATGTACACCGATGAACTGGGTGCCGCCCACGGCGAGTTTACCCTCTCCCGCGAATACATTGAAAGCGTGCTCCGCAATTCTATCGATGAGCAGTTTATTACATTCGATTGAAAGAAAGGATGACTGTTTATGTACGGCGTCAGCAAGATCACCAGTGAGCAGAACATTATGCTCACCACCTTCCCGGGTGCCCAGTACAGTGCCCAGAGTCTGGCCGAGCATCTGGATGTCTTTGCAAAGGCAGGTATCGTGGTGGATATGATCTGCCAGAGTGCGCCCCGCGGCTCTGCGGTGGATTTCAGCTTCACGACCAGCTATGACAACTTTGCCGCTGTTATGCGGGCACTGCCTGCTGCGGCCAAGGCCAATCCCCCGCTGGTCTCCGGCGGCTACAGCAAGATCAACCTCTTTGGCGAGGATATGGTCACCAGCTGCGGTGTCGGCGCCCGTGCGCTGGCCGCTCTGGCCGGGGCAAGCATCGAGATCGTGCTTATCACGACCAGCGACCTCGACATTTCGCTGTTGATTCGCCAGCAGGACGAGGACGCCGCCCTCGAAGCCCTGCACAAGGCGTTTGCAGTCTGACGGCAATCAAAAAACAGGTGCAGCCCCATTTAAAGGGCTGCACCTGTTTTTTATTTATTCTTGCGGTAGCACTTTGCTGCCAGAAATGGCAGGAATACAACCCCATACATGATGGCGCTGATTGCCACATCGGTCCAGCTGATGATCTGATTTGAAATATCCGCCGTACCAGTCCAGACTAAGACCATGTTGTTGTTGAGGTAGTGCAGCACCACGGGGAGCCAGATATTTTTGCCGCACTTCTCATACGCAAAGGTGAAAAATACACCGAGTGTCACGCAGACAACAAGCTGTGCGGCAATGCTCTGCAGTGAGGTGTCGGGGCTGTAGAAGAAAAGATTCAGCGGCAGATGCCACAGCCCCCACAGCACGCCTACCGCCAGTGCGCCGCGCCGTGCGCCGAAGCGGCCTTGCAGGGCTGGCGTCAGGTAATAGCGCCAGCCGTATTCCTCGCCAAAAAACGGCAGAAAGCTCAGAAAGAAGTTCGGCACAAGCACCACTGCCATAACCCACGGTGCAGATGTGCGCCAGTAGGCCAGATATTCAGCCCAGCTATCACCGCCCTGCATCGCCATCGAAAGAAAGACCATAGCGGTCTTGACCGCAAGGAAATAGACGCAGATACCAAGAGCCGTCAGCAGCTTGCCGTGCAGGCGCAGGCCGCAGGCCTCGCGCTTTGTTTTTTTCTCGGTCAGCAGCAAAATCCAACCCAGCACCGATGCGATAACAATAACAAGGTTGGCGATATATAACCACTCCCCCTGCGGCGCAGCGGCGGAAAGCGCACTCATGATCAGCATAATAGCTGTAACCAGCAGGTGCAATATGTAAAACCGCTTGGGCGTATCCGGCCGCCGCGCCAGCAGGAAGGCCAGCATGACACCCGCCGCCGGGTAGAACATCTGGGCGTTGGCAAAAATGCTTGTATCCTGCCCGTTCTGCAGGCAGATGTATAAGAGCGGCATCATCAGAAACGGAATTGCGTAAGCACAGAGCGCAAAGACAGTCAGCTCTTTTTTATTCGTTTTCATCGTCGTCCTCCTTGGGGTTTTCCAACTCAGCGTGGCGCTTTTTGTAAGCCTTCATACTGAGCTGCAGCAATGCAAAGCACAGCACCCAGGTACAGACCCCCATGATGACCGCCTGCAGCACCGCAATGCCCGCGCCAAACTCTGCAAATTTGATAAGCCCCCACACAAACACGGCAGCACCGCCCACAACGGACACAACGGCATTGGTTTTCGTATTCGGTTTAAGGTGGCGGTCCCAGATACCGGCACGCAGATCACTTATGACCGCATAGGCGCACCCCAGCATAAAGATAAACCATTCTGCCGCCATCTCCCGCGGGGTAAAGCCCAGCAGACTTTCGATGATAAGCGCCGCCAGCAACAGCACCCACAGCGCCCAGAAGCCGCAGGACTCAATTTTTAAAAGGGTCTGCTTTTGCATTTCATCAAGATTGTCGCGCTTAAAAAATTCTTTTATGTTCATCGCTCATTCCTCCCAGAACAGCTCGTCCAATGTCTTGCCCAGCACCTTGCAGATGCTGCGGCAAAGGTTGATCGTAGGGTTATACTCCCCTTTTTCAATGGCGTTGATGGTCTGGCGGGACACGCCTACCGCCGCCGCCAGATCCGCCTGCGTCATATCGCGCACGGCGCGGGCGGCTTTCAGCTTCAAGTTTTTTGCCATGTCGCTTGTCCTTTCTTCTTACGGTGGCTTTATTATATCGCGTGCTTTACATTATGTCAAGTATATATTACTTTTTGAATGATATTTTTTGCTTGTAAAAGCAGCACTTGCGGCCCGGCGCGCGCTGTGCTATGATAATTTTATATACTATGATAAAGGAAGTTTGGCTATGAAGTACAGCTTTCCCGCTTTTGAAAACGGTTTTATCCGCGCCGCCGCAGCCAGCCCCGCCCTGCGCGTGGCCGATTGTGTGTATAATGCCGAGCAGATCATCGGCGTCATGCGCGAATACGCCGAGAAAAATGTTCAGCTGCTCTGCCTGCCGGAGTTTGCCCTGACAGGCTACACCTGCAGCGATCTATTCTTGCAGGACACCCTGCTGCGCGGGGCGGAGGACGGCCTCGCTGCCATCTTAAAGGCCAGTCAGGGCCTCAACCTTGTGGTTCTGGTCGGTCTGCCGGTGCGCTGCACCGGCAAACTGTACAACTGCGCCGCCGTTGTGTGCAACGGCGAGCTGCTGGGCCTTGTACCAAAGCTGCATCTGCCCAACTACGGTGAGTTCTATGAAAAGCGCCACTTCATCCCCGGTATGCGTTCGCCGGAGTGCATCGAGCTGGCCGGGCAGGAGACGCTGATCGGCACCAACCTGCTGTTTGCCTGCAAGCAGATGCCTGCCTTTGTGCTGGCCGCCGAGGTCTGCGAGGATCTGTGGGCGCCTGTCCCGCCAAGCTGCGCCCACGCGCTGGCCGGGGCCACGGTGGTGGCAAATCTCTCCGCCAGTGATGAGACCGTCGGCAAGTCCGCCTACCGCCGGGCGCTCGTCTGCGGGCAGAGTGCGCGGCTGCTCTGCGCCTATCTCTACGCCGATGCCGGCCATGGGGAAAGCACCACCGATATGACCTTTGCCGGGCACAATCTGATTGCCGAAAACGGCAGTCTGCTGGCCGACACCGCCCCCTTTGCAGGTGAGGCTGCCGTGACCGAGCTGGATCTTGGCCGCATGGTGCAGGAGCGCCAGCGCAACACGACCTTTATGCCGGAAACGGCTGGCTATACCACGGTAGAATTTGATCTGCCGCCGATCAGCCTTGCCCTGACGCGCCCTGTCTCCTGCACGCCCTTCGTGCCGCAGGACGCTGCCACCCGCGCCGAGCGCTGTGAGCTGATCCTGCGCATTCAGGCCGAGGGCCTTGCCAAGCGGATGGAGCATACCCACGCCAAATGCGGGGTGATCGGCATCTCCGGCGGGCTGGACAGTTGTCTGGCCCTGCTGGTGGCCGTGCGCGCCTGCAAGGTTCTGGGCCGCGATGCCAAGGACATTGTAGCGCTGACAATGCCCTGCTTCGGCACCACAAAGCGCACCCGCTCCAACGCCGAGATTCTGTGCGAGGCGTTGGGCGTGACCTTCGCCGAGATCAATATCACGGAGACTGTCAAAAGTCACTTCGCAGACATCGGTCAGCCTGCCGACAAATACGATGTCACCTTTGAAAACTGTCAGGCCCGCGTGCGCACACTGGAGCTGATGGATTACGCCAACAAGAATGGTGGCTTTGTCATCGGCACCGGCGATCTGAGCGAGCTTGCACTGGGCTGGGCCACCTACAACGGCGACCACATGAGCATGTACGGCGTCAATGCCGGCGTGCCCAAGACGCTTGTGCGGCATATCGTGCAGTATGTAGCAGACACCTGCGGCAGCGACACGCTGCGCGGGGTGCTGCTTGACATTCTGGACACCCCAGTCAGCCCCGAGCTGTTGCCCACCGCCGAGGACGGCACCATTGCCCAGCAGACGGAAAAGCTGGTCGGCCCGTATGAGCTGCACGACTTCTATCTCTACTATGTGCTGCGCTTTGGCTTCAGCCCGGCAAAAATCTATCATCTGGCCCGCACCGCCTTTGACGGCAAGTATGAGCCGGAGGTTCTGCTGGCTTGGTTAAAGAACTTCTATCGCCGCTTCTTTGCCCAGCAGTTCAAGCGCAGCTGCCTGCCCGATGGGCCTAAGGTCGGCTCGGTCACGCTGTCCCCCCGCGGTGACTGGCGTATGCCCAGCGATGCCTGCAACACCCTGTGGATGGCCGAGCTGGAAAAGCTCGAGGTTTGATCTGACTGCAGCAAAAAAGCATCCCGGAGTCATTTTGACTCCGGGATATTTTTATAGGGTTTTGATTTCTGCGCAGAGGGCATCATAGGTGTACAGCGTGTTCAGCACCTGCAGCAGCTCCTTTTTGCTAAGCCGCGGCGGAAGGCCCAGCCGATGCAGCAGCGCACGGCGGTTTTCCGCACTGTTGGCCGTGCCGGAGATACCCCAGTCATACAGGTCTGTGTAGGTGATGGCGCGGCTTTTTGCGGTGTCTGCGCGAGGCACAGCACTCTCCAGCGCCGTCGTCAGCCCCTGCAGGATCAATGCATCGGGTACGCCCTCAACGCCCAGCAGGCCCTCTTTGCCGGGCTCTGCCTTGCGCGCCTCCTTGCCCGGCAGCGCCGGCACATAGGCCTGCAGGACATGCTCTGCCCCTACCAGACCTGTCACATAGTGGCGTATCTTAAAGCCTGCCGCATCGGAATCTGTCAAAATGATGAGGCCCTGCGCAGCGGCTATTCGCTTGAGCAGCTTTTGCAGCGCAGCGTCCCGGAAGACACGGAAACCGTCCGTTGTCAGGATCGTGCCGTCCACGATATTGGCGAGCCGGGCGGCATCGTATTTTCCCTCCACCAGCAGGGCCTGCTCTACTTTTATCATGCTTTCCTCCCGGCCAGTGCCAGCTCACACAGCGCCTTCTGCATCAGCAGGTCGGCGTCCAGCTTGCTGCTTTTCAGATCGGTGTCCAGCTGCTGCAGGATGCGCAGGCAGCTTTCCAGCTGGCTGCGGTTGAACCGCGCCGCCGTTTTTTCCGTTGCATTGAGCCGGTAGTTCCAGTTGCCCTTATAGCCGAAATCCTTGGCTACATCCCCCAGACTGCGGCGGCTGCGGCGGCCCAGCAGCACGCGGTACAGATCCAGATAGTTGCTGATCAGCGCGCCCGTGATCATGATCGGGTCATTCTGCAGCGCCAGCAGCGTCTTGAGCTTTTGCTGTGCCTTATCGGTCTGGCCGCCGGTAAGCAGCTTTACCATGTCAAAGGTATCCGCATCCAGCGTCACAGTGCCCAGCTGGCCAACCATCTGCTGTGTGATCGTGCCGTAGCCGGACAGAGCCGCCAGCTTTTCGATCTCGTTTTTCAAAAGGAACTGATCCTCACCGCAGCGCACCAGCAGGGCAGCCTCCGCCCCCGGCGCAAAGGCAGCACCAGCCTGCTTTGCCCAATCGCGGGCCATCGCCTGCAGCGCCGCCCCTGTGGGACGGTTGATCTGCACGCAGTACCCCAGCTTTTCGCAGCAGCCGATAAGCTTCTGCTCCCGCTTGCCGGGGCGCAGCTTGCCGTACGCCTCCTCTACGACCCCCGTCATGACAAAGATCGCATTTTCCGTGTCCGACAAAGTATCGCAAAGCTCCTGCAGGTCCTTGTCTGAGTAGGTCGATGGGCGTATCAGCGGCATAAGCACCAGCCGCTTGCCGCCAAAGAAGGAGATCGTACCCGCTGCCAGCACGATCTCCTCCACCGAGGGGGTCGGGCCGTCCAGCACGGTCGTCTCCGGGTCATCGCGGTTCAGATATTTTAAGGCCTTCCGTGCAGCGGCGTGGACAAGGGCCTCATCCGATGCATAAAAATAGTACAGTGCGCAGCCGGACTGCAGGCGTTTTTCAAGTTCTTTTTCACTGTATAGCAATCGTCTGTGCCTCCTCCCAGATCATGCTGCGACCGGGTCGCAGGGTCAGGCCCGGCGCCTCATCGCCATAGCGCAGCTCGCAGCTTTCGATTTCATCCAGCCATTTTGGGTGGCATACCGCAGTCAGGATCGTGTCTGCCTGCACGGCATCGGACAGCGCCCCCGGCGCACAGAGTACATCCACACGG
Source organism: Oscillospiraceae bacterium (assembly GCA_025757985.1). NCBI lineage: Bacteria > Bacillati > Bacillota > Clostridia > Eubacteriales > Oscillospiraceae > Oscillospiraceae bacterium. Next base: position 668,987 of record CP107210.1, read on the forward strand.
ATCGGTTCGGCCAACTGTATGCTGCCTGCCCCCACCGCAATATGGCGGTCGCCGATGCCCAGCACCGCCAGACTCGCGCTTTTATTATGATACAGGTCGAGCGTCAATCCGTCAAGCACCGTGCGGGTATCAAATTCCGGCTGGGCCTGCATCGTCACGACCTCCGCCGCCGTAAAGTCCAGTGCCGTAGGTCTGGCGCGCAGATCCACCAGCAGGGCAGGTTCTTGTCTGCTGCGCCCGGCAAGATACCTCTCAACGGCGCTCAGGTTGCTTTCGCCGCCGCGGAAAAGCACCACTGCCTGCCCGTTCTGCACACAGACCACGCAGGGATTGTTGGACGCGCCGACAAGATTTATCTCCACCACATCCCGCTGCATCCATATCCCCATGACAACGGCGGCGGCTGTGCAGATCAGCGCAGCAATCGGATACACCCGCATCCCTTTTCCATGCCAGTAGTATAGAGCCAGCGCGCCCAGCACCGCCAGCACAAACAGCGTGTACCGCTGCGGTAAATAGACAGACGCAAACGGCAGTGCCGCACAGCGCTCAACGATTCCGAGCATTGCCTTAAGCCAAAAGCTGAGTACCAGCCCCGTAAGGTTTACAAGCGGCAGTAAAAACGGCACGGCACTGAAAATCAACAGCAGGATACCCATCTGCAGGGCGGGCTGCAGCATCCACACGACCAGCACATTGCAGACAATGCCCACAAGACTGGTGGACATGCCATGGGCTACCAGCACCGGCAGGGTGGCAAGGCTGGCGAGTGCCGCCACCTGTACAGGCTCCGCAAGGCGGCAAACCAAACGCAAAGCGGCCGACTTGCCTTGCGCCGCCGCACGCCGCTCAGCCTCGGTCAGAGCCGCCGCAGCCTGCACGCCCAGCACGGCACAGAATGACAGCTGAAAGCCTATATCACAGGGTGCGTAGGCATTCTGCAATCCTATCAGGACTGCGGCAAAGCCAGTGGATGTCAGCAGATCGACAGGCTGCAGAAGAAACTCCCCCGCCAGCGCTACCGCCAGCACCAGCCCCGCGCGCAGCACCGACACCGGTGCCCCGGTCAGCAGCAGATAAAACAGCGCCGCCGCACCGCGCAGCAGGATAAGCGGCTTATAGAACCGCCACCGCCGGCCGAAGCCCAGCAGCCCGCAGAGCAGCGCCAGATGCAGCCCGGACACCGCCAGCAGGTGCGACACCCCTGCGGCGCGGAACGCCTGCTGTACGGCATTCTCAAGGTGACTTTTATCGGCCAGCAGCATCGCCGCCTCCATGCCGTCCAGCCGCTTCGGCAGCCAGCGCCGCAGCACGGCGCTCCAGCGTTGCCGCAGACGAAAAAGAGCAAATCGCGGCGCCTTGCTGGCCGCAAGGCCGCGGTAGTTGCCGAGATATTCCGCCTGCAGGTAGACGCCCTTGCTGTTGCGGCTCAGGCGGTAGCGGTTGTCCGGAAGACTGCTCAGCGCAAAGCTTGCCTCAAAACGCTCTCCCGCGCTTTCCCCGGGAAAGGACGAGCATTGCACCCGCAGCCGGGCGGGCTTACCGTTGATCTCAGTCAGCCGCAATGTGCCGCGCAGGCGGCTATCACTGTAGGAAGCCTCTGCGTCTGTCTCCACCACAGCTGTACAGGTGACTGTCTGCCCCGCCAGCGCCCGGCATGGCTGTACAAAGATAAGCGTAAACAGTGCAAACCATGCCAGCCCGCACAGCGCCCCCAGCAGAGGAGTCCTTACATCCCTGCGCCTTTTCCAAAATGCCAGCAATGCCAAAAATGCCGCCGCGGGCACACAGACCAGCGGCGGCAGATTGGCCGCAGCAAGCTCAGCCCCGGCAAAGCCGAGACCGAACCAACCGAGCTTTCGTTTCATTGCTTAGTGCAGGAAGAGCGGCAGCGGCTCCAGGAAGAAGATGTCGGTGCGCTTGGCGGCATCCCCCTCCGCCAAAGCGGCACAGCAGCCCACAACGGTGCCGGTGCTCTTGGCCGCCAGCGTCTCCAGCGCGTGCAGAGAGCCGCCGGTGGAGATGACATCATCCACGATCAGGATGCGCTTGCCATCCATATACTCGATGTCCTTCTTGTCGATGACAAGCTTCTGCTTGCCCTCGGTGGTGATGGACTGGTCCTCAATGATGACCGGCTCACGCATATACAGCTTCGGGCCCTTGCGTGCCGGGATCCAGTATTTGCCGCTCTGGCGTGCCATTTCATAGGCCAGAGGAATACCCTTGGCCTCGGCGGTCAGGATCACATCAAACTCCGGCGCCTTTTTCAGCAGAGCAGCGGCGCAGGCCTCGGTCAGCTCCACATCGCTGAACATGATAAAAGCAGCAATGTCCAAGTGATCATTGACCTTGCAGATGGGCAGTTCACGGGTCAGGCCCGCGATATGCAATGTATAGGTATCTGCCATGATGGTTTTACCTCTCCTTACTTTTACAAATGCGCTGCAGCCTTCGCCATCAGCCCGGAGGCCAAGCGAGGCTGCGCTTGGCCAGCACATGGAAGTGCAGGTGCTTCACGCTCTGGCCGCCGTCCTCACCCACATTGGTGACAACGCGGTAGCCACTCTCATCCACACCCAGCTTGCGGCAAAGCTGCGCAATCACGGCATAGATATGGCCCAGCAGGGCGGCATCATCCTCTGTCAGTGCCGCAGCAGACGCAATGTGGCGCTTCGGGATGACAAGGAAATGCACAGGGGCCTGCGGGTCGATGTCGTAGAAGGCCAGCAGGGTGTCATCCTCATACAATTTGTTTGAGGGGATCTCGCCTGCGGCGATTTTACAAAACAGACAATCCTCCATCCGGAATCCCTCCTTTGCATTGGATTTTATGAGAACCAGATCAATGGTTCATCTCGGTCTTGACGATCTCCGGCACAGCGTTCAGCGCCTCATCGATCTTGGAGGCATCGCGGATACCGGCCATTGCAAAGTCCGGCTTGCCGCCGCCGTTGCCGCCTGCGATGGCCGCGATCTTCTTAACGAGGGCGCCAGCCTTCAGGCCGCGGGCCATGGCATTTTTGGAAACACCGACAGCCATCATCGTCTTGGCTCCATCGCTGCCGATCAGAACCGTCACGGCGTTGGGGGCCTTGTCGCGGACCTTATCGACCATATCGCGCAGGGTATCGGCACCGGTACCGGTCAGATAGGCAGAAACGATGCGCACGCCGTCCACATCGGCGGCATCCTCAAACAGACCGTCGATCTTGGAGGCAGCAACCTGTGCCTTGAGGATATCCAACTGCTTGGCAGTTTCCTTCAGCTCGGCGGCCAGAGCCTCGGCGCGGGCCGGAGCGTCCTTGAGGTTGTTGGCCTTCAGGGCAACCGCCGTCTTGGCCAGCGTCTCGGTGCGGTCATCCAGCAGGTCAAGCACACCGAAAGCGGTGGTAGCCTCGACACGGCGGATACCGGCGGCCACGCTGGACTCGCTCAGGATCTTGAAGCAGCCGATCTGTGCGGTGTTGGTCACATGGGTGCCGCCGCAGAACTCCGTGCTCCAGCCGCCTGCATCGACAACACGGACGACATTGCCGTACTTCTCACCGAACAGTGCCATAGCGCCCATCTTCTTGGCTTCCTCAATGGGCAGGTTCTTCACGGTGACAGGCAGGGCCTCGTAGATCTTCTCATTCACGCGGCGCTCGACCTCGGCCAGCTCGGCGGGAGTCACAGCGCTGAAATGGGTAAAGTCAAAGTGGGTCAGGCGGTCATCCTGATAGCTGCCGGCCTGATGGACATGCTCGCCCAGAACCTCGCGCAGAGCCTTCTGCAGCAGGTGGGTAGCCGTGTGGTTGCGGCAGATAGCGGCGCGGCGCTTCTCGTCCACAGAGGCAGTGACCTCATCCTCAACATGGATGGTGCCGTCCAGCAGCTCGCAGGTATGGACAAAGTAGCCCTTCGGGGTCTTTTTGACCTGCGTGACCTTCAGCTTGGCATCACCGCTGACAAGGTAGCCGTGGTCTGCGACCTGACCGCCCATCTCGGCATAGAACGGGGTCTTGTCCAGCACGACAAGCACGCCCTCCTTGACCTCGCCGGCTTCATCGGTGGCAATGGCGTCCACAAGCTCCTCACCGTCGGACAGTGCCAGCACCCTGGCCTTCTCGCTCAGCGTCTCATAGCCGTCAAAGCGGGTAGGCTCTGCCGTCAGCTCGCCGAACAGGTCGGCGCTCCAGCCAGAAATATCCTTTGCCAGACGCTCGGCGCGGGCGCGCTCACGCTGCTTGGTCATCTCAATATGGAAGGCTGCCTCGTCGACTGCAAGGCCGGCCTCCGCAGCAATCTCACGGGTCAGATCGAGGGGGAAGCCGAAGGTGTCATTCAGCTTGAATGCCTCAACGCCGGACAGAACCTTCTCATGCGCCTCCTTCAGGCGGCCCATCATGCCGTTCAGAATGCTCAGACCGGCATCAATGGTACGGCCGAAACGCTGCTCCTCGGTACCGATGACCTTCTTGATATAGGACTCATGCTCGCGCAGCTCGGGGTAGCCTGCCTCGCTGGATTCGATAACCGTGTCTACCAGCTCGGTCAGGAACGGGCGGTCGATGCCCAGCATACGGCCATGGCGCGCAGCGCGGCGCAGCAGACGGCGCATAACATAGCCGCGGCCCTCGTTGGAGGGCAGGATGCCATCGGATGCCATAAAGACCGTGGCGCGGATGTGGTCGGTGATAACGCGGATGGAAATGTCATCCTTCTCGTCATCGCCGTACTTCTTGCCTGCAATGCGCTCCACATGGTGCAGAACAGCGGCAACGGTATCGACCTCAAACAGGTTGTTAACATCCTGCATGACAACGGCCAGACGCTCCAGACCCATACCGGTATCAATGTTGGGTCTGGCCAGCAGCTCATAGTTGCCCTTGCCGTCAGCATCGTACTGGCTGAACACAAGGTTCCAGATCTCCATGAAGCGGTCGCAGTCACAGCCGACACCACAGGTGGGCTTGCCGCAGCCGTACTTCAGGCCGCGGTCAAAGTAAATCTCCGAGCAAGGGCCGCAGGGGCCGGAGCCATGCTCCCAGAAGTTATCCTCCTTGCCCAGACGGACCATGTGATCCTCGGGGATGCCGACCTGCTTCGTCCAGATGTCGTAAGCCTCGTCATCCTCCTGATACACGGAAATATACAGGCGGTCAGCGGGGATCTCCAGTTCCTTGGTCAGGAATTCCCATGCCCAAGGGATAACTTCCTTCTTGAAGTAGTCCTGAAAGCTGAAGTTGCCCAGCATCTCAAAGAAGCAGCCATGGCGGGCCGTGATGCCGACACGCTCAATATCCGGGGTGCGGATGCACTTCTGGCAGGTAGTCACGCGATGGCGCGGCGGCTCCTCCTGACCAAGGAACCACTTTTTCATGGGGGCCATGCCGCTGTTGATCAGCAGCAGGCTGGGGTCATCCTTCGGCACCAGCGGGAAGCTGCCCAGGCGCAGATGATCCTTCGTCTCAAAATAGTGCAGGTACTTCTCACGCAGTTCGTTCAATCCGGTCCATTGCATAGGTATTGTTCTCCCATCCATAAAATTGCGATCGCGCCGCCACAAAAAAATACAGCCCACGCCCCACTGCAGGGACGAAGGCTGTTATGCTTCCGTGGTACCACCCAGTTTGCGATACGCACTGCGCACCGCCGCTTTGTGTCTGCGTTAACGCCGCAGGTACGCTCAGCTCTACGCCGAAAGCTCCGGGGTGGCTCTGCCGTACTCACGCTGAAAACCTTGCACCGTGCGGTTTTCTCTCTAAGAAGCGGAGAGGCGGCATTGGCCCTTTCATCGCTATTTTTCCTTTTACAGGCTTATTATATGCCGTTTTGCCCGTCTTGTCAACGGTTTTCCGTATAAAAAAGCGCAACTGCGCAAAAGCTACCCGCAGGAGGGTGTGTTTTTATGTCTGACATTTTTACAGAGATCGGGCAGGTCGTGCTGACGAGCCTGCTCTCTTTGGCCGCCATGTTCATTTTTACCCGCGCTGGCGGCAAGCGGCAGATTGCCCAGATGAGTCCGTTCGACTATCTGAATGCCGTCACGGTGGGGTCCATCGGTGCGGAGCTTGCTACAAATCTCGAGCAATGGCTGCGCCCCTTCTCCGCGCTGATCGTATACGGTGTTGTGACATGGTTCGTCCACTACAGTGCCTGCAAAAGCAACCGGATGCGCAGCTTTTGGAGCGGGCGCAGCCTGATTCTGATGGACGGCGGCACGATTTTAAAAGCCAACCTGCAGCGGTGCGCCATCGACCTGAATGAATTCCTCGGCCAAGCCCGTGTGGCCGGATACTTTGACCCCAACGAAATCGAGACCGCGATTCTGGAAACCAACGGACAGATCAGCTTTTTGCCCAAAAGCCGCGCCCGTTCCCTGACGCCGGAGGATATGCAGTTGCACCCTGCCGCCGCCAGTGCCTGGTATGACCTTATCATTGATGGGCAGCTTATGCAGGACAATCTGCGGGCAGCCGGACGCGATGAGCGATGGCTTGATGCCCGCCTTCACGCAGAAGGCATCGGACAGCGCAGCGAGGTGTTCTATGCCGCCTGCGACAAGGGCGATGGTTTTTTTGCCTGTCGCGCGAAATAAACAAAAACGACCCGACAGAAATCTCTGTCGGGTCGTTGTGGTGGAGAATACCGGGATCGAACCGGTGACCTCTTGCATGCCATGCAAGCGCTCTCCCAGCTGAGCTAATCCCCCATGCTGGCCGCCGTCAGTGCCGTTTGCTCCTGACAACGGTTGTTATTATAGCAAAGCTGTCATGGATTGTCAACAGGTTTTTGCAAAAAACTTTATATTTTTCCTTGCTTTTTGCCTGCCCATTTTTCGGTTCTTGCAAAAACAGAGCCGTACTCCATTCGGAGTACAGCTCTGTAAAGATTCGTCAGATGGAAATCGTGTTGGCGATTTCGATCATGTCACGGTCGATGGTCTTGTGCATGGACAGCGCAACATTAACATCATAGTCAACGATCTTGTCACCGGAAACAGCAACCACACGGTTGTAGATGCCCTTGTCCAGCAGGTCAATGGCGTGATAGCCCATCAGGGACGCATTCACACGGTCGCGGACCGTCGGAGAGCCGCCGCGCTGAATATGGCCCAGAACCGTAGCACGGGAGTCAACGCCGGTAGCTGCCTGAATCTGGTTTGCCAACTCGTTGGCATCAATAACGCCCTCAGAGACAATGATGATGAAGTGTTTTTTGCCGGTGACCTGCGTCTGGCGCATACGGTCAAGAATGTCGCGCTCAAAATCGAACGGAATCTCCGGCAGCAGAACCGCCACAGCGCCAGTCGCAATGCCGACATTCAGGGCGATATAACCCGCGTGATGGCCCATGACCTCGACCACACTGCAGCGGTCATGGCTCTGGGTGGTATCACGCAGCTTATCAATGGCCTCAACAGCGGTATTCATAGCCGTGTCGTAGCCGATGGTATACTCACTGCAGGCAATATCATTGTCAATGGTGCCGGGCAGGCCGATGCAGGGAATTCCCTGATTTGCCAGCGCACGGGCGCCCATGAAGGAGCCGTCACCGCCAATGACGACCAGTGCGTCAATGCCCAGCTCCTTGCAGCGGGCAAGACCCTTCGCCTGACCTTCATTCGTTTTGAATTCAAGGCAGCGCGCCGTGTACAGGATCGTGCCGCCGCGGTGGATGATCTCAGACACGCTGCGCACATTCATCTCATACACTTCGCCGTTGATCAGGCCGTTATAACCACGCTGGATACCCATCATGCGGTATCCCTTGCTGATGCCTGCACGGACAATCGCACGCACTGCAGCGTTCATGCCGGGTGCGTCACCGCCACTGGTGAGAACACCGATCGTTTTGATTTCCTTAGCCATAAAGCGAGCCCCTCCTATTCGGGAACTATGGACCCGCCTGAAACATCATGTTTTATTCAGGCGTGGTCATCACGTTATAATAATTTTTTAACAAACTCGTGACTACCCACATTATACCACACTTTGCCCCGGGTAATTATGGATAAATCGCGCAAAACACATGGATTTATTTTGCAGACTGTTCAATATTTTGAATTTTTACGCAGTCCTTGCCCAAAATACGCTCCAGTTCTGCGCGCAGCAGCGGATCATCCCGCACCGCCATGTGCCTTGCCAGCATTGCCTTGCCCGTATCCCGAAAGCGGAAATAAACTTTTACCGTGCCCCCGTCAAAAATGTTGCAGAGCAGATTTTCCACCTTATGCATCTGCGGGCAATCCCGCGCAGGCACCGTCAGGAAATAGCCGGCGGCCCCTCCCCCGCTCGTTTCGCGCTTAACGCGCTCCACACGGTTGCGGCCGAAGCTCTGTGCCGGGTCATAGGTCTCTATGGACTGAACGCCCTCCACAATAAGGCGGGCCGCCTCATCCTCCTTGACAGAGACACGGCCGTTCGCCACCACAACTGCATTTTCCTGCAGGGCGGCGCGGCATTCTGCCAAAATACGCGGGAATACAAGCAGTTCCATACTGCCGGTCAGATCCTCCACGGTCGTAAACGCCATCAGCGTGTTGGATTTCGTGGTCATGATCTTGTTCCTTACGATGGTGCAGACCAGTGTGACATTCTGGTTGTCGAACTGCTTTGCATCCTCCCCCAGCAGCTGGGCGATCGTACAGGTGGACACCTGAGCGATCTGACTGCGGTAGGCGTCCAGCGGGTGGCCGGACAGGTACAGACCGGACACCTCTTTTTCCATCTTCAGCAATTCGGAGGCGGCGTATTCCGGCAGTTCCGGCACCTTATAATCATCGGCAGGCTTTTCATTGCCGCCGCTCATCAGGCCGAACAGATCCATTTGCCCATCCAGATTCTGACGGGCATCTGTCTCCACACTTTTCAGGATGCCCTCCACGCTTTCCAGCATACCACGCCGGGTCGGCTCCAGTGCATCAAAGGCACCCGCCTTGATAAGATTTTCCAAGGCGCGGCGGTTCAACTCCGAGCCGTGCAGCCGCTTGCAGAAGTCGTACAGGCTGCGGTAGGGCCGCTGCGCGCGTTCTTTGATAACGGCATCGATCAGGCCGCGGCCCACGCTCTTGACTGCGTTCAGGCCAAAGCGGATCAGATCGCCGTCCGCCGTAAAGCCGCCGCGGGAGATATTGATATCCGGCTGCTGTACCTTGATGCCAAGGCGCTGACATTCGGTGGTATATTCAATGACCTTGGAGGTGTTATCCAGCACGCTGGTCAGCAGAGCCGCCATAAACTCATGGGGATAATGGCATTTCAGGTATGCCGTCTGGAACGCTACATAGGCATAGCAGGCAGCGTGGGATTTGTTGAAGGCGTAGGACGCAAAGCTGATCATATCATCATAGATCTGATTTGCTACATTTTCCGGCACACCGTTGGCAACGCAGCCTGCACATTCTTTGCCGGGCTCCTTGCAGCCGTGCACAAAATGCTCCCGCTCGGCCTCCATGACCTTGAGCTTTTTCTTGCTCATGGCGCGGCGCACATTATCAGCCTGTCCGAAGCTGAAGCCGGCCAGCTCGCGGCAGATCTGCATGACCTGCTCCTGATAGATCACAACACCGTTGGTGACATCGACAATGTGGGCCATCCGGGGCGTCTTGTAAGACACCTTGGAGGGGTCCTTGCGGTTGCGCAGATAGGTCGGGATGGAATCCATCGGTCCCGGCCGATACAGCGAAATCAGGGCGATGATATCCTCCAGATTTTTTGGCCGCATACCGGTCAGCACCTGCGTCATGCCGGTGGATTCAAGCTGGAAGATGCCCTCCGTCTCGCCCTTGGCAAGCATTGCGTAGGTGTCAGGGTCATCGTAGTCGATGCCTGCCACGCGGAAATCCGGGTGCTTGCGGCGCACAGCCGTCTCGGTATCGTGGATGACTGTCAGGGTGCGCAGCCCCAGAAAGTCCATCTTCAAAAGGCCCAGCCGCTCGATCTCCACCATATTGAACTGGGTGACAGGCAGACCGTCATTGGTCGAAAGCGGCACATATTCGGTGGCAGGGTCACGGGTAATGACAACACCGGCCGCATGGGTAGACGCATGGCGCGGCATTCCCTCCACCTTCAGCGAGGTGTCGATCAGATCATGGACCTGCGTGTCAGCGTCATAGAGCGCCTTCAGATCCGGGCTGACCTCAAGCGCCTTTTTCAGCGTCATTTTCAGATCCGTCGGGATCAGCTTTGCCACCCGATCCACATCCTGATAGCCCATGCCCATAACACGGCCCACATCGCGCACCGCAGCGCGGGCGGCCATCGTGCCAAAGGTCACGATCTGGGCTACATGGTCGCGGCCGTATTTCTCGTTTACATAGTCGATGACCTCCTGACGGCGCTCGTAGCAGAAGTCAACATCGAAGTCGGGCATCGAGACGCGCTCCGGATTCAGGAAGCGTTCAAAAATCAGGTTATAGCGGATGGGGTCAATGTCGGTAATGCCGACGCAGTAGGCCGCCAAGCTGCCCGCGCCGGAGCCGCGCCCCGGCCCCACGGGAATATCGTGGCTTTTGGCATAATTGATGAAGTCGTAGACGATGAGGTAATAGTTCGTGTATCCCATCGTCTTGACGACATTGATCTCATAGGTCAGGCGTTCCTTCAGTGCATCGGTCACCTTCCCGGGGTAACGGCGTTCCAGTCCCTCCCAGCAGAGCTTCTCAAAGTAAGCCTGATTCTCCATACCGTCAGGGGCCTTGAAATACGGCAGCTTTGTCTCGCCGAAGGTAAATGCAAAGTTGCACTGCTCTGCGATTTTATTTGTGTTTTCGCAGGCTTCCGGCACCATCGAGAACAGCTCGTACATCTCATCGGTGCTTTTCAGATAGAACTCATCGGTCTGAAATTCCATCCGATCCACATCGTTGATGGTCTTGCCGGTCTGGATGCAGAGCAGGATGCTCTGCATCTTGGCGTCCTCTTTCGTTATATAGTGGGCATCGTTGGTTGCCGCCATCGGGATACCGGTTTCCCGCGCGAGGCGGATAAGCTGCGGCAAAACGACCCGATCCTCCTCCAGACCGTGATCCTGCAATTCAATGTAGTAGTTGCCCTCGCCGAAAAGATCCCGATACCACAGCGCCGTCTGCTTGGCACGGTCGTAATCCCCCGCCAGAATCGCTCTGGGGATCTCGCCTGCAAGGCAGGCTGACAGACAGATAAGCCCCTCATGATGCTGCGCAAGCAGCTCCTTATCAATGCGCGGCTTGGAGTAAAAGCCCTCGGTAAAGCCTGCGGACACCATCTTGATCAGGTTTTTGTAGCCCGTCTCGTTTTTGCACAGCAGGATCAGGTGGCTGTTGCCGTCAATGCGGTTCACCTTATCAAAGCGAGTGCGGGTCGCAACATAAACCTCACAGCCGATGATCGGCTTGATGCCCGCCGCCTTGGCAGCGTCAAAAAACGCAACGCAGCCATACATAACACCGTGGTCAGTGATAGCACAGGCCGTCTGCCCCATCTCCTTGAGCCGGTCAAACATCCGGTCAATGCGGCAGGCGCCGTCCAGCAGGCTGTACTCGGTATGCACATGCAGGTGGGTAAATTGTCTCGGGGTGTTTTCAGACATGGGTCGTTTCCTTTTCATTGGGCGCTGCGGCAGCATCCAGTCGGGCAGCCGCCTCCTGGATCTTCTTCATCCGGTGGGAAAGCCCGGCCTTGCTGACGGGCGGGTCAAACTTCTGCGCCAGTTTAGCCAGCGGCAGGTCCGGGTACTGCATCCGCAGCTTGGCCGTCAGGCGCAGATTTTCCGGCAGGGTGTTCATAGCCCCCGCAGCCTGCAGCTTTTCAATAGCCAGCTGCACCTGCACGGCGGCCTGTACACTTTTACCGAGGTTCGCCGTTTCACAGTTGGACAGGCGGTTCGTCTTATTGCGCATCTCATTGTAAAGGCGCTGGTCCATGATGCGCATGGCCGCGCCGCCCGCCCCCATGAAGGTGAGCAGATCCTCGATATGATCTGCCACTCTGATGTAGATGGTATTGGCGCCCTTGCGCAGTGCGCGGTGGGGGTGGAAATCATGCTCGGCCAGCATAGCCTCCAGCTGCTGGGACAGATAATGCCGGGTCGAGAGAAATTCCAGATTATAGCTTTTTTCCGGGTCGGTCATCGTGCCGCAGCAGAGGAATGCCGTGGCGATAAAAGCCTGCATACAGCTCTGGCATTTAAAATTCTCCGGCCGGATGCGCAGCGTAGGCTCCTTGCCGGTATGGCCGAACAGCGCCAGCATCTTTGCCACCTCGGCAGGCTCCTTGACGCTGAATTCATATACCGGGCCGGTCGGGCGCTCCTTGCTCAGCACAGTGCTCTGCACGCCGCAGCGGCGGTAGAGCTTTTGCGCAAAGGCGGCCACGCCCTCGTTTTCGGTCTGCAAGACCACACCGCGGTCATCAAAGTATTTGCCAAAACAGGCCACCGCATAGGCGGCGGCCATGTTACAGCAGGGCTTTGCAATTTTACGGCGCAGTATTTCGTTTTTCACTTCTTGAGAAAAGCTCAAGTCGGTGTACTCCTTATTATAGACTTCGTTTTACATCGCGGTGCTGCACACTGGGGGCGTAGCCCAGCTTTTCGCAAAACGCAGCGATCTTGCGTGCAAAGGTAATCGAGCGGTGCTTGCCGCCGGTGCAGCCCACCGCAATCATCAGCTGGCTTTTGCCCTCCTTGACATACAGCGGCAGTGCAAACTCCAGCATGTGCTCATAGCGGCGCAGAAGCTCCTGTGAGTCGGTCGATGCCATCACATAGTCAACGACCTCCTGATCAAGGCCTGTCTTATGCTTGAGCTCCGGCACATAGAAGGGATTGGGCAGGCAGCGCACATCAAGCACAAGGTCGGCCTCCTGCGGCAGACCGTACTTGAAACCGAACGACACCACGGTCAAGGCCATCGGGCTTTCCCCTTTATCCAGAAACAGTCCGCAGATGCGCTCACGGTTCTGCGCTGCCGAGAGCAGCGAGGTATCGATCACATACTTTGCCTTGTCCCGCAGCGGCTGCAGCAGCTTGCGCTCCCGGGCGATTGCCTCGGTGATGGGGACCTTTTCGCTGATGGTGATGGGGTGCTGGCGGCGGGTCTCTTTATAGCGGCGCTGGATCACGGCGTCATTTGCATCCAAGAACAAGATATCATAGTCGATCTTTTTCTCGTCCAGATCTGCCAGAGCCTCCTTGAGCTGCTCAATGCTGCGCACGCCGCGCACATCCATGACAACTGCCACACGGCTGAGCTGGTTTTCGCCCTGCAGGGCGAAGTCCACGATACGCGGCAGCAGCGCCACCGGGATGTTGTCAATGCAGAAAAAGCCGATGTCCTCCAGTGCGTTGACAGCCATAGACTTGCCCGCGCCGGAAAGCCCCGTCACGATCAGAAAATTCATCTTCCCCACCGCTCTCTTATTTTACCACGCGGATCTCGCGTTCCAGCACGAAGCCGGTCTTTTCCTTAACGATACGGCTGACCTGCTCGGTCAGCTCCACCACATCGGCGCAGGTCGCACCGCCGCGGTTGATGACAAACCCGCAGTGCTTTTCGCTGATCTGCGCACCGCCCACAGTGAAGCCACAGAGACCGCAGTCCTCGATCAGCTTGCCTGCAAAGGCCCCCGCCGGGCGCTTGAAGGTGCTGCCGGCGCTGGGCCACTCAAGGGGCTGCTTTTCCCTGCGCTTGCCGAGAAGCTCCTTCATCCGGGCCAGAACCTCCGCACCGTTGCCGCGGTGCAGCACGACCGTAGCCGACAGGATGCACCAGTCGGGGTGCTGTTCAAACACGCTGGTGCGGTAGCCCATGGCTAGATCCTTTGCCGACAGCACACGCAGCTCAAGCGTGTCGTCCAGAAAGGTCACGCTCTCCAGCACATCCTTCATTTCCCCGCCGTAGGCACCGGCGTTCATATAGACGGCACCGCCCACCGTGCCGGGGATGCCGCAGGCAAACTCCAGCCCGGTCAGGTCAAGCGACTGTGCCTTGCTGCACAGGCGGCCCAGGGTCTGGCCGGCCCCGGCGGTAATGCGCACCACATCGGTGCCTGCATCGGAATATTCCATCTGGGAAAGTCCGCGCATATCCACTACTGCGCCGTCAAAGCCCGCATCATCAAACAGTGTGTTGGAGCCATTGCCCAGCAGGTAGACCCGCACACCGTTTTCACGGCAGAGGCGCAGCGTTTCACGCAGCTGCTCTGCATTCTGCGGCGCGCACCAGAACACCGCCGGGCCGCCGATCCGAAAGGTCGTATGAGCCGCGAGCGGCTCCCCCTGCACAAAGGGCAGCTGCTGCCTTGTCAGTGCATCGCACAGTGCTGTGATCGTCTTTTCCTGCATGGATGTCCTCCGTCAGAATCGCTTGCATCAAATAGAATTTTCCAGAGCCGCCGCACCGATCACGCCGGCATCGTTGCGCAGCGTGCAGGCACAGATAGCCGGGAACTTGCCGGTGGTGATGTTGCGGGTCTCATTCTCAGCATATGCGCGGACAGGTGCCAGCAGGACCTCGCCCTGATTGGAAACGCCGCCGCCGATGCAGATGACCTCCGGCTCAAAGGTGTTGATGACATTGGCAATGCCAACGCCCACATACTCGATCCAGCTGTCCACGACCTTTTGTGCGGTCTCGTCCCCCTTGGCGGCGGCGTCAAAGGCCAGCTTGGCATTGACATGGTCGATGTCCTGCGTCATCTGCCACATGATGGTGTTCTTGTTTTCCTGCATGGCCTTCTTAGTCTCGCGGGTCAGGGCGCTGGCGGAGGCATAGCGCTCCCAGCAGCCCTTGCGGCCACAGGTACACTGGATGCCGTCCTTGACGATGACATTGTGGCCCATCTCACCGGCGGCAAAATTGAAGCCGCGCAGGATCTTGCCGTTCAGGATAATGCCGCTGCCGATGCCGGTGCCGAGCGTGATGATGACGGCATCACGATAGCCCTTGGCGCCGCCCGCAATGTACTCACCGAACGCGGCAGCGTTGGCATCGTTTTCCACATAGACCTTGCAGCCCAGCAGATTTTCCATATCCGGGCCAAGGTTCCAGTCATAGTACCCGAAGTTCGTGTTGAAGCCGACAAAGCCGGTGGTGAAGTTCACGCTGCCCGGGGTGCCGATGCCGACATAGCGGATGTCCGCAAAGTCCACCTTGTTCTCGCGCGCCACAGTGCGGCACAGGTCTGCCAGAGCCTTCTCAAGATCCTGCGCCGGGCGGGGCAGACGGGTGGCCCAGGTCACCTTGCCGACAACCTCAAATTTTTCGTTGACCAGACCGGCGGTCATCGTGGTGCCGCCCAGATCAATACCAATCGTATACTTGCTCATAACAAAATTCCTCCTACTTCTTCTGCACAGGGCTTACCGTGCAGTTGTAATTCACGAACCAGATTTTCCCGCGTTGCGTTCACGATCAGCTCCTGCGGGAATTGCATTTCCTCCAGCATGGCATACAGGGCACACAGGCCGTGCTGCAGCTGGTATGTGCTGTGGGCATCGCTGTCCACCGCAATGCGGCAGCCGTTGGCAAGGCATGCGGCCAACAGCGCCCGCATATTGGGGATGCCGTCCTTGCGGACATTGAATGAGTTGCCGTTGAGCTCCACGACCTTGTGGTTTTTAGCAAACGCTCTGGTGACAAGGTCGTAGTCATAGCGGTAGTTTTCCTGCTCGGAATGGCCGATACAGTCCACATAAGGGTTTTCGGCCACAGCCAGCCAGAGACGATCTGCCTCCCTGCGGGTCAGAAGCCCCGGCACACAGGTGCTGTGGATGGACGCCACGACCCAGTCCTGCGCCTTGAGCTGGCTTTGCGAAAGATCCAGCCCGCCCTTGGTATCCATGACATTGGCCTCGGCACCGTAGAGGATCACCACACCGTCCATGGTGCGGGGCATGGCGCTCCAGTTTCCGAAATGCCATGCATGCGGTGCATCGGGCATCGCGGGGGCGTGATCCGTCACGGCGAGGGCGCAATAGCCCAGTGCCTTGGCGGCAGCGGCCATCTCCGCAAAGGTGTTGTAGGCGTGGGTGGCGCACAGCGTGTGGGTGTGCAGGTCTGCAATCATCTGCATGGAATGAAAAAACCTCTTTTTACTTTGTAATATCGTCCTGCAGGCCCAGCTGGGTCAGCAGCTCCTTGGCAGCGTTATAGCCCATCTCCTTCTGGCGGTTGTTGATGGCCGCCGTTTCCAGAATGACCGCCAGATTACGGCCCGGCATAACGGGGATCAGCATACTGGGCACCTTGACGCCGAGAATGTCATAATACTCTGTCTCAAGACCCGTGCGGTCGTAGTTCTTCGTGCGATCCCACGGCTCAAGCTGGACGACCATCTCAACCTCCACACTGGAGCGCACCGAGCCGATGCCGAACACGCGGGCAACATTGATGATGCCGATGCCGCGCAGTTCAATAAAGTGGCGGATGTTGGCGGGTGCCGTGCCGAGGATCTTGCGGTAGGAGACCCTGCGCAGCTCAACGGCATCGTCCGCAATGAGACGGTGGCCGCGCTTGACCAGCTCAATGGCGGTTTCGCTCTTGCCGACACCGGAATCACCGAGGATCAGGATGCCCTCGCCGTAGACCTCCACCAGTACGCCGTGGCGGGTGATGCGGGGTGCCAGCTCGGTGTTCAGCGTCGTGATGAGCTGGCCCATCAGGGCGGAGGTCATCTCGGTAGACATCAGAATCGGCACACCGTACTTTTTGCCGTACTGCATCATCTCTGACAGCGGCTGCATGCCGCGGCTCAGCACCACAGCGGGCGGCTGGAAGGAGAAAAGCTTTTCCAGATGGGTTTTGCGCAAGGTGGTGGTCAATTCATCCAGATAGGACATCTCGGTCAGGCCGATGATCTGGATGCGCTTGCTGTCGAAATTTTCATAGTAACCGGCCAGCAGGATGCCCGGGCGGTACACCTCCGTTGCCGTGACCTGGATCTTTTCCAGCTCACAGGGGGTGTAGGCGATCGTCAGGTTGGCTTCCTCAGCCAGCTTTGCCAGGGAAACGGAGAACTCAGACACAGTGGAACGCCTCTTTTCTTTTAGCATTATGTTTTATTATACCGTAATTGCCCGTTTTTGTACAGAGGCCGCGTGCGAACACAAGCAAAAAAATACCCGCTGTTTTTCACAAAACAGCGGGCAGACACAGTATCAAACAGGACGCAGGGCAGCAAAAGCTCTGCGCAGGGTCTTCTGCAGCCAGAGCAGGGCCTCCGCCGCCGCAAACGCAGCGGCCAGATAGACCACATACAAAAATGCCGTATCCCGGCGGGACAGTGCCGCCAGATCAAAATGGGCGGCCATATCCTGAATCAGAACATGATGTACAAGAAACACCGCGTAGGAGATTTTTGCCAGCTGCGCGCCCAGCACACGCGGCCACGGGCGGTCCAGCAGCGGGGCCGCCAGCGCCAGCAGGATAAAAACAGCGGCACCGGCGAGTGCGCAGGTGATCTTGCCGTCAAGGCTGCGGGCGGCGGCAGCACCTGCCAGCAGCGCCGCAGGCAGGATGTACTGCGCACGCTTCGGCATAATCAGAAAGGTCATACCGAAAAGAAATTCCGGGATATGCACCGCGACCAGACGCGCATCCCAACCCAGCAGATGGATCGGAATACACACCGCAAGGGTGACGACCCAGGTCAGCCAGATGTTTCTGCGCAGCGCCCGCTGCAGCAGCGGGAACAGCAGATACAAAAACAGGATGCTGCCGAGGAACCACTCTCCCACGCAGGCAAAATCCATACCGACCCAGCCCGCTGCCACGGCAAAGTTATCCAACCCAAGGAAGGTCAGCACCAGCGTGATCGTCTTTGCCCCGGCAAAGCTGCCCGGCCTTGTCACAAACCTCCAGCTGAACACAACGAACCATGCCAGCCAAAAGAGCGGGTAGACCGCCCCGGCACGCTTTTTGTAGAACTGCGCAGGGCTTTGATTTTCCGGGACCGTCAGCGCCAGCGAAGCGCCCGACACGATAAAGAACAGCGTGGAGCCGAAATCCCCCAGATAGATGCCCAGTGGCAGCGTGCTGGTAAACAGCTTATGCGGCAGGGTGAAATACCCCGTGACCGTGGCGTTGAAATGCACGGTCAGGATGCAGCCCAGCGCCACGGCACGGACCAGATCCAGATAAAAAAGGCGTTGCTTTTTGATGGGTGTTCTCCCCTTTTACTTTGTTTGCAGCCGATGCTTGATCAGACGCCCAAGCTGCTTTGCCACAGCGGCCGGCTGTGCAGCCGCTGTTTCATACACATTGAGAATGTCAGCGCGCGCCACAGCCTGAGCCGCTGTTTCAAAGCTGGCGGCGTATGCGCCGTTTGCTTGTGCGATCAGGGCCAGCCGCCAGGCGTCATGCTGGTTTTTGCAGTCCGGAATGCCCTGCGGGAAGGCAGACTCCCGCACCAGCATCCAGCCGCAGTTGGGTGCCGGCAGAGGCTCCTCACCGACAGGGACCTTCGCCTGACTTTGCAGGCTTTCTTTCTCCGCCAGCCATTGGCGGCGCTGCGCCGCAGCACAGCCCGCGTACAGCGGCACAGAGGGGCTGAGGATGCCGAGCAGCGGCTGCTTTTCAAACCAGATGGCAGCCTGCTCCATCAGCGCATCCGCCTGTGCGGCTGCCTGCCGGGTATACCAGTCGGTTACCGGGTCTGTCTTTGGCAGCGCATAGCGGATCAGCCGCAGCCCCAGCACAGCCGGGTCAGCCTGCGTTTGGGTAGGCATCCCAACGACATAGCGCCAGTGCAGGTTTTTGGACAGCGCCGCCAGCGGCTGGGTCTTAAGCAGCGACACGAGCAGAAGATCCAGCGGGAAACTGGTTTTTTCATGGAGATAGGCGCACAGCTCCCGCGCCGCCATGCCGTCTGTGCGGCGCAGCTCATCCCCGTAGGGCGTGAACAGACTGCGCCGCTTGAAGAACGGACAGCCGCGCTTTTCCAGCAGCTCCCGTGGGCAGGCCATGATCGGGTTGACAAAGACGCCCCTCATATCCTCCGTCTGCACATAGGTATCCCATGTATACCCCTTGGCGGCAAAATAAGGCGTGAACCGCGTTTCATGGCGGATAACGGACTCCTCGTAGCTTTTTGGCAGGGGCATTTCCTGCCAGTAGCGCCAGAAATCATCGCCGGTGAAAAGCCGGGGCCGCAGCGCGAGGAAATGGGACTGGATATGCTCCGGCACATTCCCGCCGAAGCGCGGGCTTTTCATTGCATAGTGACGGGTCAGGCCCCAGAAGTCCAGCGCCGGGCGTGCCTGCATTGCCTCAAACATCGGCCGCAGCTCACAGACCGGGCCTGCCAGCGTGTAGTTCATGAGGATGATCTCCTCATATTCCGCCAGTGCCTCCCGGCCGATGGTGAGCAGTGCCTCCCGGTAAGCCCCCACATCAAAGCCGGTGTTTTCCCGCTCTATGCAGCCCGCGCCGGACTGGCGCACCCACACCCGGTCCGCCGGGGCCAGCGCACCGTTTGTGACAAAGATGACCTTGCCATATTTCTGCACTGCCTGCACGGCAATACGGCAGGCAGTGTCAATACAGCCCGCCGGGTCATAATGGAAGTAGATGACCAGTCGTTTCATGGCAGATCAGTCCTCATAGGGGCCCTCATGCGGGCCGAAAATCGCGCGCTTTGTATTGATGATGACCCGGTAGGAGCCGCCGGGCAGATTGTCCCGCAGCCAGTTCCGGGCATGGCGGCGCTTGCTGTCAGAATACGGGCCGTAGTGGCTGAACAGATGGTGGCGTTTGTAGGCAAACCCTACCGCCGAGCTGGACGCCCCATAGAAGGTCGTGCAGTCAAAGACGCGGGCCAGCGGGCGGATCATGGCAGATGCGTAGGCCTGCATCGTATCGTTGTGGGTGACGGCATAGCTTTTGCTCATGACAACGGCCGGGTAGTAGCCTGCGCTCTGGGCCACAAACGGGTAGATGCGCTCGATGGCATGACTGATCGTACCGTCCTGCGGCAGCGGCTCCGGCGGGAAGTCAGTATGCTTCCAACCGTGGTCAAACAGCGGCGCGAGCGCCCGCGGGCGGAACCAGAACACACTGCCGTAGGGCGCAATGGGCGATTTTTCACCCGAGATGGGTACATCCAGTCCCAGATCCTTCATCAGCTTCTTCGTATTTTCAAAGTTCGGGCCCCAGCCGCCGGAGCACATATTCATAAAATACAGTCCGTGGGTCGGGTACGGCGGGCAAAGGATACCGAGGTAAGGGTCCTTCTCAAACTCGCACAGAACATTCAGCACATGCGCCGAATTTTTGCAGACATTCTCATTGCAGACATAGCCGAAGCCAGCACCCACGCTGCCGGGCTTTGTCTGGACGGCTTTTTTATCATGCATAAAGCAGGCGTAATCATATTCCCGCAGCTGCGGGGCCAGATCACAGAGGAAGGCTGCCACATCGCGGCCCTGATTCTCCACCACAGTCACGGTAACGCTGTGTACCGGCAGGCCGGCAAAGGCCGCCTCGATCTGCGGCTTTTTATCGGCGCTGCTCGTTGTGATAAAGACATCGGTCTGTGGCGGGAATTTGGCGGCAAAGGCCCTGCTCTGGCCGAGCATATCCATAAAATACAGATGCATGGCCAGCGCGATGCGGCGGTTTTGGCAAAGGCTCTGCGCCGCAGCGGCATCCTGCACGGTCGGTTCAATGATGCGGGTCAGCGCCAGATTCCGTGTGAAATCGTGGGGGTGCATCGTCCGGATCATATTCTTCCAGATCAGCTCCAGCGGGTAGTCCGTCTCATCGCGCAGATAGTCATACAGCTCCTGCACCGGCTCGCCTGCGGTATCGTTGAGGTAGGCCTCCAGCTCATGCATAAAGCTGCGGCGCTTGAAAAGCGGGCATTTTTTTTCGCGCAGCAACAGCGTCGGGCAGACCAGCAGCGGGTAGTCGGTAAACTCCTTCAGGTCGTCGGTCTTGACATAGACATCCCACTTAAAGCCCTTGTCCCCGAACTGCTTGGTGAACACAGCCTCATACCGCTGCACCGAGTCGGTGTAGCTTTCGATCATCGGCATCGTATCCCAATAGGCCTGCAGCTCCGGGTTCTGCACAAAGCGCTTGCGGTAGACAATGAAATGGGACTGGATATGCACCGGCAGATAGTTGTAAAGATGCTTGCCCTTGAAAGGGTTTGACTTTGCGCCGTGGTGTACGGAAAGGCCCCAGAAATCCAGATCCTGATTTTCCCACATGGCCTCGAACATCTCCCGCAGCGGGCGCACGGGGCCCATAAGGGTCGAGTTTGTCATGACGATCTCGTCATATTCCGACAGCTTCTCCCAGCCGTAGAAGTCAAGCGCCGTCTTGTAGGCCCATACATCAAGCCCCTTGTTTTCCCGCACGATGATCGTATCGGTGAACTGCTCAAAAGCGGCGCGCCCCTGCGCGCTGAGCTTGCCGTTGCAGACAACGACCAGCTCGGTCAGGTTCTTATGCAGATCTGCGAGATAGTAGGTGATGAAATCATCCACATCGCCGTTTTTTTCGTAGAAGAAAAAGATGCCTAATCGTTTCATTGCTGTTCCTTTTTATCCATGGCCAGAATCTGGTTGATTTTTGCCGGGTCACCCCAGGTGCCCGGGCTGTCGTAGGGGCGGTCCGGGAATGCACCGTAGTCGAGCCTGATCTTATAGTTTTTGTCCCGCAGGAATTTTTCCACACGGTCTGCCAGGCTCATGGGCTTGCCGGTGCATACATTGATGATGCCGTTGATCCGGTCCTGCACGCTGGCAGCCACGATCATATTGGCAAGTTCATCCACATCAATAAAGTCGTAAAGATTGCTGCCGCTCGTGAACGGGAAGGTCGCCTTGCCGTCCTGCTCTGCCTGCGTGATCTTGGCAAAGATCGAGCTGCCGTGGGCCTCATCCCCCGTGATATAGTACGCGCGCAGCCAGTGAAGCCTGCAGGGGGAATCCGCAAGGCTGAGCATCAGGCTCTGGCGCAGGGCGTTTTTCGCAATGCCGTACTGGCTCTGCGGCTTGCAGGGGGTGCTTTCGTTGATGGCACCCTCCCAGTAGCCGACCTCATGCATCGTGCCCATAACGCTCAGCCCCTGCAGACCGCCCTCCACCAGCGTGTTGAGAAAGGTCACATGGCTGGACAGATCCTTCATGTGGGCAGCAGAATTGTGGCGGAAGCCGTCGCGCCACGCCAGATGGATGCAGATGTCCGGGCTGCCCAGCTTCTTGTACAGATCAGGATCCCCGCTGAACAGCGGCTCATCACAGAATTCTGCACGCTCATCCACGCCCTTGAAGTTGAAATCCGCCGCAATGACACGATAGCCGCGGTCAAGGGCATTCTTTACAACATGACGGCCGATATACCCCGCCGCGCCGGTAATAAGAATCGTTTTCATAGCTGTTCCTCTCTGACCGGCAGCAGATCATACAGTCTCTGCAGCCGCATCTGGTATAAAAGCAGTGCCACGGTCTGTTTTTTATTGTGCCCTGCATCGTGTAAAATGTCAACCATCCCGCCGGGATAAGGGCCCAGCACCTGCCGCAGCGTCTGCCAGGCGCGGCGGCGGATGGCGCCGGGGGCGTGGGCGTCCCGCAGCTGGTGCATCAAAAATGTGACTGCCTGAGCGCGGCGATCCTTCCAGACGACCTGCAGTTCATCGGCGTCACACCAGCGCTGGGCGGCGTGAAATTCCGCTTCCATCCATGGCTCCAGTGCCCGGATGCGCCCCAGCAGCGCCTGGGCTGACCGCGCACAGGAGGTGCTTTGCATGCCTTCAAAATGGCGGTAGACCACCTGCGGGATATAGACCGCTTTGCTGATGCGCCGGTAGGCGGCGGCATTGAAAACGAAATCCTCCAGCCCGAAGCTGCATCGCTCATTGAAGCGCAGCCCCAGCAGCGCGGTGCGGCGGTAGAGGGCGTTCCAGACAAACTGCGGGCCGCTGTTTGTCAAAAAGGAGCCGTAGCCGCCGCTGCCAAGCTCGATTGTGCAGGCCTGCCCGGCAGGATGCGGCTGCTGGACCATTGTCCCGTCAGGGCGCTGGCGCAGCAGCTCATAGCCGCCGCGCACGATGTCCGCATGGGTATCCTCCGCCGTCTGCAGCAGCAGCTTGAGCGCCCCCTGCCAGAGCAGGTCATCATCATCGCAGAAGGTCAGGAATTCTCCGCTTGCTGCCTCCAGCCCGCGGTTGCGGGCCGCACAGATCCCGGCGTTTTTTTGGGTTATGACATGGATGCATTGGTTTTCGCTGGCCAGCGCATGGCATATTTTGTCCGTTGCATCCGTAGAGCCATCGTTGACGATGATGATCTCCAGCCCCGGCACCTGCTGCGAAAGGATCGACTCGACTGCGGTGCGCAGCGTCGTCTCGGCGTTGTACGCCGGGACGATCACACTGAGCTTTGCCATGACGCTGCCCTCCCTTCGCAGTTACTTTTTGAGCTTCTGATAGATTTTCCCGTAGGGCAGCGGCAACGGAGCCAGCCGCTTTAAAAAGCCGATCTTCCACCGCGCCGTGCCAAGGTCGCGCCCGGCGGCTGCAGGGTGGGTCAGGTAATACCCCACGCTGCGGGGTGCTGCCAGCGGGTAGATACCGCCGTCCTCAACGGTCAAGTCCCCGAGCAGTTTCACCTGTAAAGCAGTGGGGCTTTCCACCAATCGCAAAAACGGGGCGATTGCGCGCTGCGGCTCTATCGCCTGCCCGTTCAGCACGCTATGCTGCCACCCTTGCGCAAAATAGAGCACACCGCGCTGCAGCTCTGCCAATAACGGCTCGGCTGGCTGGGCGTCGGTATTGACGCGAAAGCCCGCAGGCGTTTTCGTATAGCTGAGGGTCGCCCCGACATCCTGCGAGAGCAGGCGCTCCAAAAGGGGCTGCCCTGCCCAGTAGATGCGCGGCGCCGGGGCACCGTC
This sequence comes from Oscillospiraceae bacterium, assembly GCA_025757985.1. Taxonomy (NCBI): domain Bacteria; kingdom Bacillati; phylum Bacillota; class Clostridia; order Eubacteriales; family Oscillospiraceae; species Oscillospiraceae bacterium. Next base: position 692,853 of record CP107210.1, read on the forward strand.
AAAGAGAAACACCTCGGTGCGCGCCGCACTGAACCGGCTGCGCAGCCGGTCATCCGCCGAGAGCTGCATCCCGTGCAGCTCCGTCCCAAGCAGCTTTTCAAGCAGCAGCTGGGTCGTACCGCCGCTGCCGATGTCCACAAGAATATCCCCCGCCCGCAGCTGTTTGCTCTGCAGGTAACCCATGACTGTATCGGCCGTTTCGGGGCGCGGCAGCTTTGCCAAAAACGCATACAGTGCTTCTGTGTCCGGCGTCTTGAGGTCGAAAACGCTTTCAGCCTCGCTATCCGGGCAGATGGTGCCGCAGTACGCGGCAAGCTGCGCGCCGGTCAGCCGTTGGCGCGGCAGCGCCGCCAGCACGCACGCATACTCTCCCTCTGCCAGAAACGCCGGGGCCAGACTGCGGCGGGAAACCTGCAGATACTCGGTCTTTTCCTCGGGGTAAAGCAGGCCGTAGACCTCCCGCATCAGATACATATCCCGCGCGAGGAAATAAAGCCTTGCGGCCGGGCATGCAGCCCGCCGGTCATGCAGCCAGTGACAAAATGCCACGGCAAGCGGCCCCAGCACTGAAAATCCCAGTGCCTGCCCGCCCGGCTGCAGTGCGGGCAGACGGTTTTCCGCAAAGGCGGCCACGGCATCCGCAGGCTGCGGCGGCGTTGGCAGATGCCAGGCCGGAATACCGGCCAGCGCCGCACCGGCCACATCTGCCCGCCAGCTGTCCCCGATAAAAAGCACCTGCCTTGCGTCCAGCTCCGTCTCATGCAGAAACTGCCGGAACAGCCTTCCGCTTCGCTTCTGCACACCGTAGGTGCTGGATACAAGACCGCCGTCAAAGGCGGGGTAGCCGCAGCGGCGCAGCATCGCATCAACCTGCGCCTGCGGCAGGTACATGTCTGAAATATAGTAGAGCTTTTTGCCCTGTCGGCGCAGTTGCTGCACTGCATCCAGCACCGGTCGGTACGGCACGCAGGCGGCCAGCTCGGCGGCACACTCCTGCGCCGGGTCATAGCCCGCAAGGCAGGGCCGGGCGTAGATCTCCGCCAGCGTCACCTCCCCGCCTTTGACCGCGCGTGCTTCGCGCTCGGCCTCGATGCGGGCCGTATAGAAAGCCTCTCCCCGCAGACGAAACAGATCCGCAGGGGTTGCGGTATCCCTCTTGATGAGGGTATCAAACACATCAAACGCCACCGCATCGGCGCGGGCAGCCCTGCGGCAGATCGATTCAGTCAGATTCATGGCAGATAGGGTGTCTGCGGGTGGAATTTCACCCCCGCAGCAAAGCCTTTCCAGATAATGCCGATGCGCTCGGCGCGGCGGCCACGGCTGTCGCGCAGCACCTGCACGGTATGCCATGCGTCCTTTGCCAGCAGCCACAGCCAGCCTGCAGCCCCCTCGCGGCGGTACAGCACGACATCGTTGCGGTAAAAATAGCGGTAGCGCCCCCAGCGCTCCGGTACATCCCGGGCAATGTTCACAACGCCCGGGTTCTGCATGGCATGCACGACCCGGCTGGCCGGAATAACACGGCAGGGCTTGCAGCGCGAGATACGGCGGGTATATTCCCAGTCATCTGACCAGATAAAAAACTCCGCGATGGGCAAGCCGAGCTGCCGCACGGTATCCATGCGCAAAAACAGTGACACAAAGCTGGCCATCACAGCCGGTATCTCTTTTCCGTCAAAGCCGTCTATGTCGCGGTACATCGTTTTGCGCTGCAGGTTCATCGGCTGGTCGCTGCCATCCGGGGCCAAAGCCCGGCTTGACAGCCAGCCGTATGCCCCGCCTAGGGCAGCATCGGCTGCCAGCAGTGCTTCCAGCGCCTGCGGCTCGGGAAATGTGTCATCGTCCATAAGCCAGACCGCCTTGCAGCCCAGCTCCGCCGCAGCCTGCATACCGTAGGCAAAGCCGCCCGCACCGCCGAGATTTTCTGTGAGGATACGGCAGACAAGACCCGGCATGGCGAGCGTTTTCAGATACTCTGCCGTGCCATCGGCGGAGGCATTGTCCACCACCAGCACCCGCAGCCCCTGCACAGTTTGAGCCTGCAGAGCGGCCAGACACCGGCGCAGCAGCGGCAGACGGTTGTAGGTCACGACCACCGCCGTGACATCTCTTGCATCAATCATCTTTTTTCGGGAATAATTTGCGCTTGAGGAAGGCCGTGCCCTTGTGCAGCCAGTTCTGATGCTCCATATAGACGATATCCAGTTCCTCAAAGCTGATGTTGTTGGTAATGAGCCATGCGTCCAGCAGGCGCTCACTCACAAAGCCGAACACACGGCGGTCATTCACCGTATAACCGGTCATGTCCAACTCCCGCTCAAGATCAAACAGGATATCGAACAGCCATGTGCAGTAATGCCGCAGCAGTTCCTTCTTCATGACGAACATGTTGAAGTGGTGGCCGTGGGTCTTGGACATATACATATCATAGGCGGGCAGATACTCCGGGCATTTGCGCGCAATGATGGCGCGGGTTGCCGTGAGATCCCGCTTGTGGTGGGCGTGGATATACTGGGTATAGTTTGTTTCAATGAAGTAATGGCGCTCTCGCGGCAGCACTACATTGGTGGTGGCCAAAATGGAGCAAAGCTCCTCATGGCTGATGACGCGCTCCTTCTTGGGCGCAAAGCGGCTCTTTTTCCGGCTGGCAAAATAACGGCGGTAATGCACGATACCGATATAGTCGGAATCAATGTTGTGCGCTGCCCAGTACAGGCCCGTCAGCTCACAGAAATTTGCGTTGCGCTCCGAGATATTTTCGCCGGTATCATCGCCGATATAGCCGATGGCCGGGTGGATGGCATGGCCCATCTGTACCGGAAGATACATCGGGTCCTCCGGCACCCAGTACGGTTTATGCGTTGCTACGATAATGGTGGTCTGCAATGTGTTCAACCCGCCTTATATACTTTTCCTACACTGTTCCGACTATTCTTGCTAAACCTATAGTATAACGCTTTTTCGTCGGAATACAAGTTACAGAACGGTAAAAGCCTATGGCAATACCGCACAATTCCCGCCTAACGGCTCAAGCACCGCTCCGGCGGCTGCGGTACGGCATCTGCGTTGCCAAAATGCTCGATAAGACATCCAGTATTATCTGCGCTTTTGGCTTAGCATCTGCCGCACCTCGCTCGCCGTATCGGCACTTAGAATTATGCTGTATTACCCTATTCCCCCTCGTTTTCGAAGCGCTCCTGCTCCTCTGCCAGCTTTTCCCATTCCTCATACAGCTCCTGCTGATGGAACCTTGTATCGTCTAACTCATCGCATTTATCCCGCAGCAGCAGATGATCGCGCAGCACCTCAGGGTCGTTGATCTCGTTTTCCAGTTCTACGATGTGCGCTCCCAGCTCCTCGATCTCGGTCTCGACCTTTTTCAGGCGGGCGCGCACCTCGGCGCGGCGCTTGCGCTGCTCCTTGCCGTAGCCCTGCTTTTTGGCGCTGTCCTCCGCCTTCTGCTGCGTTTCCTGTGCCTTCGCCCCTCTGCCGGCCTCGCGGTTCTGCAGTGCGGCAAAGTTCTGGTAAAATGCCGCACTGCCGTTTTCAAGGTACATGATCGGGCAATCCAGCGTCTGCATAAGGTAGCGGTCATGGGTGACAAGCAGCAGCGTGCCTGTGTAGGCCGCCAGCGCCTGGGTCAGGCTCTCCCGCATATAGATGTCCAGATGGTTCGTAGGCTCATCGAGGAACATCAGGTTCGGCCGCTCGAGCGCCAGCTCGGCAAAGCGCAGGCGGGCCAGCTCGCCGCCGGAGAGAGAGGCACAGTCCTTGAATACCTCCTCGCCGCGGTAGCCGAACCGCGCCAGATGGCTGCGCACCTCCAGTTCCGTAAAGCGGGGGTACTGGTTCCAGATGGCATCCATGACGCGGCCTGCGCGGCGCGCCTGCTGCTGGGTGAAGATGCCCGGCTTGGCGCCGCTGCCCAGCCGCACCATGCCGCCGGAGGGGCGGCGCTTGCCGTCCAGCACCTGCAAAAGCGTTGACTTGCCAGCGCCGTTGGGGCCGGCAATGACAAGCTTATCCCCGCGGTGGACCACATAGTCCAGCGCATCAATGAGGGTGCGCTCCCCGATGCGAACGCTCAGGTTTTTCATGATGACCAGCTCATCATACGGCTCAATGTCATACTCAAAGCGGAAGTTCAGCTCCCACGCCTCTGCGGTGGGTGCCTCCACGATCTCCAGCTTTTCAAGCTGCCTGCGGCGGCTCTGCGCCATTTTGGTGGTGGAGGCGCGCACGAGATTGCGGTCCACATAATCCTGCAGCTTGGCTGCCTTCTCCACGGCGGCATCGTGCAGCTTTTGCTGGCGCTCATCGGCAGCCTCTCGCTGGGGCAGATAGGCTGAGTAGTTGCCGCGGTAGGTCTTGATGCTCTTGCCGCGCAGCTCCCAGATGCGGGTGCAGACGGCATCCAGAAAATAGCGGTCATGGCTGACGACCAGCACCGCGCCGCGGTAGGCCTTCAGGTAATTTTCCAGCCACTCCATTGTTTCCAGATCGAGATGGTTCGTAGGCTCGTCCAAAATCAGCAGGTCGGGCCGTTCCAGCAGCAGACGGGCCAGACGCAGGCGGGTCTGCTCGCCGCCGGAGAGTACCCCGGCCGCCTTTGTCCATGTGTCGGCCGGGAACCCCATGCCGTTCAGCACCTTTTTGATCTGGGTATCCATATTGTAGGCATCCATCGCATCCACCACAGCGGTGCAGTGCGCGATCTTATCGGTCAGCTCTGCATTGTGGGGATCGGCAGCCAGCTGCTTCTGCAGACCTTCCATCTGCTGCATGGCATCCAGCGCCGGAGTGAACACCAGCTTCATCGTGGCATAGACATCAAGCGTGGGGTCCAGTCTGGCATTCTGCTCCAGATAGCCGGTGGTCACGCCGGTACCGAACGCCGCGTCCCCCGCATCGGGCAGGCTCTCGCCGCACAGTATGCGCAGGAGCGTTGTCTTGCCGGTGCCGTTGGCGCCGATAATGCCGATGCGGTCGCCGCGCTCCACCCCGGCTGTCACATCATGCAGTACCTCGTGTTCGCCGAAGCTCTTGCCTAAATTTTGAAGTTCCAACAACATAGCGGTACATCCTTAATTCCAAAATGATGCCGCCGCCTTATATACGGGCAGCGGCAGTATGCCCTGTGCTTGCTTACAGCAGGGCTTCGTTGCTGTGGCGGCGGTTGCGCACGCCCAGATTTTCCAGCTCTTCCGGCTCCATCACAATGCGGTACAGCTCCTCATAGGAACCAACTGTGAATTTCGGCGCGATGTCGGTCTTGTTCTCGACATTCTGGGGGTTGTACCAGCAGGTGTCCACCCCGGCGTTGATGCCGCCCTTGATGTCGGCAAGCAGGTCGTCCCCCACCATCAGCACGCGGCTGCGGTTCGTGATGCCCAGATCACGCAGGGCATGCTCAAACAGCTTGGCACTGGGCTTGGCTGCGCCGATTTTTTCAGAGATATAGATGCCGTCCATATAGCGGTCGATGCCGGAGGCCGCAATGCGGGGCTCCTGCACGGCAACAGCGCCGTTGGAGACGATGGCAAGCGTTGCCACCTCGCTCAGTTCCTCAAGCGCAGTCAGCGCGCCGGGCAGCAGGTCGGCGTGGGTGGAGAGCAGCTCCTCATAGCGGTCGTTCATGGCCTTGCCCTTGCCGTTATCCGGCAGCTGCATAGCCTGCATAAAGCGGCCGAACCGCACCTGAAACAGCTTTTGCTTGTTCATCTGCCCCTTGGCCAGTGCGTCCCACAGCTCCCGGTTTACCTGATGGTAAACGGCGCAGGCGTGCTCATCGTGGGGCAGCTCATACTCTGCCAGCATGTCGGTCAGAGCCTGACGCTCTGCAGCATCAAAGTCAAGAAGCGTATTGTCGATGTCCAGCAGGACACAAGTGTAAATTGCCATATTCTTACCTCTGTGGGGATTAGTCGGTAGTGGTTTCAGACTGCGGGGGTGCAGCCGGGGTAGGCGCAGGCTCCGGCGTAGTTACGGGCGCAGGATTGTTCACTGTGATGGTGACGGTAGCCTCAACGCCATTGTTCCTGGCGCGGATCGTGTATTGCCCGCCCGATGCTGCAGTGAAGGTTGCCGCGCCGCCTGTAGCGCTCCAATCAGTGCCGTCACAGCTCCAGGTCGTATCACCGTTGCCATTCTGAACATTGGCAGTCAAATTCACCGAGGCTCCCGTTGTAATTTGATTCGTATTATAGGCAATGGAAATCGTGGTGGGATCATCCTGCGCTACCGTGACCGTCAGCTGTGCGGTCGAGAAGGTGCCGTTAATCTCAATACCGGCCTTGATGACATAGGTACCGGCGGCATCGGGGGTAAAGGTCAGGCTGCTGCCGTTCTTCTCCATCTCATCGTTGATGGACCACTGCACATTCGTGGCGTCATACGCCTTGCTGCCAAGCTTGACCGTTGCGTTCACGGTCAGGCTCTCGCCCTTCTTCATGGCCGTGTCACCCTTGTCAAGCGTCAGCTCCACGCGGGCATCGTTGAACATAGCCTTGACGGAGATATCCTTGGTGATGTTGTCGTAGCGGGTGGCGGTCGTAACGCCGTCGCTCCACTTATAAAAGACGAAGCCGTCCGCAGCCACCGCCGTAACATTGACGCTGGTGCCGCTCTCCGCCTGAATTTCAACACTCGATACACCGGTCTGGCCGTTGCCGGTCAGGGTGCCCTTGCCGCTGTCCTCCACCTCATAGCTGGCGGTGAACTTTGTCGGCGTTGCGGTGGGCAGCGGCGTACTGCCGGAGCCGCTGGACTGGGAGGCGCGCTGCGGAATGTCGCTGGTGTCCGGCCGGCTGTCCATCGTATTGTAGGCGTGGGACTTTGCGTATTCCAGCAGGGCGCGCGCACCGGAGGCACTGTAGCCGTTGGCCTCAAAGTAGCTGCTCTCGGCATAGCCGCGGCTGTTTTTCAGCGCCTCGGCGCTGTTCAGATACTTGCAGCCCAGATCATTGCAGGCCACGGCAATAGCCTGATTGAACTGGTCGATGATCGTCTGGGTCGCGGCAGCGTTGGTGCTGTCCTCCGTGACGGGCGGGATACCCACCGCGATGATGTCGCAGTAAGAATAGGCAGAGCGGATGCTCTGCAGGAACTGTTTGTAGTCTGCAATAAAGGAATCCACGCTGACCGAGCCATCGACATCGTTGGCGCCAAGCTGCACAAAAACGCGGCGGGCCTTCATCTTGGGAATCGCCTGCGGGATCGTATAATTGCTGGAATCCGATGCAAAGTTGACACAGGAGGTCGAGAGTGCCTTGGAGGTCTTGAGCCCCTCCTGCCCGACAAACTGATTCAGCGTGATGCGGCCGTCCTTCTGCAGGGTGACGGCGTACTGGTCACCGGCAAAGACGCTGGCCGTGATGTAGGCATCGTCTGCAGCGGCCTGCGGCAGCACAGCCTCCAGCGATGTGTCCAGCGGATAGGCATCCTTATCATAGGCGCCTGCACCACCGGCGAAAAGCCCCAGCTTGGCAGGCAGCACCCACGCTGCCAGAATACTCAAAACGATTGCCAGCGCACAGAACGCCAGCACAACACAGGCCTTGCGCTGTGCAGGGCTGAAGCCCTTCTTTCCTTCATACGGTTCGCGGCTCATAGGAAATGGTATCCTCCTTATGTATGGCAGCACCGCCCACTGCAGCGGCACAGGGAATATACGGTACTGCCTTATTGAAAACGGGAGGCCGAAAGGCTATATCCCTCCTAGTATACATGTTAATGATTATACCATATTTACGGCGTTTTGAACATGCTTTTCAAAAAATTGTCACGGATTACAATTTTATTACAGCCATTACCGTACTATTTTTCCTGCCGCAGCAGCCACACCTATGTGGCAGTGCCTGTACACAAAAAGCCCGGGATACATCCCGGGCTAAAACAGCAGGGCACTATTGCGCAATCTCAACCGCCGCTGCAGCGGAGACTGCGCGGCTCTGCCTCAGGAAAGCAGCATACGGTCGTTTGCAAACTCGCCGTCACTCACCTGCTCAAACCGCTTGAGCAGATCGCTGACCTGCAGATTTTTCTTTTCCTCACCGCGCACATCGTAGATGATGTGTCCCTCATACATCATGATCAGGCGGTTGCCGTACTTGATGGCATCCTTCATGTTATGGGTGATCATCAGCGTTGTGAGATGGTTTTCCTCAACGATTTTCTCCGAGAGAGTCAGCACCTTGGCGGCCGTCTTGGGGTCCAGTGCGGCCGTGTGCTCATCGAGCAGCAGCAGCTTGGGCTTTTTCAGCGTAGCCATCAGCAGCGTGACTGCCTGACGCTGGCCGCCGGACAACAGGCCCACCTTGCTGGTCATCCGCTCCTCCAGCCCCAGATCGAGCGTCTTGAGCAGCTCATAGTAGGTGTCATGCTCCTTCTTTGTGATGCCGACCTTCAGCGTACGGGGCAGGCCGCGGCGGGCCGCCAGTGCGAGATTTTCATCGATCTGCATGGTAGCCGCCGTGCCCATCATCGGGTCCTGAAACACACGGCCGATGTATTTGGCGCGCTGATGCTCCGAAAGGCGTGTCACATCCTGCCCGTCAATAAGAATCTTGCCCATATCCACCGGCCAGACACCGGCTACGGCGTTCAGCATCGTGGACTTGCCTGCGCCGTTGCCGCCGATGACCGTCACAAAGTCGCCATCCTCCAGCGTCAGATCCAGCCCCTTGAGGGCCACCTTCTCGTTGACGGTGCCCGCATTGAAGGTCTTATAAACATTTTTGATCTCAAGCATTGTCCTTGCCTCCCTTTTTCACAGGTACCTTGGTAAAGTATTTGCCCTTCCAATACGGGATGGTCAGGAACACCGCCACAACAAGCGCCGTCAACAGCTTCAGGTCGTCGGTGGACAGGCCCATGCGCAGCACAAAGTTCATGACGATGTAGTAGATGATGGCACCGATGACGGAGGCCGTCAGCTTCAGTGCAAAGTTGCGGAAGATCTTGCCGAACACGACCTCACCGATGATGACCGCCGCCAGACCGATGACGATGGCACCGCGGCCCATGTTGATGTCAGAGAAGCCCTGATACTGAGCCAGCAGACCGCCCGCCAGCGCCACAAGGCCGTTGGAGATCATCAGGCCCAGAACGATGGCCACATTGGTGTTGATGCCCTGCGCACGAGCCATGTGCTGGTTGGCACCGGTCGCGCGCAGGGCGCAGCCAAGCTCTGTGCCGAAGAACCAGTACAGCACGCCGATGAGGAGCGCGCAGAAGATAAGCAGCACGATAATCGGATTGTTGAGTGCCAGCGCACGGACATACCGGGCCGAAACCAGCAGACCGTACTTGTCCACGCTGATGGGCAGGTTGGCCTTGCCGCCGCCCGTGCCTGTACCCATGATGCGCAGGTTGACCGAATAGAGCGCCAGCTGGGTCAGGATACCGGCCAGAATTGCAGGGATACCGCAGGCCGTGTGGAACAGGCCTGTGACAAGGCCCGCCAGCATACCGGCCAGCGTGGCGGCCACAAGGGCAGCCCCCACCGGCGCACCGTTCAGCACCAGCACAACGCAGACCGCGCCGCCGGTGCCGAGAGAGCCGTCAACGGTCAGGTCCGCCACATCCAGAATGCGGTAGGTCAGATAAACACCGATGGCCATAATGCCCCAGATCAGCCCCTGTGCCGCAGCACCGGGCATTGAGTTCAACAGGGAGGTCAGGAAATCCATAAAAACATCCTCCAGAATTTTTATAAGCACCAAAACAGCGGGGAAAGAAAGTTTACCTCCCCTTCCTCGCTGTTATGATGGTGGTTAAACGGCTGCTGTTCTATCAGCCAATGGCCTCATAGCCGTCCGGCGGGGTGATGCCCAGCGCCTCGCAGTTGGCGGCGTTGTATTTCTTGGTAACATTGGGTGCGTACTCTACAGGCATGGTAGAAATATCGCCACCCTTGGCCAGAATCTTGGCGGCCATCTCACCGGTGGCATGGCCCAGATCATAGTAGCTGATGGACAGCGTGGCAACGCCGCAGCCGTTGCAGATGCCCTCCTCGCCAGCCACAACGGGAACCTTGGCCGGCAGAACCACATTGGCGATTGCCTCGGTGTTGGAGGCAGCGGTGTTGTCGGTGGGGATGTAGATGACATCGGAGTTGTCGGCAGCCGTCTGTGCCACCGAGGTGACATCGTTCGTGTCGGTGAAGGCGTAGCGGGCAACGGTGTAGCCCTCCTGCGTCAGATAGCCCTCAATGACATCGCACTGGTAAACCGAGTTCGGCTCGGCGCTGCAGTAGAGCAGTCCGACCGTCTTGGCGTCCGGGAAAAGCTCCTGAATCATGGCCGCCTGCTGATCCAGCGGGGCCAAATCGGAGGTACCGGAGATGTTGCCGCCTACCGTGCCGGTCCAGTCGCTGATGTCCAGCGCGGTCGCATAGTCCGTGACTGAGGTGCCCAAAACGGGAATATCGGCAGTTGCCTGTGCAGCCGCCTGCAGCGGGGCGGTCGCATTGGCCAGAATCAGATCCACATTGGAGGAAACGAATCCGTTCACAATGGTGGCGCAGTTGGCAGAATCACCGGAGGCGTTCTGCTCATCAAACTTCACATTGCCCTCGCCCAGAGCCTCCACAAGTGCATCCTTGAAGCCCTGCGTTGCGGCATCCAGTGCCTCGTGCTGAACCAGCTGGCAGATGCCGACATTGTAGACCTTGCCGTCGGCGGCAGCAGCGCTGTCTGCGGTGCTCTCGGCGGCTTCGGTGGTGGAAGCGGCGTCAGCGGTGGATGCGGCGGTATCCGTAGAAGCGGAAGATCCGCAGGCGGCCAGACCCATGGTCATGGCGGCAGCCATCATAAGGGAAACTGCTTTTTTCATGTAAATTCCTCCAATAGTACCCGCTGCGCACCTTTTTTTCTTCAGGTGTACACCTGCCATCAGGCAGGTCCCTCAAGCGCAGCCGGTTTAGTGCTTTAAAGTATAGCACGCTTTAGGGCTTTAAAGCAAGTGTAAATTCGTATAATACTCTGCCTGCTTTAAAGTATTTTTTAGTCAAATTAACGAACATCTTGTAGAGGCGCATTCCATATGCGCCCGCGCCGTTTGCGGCAGGTACAGCGGGCGGATGTAAACAAAACGCCCCAGCTTGTACACAAGCTGGGGCAAATCAGATTTCAGTCTGCAAAGCAGGCGTTTTCCGCCTTGGCGATCAGCTCGACAAAGCGCTGGGGGGTGCTTGCGTTGTGCAGCGCCTCAATCAGATCACTGCGGCTGAGCAAATTCACCAGCCGTGCCAATATCTGTAGGTGCAGGCTTTCGCAGCGCGGCGGAACGGCGATCATAAACACAAGGTCTACCGGTTCCCCGTCCGGGGCGCCCCAATCCACACCGTGGCGCAAAAGCAGGGCCGATATGCCCGGTGCCGACACACCGGCGTTGCCGGCATGCGGCAGCGCGATGCCGCCGCCGATGGCCGTTGTACCGCCGAAGGTCTCCCGGTAGCTGACGGCATTATAATAGGCATTGCCGTTGGTAATAACGCCGATGCCCTCCTGCAGCTCCACCAGAATACCCAATGCATCGGCAGAGTTGTCGATCTTTGCATGGAGCAGAACGCCCTTAGGGTCCATCAGTTCGCTGACTTTCATCGTCAAACCCTCTTTGGTCAGCCCTCGGTTTTGCCGATCAGGCTGTACAGATATTCACCCACCGCGCCCTCTGCGCAGGTGCAGGTCGTTACATGGTCGGCGGCTGCCTTGACCTCTGCCGGGGCATTGGCCACCGCAACCGCGTAGCCAGCCTCCCGCATCAGCTCAAGATCGTTATAGTAGTCACCGATAAAGACGGTGTTCTTCATGGACTTGCTCATCAGTGCGCAGAGGTCGTGCAGACCGCTGGCCTTGCTTACGCCGCTGGGCATGATCTCAAGATAGATGCTGTTGGTGGCAAGGAAATAGTTATCCCGGCCGTAGTATTTCGTCTTGGCGTACTGCCCCAGCTTGCGGATGCTCTCCGGGTCGGAGGCAAACACGACCTTGATCCAGCCATCGGGCACCGACTCGACCGGGCAGGCGATGCTGCCCAGATGCTCGTCCACCTGATGGGCGTGGGTAACTTCGTTGGCATGGATGACATACATCTCGCCGTTTCCGGCCATGACCTCAACCCCCATGCGGGGAAATTTGTTCAGAATGTCCAGAATGGCGGTGGTGGCCTGCTCACGGTTCAGGGTTGCGCGATGCAGCACTGACTCGGTGGAGAAATCATACAGCAGTGCCCCATTGCAGGAGATTGCCGGCAGGGACAGGCGGATATCCCCCAGCGCTGCACGGATTGACTCCGGCGGGCGGCCGGTAGCCACCGTAAACAGTCCGCCCAGGCTGGTGTACAGCCGGATGACAGCACGGTTGCAGGCAGGGATCCCCTCCTTGGCCGTCAGCAGCGTATTATCCATGTCACAGATCACAAGGGTATCGCCGAGGGGTGGTTTCATGCGCGATGTTCCTTTCTTAACCGTGTCAGAAAATCAGTAAAATAGGGCGGCAGCGGGGAATCAAACTGCATCCACTCCCCTGTTTTCGGGTGTACAAAGCCCAGCTCCTTAGCGTGCAGGCATTGGCCGTTCAGCGATTTGATGCAGTTTTTTGGGCCGTAGACAGCATCCCCCGCCAGCGGGTGCCCTGTGGATGCCATATGTACCCGGATCTGGTGGGTGCGCCCTGTCTTTAGCTTGCAGGCTATGTAGGTAAAGTTGCCGTACCGCTCCTGCACACGCCAGCCTGTATAGGCATACCGCGCCCCGGCAGCGTTTTCCGCCAGCACGGCCATCTTTTTGCGGTCATGCGGATCACGACCGATCCACCGCTCCACAAAGCCTTCGTCCTCCCTGAGGTTGCCGTAGACCACCGCATGGTAAACACGGTGGATGCTGTGTACGCTCATCTGGGCGCTGAGCGCCTGATGCGCCGCATCGTTTTTGGCCACCACCAGCAGACCGCTGGTATCCTTATCGATGCGGTGTACGATGCCGGGGCGGATCGCGCCGCCGATGCCGGACAGCTGCCCGGCACAGTGGTAAAGCAGTGCATTGACGAGGGTGCCGTCCGGGTTGCCGGGGGCCGGGTGAACCACCATGCCCTTCGGCTTGTTGACCACCAGTAGGTCATCATCCTCGTACACAATATCGAGCGGAATATTCTGGGGCTGCGCCTCGATGGGCTGCGGGTCGGGCAGCGCCACACGGTAGACAGCCCCGGGGGCCACCTTCTCTTTTTTGTTGACAGGCGCGCCGTCCCGGGTGACAAGCCCCTGCTCGATCAGCCCCTGCAGCGCACTGCGGGAGAGTGTCGGGCACTGCGCGGCCAGCCACGCATCCAGCCGGCCGCTGTCACCGGGGACGGCGGCAAGCTCAAGCAGCTCCATCGTCATCCGCCTTTTGCTTTGCGGTCTCCTCTTTCTTGAAGGAGTCCAGCAGCACGACCAGCATCAGCAGGCCGACACCCACACAGACGCAGATATCCGCAAAATTGAAGATAGCAAAGTGCATGAACAGCACATTGATGTAGTCCACCACCACGCCGTTGAGTACCCGGTCGATGAGGTTGCCAACACCGCCGCCGAGAATCAGCGTCCAAGAGATGCGCTCCCACGCAGACATTTTGCGGGTAAACAGCATGACGGCCACCACCACCAGCATGACCGAGGTCATGCCGATGAGCAGCGTCTGCTTACCGGCCAGCATCGAGAATGCCATACCGTCATTCAGGCAGTAGCGCAGCTCGACAATGCCGGGCAGCACATCCATATTGCCCACCGGCAGCAGCGCCGCCGTGGCCCAGTGCTTGATAAGCTGGTCGATCACGACCAGAACGGCCGCCCCCAGCAGAGAAAACAAACCAGAAATCATACAACACCTTATCCGAAAAAATCAGCGGTGCTTACGCGTATAAGCACCGCTGACGGCAGAGTAAATTTACAGCTTCAGAACCTTAGCGCAGCGCGGGCAGAGACCATCCTCCCCAACGGAGGTGTCATACTTCCAGCAGCGCAGGCACTTGTTGCCGGCGGCGTGGGCGGCGCTGACGCCGAGACCCTCAACCAGACCCTTGACACCGCCTTCACCCTCGACCAACTCGACATGGGAGACGATGAACAGGTCGGCCAGCTCATCCATCGGGATGGCGTTCAGGAAGTCGTAGACCTCCTTGCTGCAGTACAGCGTCAGACCGGCCTCCAGTGCAGAGCCGATAACCTTATCGGCACGGGCCTGCTCCAGAACCTTCTTCACATCATCGCGGATCGCCATGATGCGATCCCACTTGGCGGTAAAGGCATCGTCGGCAGCGGGCTTGGCCTCGGGCATCTGCTCAAAGACCACATAGTCCTTCATACCGGGCAGCTTCGGCACATAGCTCCAGATCTCCTGACTGGTAAAGCAGAGGATGGGTGCCAGCAGCTTCGTGAAGTCCACCAGAATGCGGTACAGTGCAGTCTGTGCGCAGCGGCGCGCATGGTCATCCGCGCAGTACAGGCGGTCCTTGATGACATCCATGTAGAAGTTGGACATATCAATGACGCAGAAGTTGTACAGTGCGTGGTAGGCGCGGCTGAAATCATAGTGGTCATAGGCATCGCGCAGGTTGGCGGTCAGCTTATTGCAGGCCTCCAGCGCCCAGCGGTCGATCTCAAACAGCTGGTCATCGGCAACCATATCCTTGGCAGGATCAAAGTCGTTGATGTTGCCCAGCATGAAGCGGGCGGTATTGCGCATCTTGCGGTAGGCCTCGGACAGCTGGCGGAAGATCTCCTTGCCGGCGCGGACATCAACGGTGTAATCGCTGGAGGCGACCCACAGGCGGATGATGTCGGCACCGTAATCACGGATGATCTCACTGGGCTCCACGCCGTTGCCGGCGGATTTGTGCATCTGCTTGCCCTTCTCATCCACGACCCAGCCGTGGCACAGAACCTCCTTGTAGGGGGCAATGCCCTGAGTGGCAACACAGGTCAGCAGGCTGGACTGGAACCAGCCGCGGAACTGGTCGGCGCCCTCCATATACATATCCACGGGCCAGCGCAGCTCGGGACGCTCACGGCAGACAGCGCTCCAGGTGGAGCCGGAGTCAAACCAGACATCCATGATGTCGGGGTCCTTCTCCCAGTCGGCGGCGCCGCACTCGCAGACCTCGGTCTTGGGCATGATGTCATTGGCATCATACTTGTACCAGGCATCGCTGCCCTCCTTGCGGAACAGGTCGGAGACAGCCTTGATGGAGGCATCGGTGATGTGGTACTTGCCGCACTTCTTGCAGTAGAATACCGGGATGGGCACACCCCAGACGCGCTGGCGGCTGATGCACCAGTCGCTGCGGTCGCGGACCATGCCGGCCATGCGGTCATGGCCCCAGGCGGGCTGCCACTTCACATTATCAATGGCCTTGTAGACATCCTCCTTGAAGGCGTCGATGGAGCAGAACCACTGCTCGGTCGCGCGGAAGATGATGGGATGATGGCAGCGCCAGCAATGCGGGTACTGGTGGGTGATGTGCTGTACACCCATCAAGTGGCCGCTCTCCTTGATATGCTCCAGAATGACCTTGTTGGCATCCCAGACCTTGAGGCCTGCGAACTTCTCGCCTGCCTCGGCGGTCAGGCGGCCGGCATCGTCCACAGGGACAACCACAGGCACCTGCGGATAGTGGTTGACGCAGACCTCAAAGTCCTCGACACCATGGCCGGGTGCGGTATGGACACAGCCGGTGCCGCCCTCCAGCGTGACATGGTCGCCCAGAATAACCAGACCCTTGCGGTCAAGGAAAGGATGCTGGTACTGCATCAGCTCCAGCTCGCTGCCGAGCACAGTCTCCGGCAGAACCTCATACTCATCGATATGGCAGCCCTTCATCGTGGACTCGACCAGACCGGCGGCCATGATGTGGTAAGCATCGCCGATCTTGACGAAGGCGTACTCAAGGTTGGGGTTCAGGCAGGTAGCCACATTGGCGGGCAGGGTCCATGTGGTCGTGGTCCAGATGACGATCCATGCCTTGTCCAGCGGGATGTTGTGCTTGGCCAGCACGCCGTTTGGGTCATCGGTCAGCTTAAAGCGGACATAGATGGAATCGCACTCGTCCTCAGCATACTCGATCTCAGCCTCGGCCAGCGCGGTGCGATCCTCGGGGCACCAGTAGACAGCCTTCATACCCTTGTAGATGTAGCCCTTCTTGGCCATCTCGCCGAAGATCTCGACCTGACGGGCCTCAAACTCGGGGCGCAGGGTCAGGTAGGGGTTCTCAAAGTCGCCCTGCACGCCCAGACGCTTGAACTGAGAGTTCATCACATCAATATGCTCGGTGGCGAACTCCTTGCAGATCTTGCGCAGCTCAAGCTTGGAGACACCCGCCTTCTTATCGCCGAGAGAACTCAGCGCCTTCAGCTCGATAGGCAGGCCATGGGTATCGTAGCCGGGCACATAGGGTGCCTCAAAGCCGGTCATATTCTTATAGCGGATGATGATGTCCTTGATGATCTTGTTGAGCGCGGTGCCCATGTGGATGTTGCCGTTGGCATACGGAGGGCCGTCATGCAGGATGTACTGCGGCTTGCCCTCGTTGTTCTTGATCATCTGCTCATAGACATGGTTGTTTTCCCAGTCCTCGAGCATCTTGGGCTCTTTCTTCGGCAGGCCGGCCCGCATTTCAAACGGGGTCTGCATCTTATGGATCGTGTCGTTGTAGTTCTGCGCCAAGGTTTCCTACTCTCCTCTATTTTTTGGATTGATGGCAATCCCGCCTGCTGTCAAGCGCTGGTGAAGCGCTGCTTAACGCCCGCCGGGCCGACATTGCGCGGGGCTGCCCTCTATGGATTCTTTCAGCGTCAGCTGTCAAAGTCAACGCCTTCAAAGTTATCGAACGCCGGGGAGTTCAACTCCTCCTGCGGTTCGGCACTTACTTTTTTGCGGGTGGTGCGTTTGGCCGCAGTGCCCGTCTTGCGGGTACGGCGCACCGGCTTGGCCTCCGGCTCATCATACAGGCCGGAGACATCCTGAAAGCGCGTCTCATCTATGGCCGGGGCTTCCATTTCGGGCACCGGGGCCGGTTCCTCCGGCTCCTCGGGGTGGGGCGCGATGGCAAACTCCACCGTATCCACCTTTTCCGCCGCAGGGCGCAGCGGCTCGGCTGCAGGCTGCGAGGCAGGCTCCTCATAGTATGCCGTCTCCTGCACCGGGGCCGGGGCAGACTCGGCCGCAGGCTGGGGGGCGGGCGGTGTATAAGCAGGCTCCGCCGCCATGACAGGCTGCTCAACCGGGGCTGCCGTCTGGGTCGGTGCCTGCACAGGCTCGGCCGCAGGCTGAACCGGGCGGGCCGGCGCATCCTCGGGCTGCGGGGTGTATTCAGGCAGCTTATTGATAAGGTTGATATGCTTGCGGTACATCTCGATCAGCGAGCGCTTGAAGCTGTCAGCCTCGCTTTTCAGCGTGACGATCTCCTGCTTGGCCAGCTCGACATCATCGCGGGAGCGCTGCTCGCGGTCCTCAGCCTTGATATTGGCGGTGCGTATGATCTCGGCCGCCTTCTGCTTGGCCTCACGGATGACATTTTCACCCAGACGCTGGGCATTGATCATCGTGGTGCGCAGCGTATCCTCCTCGGCACGGTACTGGTCGATGCGCTGGGCCAGCACAACCAGCTTTTTCTGGAGATCATCGTTCTGGGCGGCCAGCTCATCCATGCTCTGGGCCACCTGCTTGAGATAATCGTCCACATCGTCGCGGCGATAGCCCTGAAACGCTTTTTCAAACGTTACGCGGCGGACATCCTCAGATGAGATCATGACTTTCCTCCTGTATGCGGGGCTTTACGCCCCGTTATTCCCGGCCCGCGGCGTTCCGTGGGCAGATCATGCGCTCAGTATTGATAAAAGGATATAAACAGGCGGTCCTTGCGGCTTTTGCCGCCGATCGCCGCCAGCCTGAAACGGCCCACACCCCGCACCGTAAAGATATCCTCGGCATAGGCGGTCTCGTGGGCGGCCTTCAGCGGCAGATGGTTGATCTCCACACGGCCCGCAGCAATATATTCTGCCGCGCGGGTGCGGGAGGTATGCAGCATCACGGCCAGCACCGCATCGGCCCGCAGGGACGGCACAGTGGCCTGCTGCAGGGCACGCTCGCGGCTTTCCAAAAGATGGGCGGGCAGCGCATCGGCACATTCGGTGTGTACGGTGCAATGTCCCGCGCTCGTCAGCTCGGTGCGGATAAACTCCTGCTTATCTGCCAGAACAACAGCGTAAAAGGTATCAGGCTTTTCCGTGTCTGCCAAAAGGTCTCCCACACAGGCGCGCTCCAGCCCCAGACCAAGGATTGAGCCGAGATAATCGCGGTGTGTCGGCAGCTTATCGCCGCAGGCGGCAAACTGCAGATACGCGAGCGGCTCCTCCTGCCAGGCCTCGGGCGGCTCTATGCAGAGGACCTTTCGCTCCGCGCCGTCAAACCCGCCCCAAAAGCGGATGCAGCTGCACCCAGCCCTGTTGCAGGCGGCCTGCGCCAGACTCTGCTCCCGGTCGGAGAGAAAGCCCGTATAGCGCGGGATACCACGGCTTTCGCAGATACGGCACAGTTCCTCAACGCGGCGCATCAGGCGGCGTTCATCATCGTTCTGGGGCGGCACAAAGCCGCGGACTGCCGGGGCTGTGTCGGCTGTATCAGAAGAATACACCGTTATTCTCCAACTCGCCGATCAGGTCACCCATAATATCGACATTGTACGGCGTGATGATGAAGGTGCTGGTCGCCACACGCTTGATCTGGCCGTTGTTGGCGTAGGCCACGCCGGACAAAAAGTCGATCAGGCGGCGGGAGATTTCCTTGCCGGTGGACTCGAGGTTCAGCACCACCGTATGCTTGGCGTTGAGCTGATCTGCAATGGCGGAGGCATCCTCAAAGCGTTCCGGCTTGACCAGAACGACCTGCAGCTGGGTCGTTGCATTGATATTCACGACCTTATTGCTGTGCTGCTTGACCTCCTGCTGGGTGTAGCCCTGCGCCGCAGCGCCGCCCTGCCCGCCGGGGAAGATTTCGTCTTCGGTATCGTCCACATAGGATTCTGCTTCGGAATCGATACCGAGTTTACTTTTCAAACTGTCAAACATGGACATGGTCGTAAAACTCCTTTAAAAACTATGCACTGTCTATGCACTGTTCACGGTCAGTACACTGCTACAGCGATATACATTAAATATTATCTTCTTTTTTGGTACTCTTGTCAATACAAAAGCCCGTATTTTCGTTATAATAGTTTGCCATCCTGCAGGTTTGTGCCCTGCACGATGATCTCGTCATACAGCCGCACCTCGTTATCGGTGCCGATCTTGCCGTTATCGGGGATCAGGATATAGCTGTCGTTCTCATACAGGGTCGCGATCCGCAGAAAGCGCTGCAGGTTGCCGTACTTGACATAGACGCCGCGCTGGCCGTCCACGATGTGGAGCGCCTGCTTGTCGATGCGGATGCCCTCGTAGGTCTTGAGGTCGATCTGCACGGTTTCCAGACCGAAGCCCAGAATATCGGCGTTGATGGTCTGGCATTGCAGCACGATTTTGGCAATGCCGCCGTCCTTGTCAGTCTGCACCTCCTCAACTGTGGCAGAAAGCGGGGTGTTCTGCTTGCCGGGCACGCTGATCTTCACTGTACCGACATTTTCAAAGCGGGCGGCAGTATCGAGGTCGCAGACGGCGTAGAATTTCCAGCTGAAGCCTGTTGTGATCTGCCCGGCGCGGTCGGCGTCAGCAGCCGGGAAGCCCTCCTGTAGCATGGTCTGCAGTGCGGCGGGGTCAGCGTCATCCAGCGCCTGCCGGTCGGCCCGGATCGATGGCGAGGCCGCCGTACTGCTGAAATAGCCGTTCGTTGCCGCCGTGATCGTCTGCAGGGTGTCAAGCTGGCTTTTCAGGCCGTCATACTCCTCCTGCAGGGCCGCGATGGTCTGGGAAAAGCCCGCCGTCTGCCCGGTGCTGATCTGCAGCCGGTTCTGGGCCAGCAGAAAGTTATCCTCTGCCTCGGAGATACCGCCGTACTGGGCTGTGTCCAGCTTATCCAGCAGGTTGTACAGGGACTGCCTTGTCTGGTTGGTCAGCACGGAAAGCTCGCTGCCGGTCGAATTCTGGGACTTGGTCAGCAGCGTGATGGTGCGCGCCAACCGGTCAAGCCGTTCGCGCTGAACGCCCTGCTCATCGCTGGTATAGCACTCTGCAACCACGGTGCCGTTCGTCACGCGCTCACCGTCCTGCACCAGATACCCCAGATTGCCGCTGCCAGCCACATCCACTGAGTCAAACGCGACAACGCCGCTCAGGCGCACGCTCTCGGCCATCGTGTACCGGATGGCCGTCTCGGTCTTGTAGGACTGGCGGAAGATGACAAAGCACTGCACAATGATATAAACCGAGACAAGCGCCAGCGCCAGCAGGCCGACAGCCTGAAAAAATTTCTTGGCCGCCGGGCGGTCCTGCCGTTCTCTCACTGTACACGCTCCTTTCGGCTACTGTTGCAAAAATTCACGCACCAGCGCGCAGGCGCGTGCGGTGACATCCTCTTCGTCGAGATACAGCCAGACAGCCTCATTCTGGCGGCGGAACCAGGTCAGCTGCCGTTTGGCATAATTGCGGGTGGCCTGCTTGAGCTTTTCGGTGCAGTCCGCAAGGCTCTGCTCCCCCGCAAAATACGGAAAAAACTCCTTGTAGCCGATGGCCTGTGCCGCTGTGCGGTAGGCCTCGCGGCGTTCATACACCCGGCGGGCCTCGTCCAGCACACCGCTTTCGATCATCGCATCGACCCGCCGGCCGATGCGGTCATACAGCACAGCGCGGTCGCGGCAGGTCAGACAGAGACAGAGCGAGCGGTACGGCGGCCGGGCTGCGCGGGCATTCACCCGCTCGGCGCTCATCCTGCGGCCGGTGGACTCATACAGCTCAAGCGCCCGGATGACCCGGGGCAAGTTGTTCGGGTGGACAAGCGCTGCGTAGTCGGGGTCGATTTGCTGCAGCCTTGCATACAGCGCCGCACCGTCTCCCGCATCGGCCTGTGCCTGCAGCCGGGCACGGATAGCGGGGTCGGTCTTTTCAGGGGCAAAGCTCATACCGTTCAGCAGGCTGGTAATGTACAGCCCTGTGCCGCCCACCACAAAGGGCAGCCTTCCGCGGCCCGATATCTCACGGATCAGCGGGTCCGCCGCAGCGGTGAAATCCGCCACACTGTAGGCTGTTTCAGGCGGCAGGAAGTCCAGCAGATGATGCGGTATCCCCTGCTGCTCCTCCGGGCTCGGCTTTGCCGTGCCTATGTCCAGCCCTTTGTAGAGCTGCATCGAATCGGCGTTGATGATCTCGCCGTCAAAGGTCTTTGCCAGCGCCACGCTCAGCGCGGTCTTGCCGCTGGCTGTCGGCCCGCCAACGGCGATAACGCGGGGTTCAGACAAGTCGGCCAAACTGCTTTTCCAGCTCCTTCCGGGTGATTTTCAGCACACAGGGCCGCCCATGGGGGCAGAACGGCGGGACCGTTCCGTCCATGATGTGCTGGGCCAGCGCCAGCATCTCGGCAGCGTTGGTGCGATCCCCCGCCTTGATGGCGGCACGGCAGGCGATGGAATGCAGCACCCACTCGGTCTTTTCCCGCAGGGCATCGCGGCCGCCGTCCGCCAGCTTTGCGGCCAACTCCACAAGCATATCCTCGACATCGTCCACCGCCACATCGGCGGGCACGGCACGGACAACCACGGTCGAGCCGCCAAAGTCCTCGGCCTCAATGCCCGCATCGGTCAGCAGATCGAGATTCTGCAGCACAGCCTGCTTTTCTGCAGCGGTCAGGTTGACCTGCACCGGCACAAGCAACATCTGGGACGGCACATTGCCGTAGTCCCTGGCAAGCTGCTCAAACAAAATACGCTCGTGCGCGGCGTGCTTGTCGATCAGGCAAAGCTCGCCGCCGCGTTCCGTAATGATGTAGGTCTTGAACACCTCGCCGACAAGACGCAGCGGCTCGCTTTGGGGCGGCGGCACCAGTGTTGTCTGCTCAGGGACAGCGGCATCCGGCAGGGCACTCAGGGCGCGGGGTTCGTTTTCTGCGTTTTCTGCATCGTCAGGCTCGGACGGCTGTGCCGGGGCCACCGTTGGAATGGCTGCTGCTTCGGCAGGCGTTTCGTCCGGCATGTCGGGCAGCACATCCAGCACCGTGTCATCAGTCAAGGCGGTGTAGGGCATCGGCTGCGGCACGGGGATGGATGTATCGGCGGTCACAGGCGTCACCGGCGCGGCAGGTGCCAGCGGCTTCGGCACAGGGCCGGCCTCATAGGCCGGTCGCGGAGACTGTGCCTCCAGAACATCCGGCAGAGGTCTGACGGGCACGGGGGCCGTCAGACCGGCCATTGCGCGATACTCTGCCGCAGAAAGCGTGGTGAAGCCGCCTTTCTTCTGCGGGGCAGCGGTTGGCCGTGCCAACGGCTGCGGAGCCTCCGCAGGCTTTTTCCCCTCAGGCTCGGGGGCCGTGTGGCCCATCGCAAAGCGGCACTCCCCGCTGCCGGGGGTCGCAAGCGCGGCGCGCACGGCGCGGTATACTGCGTCAAAGACATCGCTCTCCCGTGCAAAGCGGATCTCCGTCTTGGCCGGGTGAACATTGACATCCACCATGTCGGGCGGCATTTCCAGCATGAGGACGGCACCGGGGAACTTACCCTGCATCATTGTGCCCTTGTAGGCATTTTCCAGCGCGGCCATGATCGTGCGGTTCTTGACATAGCGGCCATTCACAAAGAAATGCTGTGCCCCGCGGCTGGCGCGGCAGGCACGCGGCGGCGTGACCAGACCGGTGACATGGTACAATTCGCTCCCGCCGTCCACAGCCAGCAGGTCGCGGGCAAACTCACGGCCCAGCACAGCATAGACAGCGCTGCGCAGATCCCCGTCACCGGGGGTCACATACTGCTGCTTGCCATCCCGCAGGAAGCGGAAGCTGATCTCGGGGTGGGACAGCGCCGTGTGCAGCACTGTATCCGCCACAAAGGTCGCCTCGCTGGCGTCCTTCTTGAGGAATTTCATCCGGGCGGGCGTGTTGTAGAACAGGTCGTTGACCGTGATGGTCGTGCCTACCGGCCGCGCGCCCGGCTCGATGCCCAGCGGCTCGCCGCCCTCAATGCGGTAGCAGCAGGCATATTCATCGGCCTCTGTCTTGGTCAGCACCTCGACCCGGGCCACGCTGGCGATCGAGGCCAGTGCCTCGCCGCGGAAGCCCAGTGTGTGGATATGCCCGAGATCCTCCGCCGTGGCGATCTTGCTGGTGGCATGGCGGATAAACGCCTTGTCGATATATTCTGCCTCAATGCCTGAGCCGTTGTCCACGATCTGCAGTTGCTGGATGCCGCCGCGGACAGCGGACAGCGTGATCTGGGTCGCGCCCGCATCAATGGCATTTTCCAGCAGCTCCTTCGCCACAGAGGCCGGCCGTTCCACGACCTCGCCCGCTGCGATCAGCTCTGCCGTATGCTTGTCCAATACGCGGATCTCCGCCATTGCTTTCACCTGCCTTTAGTCTTTGTCAAGGGTATTTTTCAATTCATACAGGAAGTTCAGCGCCTCCAGCGGGGTCAGCGTCTCGATGTCCACCTTGTGGAGCTTATCAACGACCTCGCTGGGAACGCTCGGGTTGTTGTAGGCCTCCACCGTCTCAAAATCCAGCTGCATCGTGCTGCTGTGGCCGGGGGCACTGGCCTCCAGCTGGCGCAGCACTGCATGGGCGCGCCGGGTCACGCTGCCGGGCAGACCGGCCAGCTTTGCAACCTCGATGCCGTAGCTGTCATCAGCAGGCCCCGCCACGATGCGCCGCAGGAAGGTGATGTCCTCGCCCCGCTTTTTGACGGCAATGTTATAGTTCTTTACGCCGGGAATGTCCTGCTCCATGCTGGTCAGCTCATGATAATGGGTAGCGAACAGCGTCTTGCAGCCGATGTTCTCGCAGATAAATTCTACCACACTGCGGGCGATGCTCATGCCGTCAAAGGTCGAAGTGCCGCGTCCGATCTCATCAAGAATGACAAGGCTCTCCTTCGTGGCATTTTTCAGGATCTCGGCCACCTCGGTCATCTCGACCATAAAGGTCGACTGCCCGGCAGCCAGATCATCCGATGCACCCACGCGGGTAAAAATGGCATCGACAACACCGATACGGGCGCTGGCAGCAGGCACAAAGCTGCCGATCTGCGCCATCAGCGCGATGAGGGCATTCTGGCGCATGTAGGTGGATTTACCGGCCATATTGGGGCCGGTGATGAGCAGCATCCGGTTTTCTTCCTCATCGAGCAGCGTATCGTTGGGCACAAACAGGCTGCCCTTGAGCATCTGCTCAATCACGGGGTGGCGGCCCTCCCTGATCTCCATGACGCCGCTCTCATCAACGGTGGGCATGACATAGTTGTTCTGCAGGGCAGCCTCAGCAAAGCCGGCCAGCACATCCAGCTGCGCCACAGCCGATGCCGTGCGCTGGATGCGGATGACCTCAGCCGAGATCGCCGACAGCAGATCGGCAAAAAGCTGATGCTCCAGCACCAGCAGCCGCTCGTTCGCACCCAGAATCTTATTCTCCAGCTCCTTGAGCTCCGGTGTGATGTAGCGCTCCCCCGTTGTCAGGGTCTGCTTGCGGGTAAAGCTGTCCGGCACAGAATCGGTGTAAGAGCGGCTGACTTCGATATAATAGCCGAACACCTTGTTGAAGCCGATCTTCAGCTTGGGGATGCCGGTCTCCTCGCGGTAGCGGGCCTCGAGATTGGAGAGGTATCCCTTGCCGCCGTGCATGATGTCGCGCAGTTCATCGACCTCGCTGTTGAAGCCCGCGCGGATGGCGCCGCCGTCCTTCATATTCGCGGGGGGATCATCGACAAGGGCCGTGCGGATGTTTTGCAGCACGTCCTCCAGCAGATCGATCTGATCAGCCAGCTGCACAAGCAGCGGCGCGCCGCAGGCGGCCGCCTGCGCCTTGACCTGCGGCAGCATGGCGCAGGTGTCCCCCAGTGCCTTGACCTCGCGCGGGGTGGCGGAACCGTACAGGATGCGGGTGGTCAGGCGCTCAATGTCGAACACATGGCCGAGTGCCTCTTTCAAATCGGCGCGGGCCATGTTGGCGGTGTAGAGTGCCTGCACGGCGCAAAGCCGCGCATTGATGGCCTCGGCATCCACCAGCGGCTGCTCGATCCAGGAGCGCAGCAGCCGCTTGCCCATCGAGGTTTCGGTCTTATCCAGCACCCAGAGCAGCGTGCCGCGCTTTTCGCGGCCGCGCATCGTCTCGGTCAGCTCCAGATTGGCGCGGGTCACAGGGGACAGCCGCATATACTGGGCATCGGCATAGTTCTGCACGGTCTTAATGCGCTCAACGCCGTGCTTCTGGGTCTCGTGCAGGTAGTTGAGAAGCGCCGCCACAGCATACGGGACAAGTGCGTCCTTCTCATAGCCGAGGGTCGTGCGCCAGTCGGCGCCGAACTGGTCGGCCATGGTCTGCTCCATGACGGCATCCTTAAAGCAGGCGTCCTCGCGCAGCTCCACCAGCGCGTGGGTGTGCTGCTTGATGTAGGTCGTCACATCCTTGAAGTCGAGCATCGGCGGGCAGATCAGGATCTCGCTGGGCATGTACCGGCAAAGCTCGGTGATGATCGCGCCGCCGATCTTCTCGGCGTTCAGCTCCGTGGCGTAGGCCTCACCTGTCGATATATCGGCAAAGCAGACGCCCGCGCGCCAGCGTCCACGGGTGCGGCGGCAGTAAATGCTTGCCAGATAGTTGTTTTTATCCTCCGAGAGCATGCTGCTCTCGATGACGGTGCCGGGGGTGACAACGCGGATGATGTCCCGCTTGACAAGCCCCTTCGCCAGCGCCGGATCCTCCATCTGCTCACAGATGGCGACCTTGTAGCCCTTGGCGATCAGGCGCGCCATATAAGTCTCATAGGAGTGGAACGGCACGCCGCACATGGGGGCGCGCTCCTCCTTGCCGCAGTTTTTGCCGGTCAGTGTCAGCTCCAATTCGCGCGAGGCTGTCAGCGCGTCATCATAGAACATCTCATAGAAGTCTCCGACGCGGTAAAACAGGATCTCGTTCGGATGCTGTTTTTTGATTTCAAAATACTGCTGCATCATGGGCGATACTGCTTGCTCGGCCATGTTTCACACTCCTGTTTTGTCTGGTTGTTGCATTGCTTTGTAGGGGCGGGCATTGCCCGCCCGCGGGTTGTTTGTCCGGGCTATGGGCGGCAACGGGAAGTGACGGGCGAGCAATGCTCGCCCCTACAGTTTCCTACCGCGCCTCACGCTTTAGTGGCAGCCGCCGCAGCTGGCGCAGCTGCCGGTGCAGCCGCCGGTGGGTGCCTTGACACTCATCGGGTCGCCGCCGTTCATTGCCGTGTTGATGATGGCGTCAATATGGCCGACCATCTCCTCACATTCCTTCTTAGCCGTATTGTAGCGGACCATGCCCTCACTGGCCATGATCTGGCTGTACAGGCTGTTGACGCGCTCGTTCAGCTCGGCCACACGGGCGGCATCGGTCTCGGGCTTGGCACTTTCATTGTTCAGGTCCAGACGGGCGAGGTTGAATTCGCCGATCATCTGCTGCAGTTCCTCGTCAGCGTCATTCTCACGGCGGGCAGCGTCCAGCTCCAGATAGCGGGGGTCGGTCTGCAGGGCGGCGGCGGCTTTCTTAAAAAGATCAATGCAATCCATGGTAGATATTCTCCTTAATTATATATAGTAGGTTTGATACCGGTTTACTCGGCAAGCTCGCCGACCAGCAGGGCGGCGCGGGAGCCTGTGATGCGCACCATGGCCCACTGGCCGATGAGCGCCTCGGGGGCTGTGAACTCCACAACAAGGTTATTATCGAGGCGGCCGTTGACGGTCCCCTCGTTGCGGCCGGCGGCCTCCACCAGCACACGGACGGTCTGCCCTGCCATGGCGGCGGTGGCCGCAAAGGCGAACTCCTCCTGCGTTTTCAGCAGGCGGTCCATACGGGCAGCCTTCTCGGCGTGGGTCGTGGGATCCGGCAGCTTGGCCGCCGGGGTGCCGTTGCGCTTGGAGTAGATAAAGGTGAACAGCTGCATGTAGCCCACCTTGCGGATAAGCTCCAGCGTGTCCTCAAAATCTTCCTCGGTCTCACCGGGGAAGCCGACAATAATGTCGCTGGAGAAGGTTACACCGGGGATCTTCTCCTTCGCGTAGTGGATAAGATCCATGTACTGCGCAACATCATAATGGCGGTTCATCTCCTTGAGCAGCCGGTCAGAGCCGGACTGCACCGGCAGGTGAATGTGCTTGCACAGATGCTCCTGCGCGGCGATCGTGTCGATCAGTTTGCGGCTGGCGTCCTTCGGGTGGCTTGTCATAAAGCGGATCTGGTAATCACCGGGGACCGCGCACAGCAGGTTCAAAAGATCGGCAAAGTCGATGGGGTTTTCCAGCCCTTTGCCGTAGCTGTTGACATTCTGGCCCAGCAGAGTGATCTCCTTGTAGCCCTGCGCCACCAGCTGCCTGAACTCCGCCAGAATGGCGGCGGGCTCACGGCTGCGCTCCCGCCCGCGGACATACGGCACGATGCAGTAGGTGCAGAAGTTGTCGCACCCGTACATGATGGGCAGCCACGCGCGGAAACCGGAATCGCGGCGGATGGGCATCTCCTCGACCACGGCGTTGCGCTCGGAGGGCTTTTCCAGATAGCGCTTTCCCTTGCGGATGCGCTCCGCCAGCATGGCGGGCAGACGGTCAATGCCGTCCACGCCGAACACCAGATCGACATACGGGTAGCTCTGGCGCAGCTTTTCCACAATATGCTCCTGCTGGGCCATGCAGCCGCAGATGCCGATCATCAGCCGCGGGTTTTCTTCCTTGAGCTTTTTGAGTGCCCCCACATTGCCGAATACGCGCTGCTCGGCATGCTCACGCACGGCGCAGGTATTAAAAAGGATCAGATCAGCCTGCTCGACCGTATCGCACAGGCCGTAGCCCACATCCTGCAAAACGCCCTTGATCTTTTCACCGTCATTGACATTCTGCTGGCAGCCGTAGCTGCGGACATAGGCCAGCGGCGGGGTCTCGTAATAGGATGCCAGCGCTTTGGCAGCGGCATCATTATGGGTATAGGTCAGCTTTTCCAACTAAATTCTCCTTATCCAAAACGCCCGCATACTGTAAAATGGGCGCACCTGTCCAAACATACCATATCAGTATAGCAAATCGCGGCCAAAAGCACAAGCGGAAGAATTTGAATTTTTTGTGCTTTTTGAGTGGAAACTGTCTGCACAGACAGAAATCTTCTCGCCTTCGGGGCAGTGGGGATAGTCCCTTGGCCTTTTTGTGCAAAAACACCCGGCGGGAAGATTGACATTTCCGCCTTTTTGCGCTACAATAACCATATTATGCCGCTGTGGCGGAACTGGCAGACGCAAGGGACTTAAAATCCCTCGGTAGCGATACCGTACCGGTTCGATCCCGGTCAGCGGCATGGAACCAAAGTCCAGGCAGTCCAACGGCTGTCTGGGCTTTTTTGCATCAGAAAGGCGAAGCCATGTCAAAGATTCAATCCTCGCGCAAGACGCAGTTGTTTGTGCTGGGGGCCCTGCTGGGGGCCGCCGTGTTTTTGCTTGTGTACGGTATCGCGCCGCTGGATGTGGCAAACGATGCCTTCTGCCGCGGCGGCTATGTTGAAAAGGATATTCAGCAGCATTACGCCGGGTGGCTTTTTTACCGCGACAGCACCCTGCGCTGGCCGCTGGGCGTAAGCCCCGCCGTCAACGCCCCCAGCGGCGTGAGTGTGGCCTACACCGACTCTATCCCCCTGCTGGCGGTGCTCTGCCGCCCGCTGGCCGCACTCTGCGGCGGTACCTTTCAGTATTTCGGCTGGTTTACATTTTTCTGCTTTTTGCTGCAGGGCGGCTTTGGTGCGCTGCTCTGCAGTCTGTTTGCGGCAGGAACGGCAGCACCGCTGGCCGGTGCTCTGCTGTTCGCGGCAAGCCCCATTCTGATCGAGCGCGCGTTCCGCCACACCTCGTTAGGCGCGCAGTGGCTTGTTTTGGCAGCGCTGTACTGCTATTTCTCGCTGCGGCGGCAGGGGCGGTACGCTGCACCGGGGCTGTTTTTCCTTAATGTGATCGCCGTGGGCATCCACCCCTATTTTTTGCCCATGACCTACGCCGTCACGCTGGCGCTGCTGCTGGAATACGCCGTGCAAAAACGGCAATGGCTGCGCCCGGCGCTTTTCCTCGGTGCCAATATGGCCTGTACTGTCTTGCTGGGCTGGGTGCTGGGCTTTTTCTACGGCACCGCCACCAGCGGCGGGCAGGCGCTGTACGGCTATTTTGCCATGAACCTGAACGCACTGTGGAACCCTGTAGGGGTAAACGGCGTTCTCTACAGCCGCCTGCTGCCTGCGCAGAATCAGGTCGAAGGCAACTATGATGCCTTCGCCTATCTGGGCCTCGGTGTGTTGGCGACCCTGCCGATCACGCTCACGGCGGCGCGGCGGCGCATATTGGCCGCTGTGCGGCGGCACTGGGCGCTCTGCCTTGTCTGCTGCGTGCTGACCTGCTTTGCTGTCAGCAATGTCATCACCGCCAACGGGGCGACACTGGCCGTTCTGCCGCTGCCGCCGTCCCTCATCAAGCTGTTTTCTGTTTTTCGCTCCGGCGGGCGGCTGTTCTGGCCTGTGTACGACCTGCTGACGCTGGCTGCCTTTGCAGGGCTGACGCGCCTGCCCCGTGCTGCCGTCTGGGCCGCACTGCTGGCTGCCGTGCAGCTGTGGGACATCAGCCCCGCACTGGCTGCACGGCATGACGCAATGACAAGCGCGCAGAAAACGGCAGCTTTCCCGACTGAGATGGTCAGCGACTTCTGGCAGGCCGCCGAACAATACCGGCACATCCTCTCGGTGCAGGGCCTGCAGGCCGACTGCCTGCATCTGGCGCTGTGGGCTGCCGACAACGGCATGACCACCGACGATCCTTTCGCCGCCCGGTATGACGAAAGCGCCCTCGCCGCCCAGCGGCAGACCGCGCTGGATGCCTTGGCCGCCGGCACGCCGGAGGGCGATACGCTCTATCTGTTTGCTGATGAGGGGACTTTTTTGCAGGCTGTGGAGCCTGTGCGGAGCCTTGCCTGGTGCGGACAGGTAACCGGGCCGGGCGGTGCCGTCTGGTATGTCGTTGCACCCGGCCTGCAGGGGCAGACCTTTGATGCCCTCTGCACCCCCTATAACGAAAGCTATCCTCTGCGGCTGGCCGATTACACCGATGCGCTGTGGAACCGCGGCGTGTTGGACGCCACAAAAAAGACCGTCTGCTTTGCCGATTCTCCCTTTGCACGCGCCCGCTTAACGGATGCCGCAGCGCTGTGTGCAGACGGGCAGGAATACCCGATACTGGATGTGGATGACCACGACGCCGGCTGGCTGATGGTCACCCTTGATATTGACGACGCCACGATTTTGTGGGATCAGGAGTTGACGACAAAATGAAAGAACTGCATGTAAAATGCCTGCTGCCCGTGCGGATGGACAAATATCTGATGGATCAGTTTCCCGCCCTCAGCATGGGGCGGCTGAACAAGGCCCTGCGGGAGAACAAGATCAAGCTGAACGGCAAAAAACAGCCCCTCTCCACCCGGGTACAGAACGGGGACAGCATCAGGCTCTTCCTGACTGATGAGCAGCTGGAGAACCGCCCCACCCCTGCCGCCGTGTTTGTATATGAGGACGATGACATCATTATCGCCAATAAGCCCGCAGGCATTGCGGTAGACGGCCCCGACAGCGACACGCTGGTGCGCCGCGTGCAGGCAAAGCTGGCCGCCGAGGGGAAACCGACCCATGCCGTGCTGTGCCACCGGCTGGATACCGGCACCAGCGGTCTGGTCCTGTTGGCCAAAAGCAGCGCTGCGGAAGCCTTTCTGACGACCGCCATCAAGAGCCGCGCCATTGAAAAGCGGTATCTCTGCGTGACCTTCGGCCGCCCGAATCCACCCGCCGCCCTGCTGCGGGATTACCTTTTGAAGGATGCCGAGCGCGGCATCGTGCGCATCACCGACACGACTGCTGGCGGTGCAAAGGAGGTCATCACCGGCTACGAAACGCTGGCTGTCAGCGGCCGTCTGGCGCTGCTGGAGGTCGAGCTTGTGACCGGCCGCACCCACCAGATCCGCGCCCATCTGGCCCACATCGGCTGCCCGATTCTGGGCGATTCCAAGTATGGAAACAACGCCGCCAACCGGGAGCTGCGGTTCAAATATCAGGCCCTCTGCGCGTGGGAGCTGCGGTTTCCTGCTCAGATCGCCGACCCGCGCTTTGCCCATCTGGCCGGGCGGGTATTTCACGCCGAAAAGCCGTGGTATTACCAGCAGATTCTGGACGGTACGCTGAAGTAAAGGCAATACCGCATAATTCTAAGCGCCGATACGGCGAGCGAGGTGCGGCAACTGCTAAGCCAAAAGCGCAGATAATACTGGATGTCTTATCGAGCATTTTGGCAACGCAGATGCCGCGCCGCAGCCGCCGGAGCGGTGCTTGAGCCGTTAGGCGGGAATTGTGCGGTATTGCCTAAAGGCTTTGGGCCGGGCGGATACGGAATTTGCCCCTACAAAAAAAGCAGTGCCTTCCGCTTGGAAAGCACTGCTTTTTCTTTATGCCCTGGCGTCCTCGGCCAGACTGCGCCTGCGCAGATACAGCAGGGCTGCGGTCAGAATGGCAAGCGACGACACCAGCGTGATGAGCCAGTTTTCGGTAAAGCCCGCGATCAGGTAGCCGGGCACACAGGCCGCCACGACGACCATGGCGTACTGCATCTGGGTCTGCACGTGGTTGATGTGGTTCGACTGTGCACCGGAGCTGGACATGATGGTCGTATCCGAGATCGGCGAAATATGGTCGCCGCAGACCGCACCCGCCAGCACCGCGGATACCGCTACGATCATCATGGTGGGGTCCGTCTCGGAGAACATATTGACGACGATGGGGACCAAAATCGCAAACGTGCCCCAGCTGGTGCCGGAGGAGAACGCAATAAAAATCGCAATGCAGAAGATCAGCAGCGGCACAAAGCGCATGAGACCCTCATTCAGGCTGACGGCCTGACGCACAAAGTCGCCGATGCCCAGCGCGTCGGTCATGCCCTTCAGCGTCCAGGCCAGCACCAGAATCAGGATGGGAGGCATCATCAGCTTGCCGCCCTCGGGCACGGAGTTCATGAAGTCCTTAAAGCCAACAACGCGGCGCGGCAGGTAGAACAGCAGCAGGA
Source organism: Oscillospiraceae bacterium (assembly GCA_025757985.1). Taxonomy (NCBI): domain Bacteria; kingdom Bacillati; phylum Bacillota; class Clostridia; order Eubacteriales; family Oscillospiraceae; species Oscillospiraceae bacterium. The sequence goes on from CP107210.1 coordinate 725,111, forward strand.
AGCCCACCGTGACAAGACCCGCAAAGACCAGCGACTCCGACGAGGAGCAGTTGGCAAAGTCCTCAACAAGGTTCGTGCCGCCGTTCAGATAGCCGGTCCAGATCATCGTGGCGATGGCCGTAAAGATCATGACGATCATCGGTGCAATCAGGTCAATGACCTTGCCCTTGGCAAATTTACCGCCCTCGGTGGGGTCCTTGATTTCCTGGTTTTGGAATGCCTCCCCGCCCGAGGTGAACAGGTCACCGTGGGCGGCGTTGCGCTCGTGCTTTTTCATCAGGCCGAAGTCGAAGCCCAGCAGCGAGGTAAAGAACACCATGTAGAGCGTCAGCATCGCGTACAGGTTGAACGGGATCGTGCGGACGAACATTTCAAAGCCGGACATCGAGCTGCCCGCCGGGACGTAGGAGTTGACCGCCGCCGCCCAGGACGAGATCGGCGCAATGATGCAGACCGGGGCCGCCGTGGCGTCGATGAGGTAAGCCAGCTTGGCGCGGGAAACCTTGTACTTGTCGGTAACCGGGCGCATGACAGAGCCGACGGTCAAGCAGTTGAAGTAGTCGTCCACAAAAATCAGCGCACCCAACAGCGAGGTCGCCACGAGCGTCGCGCGCTTGCTCTTGAGCTTTTTCGCCGCCCACTCACCATAAGCGCGGGTGCCGCCGGACTCCTGCATGAGCATAACGACCATGCCCAGCAGGATCATGAACATCAGAATCGAGAAGTCGACGCTGTCGATCATCGTGTTGAACAGTGTGTCAAACGCGACCCAGGGGTGAAACTCTGCCACCAGCAGCGCACCCAGCGCACAGCCGGCGAACAGCGAGAGATAGACTTCCTTTGTGAGCAGCGCCAGCAGAATGGCGATGATCGGCGGCATCAGGGACCACCAAGTTCCTACAAACATTTCTTACACCTTTTCCTTTTCAAAATATTCCTTTGTCAGCTGCGCCACTGTGCCGGAAAGCAGCAGCAGCGCAATCAGGTTCGGGATGCTCATCAGACCGTTGAAGGTATCGGCAATGCTCCACATCAGGCCCAGGTCCATCGTAGCACCCAGGATGGAAACGAAGGAGTACACCACGAAGAAGGGGCGCACGACCTTGTCGCTGCGGCAGAGGAATGCGATAAAGCGTGAGCCGTACAGCCCCCAGCCGATGATGGTGGAGAAGGCAAAGCAGCACAGTGCCACCGCCGTGAAGATGGATGCCCAGCCGCCGTAGGTCGTGGTAAAGCCGGAGATCGTCAGCTCAGCCCCGGCAGCCGTGCCGTAGCTGACTGCCGTGCCGCTGCACAATATGACCATCGCTGTAAGCGTACAGATAACGATGGTATCGGCAAACACTTCGAAGATACCAAACACGCCCTGCTTGACCGGCTTTTTCGTGTCGGCACAGGCGTGGGCGATCGAACCGGTGCCAAGGCCCGCCTCGTTGGAGAAGATGCCCCGGGAAACGCCCTTCTGCATACTGATAAAGAGGCTGCCGACCGTACCGCCGGTGAAAGCCGCCGGGTTAAACGCCCCGGCAAAAATCGACTCCATCACTGCCGGAAAGCGCGGCAGATTCAGCGCAACCACGCCCACGGCCAGCACAATGTAAAACAGCGCCATAAAAGGCACCAGACGCTCACTGACGCTGCCGATGCGCTTGATGCCGCCCAGCAGGACCATCGCCACCAGCATGGCCACTGCGATGCCCACCACAAGATTCAGGGTGGAGAGCACCTCACTGCCCACAAGGTTATACTGCAGCAGCGCCGTGTCGATGGCTGCTACAATGGTGTTGACCTGCGTGGCGTTGCCGGTGCCAAAGACAGTCAGAACACCAAACAGCGAGTAAAGCACCGCCAAAAACTGCCAGTGCTTACCCAGACCGTTTTTAATGTAGTACATCGGGCCGCCGACCCATTCCCCGGCCGCGTTTTTCTCCCGAAAATGCACCGCCAGCGTGACCTCTGCAAATTTGGTACACATACCCAGCAGCGCCGAACACCACATCCAGAACACAGCCCCCGGACCGCCGATGGCAATGGCGCCCGCTACGCCCGCAATGTTGCCGGTGCCCACCGTGCCCGCCAGCGCCGTGCATACCGCCTGAAACGGCGTCATCGAGCCATCCGAGGCATCCTTTTTGCGGAACATCCGCCCGATGGTCGTTTTGATGGCATACGGAAATTTGCGGATCTGCAAAAAGCGTGTCCGCACGCTGAGAAGCAGCCCTACGCCGATGATGCACACCATGGCGGGGACGCCCCACACAAAATTATTGACAGCCTGATTGACCGCCGCAATCGTCTCAATCATTAAACCCCAATCCCTCTGTAGCTTTTTTGTATATAAAGTGTTGCGCAAGTTAGTATACCATGCCGCCCCGCAATTTGCAAGGCAAACAGCAACGCCGGCAATCTACATACAAGCTGCCCGTTGAAGAAGGTATATTCCTCACCAATGAAAAAGCCTGCGATAGAATCACTATCACAGGCTTATGGAGGTGACGACCAGATTTGAACTGGTGAATGAAGGTTTTGCAGACCTTTGCCTTACCACTTGGCCACGTCACCATATGAGTGAAAAATCGGCTTATTGAGCCGATTTTTCACTATTTTTTTGGAGCGGCCGACGAGGCTCGAACTCGCTACCTCCACCTTGGCAAGGTGGCGCTCTACCAGATGAGCTACGGCCGCATACTGTATATTCTTTACGAAGAACATACAAGAAACTGGTGCCTCCGATCGGAATCGAACCAATGACACGGGGATTTTCAGTCCCCTGCTCTACCGACTGAGCTACAGAGGCAAATGGCGACCCGAATCAGGCTCGAACTGACGACCTCTAGCGTGACAGGCTAGCGTTCTAACCAACTGAACTACCGGGCCAAATTTGGTGGAAGTTAACGGGCTCGAACCGCTGACCCTCTGCTTGTAAGGCAGATGCTCTCCCAGCTGAGCTAAACTTCCCCCTAATGGAGCGGCCGACGAGGCTCGAACTCGCTACCTCCACCTTGGCAAGGTGGCGCTCTACCAGATGAGCTACGGCCGCATGTTGGAGAGGTTTTTGCTCAGTCGCTCTCTCCGGGCGACAGGTGTTATTATAGACTATGTGAGCAGAAAAGTCAAGCGTTTTTTACAAGTTTTTTCAAACTTTTTTGGCACCCTCGTTTTCAACGATGTCCGGCCAGTTTTTCAGCAGATCATTCAGATTGACCCTGTAATTTTTGTTGCAGAACTGGCAGTTCACCTCCGCGATGGGGTCCTCATCGCGCATTTTTTCGACCTCTTTTTTGCCAAGGCTGCGGATCATTTTTTCAACGCGCTCGAGACTGCAGTCGCATTTATAGGTCACATGGTAGCTGTCCAGAATATCCGGCTGAAAGCCCTGCAGCGCCAGCTCCAGCATATCGCGCACGCTCATGCCCTGCTCCAGCATCGTTGTCACGCTGGGCATGGCCTTGATGTTCTTTTCAAGATGCTCGATCTCCTCCTCGGTGGCACCGGGCAGCAGCTGCACGACAAAACCGCCTGCACAGCGGACACTCAGGTCTTTATCCACCAGCACACCCAGAGCGCAGACCGTGGGGATCTGCTCGCTGATGGCAAAGTAGGTTGTTACATCCTCGGCGATCTCGCCGGAGGTCAGCGGTACCTGCCCGATATAAGGCTCGCGCATACCGAGGTCGCGGATAACATCAAGGGTGCCGTCCTTGCCGACAGCAGTGCCTACATCCAGATGGCCGTCCGCCCGCGGGGGCAGCTCTACGACCGGATGCTCCACATAGCCCTTGACATTGCCTGTACCGTCAGAAACCGCCAGCAGACGGCCCGCCGGGCCGCCGCCCTTGATCTGCAGCGTCACCGAGTCCTGCGTGCTTTTCAGCATGATGCCCATCATCGAAGCAGCCGTCAGCAGGCGGCCCAACGCCGCCGTGGTGACAGCGCTCGTCTTGTGCAGGCGCTCCATATCGCGGACGATCTCGGTAGAGTCCACGCCGTAAAATACAATGCCGCCGTTCTCGGAAATGCCGCGCAGCATGTTATGATTCTGTTCCATTGCTTTCATCCTCTTGTGTGTATTGCTTGACAGCCGTAATGATCCAGCGCGGGCTGTCGGCGCGCACAGGGCCGAAATCCTCGCCGTCAGCGACCTTTGCCACGGCAAAGCCGTACTTTTCCAGCAAGGCGCGCACCGTGTCCAGCGTGTAGCTGTACTCGCTGAATTGCTCACGGAAATGCTCGCCCGTTTCATGGTAGTCAATGTCGATGGTGATATCCACCCGCTGCGCGTCCTCCGCATAGCGGTTGGACCAATGGCAGTCGGCGTCCTCGGCCTCAATATCAAAGGTCTGCCCCGCCAGAATTTCCCGGTGCTTATAGGGCGTGTTCAAATCAAAAAGGAACACGCCGCCCTTCTCCATAAAATAGGCCGCCTTGCGTATGGCCTTTTCAAAGCTGTCCAGCGGGCCGATATGGCTGTAGGTATCAAAGGTGGATACCGCCGCACGGATGGTGCCGTAGAGGTCCAGCTCGAGCAGATCCTGCCGAAGCAGCAGCAGACGCCCGGTCAAGCCCAGCTCATCCGCCTTTTCACGCAGGACGCTCAGCATCTCCTCCGACCGGTCGATACCGATGACATCATAGCCTGCCTGAGTCAGCATCAGCGTCAGATCCCCGGTGCCGCAGCCAAGGTCGGCCAGAATGCCGTCCCGGATGCCGTGAGCCTGCAGCTCTGCCGTGATGTAGCGGTAGAGCGCATCGTAGTCGGCCTCGCCGTTGAACTCATCGTAAAAATAGGCAAACTCATTGTAGGCCATGGCTCACTCCCCGGCCATGCTGGCTTCCAGCAGGGCGCGCAGCTCGTCACAGCCCAAGCCGTTCTCAGCGCTGGTCAGCACAACAGCCCGGCAGCCGTAGGCCGCGCAGATCTTCTCAAATTCTTCCTTGCAGGCGGCCATCTCGCTTTTTTTCAGCTTGTCGCCCTTGGTCAGTGCAGCCACAAACGGGATGCGGTGGTAGTGCAGGTATTCCAGCATCTGCAGATCGTCCGCGCTCGGGGCATGGCGGCTGTCCAGCAGCTGAACCAGCAGGCAGACTGAGCGATCCGCCTCAAAATAGCTGTTGATCAGATCATCCCACCGCTCGCGCTCCACATTGGAGACCTTGGCGTAGCCGTAGCCGGGCAGGTCCACAAGATAGGCGGTATCCACGCGGTAAAAATTAATAGTGGCCGTTTTACCCGGCGTAGCACTGACACGGGCCAGCTTTTTGCGGTTGCAGAGCTTGTTGATAAGGCTCGACTTGCCCACATTGGAGCGGCCGGAGAAAACGATTTCCGGCCGGTCGCTGACCGGCAGCTGACGGGACAGGCCGTAGGACGCGAGAAACTCGCTGTTATTATAGTTCATGGGTTTTCCTTTATGTTTCTGGTTGCACGCGGGCGGATATGGAATCCGCCCCTACAGCGTAGCGTTCAAGATGAATCACATCACCGCAGCAGGCTCCTTGTGGCTATCGGCGGGCTTTTCATTGGCAATGAGGGAGGTTGCCTGCGGCACGCCGCGGGCAGCCCGGGCAGGGGTGCGGCCGGGGCGCACCAGTGCATGCTTGAGCACCTCGGACAGGCTGCCGACCGGGATAAAATGAACCTTCTCCTTCACCTCGGCATCCACCTCATACAGGTCGCTCTCGTTGTCTCTTGGGATCAGCACGGTGGAGATGCCCTCGCGGAAGGCAGCCATGCTCTTTTCCTTCAGGCCGCCGATGGGCAGCACATTCCCGTGCAGCGTGATCTCACCGGTCATGGCCAGATCGTGGTTCACGGGGATGCCGGACAGCGCCGAGATCAATGCCGTGGTCAGCGTAACGCCGGCAGAGGGGCCGTCCTTGGGGACAGCGCCCTCCGGGGCGTGGATGTGCAGGTCAGTGTTTTTAAATTTATCCGCCGCGATACCGTATTCCTCGGCATGGACACGGGCGTAAGTCACGGCCAGTTGGGCGCTCTCTTTCATGACATCGCCCAGACTGCCGGTGATTTCGATCTTGCCGGTGCCGCTCGGGATGACAGCCACCTCCACGGGCAGCATCTCACCCCCGACGCTGGTCCATGCCAGACCGTTGGCGATGCCGACGGCATCTCTGCGGGAGATAAAGGTCGGCTTGACCTTTTCGGGGCCGAGCAGCGCCTTGACCGAGGCGACGGAGACGCTGATCTTTTCCTCCTCCCCGGCGGCGACCTTCTGGGCGCATTTGCGCAGCACTGCCGTGATGGTGCGCTCGAGATTGCGCACACCGGCCTCGCGGGTGTAGCCGTCAATAATGGCGTACAGTGCGCTGGCCGTCAGGGTCACGCGGCCGTCAAGGCCGTTGTTTTTCAGCTGCTTGGGCAGCAGGTGGCGTTTGGCAATGTTGAACTTCTCGGTGCGGGTATAGCTGGGCAGCTCGATCACATCCATGCGGTCATAGAGCGGGCCGGGGATGGTCGAGGCATCGTTGGCCGTCGTGATAAACAGCACCTCGCTCAGATCGAACGGGATATCCAGATAGTTATCCTTGAAGGTGCGGTTCTGCTCGGGGTCCAGCACCTCCAGCAGTGCGCTGGAGGGGTCGCCCTTGTAATCGCCTGCCAGCTTGTCGATCTCGTCCAGCAGAATGACCGGGTTTGTGGACTTGGCCGTTGTAATGGCGCTGATGATGCGCCCGGGCATGGCGCCGATATAGGTGCGGCGGTGGCCGCGGATCTCAGCCTCATCATGGACACCGCCCAGACTCATGCGGGCGAACTTTCGGTTCATGCACTCGGCGATGGAATGTGCGATACTCGTCTTGCCGACACCCGGAGGGCCGACAAGGCAGATGATCTGTCCCTTGACATCCTGATTCAGCTTGCGCACGGCCAGCAGCTCCAGAATACGCTCCTTGACCTTCTGCAGGCCGTAATGCTCACGGTCCAGCACCTTGCGGGCATGGGCCTGATCAAGGTCATCCTCGGTCGCGGTATGCCACGGCAGGGCAAGGCAGGCGTCCAGATAGCTGCGGATCACGCCGCTCTCGGCGCTGCTGCCCTGCATACGGGCCAGACGGTCACACTCCTTGAGCAGCTTCTCGGTGGATTCCTCATCCAGCGCCAGCGCCCGGATCTTCTCACGGTATGTATCGGCCTCGGCGCGGGTATCCTCGGAGTCGCCCAGCTCCTCGCTGATAATGTGCATCTGCTCACGCAGGTAGTATTCCCGCTGGCCCTTGTCCATCTGGGCATTGACCTTGTCGTCCAGATCGCGTTCGATCTCAAGGACCTGGCATTCCTGACGCAGCAGGGTCAGCAGCTTTTCCAGACGGCCCAGCAGCGTGGACTCGTTCAGAATGACCTGCTTGTCCTCATACTTGAGCAGCAGATTGGCGGGCATATACTCGCTGAGGTAGAGCGGCGAATCCGACGAGATAATGTTATAGACAACATCCTTGGAGATCTGCGGACTGTAGGAGAGGTACTCCTCAAAGCAGTCCTTCAGGCTGCGGACCAGTGCCTCGACCTGCGTGCGCTTGTCGGCGGCAATGCCGCGTACCGGCACCGGGCGCACCGTGGCCTGCAGATATTTATCCTCCCCGTCCAGCTCCAGCAGGCGCGCGCGGGTCTTGCCCTCGACCAGCACCTTTACGATATCCTCGGAGACGCGCAGCACCTGCTTGATCTCCGCAATCACGCCGTAGCCGTACAGGTCCCGCAGTGCAGGCTCCTCGACATCCATCTCGCGCTGGGCCACAAGGAATACGCTGCTGTTATTGTGCATGGCAGCCTCGATCGCTGCGATGGACTTGGTGCGGCCCACCTCAAAATGGACCACATTGTTGGGGAACACCACCAGCCCGCGCAGGGCGATGGCCGGAAGATGCACCACATTGCGGGCGATCTTGATTTTGACTTTTTCAGACATTGCTTACTCTCCCATAGCCTGCAGAACAGGCGTCTCGTTTGCATTGGCGGCCAACTCAGGCGGCAGCAGAATGTGCGCCGCACTGCGCACTGCTTCCGCATGCATGTGCATCTGGGGCGAGCATTCGCCATCCAGTGTTGTGATGAGCGGGTTGCCGTCCAGCACCTCTATATCAATTTGGCTTGTGCGGAAAAAGGTCATGTAGGGCTTGAATTTCTCCGCCACGGCATCATCCTCCAACAGATGCTCCCCTTTTTTGTAAGCACCCAGCAGCCCGGGCAGCTTCAGGCGCGGCACAGGCTTGAGAAGGACAACATCCAGCAGACCGTCCGTCATGCTGGCGTGGGGCGCGGCACAGTAGCCGCCGCCGTACTGCTGGCCGTTGCAGATCGCCAGCATCATGTAAACATCCTCCATCTGCCGGTCATCTGCCGTGATGCGCAGCCGATGGCGGAAGGTGCTGCACACCGCCTCAAGGATCGACAGTGTGTAGGCCGTGGTGCCGCCGCACAGCGGCACCCGTCTCCACTTGGGGATGCCGTTGGCCACCTGGGCGTCAATGCCCGCAGCGTAGATGTCAATGCCGCAGCCCTGCGGCGTGCGGATCATATCCACCGTAAAGGGGCGCGCCGCCAGTTGGGCATCCAGATCAAGGAACTGCGCCTGCGTACCGAAGTTGCGTACATAATCATTGCCGCTGCCGCAAGGGACGCAGCCCACCGCCGCATTGTCATAGCCGGCAGCCCCCTGCAAAACCTCGTTCAGCGTACCGTCGCCGCCGCAGGCATAGAGGAAAACCTCCTGCCCGGAGGACGCATATTTTGCGGCAAGGTCCCGCGCCTGCCCGGCGCGGCGGGTCACCTCAATGGTGGGGCGCACACCGGCGCGGCTGGCGGCAGCATGGATCTGAGGGATCAGCGCCACACTGGCATCCACTTTGCCCGCCGTAGGATTTATGATAAAGATATGCTGCATTGGCCTGTCCCTTTCAGCATGGATTCGTTACGATCTATAGATAGTTATTATTGTATCTTTTTTAAGGCAAAAGTGCAATACCCTGCGGCAAAATGAAAGCCGAAAATCCTATTCTGCCGTCTTTTACAGGGCTGCATCCCAGACATGCAGTATCTCGGTGATCTTCTCAAAAATTGCTGCGCTTGACAGCTCGGGCTTCAATATGCCGTCCTGCAGCACCGTTACAGTATAGCGGGGTGCCTGTGCCGGGTAGAAGCCGCTGAACCAGTAGTTCAGCAGTTCCTCCCCGTTTTCATCATATTGACCGGTCTGCGCCGTGCCGGTCTTGCCACCCGCCATGCCTGCAGCGGGCCGGGCCTCGGCACCGATGCCTTCCGTCACCACCGACACAAGCATACTGCGCAGGACCTTTGCCGTTTTTTCATCACAGACCGTGCGCGGCGCGGACGGTTCCAACGGCGCTGCAACTGCCCCGGTCGAATCGGCAATGCCCTTCACAAATGCCGGTGCGCGGTACACCCCGCCATTGGCCACGGTGTTCATCATAGCCGTGATCTGCAGCGGCGTCACGGTCAGCGCCCCCTGCCCGAAGCTGAAGCTTGCCAGCTGTCCGTCATTTGCAAGAGTCTGCGCATCGGGCAGTGTACCCGCCGCGCTCCGCAGGCTCGGGGCAAGCTGTACCGCTGTGCCGAAGCCGAATTGTTCCGCCGTTGACAAGATACGCGCAGCCCCCAGCAGCTGCCCCAGTTCAATAAAATAGGTGTTGCAGCTCTGCTCCAGCGCACCGCGCAGATTTACCTCGCCGTGCGCACGGCCCTGCGCGCAGCGGTAGGTCTGCCCGGCCAGCTCCAGCTCGCCGGTACAGTCGTGGGTATACCAGTCCAGCCCGCTCTCATAGGCAGCAGCCGCCAGCACGACCTTGAACACCGAGCCCGCGCTGAAGGCGCGCAGCGGCCGATTGATCAGGGAGGTGTCATCTGCGCGGATGCTGGCCGCAATATTTCGCGGGTCAAAAGTTGGCATACTTACGCTGGCCAGCACCTCACCTGTGGCTGTGTCCATAACCAGAATGCACCCGCGCGGCATGACCTGCGCCGCTAACGCCTCGCAGGCGCGCTGCAGATCGGCATCCAGTGTCAACTGTACCCCCTGCCCCGTACCGGTCTCCTCAACCGTGACGGCAGGGGCTGTGTCTGCCAGCAGACGCCCCCGCGCCGTCATGATGCAGGTGATGCTGCGCTTATCGCCGCAGGCCGCCAGCAGGTCGTCGTAGGCACACTCCAGTCCGGCAACGCCGTGGCCCTCCCCGTCAAGATACCCCAGCAGATGGGCGGCAGTCGTGCCGGTGAAATGCTCCGGCACCGTGCAGGTGGGTATACCCTGCCCTGTCAGGTCCCGGTCGGTCTGTATCAAAAACGGAGTCGAAAGATTGCGCCGCTCATACAAAAGGCCCTGCGCCTCATAGGAGACATAGGGAAACAGTGCGGTGTAGCCTGCTTCACCGGGCATGCAGAGCGCATAATAGCGCTGCGCCGTGCCGGTCAGCCTGCGGCCGCTCCGGTCATAAAAATCCCCCCGCGCGCGCGGCAGCGCCACCGTCTGGACGGTCTGCCCGCCCGCGTTGGCCGCATAGGCCGTCTGCTGCCCCACCCAGTAGGTTCGGCACAGCACAATACCCGCCAGCAGCACAAGCACTGCACACAGGCCGTAAAAGCGGCGCAAAGACATAGCATCACCCCACGGGGAGTATGCTCACTTCCGGCAGCCACGATACACCCGGATGCAGAGAAAGACCGCCGCGATGCAGGGCAGAAAGCCCATTGCATCTATGCCGACATCGCTCAGCAGCATGGCACGGCCCGGGACAAAGAACTGGTGCAGCTCGTCCCCGGCGGCACACAGCATACACAGTGCCGCAGACAGCAGCGTCCTCTGCCACAGGGCAAGGCTGACCGTCCACAGATGCACCGCCACCGCCATGCTGACCCCCAGCGCGCAGTAGATATAAACATGTGCCCATTTGCGAACATTGACATTGAGGTTTGTGGTGCTGAACCATTGCGGCGTGATGGCCTTTGCTTTACCGGATTGAACTGTGTTCATCACAGTCTCGCTGACCTTGTAGGAAACCGCCCCCGGCTGGGCAGAAAAGTAGAAAATCAGTCCCAGCAGCGCCAGCGTCACGGCCAGCGCCATATATTTTGTATATTTCTTCATGGCGGCTCCCCCGCTGCTTTTGCTTATTACCGCCGCACCGTTGCACAACTACTGTATAAGCAGTCGGCGTCATGCGGCCGTACCTTTATTATAGCACGCTTTCCCGCCGCAGGTCTATGGCCGCAGCGCCTTATACAAAAAGGCCGAAGCCTTGTCGCCAAGACTTCGACCTTGTAGTTGCTTTTGGGTGTACCGAATTAGTACATACCGCCCATGTCAGGGGCCGGAGCAGCCGGAGCCGGCGGCTCGGGCAGATCGGCAACGAGACTCTCGGTGGTCAGAACCATCGCAGCAACGCTGGCAGCATTCTCCAGAGCGGAACGGGTGACCTTGGTCGGGTCAACGATACCGGCCTCGATCATATCCTCAACATACTCTTCCTTCTGGGCATCAAAGCCGTAGTTGGGCTTGTTGGCCTTCAGGATGTTGTCGATAACAACGCTGCCCTCCAGACCGGCATTGGCAGCGATCTGGCGCAGAGGAGCCTCCAGAGCCTTGCGGACGATCTTGGCGCCGGTGCGCTCGTCGCCCTCCAACTCGCCAACCAGCTTATCGACAGCCGGAATAGCATTGATGGTGGCCGTGCCGCCGCCGGCAACAATGCCTTCCTCTACAGCGGCCTTGGTCGCGTTCAGAGCATCCTCGATGCGGAGCTTCTTGTCCTTCATCTCGACCTCGGTAGCAGCACCGACCTTGATGACGGCAACACCGCCGGCCATCTTGGCCAAGCGCTCCTGCAGCTTCTCACGGTCAAAGTCAGAGGTTGCCGTTGCGATCTGGCTGCGGATCTGAGCCACGCGGTCAGCAATGGCCTGCTTGTCACCGGCACCGCCGACAATGGTGGTGTTCTCCTTGGTGACCTTGACCTGACGGGCGCTGCCCAGCAGCTGCATGGTAGCATCCTTCAGCTCATAGCCGAGGTCGCTGCTGATGACAGTGCCGCCGGTCAGGGTAGCAATATCCTGCAGCATCTCCTTGCGGCGATCGCCGAAGCCGGGGGCCTTAACAGCAACAACATTCAGGCCGCCGCGCAGACGGTTGATGATGAGGTTGGACAGTGCATCGCCCTCGACATCCTCGGCAATGATGAGCAGCTTGCGGCCGGACTGGATGACCTGCTCGAGCAGGGGAACCACATCCTGGAAGACGCTGATCTTCTTGTCGGTGATCAGGACGGAGCAGTCGTCATAGACGGTCTCCATCTTCTCGGTGTCGGTGACCATGTAAGGGGTCACATAGCCGCGGTCAAACTGCATGCCCTCAACGACCTCGGTGTAGGTCTCGGCAGTGGTTTTGTTCTCCTCGATGGTGATAACGCCATCAGCCGTGACCTTCTCCATCGCGTCAGCAATCAGCTGGCCGATCTCAGCATCACCGGCAGAAACGGTGCCGACACGGGCAATGTCCTTGCTACCGTTGACCTTCTGGCTGTGCTGCTTGACAGCGTCGACAGCAGCGGCGACAGCCTTCTGCATGCCGCGCTTGATGTCCATCGGGTTTGCACCGGCGGTGACGTTCTTCATGCCCTCATTGACGAAAGCCTGTGCCAGAACGGTGGCGGTGGTGGTGCCGTCACCGGCAGCATCGTTGGTCTTGGTGGCGACCTCGCGAACGAGCTGTGCGCCCATGTTCTCGAACTCGTCCTTCAGTTCGATCTCCTTGGCGATGGTGACACCGTCATTGGTGATGAGCGGGCTGCCGAACTTCTTGCTCAGCACGACATTGCGGCCCTTGGGGCCGAGGGTAACCTTAACGGTGTTGGCCAGCTGGTCGATGCCAGCGCAAAGGGCCTTGCGGGCGTCCTCGCCCTGCTTGATCTGTTTAGCCATAATAGATCTCTCCTTTTATCTGAAAGAAATTACTGAAAAATCAAATTATTCCACAACCGCGAGGATGTCGCTCTGGCGGACGATGGTGCATTCCTCACCATCGACCTTGACCTCGGTGCCGGAATACTTGCTGGTCAGGACCTTATCGCCGACCTTGACGATCATCTCGACATCCTTGCCATCCACATTGCCGCCGGGGCCGACAGCGACGACCTCAGCAACCTGCGGCTTTTCCTTGGCGGAGCCAGACAGGATCAGGCCGCCCTTGGTGGTTTCTTCTTCCTCGACCATTTTAATGACAACACGGTCTGCAAGAGGTTTGATTTTCATAGTGAAAGTTCCTCCTTATAAAAGATTTCTCTTTTGAATTTTGATGATTTTTGATTTAGCACTCAATCTCTCTGAGTGCTAAATATATAATAGCCACTTTGCACCGAAAAATCAAGTGTTTTCTATATAAAATTTTTGTGAACAAAAATGCACCGGGCCGTATTGGCTCCGGTGCAGATCGTTTTTATTGCTGTTCCGTCAAACTTTTATAACGCGGGCGCATGGCGCCATGCTCGATATGAGGCTGGCCGCCCTCGACCGTGTCGGCGTCAATCGTCACTTTGGTGATGGTGGCATCGGACGGGATGTCGTACATGATCGGAATCAGCAGTTCCTCGACAACGCTGCGCAGGCCGCGCGCACCGCTCTTGCGCTCCACCGTCTTTCTGGCGATGGCGTGCAGGGCCGCATCGGTAAAGACCAACTCGGCATTGTCCAGATGCAGCAGCTCCTTGTACTGGCGCACAATGCTGTTCTTCGGCTCAAGCAGCACGCGAACCAGCGCCTCCTCGTCCAGCGGATCCAGCACCGTCACGACCGGCAGACGGCCGATCAGCTCAGGGATCAGGCCGAATTTTACCAGATCGTCCGGCTCGACCTTTTTCAGCAGCTTCTGGCGGGTCTCGTCCTTGTCGAGCGTGGTACGCAGCTGGCTGCCAAAGCCCAGCGAGGCATTGTCGGTGCGCTTCTGGATGAGCTTTTCCAGCCCGTCAAAGGCACCGCCGCAGATAAAGAGGATATTTTTGGTGTTGATCTGGATGAACTCCTGCTGCGGGTGCTTGCGGCCGCCGTTAGGCGGCACATTGCTGACCGTACCCTCCACGATCTTCAGCAGGGCCTGCTGCACACCCTCACCGCCCACATCGCGGGTGATGGAAGGGTTCTCGCTCTTGCGGGTGATCTTGTCGATCTCATCCACATAGATGATGCCGATTTCAGCGCGCGGAATGTCAAAATCCGCCGCCTGAATCAGCTTGAGCAGGATGTTTTCGACATCCTCGCCCACATAGCCGGCCTCGGTCAGCGTGGTGGCGTCCGCAATGGCGAACGGCACATTCAGCATCTTGGCCAGCGTCTGGGCCAGCAGCGTCTTGCCGGTGCCGGAGGGGCCCAGCATCAGCACATTGGACTTTTGCAGCTCCACATCGCTGTTCTGGCCGGACAGGATGCGCTTATAGTGGTTGTAGACCGAGACAGCCAGCACCTTCTTGGCGGCATCCTGCCCGATGACATACTGATCCAGACCTGCCTTGATTTCGGCAGGGGTCAGGATATGGATGCTCTCGAGCGGATCGGCACCGTAATCTGCGCCGGGCTTCTGGGCCTGACGGCGGCGGTCACGGGGCGGCATACCGGCGCGCGGCGGGGCCGGACGCTCACCATCGCGTTCCAGCACATTGCAGCACATTTCGATGCAGTCCTTGCAGATATTGACGCCGGGACCGATGACCAGCTGCTCTACCTCGTTTTGGGAGCGTCCGCAAAAGCTGCAGATAAGCTCGCGTCCTTTTCCGTCCTTACCGGACGTTTGATTTGCCATGTTGTTCCCCCGAATCAGTGTTTATAGAGGATATCGTCGATCAGGCCGTACTCCTTTGCCTGCTGCGCGGTCATATAGTTGTCGCGCTCGGTGTCGCGCTGGATTGTTTCCAGCGGCTGGCCGGTGTACTCGCTCAGCAGGGTGTTCATCCGCTCACGGATGCGCACGATGTGGTCAGCATGGATCTTGATATCGGTGGCCTGGCCGGAGATGCCCTGACCGCCGATGAGCGGCTGATGGATCAGGATCTCGGAGTTGGGCAGCGCAAAGCGCTTACCCTTGGTACCGCTGGCCAGCAGGAAAGAGCCCATGGAGGCCGCCATGCCGACACAGATGGTGGAGACATCGCACTTGATGTAGTTCATCGTGTCGTGGATGGCCATGCCGTCGGAAATGGAGCCGCCGGGGCTGTTGATATAGAAGTAGATGTCCTTCTCGGGGTCCTGGCCCTCGAGGTAGAGCAGCTGTGCCACGATCACGCTGGCGGAGGAGGAGTTGACATCCTCGCTCAGCACAATGATGCGGTCGTTCAGCAGGCGGGAGAAGATGTCATAGCTGCGCTCACCGCGCGCAGTCTGTTCGACAACATAAGGTACAAGGCTCATTCAGGTTTCCCTCCTTGATAGCTTGCAGAAAAGCGGTTTTATGATAAAGGGACCGATACGGCGGCAAAGCTGCACAACCGTACCGGCCCTTTTACTCAATGTTTACGGAAAGGTGCGATTACTCGCCCTTCTCCTCTTCCTTCGGCTCCTCGTCCTTCTTGGCGGCAGCCTTCTTGGTGGTCTTGCGGGTGGTCTTCTTGGCAGGCTTCTTCTCCTCGGCAGCGCCCAGGACGATGTTCGCCTTCTCCTTCACGAAGTCGATGGCCTTGTTGACAGCCAGATCCTTCTTGACAGCGGCAGCGTCAACCAAGCTCTTGACCTTGTCAGCCTCCATCTGGTAAGCATCGGCAATGCGCTTGATCTCAGCCTCGAACTCCTCCTCGGTAGCCTCGATGGACTCCTTGGCAACGATGGCCTCCATAGCCAGACGCATCTTGACCTGCTTGTCGGCCTGCTCACGGAACTGCTCCTTGAACTGGTCCATGGTCATGCCCATATACTGCAGGTACTGCTCAAGCTTGAGGCCCTGCTGGGAGATGCGGTACTGGAAGTCCTGCACCAGCTCCTCAATGCGGCTCTCGATCATAGCATCGGGGATGTCGGCCTTCATGCCGTTCACGACCTGATCGATCAGGTCGTTCTCAACGCTCTGCTCAGCCTGCTTCTCGTGGTTGGTCTGGATGCCCTTGCGGATGGAATCCTTCAGTTCCTCGAGGGTGTCGTACTCGCTGACGTCCTTGGCGAAATCATCGTCCAGCTCGGGCAGCTCCTTGTACTTGACCTCATGCAGCTTGATCTTGAAGGTAGCGTCCTTGCCGGCCAGCTCCTTAGCCTGATACTCCTCAGGGAACTTGACATTGACATCAAACTCCTCGCCTGCCTTGTGGCCGACGACCTGCTCCTCGAAGCCGGGGATGAAGGAGCCGCTGCCCAGCACCAGAGAGTAGTGCTCAGCCTTGCCGCCCTCGAAAGCAACACCATCAACGAAGCCCTCAAAGTCGATATCCACGGTGTCACCGTTCTGGGCCTCGCCCTCACGGGTCAGCAGACGGCCGTTGCGGTCCTGCATGCGCTTGATCTCAGCGTCAACATCGGCCTCATCCACAGTCTTGACATCTTTGTTGACGGTTAAACCGGTGTACTCGCCCAGCTCGACCTCGGGCTTGACGGCAACCTTGACCTTCAGGGTTGCGCCCTCCTCCTCGGACATGGAGACGACCTCAGGCTCAGGACGGCCAACGACCTCGATGCCGGCCTCCTTGACGGCGGCCTCATAGTTCTCAGGGAACAGATCGTTGACGGCGTCATACTGGAACAGGTCCTTGCCATACATCTTCTCGATCATGGCCTTGGGAGCCTTGCCCTTGCGGAAGCCGGGGATGGCGTACTTCTTGCCCTCACGCTTGAAAGCGGTATTGACAGCAGATTTGAAGGTCTCCGCGTCAATGGAGAACTGCAGTTCGACCATGCTCTTTTCGAGCTTTTCACAGGAAATCAGTTTCATTTATAAATTCCTCCAAAAATAGATGTACATAAAAATACAAGTTATTATACCATGCCTGCAGAGAAAATACCAGCCTTATTTCAAAAATTTTAACCGATTTTGGGCAAAAAAGCCATGCAATTTTACGCTTTTGTGCGTTTTCACCTTATTTTATACGGGCAGAACGCCAGACCATCGGCAGAAATGAGCCGGTAGGTGATGCCGTCCCGCTCCCCCTGCGTGGCATAGCGGATGGATTTTCCGTGCAGATGGCCGTAGTAGCACTCGGTCACGCCGAAGTCGTGCAGCACATCCACAAGCTCCTGCGCCGCAGCGCCCGGGTAGATGGGCGGATAGTGCAGAAATGCGATCCTCTGCGCGGCATCCCCGGCTGCCTGCAGGCTCATCCGCAGGCGGCCGGCCTCGCGGGCCATCAGCTTTTCGCCCTGAGCGGCCAGATCGTCAAACGGCCAGCCGCGGGTGCCGCACAGCGCCGTATCGTCCACAATGCAGGCATTGTTGTGCAGGATATGCAGGGTGTCAAAGCCATTGGCGGCGAGGAAGGTTTCCATCTTACGGGTCGTAGTCCACCAGTAATCATGGTTGCCCTTCAGCAGCCATTTTTGGCCCGGCAGGCTTTGGATAAAGGCAAAATCCGCCTTTGTGTCGTTCAGGTTCATGGCCCAGCTGGTGTCGCCTGCCAGAATGACCGTGTCATCCGGGCCTATCAGCTTGCGCCAGTTGGCTTCCAGTCGGGGCAGGTAGCCCTCCCACCCCGGGAAAACATCCATCGGCTTGTCTGTTCCCAGGGAGAGGTGCATGTCCCCGATTGCAAAGATGGCCATACAGCCTCACTTTCTAGTTGTTGTTGCTTATTTCAGGGCCGCGGCACGGATCTCAGCAGGCTGCAGCACCGTCTTGAACCGCACCTCCTGCTTGTCCAGCTCGCGCAGGGAGGCCGGGGCCTCCGCGCCGGTTTTGGCGGTCAGCGCAGCCATGGCAGCGAAATCACTGACCGGGGCCTGCTGCCCCAAGGCCGCCAGCACATCACGCGGGAATTTGAAGGGGCTGGCGGTGGACAGCACCACCATCGGTGCCTCGGTGCGCACGGTCTCAGCCACACGGAAGGCCACGGCGGTGTGCGTATCACAGAGATAGTGATCCTCATCAAAGCGAGCCTTGATTTCAGCGGCCCCCTCGGCGTCATCGGCATAGCCTGCAGCGAAGGTCTCCCGGATCTTTTCCAGCGTCTCGGCATCCACCGTGTACTTGCCGGTCGTATTCAGCTCCTGCATCCAGCCCGCGACCTTTTCACTGCTGCCACTGACATGGCAGAGCAGACGCTCGAGGTTCGAGGAGATCAGGATGTCCATCGACGGGGAGGTCGTTTTATAGAAGGTACGGCGGGCATCGTAGGTGCCGGTCGTCAGGAAATCGGTCAGGACATTGTTCTTGTTGGAGGCACAGACCAGCTTGCCCACAGGCAGACCCATCTGCTTGGCATAGTAACCAGCCAGAATATCGCCAAAGTTGCCGGTCGGCACACAGAAGTCCACAGGCTTGCCCCATGCCACTGCGCCCTGCTCCGCCAGACGGAAATAGGCGTAGAAGTAGTAGACGATCTGCGGCACCAGACGGCCCCAGTTGATCGAGTTGGCGCTGGACAGGCGGATTCCGCGCTTCTCCAGCTCGGCGGCCACAGCTGCATCGGCAAAGACCTTCTTGACGCCGGTCTGGGCATCGTCAAAGTTGCCCTGCACGGCGTAGACCTGCACATTACCGCCCTTTTGGGTGGCCATCTGCAGGTGCTGAATCTCGCTGGTGCCGTCGTTCGGGTAGAACACCTCGATCTCGATGCCGTCCAGATCAGCATAGCCAGCCAGTGCAGCCTTGCCGGTATCGCCGGAGGTTGCCACAAGGATGCGGGTGGTCTCGGTGCGGCCCAGCATCTTCTTGGCTTCCACCAGCAGCTTCGGCATCAGCTGCAGGGCGTAGTCCTTGAAGGCGCAGGTGGGACCGTGCCACAGCTCAAGGGAATAGAGGCCCTCACGGACCTTGACCGTGCGGCCCGCCTTGCCATCAAAGGCTGCGCCGTAGGTGGCAGCGGTGGCATTGTGCAGGAAGTCAGCGCTGTAATCGGTCAGAAAGCCCGCCAGCACCTTCTCGGCCAGTTCCGGATAGGAAAGGTTCTTCCAGCCCTCCAGATCAGCCTTCGGGAAAGCTTCCGGTACAAACAGACCGCTCTGCGGTGCCAGACCACGGACGATCGCCTCCTGTGCGGAAACGCGGAGCTCGGAATCTCTGGTGCTAAAATACTGCATACTGTACACCCTTTCTCTTATTCTCTTCCTCTATGCGTATAAGCCTTGTTGGCGCTATACCGTTGTGTGGAGCGCTGATGCGGGCGGATATGGAATCCGCCACTACGGGTTGCGGGGGTCGATGCCCGTCATCGGCCTTGCTGCTGGGTTCCGCGGGCGACCAATGGCCGCCCCTACCTTTCATGCGTTGACGCCAGTGTTTCTCAGCACTCAAATGCGCCGGGAATACAATGCACCTGCCAGCCTCTGCCTGCGGGCGTGACCTCCACCACATCAAAACGAATGTCAGCCTCCCCATAGGGACTGCGCTGCAAATACTGTTGGGCGGCCAAAATCAGCCGCTGCTGCTTGCGGGCATCCACCGCAGCCGCCGGGCGGTCCAGCATGGTTCCTGCGCGGGTCTTGACCTCGGCAAACACCAGCGTGTTTTCCTTATATAAAATAAGGTCGATTTCCCCCATGCGGGTGCGGTAATTATGGTTCAGCAGCAGCCAGCCGCGCT
Source organism: Oscillospiraceae bacterium (assembly GCA_025757985.1). Taxonomy (NCBI): domain Bacteria; kingdom Bacillati; phylum Bacillota; class Clostridia; order Eubacteriales; family Oscillospiraceae; species Oscillospiraceae bacterium. The sequence continues at coordinate 744,838 of CP107210.1, forward strand.
GCTGATAGTATTTGGCAGCAATGGCCTCGCCCTTATGACCGACTATATCAGTCATGCCAGTAGCCCTGTTTTTTCAGGAAGCTGCGTCGGTAGAACGGCTGGATGCCGTACTGTGCGATCAGCTCATAGTGCAGCTTTGTGGGATAGCCCTTGTGCTTAGCCAGCTGGTACTGGGGATATTGCTTGTCCAGCTCCAGCATATAGCGGTCACGGCTGACCTTGGCCAAAATGGAGGCCGCCGCGATGGAGGCACTGTTGGCGTCCCCCTTGACCACAGCCTCGGCGGGCTGTATCAGCCCCGGCGGGCAGCGGTTGCCGTCGATCAGCACATAATCGGGCGTTATTTCCAACCCGGCCACAGCCTGCGCCATGCCGTCCATTGTAGCCCACAGGATATTGCGTTCATCAATTTCCTGCGGTGTGATAAAGACAATTTTGTATGCAAGCGCACGATTTGTGATTTCCTCAAACAGTGCATCACGACGCTTTTCGGTCAGCTTCTTGGAGTCGTTGACTCCCTCGATGGGATCATCGGGGTTCAGGATGACCGCCGCACAGCAGACAGGGCCGCACAGCGGGCCGCGCCCTGCCTCGTCCACACCGCAGACCACACCATGCTCAGCACGCTTTGCAGCGTCAAAGGCGTAAAGCGCTTCGTTACTGCTCGTCGTCCCAGTCGTCCTGCGGGGCATCGTCCGTCACCTCTTCCCGTTCTTCCTGTACCGCGCGCTGCGGCGGGCGCTCCAGCGAGAGCCTCCCCCATTTGCTGGCGCGGAATTCCCCTACCAGCATCTTGGCTGCACGCTCGGTATCGACCTCGCCGCCGGAGATCAGCATACCGCGCTTGGCGCCGATGGCCTGCAAAAGGTCGTAGGGCGGCAGCGCAAGCGCCGACTCCTCCAGCTTATACCGGGCCAGCAGCTGGGCGGGATAGATGCCCCGCACGCTGGAAAGCAGGCCGCAGGCCAGTTCCTCAATATCCAAAATGTCATCGCGGATGGAGCCGATGAATGCCAGATTCGATGCCGTTTCCAGCGAGTCGAATTTTTTCCACAGCACGCCGGGCATATCCATCAGGTCGAAATTGCCGACACTGATCCACTGCTTGCCGCGGGTGACGCCGGGCTTGTTGGCAGCCTTGGCGCGGGTCGTGCCCGCAAAGGAGTTGATGAAGGTGGACTTGCCCACATTGGGGATGCCTACGATCATGACACGGATGGCCGCGCCGACCATACCGCGGTTGCGGCGGCGCTCCATCAGGGCGGAAAGTTCTTTCTCAATCAGGCTCTTGGTGGCCGTGGCACGGCCGCGCTGCTTCGAGTCCATCGCAATGCAGCCGGCGCCGGCACTCGTAAAGTAGGCCAGCCACTGCTTGGTGATCTCGGGGTCAGCCAGATCGGCCTTGTTCAGTACATACAGATGCGGTTTGCCCGCGGTGATGCGCTCGATCTCGGGGTTCAGGCTGGAAAGCGGGATGCGCGCATCAAGGATCTGCAGAACACAGTCCACATTGCGGATTTCCTTTTCCATCAGGCGCAGGGTCTTTGTCATGTGCCCGGGGAACCACTGGATCTGGCGGCTGTTGATAATGTCGCTCTGGCTCATTCGGCCGCTCCTATCTTGCCAAAGGGCAGTACGCGCAGCACGGCTGCGCCCATAATATCGCGTTCATCCACGCAGCCTACGCTGACATCGCGGCTGTCGGTGGAGTTATTGCGGTTATCTCCCATCAAAAACAGGCAGCCGTCCGGCACCGTAATGGGAAATTCCACGCTTTCAAACAAATAGGTGGGCTCGGCGGTGTATGGCTCCTCGAGTGCAGCACCGTTACGGTAGACGATGCCGGCCTCAAAGTCGATGTCGATGGTATCCCCGCCCATGCCTATGACCCGCTTGACCAGCGGCTTGCCGTAGTCGGTATAGCCGTCCACCACGACAATATCACCGTAGTCCGGCGCCTTGAGCAGATTGATAAGGATGCGCTCTCCATCGGAGAGCGTGTGATCCATCGAGTGTCCATCGACCTTCACGATGCGCACACCGAAGGTAAACACCAGTGCAATGATCGCCACAGCCATGGCCAGAGCGTCATACCATTCCAGTGTTTCCTTGTTGCGGCGGTAGCGCGCCTTGAATGCTGCACCCATGTCTTATCCCACCTTTTGGAAAAATACGAAAAAAGGGAGAACGCCAACCGTCCTCCCCTTTTCTCAGTATGCTCAGATACGTGCCTTGACCTTGGCAGCCTTGCCGGTGCGCTCGCGCAGGTAGAACAGCTTCGCACGACGGACCTTGCCGCGGCGAACGACGTCAACCTTCTCGACAAACGGGCTGTTGACCGGGAACACGCGCTCAACACCGACACCGTAAGAGGTGCGGCGAACGGTGAAGGTCTCAGCGATGCCGCCATGCTTCTTGGCAATAACGGTGCCCTCGAAAGCCTGAATACGCTCCTTGTCGCCTTCCTTGATGCGGACGGAGACGCGAACGGTGTCGCCGACTTCGAACTGGGGCTTGTTCTCTTTGATCATACCCTCGGTAAAATGCTTCATTGCGTCCATGTTATGAATTCCTCCATTTTGTTGCGACGTTCATACACGATGTTTCGTCAGAGGACCGCCTGTATAATGATGTGTCATTATCCCGCCGATGGCTCGGCGGCACTAACGCTTTAGTATTATAGCATTGTACCGGGCGTTTGGCAAGGGGTTTTAACAGAAAATCGAAGATTTTTTTGCTTTTTGCCTTCCCCCGCGGGGGAAGGCTTTTCTTACTCGAAGTCTTTGCCCGCTTTATTATAAAGGTGCGTCCTCACCACGCGGCACTGCCAGACAGGGGCGGCGCCCTGCTCACGCAGGAAGTCGGTCAGCAGCGCCGGGTTCAGGTTCAGTGCCTCGCCGGAGCCGCAGGGCAGCACGGCCGTAAAATGCAGCGTATCGCCCTCGACCTTATAAGCAATGCGGTCGAGGTACGCCTTCAAATCGAGCGTCTTCTGGCCGCGCTTGGTCTTTTTTGTAACCTCGGCATGCTCTGCATTGTTGTAGGCATCCAGCGCAATGGCACTGCTTGCCGGCATGGTGATCTCATAGGCGGCGGTCTCGATCTCGCCGACCTTTTCCTTAGCTGGGGCGATCTTAGTGATGACGATGCCGCGCGGCATCAGCGGCTGCAGGGCATCGATCCAGCGCTGCGGTTCGATGCTCTCCTGCTCCGTCTTGACCTCACAGCTCTCGCAGAGGCTCTCCTGCCCCAGAGACAGCGGGCAGGAAAAGGAGAGGTAGATATGCGGGTTGAACCCCTGCGTATAGTACACCGGCAGGCTGCTCATTTTAAGCATCCGATGGAATACGCGCTGCAGATCCAGCAGCGAAATGTAGGCGGCCTCACCGCACTTTTCAAAGAAGATTCTTACTGTAGTCAAAGCACGGTCCTCCGATCAGCTTGTTGGCACCGCAAGCGCTGCACTGGCGGTTGCAGGGCTGGGTGGTTTTGGCCTCCAGCGCCTTGTTGTACTCACGCACCAGATGGGCCTTCGTCACGCCCACATCGAGGTGATCCCAGGGCGTGACCTCGTCCAGACCGAGGGCGCGGTAGTTGTAAAAATCAGGGTCAATGCCGCAGCTTTTGAACGCCTCCACCCAGCGGTCGTAGTTGAAATACTCCTCCCATGTGTCAAAGAAGGAGCCGTTCTCAAATGCAGTCTCGATCACACGGCCCAGACGGCGGTCACCCTTGGCAAACACGCCCTCCAGCACGCTGGTGGTGCTGTCGTGGTAGTTGACCTTGATCTTGCGGGAATGTACGCAGCTGAGCAGGTATTTCTGCTTTTCCTGCAGGGACTCGCGGCGGTCCTGCGCGCAGAACTGGAACGGCGTGTCGGGCTTGGGCACAAAGCAGGCCACGCTGATCGTGACCTGAACACCCTTGCCCTTTGGGCGGTCAGGAATCGTATAGAACAGGTCCACCACCTGCTGGGCGGTGTCGGCAATTCCCTTGATGTCCTCCATCGTTTCGGTGGGCAGACCCATCATAAAGTAAAGCTTGACCGAGGTGTACCCTTCTGAGAAGGCGATGCGGCAGCCGCGCTCGATCTGCTCCCATGTGACATTCTTATTGATGACATCGCGCAGGCGCTGGGTGCCGGCCTCGGCAGCAAAGGTCAGGCCGCTCTTGCGGACCTTGGTGGTCTTTTCCACAAGGGACTGCGAGAAGTTGTCCACACGCAGGCTGGGCAGCGAAAGGCTGACATGGTCGGACTCTGCCCAAGAGTTGAGGTTGTCAAGAATATCCTCCAGCCGGGAGTGGTCGGAGGTCGAAAGACTCGACAGGCTCAGTTCATCATAGCCGGTGTTGCGGCAGAGCATCCGCGCACTGTCGCTGATAAGCTTGGGGCTGCGCTCCCGGAAGGGACGGTAGAGCTGGCCCGCCTGACAGAAGCGGCAGCCGCGGACGCAGCCGCGCAGCACCTCGACACAGGCGCGGTCCTGCACTGCACCCACAAGCGGCACCACGAAGTTTTCCGGCGGGGTAAAGCTGTCCATATCCTGCACGATGGCCTTTGTCACGCGCGGCGGCACGCCGGGGCGGTTGGGCGTGACAGCCTCGATGCGGCCATCCTCCTTGTAGGTCACATCGTAGAAGGACGGCACATAGACGCCGGGGAGCTTTGCCAGCTCCAACAGCAGCTGTTCTTTATCCCAGCCCTGCTTTTTGCCCTGCTCAACGGTTGCACAGATGTCCTGCAGCATCTGCTCACCCTCGCCAAGCTGCATGACATCAAAGAAGTCTGCCATTGGCTCGGCGTTGCATACACAGGGGCCGCCCGCGATGATGAGCGGCCACCGCTCGTCACGGTCGGCGGCCCGCAGCGGGATGCCCGACAGACGCAGCATTGCCAGAACATTCGTATAGCACAGCTCATATTCAAGAGAGAAGCCGACAATGTCAAAATCCGTCAGCGGATCCTTGCTTTCAAGGCAGTACAGCGGGATGTCCAGCCGCTCCATCTGGGCCTTCATGTCCGTCCATGGCATAAAGGCGCGCTCACACCACCAGTTTTCGTGGCGGTTCAGAATATCGTACAGGATCTTCTCGCCCAGAAAGGACATGCCGATCTCATAGGTATCCGGGAAGCAGAACGCCATGCGCACATCCACCTTGGATTTATCCTTGTAGATGCAGCCCGGCTCGCCGCCCGTGTAACGGCCCGGCTTTTGTACCAGACTCAGGGCCTCTTTAAATTTTGGGGAAAATTCCGCCATTTTGGTGAACCATCCTTACCGTGTTATTTTCGCCGCCCCGTCGGGGCCGCTGTTATTGTAAAGGCATATATTTGATTGTATCTTATTTTCGCAGAAAATGCAACAGACACGCCGCAACATGCCACCCATCCAGCCCGGGCAGGGGCAACAGGCTGCTGCCGCCCACCAGCAGATTGCAGCAGGCAAACCAGTACCCGCCGCAGCTGTACCCTGCCCACCGCATAAAGGCAAGCGCCGCCGCGCAGGCCAAAAGGTTGGCCAGCGGCCCGGCGGCGGCCAGCAGCAGCTCCTGCGCAGGCGTCATAAGCAGCCCGCGCAGCCGCAGGCAGATGCCGAGCGGCGAGATCTCCAGTTCCGGCCAGTGATGCCACAAAAGCCGGTACATCAGCGCATGGCCGCTCTCATGCAGGAGCGCACAGCCCAGCCCGACCCGCAGGATGCCGCTGCCGTCCAGCGCCAGCAGCACCGTCAGACCGAGCAGCACCGCCAGCGGCCTGCGCCAGCGCAGCCCGCCGGGCCTACGAGGCATGCTGCAGCGCTGCCGCCGGGTCATACCGCAGCCCCCTGTGCAGAATTTCAAAATGCAGGTGGGGGCCCGTGGCGTTGCCCGTCTGGCCCACCGTGCCCAGCGTCTGCCCGGCGCTGACCGCCTCCCCCGCCCGCACGAACAGATACTGCAGGTGAGCATAGAGCGTTTCATCGCCATCGGCATGAAGCACCCGCAGATAGTTGCCGTAGCTTTTGTGGCGTCCTGCCATCCGCACAACGCCGTCCGCCGCCGCCAGCACCGCCGTCCCCTCAGCTGCCGCAAGGTCGTTACCGATGTGGAAATCCTCCTCCAGCCCGCCCATCGGGTCGGTGCGCCAGCCGTAGCCGGAGGTCCTGCGGTCATGCTGCCCGGGCAGCGGAAAGCAGAGGGCAAATGCCGGCTCATAGCCTTCCTCGCTGGCATAGGCCGGCGGGGCGGGCTGGCTGTGGCGCGTGCGGGCCGTCTCCGGCGTGGCGGTCACATCCTCCCACATGCTGCGGGCGGCATCCGCCAGCTCCTGCGCCGTCTGCTCGGTAAATCGGAGCAGGCCGCGCTCCTCCCCCAGCAAAAGCGACTGCTCCGGCTGCAGAGCAGCGGCAAACGCACGGCGAAGCTCAGGGTAGACCGGCCACCCCAGCGCCCTTGCCGCCAGTACAAAGCCGATGGCTGCAAGGCAAAGCAGCACCTGCGCCCACAGGACGAGATCCTCCTCACTCTTTGGGCGGCAGGGCCGGGGCTTTTCCTCCGGCTGCGGCGGCGGGGCTGCATTTTCCCACATGGCATACACCTCCCCTTTTTCAACCGTATGCGGGAGGGGCAAAAAATATCCGCCCCATTTACGGGGCGGACAGCCGGGGTATTGGCAGAGCGCGCAGCTTACGCGCCGAGGGTCTTGCGCAGCATATCGAAGTGTGCCTCCAGCAGCTTGGCGGGCTTGGCAAAAAGCCCCAGTCCGTTCACATCCAGTGTACATTCTACACTGGTGGAGTCACCGCCGCCCAGCAGCAGCGCCGTAAAGCTGCCGCTGATTTTGCCCCGCTGGAAGCTGCAGCTCAGGCAGCGGGGCTTTTCCTTGCGGGTAAAGGTGATCTGGGTCTCGCTGCCATCGGTATGCTTTTCCGTTGCCGTCATACCGTCGCTGCTCTCCTCATAGGTGCTGACATCTTTGCACCAATTGTTGAGGGTAGGCTTGGTCAGGTAGAGCCAGACCTTCATGGGGTCACAGGCAAAATTTGCGGTCACTACACAGCTTTTCATGTTTCGGATTCTCCTTACTTTTTCCCGCGGCCGAACAGGCTTTGCAGCAGGCTTGCGCGCTTAGGGCGCAGGGCTGCACGCTGCCGGACAACAGGTTTTACCACAGCTTTGGCGGCTGCCGCCTGGGGCTTGGGGGCTGCTTTCGGCTCCGGTCTTGGCTTTTCCGGTGCCATCTCAAAGCCGTCCTTGAAATAGCCAAACATCGCCATCTGGCTGTCTACCGGGGGCTGTCCCTCGGCGGGGTGTACCTTGGTATAGGTGCCGTCCGGCTGCATTTCCCGGGCATTGACGGTATCGCGCAGCTGCAGGTCAAGGATGCCGCGCAGCTTCTTTGCGATAGCAGGGTCATCCACCCGGACGCCCACCTCCACACGGCGCTCGGTGTTGCGGGTCAGGAAGTCGCCGGACGCAATGTAGATGCGCATCGCCTCACCGCTGCCGAAGCAGTAGATGCGGGAATGCTCGAGATACCGGCCCACCAGACTGCGGATATGCACATTCTCGGTGCGGCCCGGCACCCCTGCCCGCACGCAACAGATGCCGCGCACGATCATATCCACCCTTACGCCCGCGCAGCTGGCCTCGCTGATCTTATCAATGATCTGCGGATCGTTGATAGAGTTGTTTTTCACGATGATGGACGCAGGCTTGCCCTGTATAGCCAGTGCGATCTGACGATCCATCTCCTCAAGCAAAACGCTCTTGAAGCGCAGCGGCGCCACCAACATCGTATCGGCCTCGCTCGTCAGGCGCTGCAGGGCCATGTTGTTGAATACGCTGCTGGCCTCCTCGCCGATCTCCTGCCGGGTGGTGATGAAGGACAGGTCGGTGTACAGCTCGCTTGTCTTTTCATTATAATTGCCGGTACCGATCTGCGTCAAGTACTTATACTGGCCGCTGACCCGGCTGGTGATTAGGGTCAGCTTGGAATGGACCTTGTAATCATCAAAGCCGTAGAACACGGTGCAGCCCGCATCCTCCAGCTGCTTGGACCAGTCGATGTTGTTCTGCTCGTCAAAGCGGGCGCGCAGCTCGACCATGGCCACGACCTCCTTGCCGTTTTCAGCAGCGGCAATCAGGGCGTTGACGATCTGGGAATCGCTGGCCATACGGTAGAGGGTCATCTTGATCGAGACCACATCCGGGTCGGCAGCCGCACGCAGCAGCATCTTGATGAACGGACGGATGCTCTGGTACGGATAGGCCAGCAGCACATCATGCTTGCGGACCTCGGTATACAGGTCATAGCCCGCCGGGGCCTGCATCGGCCTGGCCGCCGGGTAGAACAGGTCCGCATGGCCGCTGTCGCCCGAGATGCGCCCTGCCAGCTTGAACAGCGCACCTGCATCAAGGGGCGAGGTCTGGGTATAGCAGCGGTCCGCCGGGACCACCAGCTTGTCCCGCAGGAATTTCACGACCTCCTGCGGGGCCTCGGGCCAGAACTGCAGCCGAACGGCAGCCAGCTTGCGGCGCTTTTTCAGCAGCTCACTCATGACATCGCGGAAGTCCACATCATGGTCCATCATGCCCTCGTCCACCGTGATGTCGGCGTTGCGGGTCACACGGAACAGACACTGCTTCTGCACGGTGCTGGCTGTAAAGATCGTAGCGGCATAGTGGGCGATCAGCTCCTCCACAAAAGCGAAGCAGGCTGTCTCGCCGTCCTTGACGAAAAGCACCCGCTCAAACTGACTGCTGACCGGCACGATGCCGTAGCTGACCCCCTCGTTTTTGGAGTGCAGCTGGGCAATATAGTAGATGTCCTTGTTGTTCAGGAAGGGGAACGGATGGCGGGAGTCCACGATCTGCGGGCTGAGCAGGGGCAGCAGCTCACGCTGGAAGTAGGTTTTCCAGAAATGCTCCTGCTGCTTGCTGAGCTTGGTAAAGTCCACCTTGTGGTAGCCCTGCTCCGCAAGCGCCGACACAAGATGCTGGAAGTATTTGTCGCACTTGGCCTGCAGCTCCGCCACGCGCGGCGTGATGGCATTGATCTGCTCCGCCGCCGTCATGTGGGTGACATTGTCGGTCTTGTTGGTTTTCAGCAGCGTCTGGTCATACAGAGAACCGACACGAACCATGAAGAATTCATCCATATTGCTGCCGAAGATGGCGGCAAACTTGATGCGCTCCCCCAAGGGCACCGTTTTTTCTTTGGCAAGGGCCAGAACGCGGCTGTCAAAATCCAGCCAGCTGAGTTCGCGGTTGATGAAGATGCTCTCCGGCTTTTTTTCCAAATGGATCTCCTCCTATTTATTTTGCGGCGGCAAGTCCCGCCCAGCTTTCTGTCATGCGTAGAGATATGCCCCTGACCGCAGCTGCATCGGCCAGCGATGCAAAGGCACCGTGCTCTGTGCGGTATGCCACCAATGCTGCGGCCTTCCGCGGGCCAAGGCCCGGCAGTGCGGTCAATTCCTCTGCCGTAGCCGTGTTGATGTCGATAAGCTCCGGCTCCGGCGCAGTGGTTTGCGCTGCCGTGACCGGGGCATAGACGGCGGCCGGGCGCTGCGGCTGCCACACAGGGGCGATCAGGAACAGTGCACCGGCCGCAATAAGCACCACCGCCAGCGCAGCCGCCAGAATCTGTTTCTGCGTTGTCTGCATTGCCTGTTCCCCGCCTTCCATTGATTTTTAATTATAGCACATTGCGCCAAAAAAAGCATCCGCTTTCGCGGGATTTTACACAAAATATACGATTTTCCTGCTTTAGCGGCGGTGTTTTCCCGGCAAGGGGTCTGCATCGACCATAACCACATCAGTGCCGATGCTGCGGATGCTCTCCCACGGGAGGATAAGGTCATCATCGCACCCCAGCAGGCCAAAGCAGTGCGCGCGCCCGCGCAGAATGACGGACTGCAGCCGTCCGCCGTTTTCGTCAAAGGCCAGATCGTCGATGCGGCCGAGGTTTTCACCGTTTTTAAGCCGGATGACATCCTTACCGCTCAATTCACGCAGCGTCATGGCAGCACCCCCTTCTCTGCCATCCTATGCAGCAAAAAAGGAATTGTTTCCTTGCCGGATTGCGTGTATAATAAGGATGAGAAACGAAGCAGACCCTTACCGGAGGTTTTTATGTATAAAAATATTATTTTTGATTTCGGCGGCGTTGTTGTGGATTTTGCCCCCAAGGATTTTTTGATGGATCACTTTATGAACCGCCGCGCCGAGGAGGAGACCTACGCGCTTGTGTTCGGCAGCCAGGAATGGCTCGATCTGGACCGCGGCATCATCAGCCGGGAGCAGGCCAACCAGCTTATGCTGGAAAACGCCGCCCGCGCCAACCGCGTATTTGAGGTGCAGACCTGCATCGAGGAGTGGGCTGCCATGATGCAGACAAAAAAGACCACCGTGCAGATCATGCGCAAGCTGAAAAGCGCAGGCTACCGCCTGTATTACCTGACGAATATGGCATCCGACATGATGGACGAGCTGCGCCAGCGGGAGTGGTTCTCACTGTTTGACGGCGGCGTTGCCTCCTGCGATGTCCATCTGCTCAAGCCTGAGCCGGAGATCTTCACCACGCTGATGCAGACCTGCAACCTTGCGTATGACGAGACGATCTTTGTGGACGACACAAAGGCCAATGCCCAGGCCGCGTACAACCTGGGCATCACGGGCATCCTGTACAAGAACCCGAAATCCTTTACCCGTGCGCTGGGTGCGTGCGGGATCGAGGTGGACTGATTTTCTGCTCTCCTGCTTTGCAGCCAAGCGGCATCCCGGCGGATGCCGCTTTTTTATTGGCTGCATATCTGCGCCTTGATGCGGCTGAGCGCGGCCTTTTCCAGACGGCTGACCTGTGCCTGACTGATGCCGATCTCCCGGGCCACCTGGGTCTGGGTCTTGCCGCCCAGATAGCGCAGTGCAATGATACGGCGTTCCCGCGCAGAGAGTGCCCGCACCGTATCACGGAACATCATATCGCTGATCCAGCTTTCCTCCCCGGTTGCGTCCCGCAGCTGATCGACCACGGCAAAGCTGTCCTCTCCGTCCGAGTAGATCGGCTCATACAGGCTTGTGGGCGTCACGGCGGATTCCAGCGCCATCGCCACATTTTCGGGGCTTTGCCCCACCTGTGCCGCAATCTCGGAGATTTTCGGCTCACGGCCGTTTTTCTTTTGCAGCTCCTCCCGTGCGCGCATTGAGTGGCAGGCCAAATCGCGGATGGAGCGGCTGACCCGCACGGCGTTGTTGTCCCGCAGATAGCGCTTGATCTCACCCACGATCATCGGCACACCGTAGGTGGAAAACCGCACATTCTGCGCCGGGTCAAAGTTGTCGATGGCCTTGATAAGCCCGATGCAGCCGACCTGAAACAGATCGTCCATGTTCTCGCCACGCCCGGCAAACTTCTGCACAACGCTCAGCACCAGACGCAGGTTGCCCTGCACCATCTCCTGCCGGGCCTGCCTGTCCCCCGCCCGCGCCGCCTTGATGAGCCGGCTTTTTTCCGCCTCGCTCAGCACCGGCAGGCGGGCTGTATCCACACCGCATATCTCGACTTTTCCTGCATACATCCTTTCAACCCCCAAATCAAGCATTTCCTTGCTGGGAGTATAGGCAGCTGTGTGCGTTGGCAAACTGGCAAATTTTGGGCAGCACCGCACACGCCCTGCCGCTGCGGCATAGCATACGGAAAAGGAGGGCTTGTTATGGTAGATTCCCTGTGGTTTGTCCTGACGCTGGTGCTGCTGGCGGTCGTGTCCGTGGCGTTGGTGCTGGTGCTGATCCTTCGGCGGGAGGAGACCCGCCCCACACGCGAGACACGCACGGAATATTTACATCCCGACTACGGCCAGGCGTGCGGGTTCCGGGTAGCCTCTGCCCCCAGCAGCGAGGTCATTCTGCCCTATCGCTACTGGCTTATCGAGGGGCGGGTGTCGGAAATCGACTACGACATTGTGCCGGGCCGCCGCATGAGCCTGCGCACTGCAAAGCAGGGGCAGATGCTTTACCCCACCGACTTCTTTGAATTTACCTTTGAGGATGTCCAGCAGTACGATATTGACGGCATCACCGTCACCCAGCGGCAGAACGCCGGGCGCATCTCCAGCATCTTCTGGGTGCGGGACGGCTATGAGTATCTGCTCTACTCCATGCAGCCCGAGATGAATATGATTGCCGGGCTGGCCGTACCGTTTGTGACAAACACCCGGGTGGAGCCGGCGGTGTAGAAGGCATTGCCCTGTAGGGGCCGCACATGTGCGGCCCGCGGTTTTCCGAGGACTCCTGCTGACGGCAGGCCGCGGGCCGGGCATGCCCGGCCCCTACGAAGCTGCAGATTTTTTAGCCCACCGCCTCCAGCTCCCGGCGCAGGCGGCGGATAATGCGCTTTTCCAGGCGGGAGATATAGCTCTGCGAGATGCCCAGCGTGTCGGCCACCTCCTTCTGGGTATGCTCCTTTTCATGGTTCAGGCCGAAGCGCAGCTCCATAATGCGGCGCTCCCGTGGGGAAAGCCGGCCGACTGCCCCCCGCAGGGCGGCGCGCTCGGCGCTGCGCTCCAGTTCCTCCCCAACCTGCGGGTCATCGCTGGTCAGCACATCCATCAACAGCAGCTCATTGCCGTCCGTGTCGGTATTCAGCGGCTCGTCAATGCTGGCATCCTGCCGCCGGTTGGAGCTTTTGCGCAGATACATCAGGATCTCATTCTCAATGCATCGGCTGGCATAGGTCGCCAGCTTGATGTTTTTGGTGGGCTCAAAGGTGTTGACCGCCTTTATCAGCCCGATCGTGCCGATCGAGATCATATCCTCGATGCCGGCGGTCGGTGTCTCAAACTTTTTGGCAATGTACACAACAAGCCGCAGATTATGTGTGATGAGCAGATCCCGTGCCGGGGTCTGCCCCCGGGCGAGTGCAGCCAGCGCCTCGCGCTCCTGCTCGGGCGGCAGGGGCGGCGGCAGGGTATCGGCCCCATTGATGTAATGCAGCTGCTGCGGTGCCGCCAGCCACAGCCACAGACGGTACAGTTCTTTGCGCATGTCTTGTTTTCCCCCTTACATGAAATCACTGCCGTAAAGCGCCTCATAGTCGGTGCTGCCGAAGCTGCGCGGCGCAAATACCACCGCGCTGCGCCCCAGCCCCAGCACGCCCTTCTCGGTGATAAGGCTGATGCCCTGCACTGCAAAGCCGGGCAGCAGTCCCTTCTCTGCCGCCGTGCCGCAGGGCACCAGCCGCAGCCGGGTCCCGGGCGGCGGCTCGGCATGGTCCTGCCCTGCAAACCACTGCGCGAGGAAGGCATCCGCAGCGGCAGGCAGCCGTGCTCTTGCATCTGGGTAGCTGACGACCAGCACCGGCAGGCAGGTCAGCGGGTCCTGCAGATGACAGCCCGTGTCCAGCGCTGCGCGCAGACGGACAAGCTGGCCGCACAGTTCAAACTCCAGCCCCGCCGTTTTTACAGGCGGCTCCCGCCGGGAAAGGAGCCGTAGTCCCAACTCAACAGCCGCACAGCACCCCCCGCACAGCCCCAACAGCAGCAGCGGCGAGATGTGCAGGTAGACCGTCAGGTTGGCTGCGTCCAGCCACCGCGCGCCGGTGTTCAGCATGACGAGCATTACCACCCCCGCCAGCGCAATGTTGAGTGCCGCATACCAGCAGGCCGCTGTCAGCAGACGGCGCAGGCTGCGCCGCCCAAAGGCCGCTGCCGTGATGCCCAGTGCCGTGGCGATCTTGTAGGCAGCCTGCACCGGGTAGGGCTGCGGCGGGGCAAACAGAACAAGGGCCGAGAGCGCCGCCACACCGCTGCCCGCCAGCATCCGCCCAAAGCCCGCCCGCTGGCCGCTGAGCGCCCCCGCCGCCAGCAGCAGAAAATAGGCCAGCAGAAAATTGGTCAGCAGCAGCACATCGAGATATACCACCGTTTTGATACGCCCACCTCCCCTTTTTGCCGCCATGCTACCACTATATGCGCTGGTGGAAGAGAAAATCCGCGGACGGTGGGATGTGCGAAAAGCTGACAAGATGAATGCCTTCCCCCACGGGGGAAGGTGGCCGAGGCCCCGCCTGAGGCCGGATGAGGGGCAGGCTTGCGTGGTCACCCATTAGCGGATGGTATTGGCAAGGCTCCCCCTCATCAGTCAGCGGGCGGGGCCGCTGACAGCTTCCCCCACGGGGGAAGCCAAACCAAACAAAAAGCGCCCCGCTGCAAAAGGCAGCGGGGCGCAGGAGCTTATGCTGTTTTACTTGGAGGCACAGCCGGAGCAGCTCGCGCAGGAGGTGCAGCCGGGGTGCTCCTCTGCCCAGATACGCTCGGCAGAGGGCGTCCACTGGTCAGCGTAGGGGCGGCAGCGGCGGAATACATCATCGGTGGATTCCGGCTGCTGCATATCGGTGCTGTGCGCACCGCTGCGCTTGACCATCTCACCCAGCAGCTCGGGGTTTTCAAGCATCGGGCAGGGGCGCAGGTGGTTGTTGTTGAAGGGCTGGCCCTTGTGGTATTCCTTGAACAGGGGCTGCTGCAGGCACTCGAGCAGGCTCTTGTCATGGATATTGGCGTTGGAGTAGTGGATAAAGACGCAGGGCTCCACATCGCCGGCCGGGTTGATATGGGCATACTGGCGGCCGCCGGCAATGCAGCCGTCAATGTACTCGCCGTCATTCTGGAAGTCGATGCAGAAGATCGGCTTGCCGCCGGTAAAGCCGCGGATCTCACGGACGCGGTGGATCATGTACTCGCGCTGCTCGGCGTTGAGCATCAGATCGACATTCGCGCCGTCACCGATGGGCATGTAATGGAAGTACCAGTTGAAGCGAACACCATGGCTGATGAGCATATCCATGAACTCATCGCTGGTGACAGCCTTATAGTTAGCGCTGGTGTAGCAGATGGAGGTGCCGAACAGCAGACCGTTCTCCTTCATCAGGTCCATGGCGTGCATGACGCGGTCATAGACGCCGTCGCCGCGGCGGGCATCGGTGGCATCGCCGATGCCCTCGATGGAGATGAAGAAGGCCATGTTGCCCACTTCCTTGACGCGGTCGCAGAAGGCCTGGTCGATCAGGGTGCCGTTGGTGAACAGATGGAACACAGAACTCTGGTGCTTGGCAGCCAGCTTGAACAGATCCTCCTTGCGGCAGGTCGGCTCACCGCCGGTGCACATGTACCAGTGGATGCCCAGCGCCTCGCCCTCGGTGACGATGCGGTCCATATCCTCAAAGCTGAGGTTCAGGCGGTTGCCGTACTCGGCAGCCCAGCAGCCCTTGCAGTGCAGGTTGCAGGCAGAGGTCGGGTCGAACAGCAAAATCCACGGCATATTGCAGTCGTACTGCCTGCGCAGCTCCATGACATAGTTGTAACCGGCGAACATACCCTCATACACAAGGTTCAGGGCGTTCATCTTCAGGATATGGGGGTCGATCTCGTTGATTGCCCTGTAGGCATACCCCATCCACTTGCTGTTGGGGTCGGACACAAAGGCGCGGACCTTATCCCAGTCGGCATCGGGGTAACGGTGGGCCAGCAGAGGCTGAGCCAGATTGACGAGCTTGACGGCCTGCTCGGCCATATTTTCAGGACCCTTGCCGCGCACTGCCTTGATGGCAGAGTCAAGGGCGGCGCTGAACGCTGCGCGCTGGGCGGCATGGACTACTTTATTCATCGGCATAGTTGATTGCACTCCTTTTCTCTCCGTTAGCGTATGCCCTATTGTAGGCTTTTTTTCGCCGCAGTGTACATAGACAAAAGCCGGCGAATGTTCAATTAGAAAGCCCTGTTCCCGGCCGCGGCGGGCAAAACCAAACACTCGGGATAATTTGTCATACAAATCACAGCGCAGGTCCTGCGGGGAATTTCACGAATCATTTGCACTTGACGCAGAAAATGTGTTATAATGCAGGTACGCTGTTTACCACCCCATTTGCAGGAGGATCACTATGCCTCGTTCCAATCAAACCAAACATCTGCTGGCCGAAAGCCTGCAGGAGCTGATGGTCACGACCCCGCTTGAAAAGATCTCGGTCAACGACATCGTGGATCATGCGGGCGTAGGCCGCAACACCTTCTACTACCATTTTGAGGACAAGTACGACCTCGTCAACTGGTATTTCCAGAGCGGCATCACACAGTTCCTTGTGGAGCGCGGCGCCTACACCAGCTGGGATTCCCTGCTGGCAGCTATCAAGGATTATTTTTGGGAAAACAAGGTGTTCTACTGCAACGCTTTGGCCTACAACGGCCAGAACAGCCTGCAGAAGTACATGTTTGATTACCTGTGCTCTATTTTTGAGCAGAACGCCCGGGAGCTGAACCCTGACATCAGCGCCAGCGAAACACGCGCCATCGGCCAGTTTTTTTCCGGCGCGCTGATGGGGATCCTGATCCCATGGGTGCTTGGCGGCATGCGCACCAACGGCCTTGTCATCTCTGACCTGACGATCCCGGTGTTCAACCATGACATCCTGCAAAAGCTGCTGCGCGGCGATACCTGAAAAGCCAAACGACCCTGTAACGATGATACCATCGTTACAGGGTCGTTTTTTGTTATTATGTGCGGTTTCAGCCCAGCTGCAGGGGGAAGGAGCAGCCCTGCGGCAGCGCATTGCCGAAAACCATGTGCTCCGAGATACGCTGATTCAGGTAACTCACATCGCCGTCCCAGTCGAGCAGCAGAACCGGCTTGCCGGTCTCCATGCGGCCCTCCACAATGCTGCGGCGCAGTCTGTGGGAGGCTTCGTCCGAGATGCCGTTTTTGCGGGCGCAGACGCAGAACAGTGTCTTCTGCGCGATGCTCTCAAGCCAGTCGTCCTGCATGACCTCGTCCACGGTGTCGTCATCGACCAGAACAGTCAGGGCGTAGAACATGTTCTGCGCCTTCATACGGCGGGCGGCGCGGCAGGCCTCGGGGGTCAGCTCCGGCGTGTTCAACAGCGGCATCACCACCAGATTACGGCAGGCCACCAGCGCAGCAACGCAGTCCTCGGTCAAGGCAGCGGGGTCTGCCAGCAGACCGAAGGCCGTTTGAGGGTTGGCCTTTGCCAGCGGCACGACCTGTGCCGGATCAGTAGAAAGGGCATCCAGCAGCCAGACATAGCTGCCGTGCTTTGCCGCCTCGGGGATCATCTCCGCCAGGCGTTCGTCCCCGCAGCGTGCCGCTGTGACCCAAGAAGTAGGCTGGCCGTCCGCATCGGCCTTCTTTTTCAACTCGCTTGCACCGTAGATCAGGCCGCCGAAGCCCATATTGACACCGACCGTGCAGATGCGATCCTCATCCACGGTATCCAGCAGGCGGTGGATCAGGCTGTAATAGCAGCTGTCGGTGCGCTGCAGGGCCTTCTGTGCGTAGGCAAAAAAGTCTTTTTGCTGCGGCTTTTTTGCCAGCGTGGCACACATGTCCACATAATTGCGCAGCTGCCGGAAGCCCCCGCGGCGGATGTCCCCTACCGCGCGGTGCGCCAGCGTCATTGTAAAGCTGCGTGTACTGTTATAGTCCATTGGCAAAGCGTTCACTCGCTTTCATTTCATTTTAAAGGCAGACACTCATACATTCTATGAATAGCATAGCAGATGCAGCCAAGGATTGCTATAGACAAAAAGGGTGGATTGTTTTGAATTTTTACTTTAATTCCACAACGGTCACGCCGCTCTCGCCCTCGCCGTAGCGACCCAGCCGGAAGCTTTTGACCGCCTTGTGGGTGCGCAGATGCTTCTGGATGGCGGTGCGCAGGGCGCCGGTGCCGTTTCCGTGGATGATATACAGGGTGGACTGCCCGCGCAGCATGCCGCTGTCGAGGAACTTGTCCACCTCGTTGAGGGCCTCGTCCACCGTGTAACCCAGCAGGTTCAGCTCCATGCTGGTCTTGCGGGACTTATCCAACTGCACGCGGGTGGAGCGCCGCGGCTCGGCCGGCTTGCGCTTTTCCATCTTGTCAGGGGCACGCAGGTTGGACAGCGGAACCTTTGTTTTCATGATGCCGGCGCGGACCTCCACCATGCCGTTGCGGTCGGGGCGCGCCGTAACGGTGGCCGTCTGGCCCAGATCGGCAATGATGACCTCCTGACCGATCTGCACTTCTTTGAGCGGGACGAACTCTTTGACAGGCTTCGGCTTCGCATCGGTCTGCTTGAGCAGGCTCTCGGTGTCCTTGCGGGCGATTTCCCGGGCGCGCACAGCACGCTGGGCCGCGCTGGTCTTTTCGTCCTTCTGGATACGGCGCAGCTCATCGGTCAGGCTGTAGGCCTCGTTCTGCACCTGCTGCATCAGATCATGGGCCTGACGGCGGGCATTCTCCAACTCCTCCTCACCCTTTTTGATGAGGTCATCCCGCTTTTTCTCGGCGCTTTCAAGGGCATGCTCTGCATTGTACTTGGCCTGCTCGGCCTCGGCCTGCGCCTCCTTCAGCTGGACCTTCAAATCGTCCAGCTGGGACAGCACGCTGTCCAGCCGCTTGTCATCGTTCGACATGTGATTGCGCGCGGCATCAATGATCTCCTGCGGGATGCCCAGCTTTGCGCTGATCAGGAAGGCGTTCGACTTGCCCGGCACGCCGACGCTGAGCTTGTAGGTAGGCATCAGCGTTTCGACATTGAATTCGCAGCTGGCATTGACAACGCCGGGCGTTTCCAGCGCATAGACCTTCAACTCGGCGTAATGGGTCGTCGCCATAAGCAAACTGCCCTGACGACGCAGCCGCTCCAGAATGCTGACGGCCAGCGCCGCACCCTCGGCAGGGTCGGTGCCCGCGCCCAGCTCGTCCAGCAGGGTCAGGGTCGCCGGGCCGGCCAGCTCCAGAATGCCGCTGATCCGCTTCATATGGCCGGAGAAGGTGGACAGACTCTGTTCGATGCTCTGCTCATCACCGATGTCAACGAGATATTCGTCAAAATGGCAGACAACGCTGCTCTCATGCGCCGGGATCAGGAACCCGTACTGCGCCATCGCGTTGAGCAGGCCGGCTGTTTTCAGCGATACGGTCTTGCCGCCGGTGTTGGGGCCGGTGATAACGAGGGTGTCATAGTCGCTGCCCAGCTCAATGTCCACCGGCACGACCTTTTTCTTGTCGATGAGCGGGTGGCGGGCCTTGTTCAGCTTGAAATAGACCTTGTCGCTGACGGCGGGCATAAAGGCGTTCTGCTCCACGGCCAGCCGTGCCTTGGCCAGCAGCAGGTCGATCTTGAGCATTGCCTCATAGCTGTAGGTAAACTGCGGCTCCAGTGAGCCGACCTGATTCGAAAAGGAGGTCAGAATACGGGTGATTTCCTCCTGCTCCTGCGCGCGCAGCTGCATAATGCGGGCGTTGGCCTCGACTACGGCGGTAGGCTCCACAAAGACGGTCGCGCCTGTGGAGGATACATCGTGGATGACGCCGCCGACCTCACCGCGGTACTCGGCGCGGACCGGCACGACATAGCGGCCGTTGCGCAGCGAGACAACAGCGTCCTGCAGAAATTTATTGGTGGTGGAGTTGCGGATGATATTATCCAGCTTGGTGCGGATGGAATCCTCGGTCTGGCGGATTTTGCGGCGCAGATCGTGGAGCGTTACACTGGCGGTGTCGGCCATCTCCTCCGGCGAGAGGATGCTCTCTGCGATCTGCTTTTCCAGCACGGGCTGGGGCGCGAGCGCAAAGAACAGATCGTCCGTGGGCAGCATCTCATGCTCACTCAGGCCGTACCACTGGGACAGGCCCGAAAAATTGCGCAGCGTTGCGGCAATCTCCAAAAGTTCCCCCATCGAGAGGATGCCCCCCTTGCGGGCGTGGGCAACAATGCGGCGCACCTCGTGCACGCTGCCAAAGCGGGGACTGCCGTTTTTGATAAGCAGTGCATTGATGGCATTGGTCTGGGCCAAATCGTAGCGCTCATCCTCCACGGTGGGGGCCGGCTCCAGCGCCTGCATCATCTCCTTCGTCTCCTGACAGGCGCAGAGCTGCACGGCCCGGGCAAGGACCTTGTCCAGTTCCAGTGTTGTTTTATAGGCGGTATCCATACAGGGTTTTGGTCTCCTTATTCAAGTACAGTTTTGAGAAAGTCCAGGCTTTTCAGTCCATGCTCAAGGTGGGCAAGCGTATACTGCTCACTCGTGCGGGAAAGTTCTTTCAGACTCTCCGGTGAGATCTTGAAGCCGAACAGCTTTTTATCCTCCGCAAGGCAGATATGGCGCAGGGCATAGAGCGCACCGTTATCCAGATTGGTGATATGCCGCGCTTTTTCGGCACAGTCCGCGCAGAGCAGGCGGCCCTCCACAGGGTCGAGGTAGAAGTCCCCGCCCTCATACTTACCGCAGCCGGCACAGGCCAGCACATCGGGCATATAGCCCGCAAGGGTCAATGCGCGCAGTTCATAGATGGCCTTCAGTTGGCGGCAGGGGTAGCTGCGCTCACTGAGCATGTACAGGCAGTTCAGCAGCAGCCGCAGCTGGGCGTCCGCCTCCGGCGGGGCGGGGGCAAGCTCCATGGCGATCTCCGCCATATAGCTGGCCAGCGCCATCCCCTCGATGGTGGCGGAGATGCCGTGGAACACCTTTTTGACCTGCGCGTTGTCCACAAAATAGTGGCTGCGGCCGCTGGAGAGGGTAAATTCCGAATAGCAGAAGAGCCCTGTTGCGCTGAACAGGGCGCTCTTCATCCGCAGGCTGCCGCGGGCCGATGCCGACACGACCCCCAGCTCAGGCGTCAGGATCGTGATGATCCTGTCCGCCTCCCCCACCTTGACCTGACGCAGCACAAGTCCTGTCGTTGCCGTCTGCATACATGCCCTCCTGCGCTGCGTTTTGCTGCAATTTGTACGCTAAATAGTCATAAACACTGCCGGACTGCGCAAAGCGCAGCCAGCCTCCCGCCAGATTTTCCACGCCTGTCACCCCCTGCTTCTATCCTAGCAGAGGGTGGGCGGGGATGTTGGCGGAATACGGAATAAAATAAATTTGCGGATGCTGTAGGGGCCGGACATGTCCGGCCCGCGGCCTTACGGATAATGCTCTATAACGGGTAGGCTGCGGGCGGGGCATGCCCCGCCCCTACGATGTGCAGCATCATTACGGCTTCGCAAACCCCAGCGAGTTCAGCTGCAGCTCGTTGTCGCGCCAGTCCTCACGGACCTTGACCCAGCACTGCAGGTTGACCTTGACGCCGAGCAGCTCCTCAATATCCATCCGGGCGGCGGAGGCGATTTTTTTGAGCATCTGGCCGCCCTTGCCGATGATCATGCCCTTGTGGCTCTTGCGTTCGCAGTAGATGTCCACATCAATGTCGATGAGGTCCTTGTCAGGACGCTCCTTAAAGCGCTCGACCACAACGGCAATGCCGTGGGGCACCTCCTCCCGCAGGAAGAGCAGTGCTTTCTCGCGCACCAGTTCTGCCACCAACTCCTTTTCCGGCATATCGGTGAAGGCATCGTCGTCAAAGTAGTGCGGACCTTCGTTGCCGTAGGGCTTGAGCATTGCAAACAGATCCTCACAGCCTGTGCCGTCCTTGGCTGAGATCGTGACGATGTGGTCAAAGCAGCCAAATTCCTCCAACTGCTTTTTGCGGGCCTCCAGCGCAGCAAAGCTGTCGAGCAGGTCCACCTTGTTGATAACGGCGATGGCAGGCCCGCCCTTCTGCAGCGCCTTGACCATCGTCAGCTCTGCATCGGTAAACTCCCCTGTCGGCTCAAACAGCATCATCGTCACATCAACATCCTTGAGGCTGGCGGCGGCGGTCTGGGTCATGCGGGCGTCCAGCTTGTTGCGGGCCGCGTGGATGCCGGGGGTATCCATCAGCACATACTGCACCGGGCCTTTGGTGATGACGCCGGTGATGCGGCTGCGGGTCGTCTGGGGCTTTTTGGTCACAATAGCGACCTTTTCGCCCACAAGGTAGTTGGTCAGGCTGGATTTGCCCACATTGGGGCGGCCGACCAGCGCTACAAATACGCTGGAGGGCATTTCAGGAATCGGTTTTGCCATTCGGTTGTTTGCCTTTCTCTGTTGAATTGGAAGAACGGAAAATAAATTTGTAAAATACAATCAGCGTGATCAGAAGCCACAGCAGGCGTGTCGGCCGCGCGGTAAAGGCTGCCCACAGAATGTCCAGCCGCGGCCAGAACAGGCATACCGCCACAATGACCGTGCCGATGGCCATGACAAGCACTGCCCCTGCCGCCATATCCTTGGCCGCGCCAGCGGTCCACCAGTGGGTGGTATCGGGCTTGTCCACCGCGCGCTCAATTGCGGAGTTGACAAGCTCCAGCGCCAGCACCGCCGCCACACAGAGCGCGATCAGGGCTGTTTCCACCGCAGGCAGCTGCGCCCAGTAGGCTGCCACAAAGGCGTAGAGCGCCGCACACAGATGAAAGCGGAAATTGCGCTCCTCCCGTATGGCGGCGCGTATGCCGTTGTAGGCATAGACAAAGCCCCGGGCAAAATGCGTCAGCTTCTCAAATTTCATCGCTCGTATACGAAACCGTGCGGGGCAGGCCCAGCTGGATCAGGACGGCTTCTTCTTTTTCGCGCATGCGCACAGCCTCCAGACCGCCGGCCTCATGGTCGTAGCCCAGCAGGTGCAGCATGGAATGTACAGTCAGGTACGCGACCTCGCGCTGCAGGGAATGGCCGTACAGCTCGGCCTGCTCCATCGCGCGCTCCATCGAGATGACGATGTCTCCCAGCAGCTTGCAGCCGTTGTCCTCGTCAATATCATACTCGCCGTTTTCCCCCAGAGGGAAGCTGAGCACATCGGTGGCGGAGTCCTTACCGCGATACTCCCGATTCAGCTCATGGATGCGGCTGTTATCCACAAAAGTCACGCTGATCTCGGCCGGGCCGTCAAAATGCTCGAAATCCAGCACCGCATTACAGCTGCGGCGGATCAGGATGCGCAGGCCGGAAGGGACCTTTACCACATTCTGGTCGTTCGTGATCAATACCTTATTGGACATGGAAATCGACCTCCGTTTTTTTATTTATGGTTTGCTTCGCCGCGGGTCTTCTCCTCGGCGGCTTTTTCATAGGCTTTTACGATCTGCTGCACCAGCCGGTGGCGCACCACATCCTTTTCGGTCAGACGCACCTGCGCGATGCCCTCGACATCCTGCAGGACATGCAGTGCATCAATCAGACCGCTGCGGACCTTGTCGGGCAGGTCAATCTGGGTCACATCACCGGTGACAACGACCTTGCTGCCGACACCCATGCGGGTCAGGAACATCTTCATCTGCTCGGGCGTTGTGTTCTGCGCCTCGTCCAGAATGATGAAGGCATCGTCCAGCGTGCGCCCGCGCATATAGGCCAGCGGCGCGACCTCAATGACCTGCTTTTCAAACAGCTTTTGAAATGTTTCTGCACCCAGCAGGTCGAACAGACCGTCATAGAGCGGACGCAGATAGGGGTCCACCTTATTTTGCAGGTCGCCGGGCAGGAAGCCCAGCTTCTCCCCGGCTTCTACCGCCGGGCGGGTCAGGATGATACGGCTGACATCCTTGGACTTGAACGCCTTGACCGCCATGGCCACGGCCAGATAGGTCTTGCCGGTGCCGGCAGGCCCCACGCCGAAGGTGATGGCATTTTTGCGGATGGCGGCCAGATATTCCTTCTGCCCCAGCGTTTTGGGGTGGATGGGGCGTCCCTTGGCTGTGACGGCAACGAAATCATCCGTCAACTCCCGCAGGCGCTTTTCCTCCCCGCCGTGGGCCAGACTGATGCAGTACCGCACAGTCTGCTCCTCAAGCGGGGTGTGGTTTTCCATCAGGGTCACCATGCCGTCCACAGCGCGGGCAGCGGCGTCCACATCACGCTGCTCCCCCGTAAAGCGCAGCACTGAGCCGCGGCAGACCGCCGTGACGCGGAACTCCTTTTCCAGCAGATGGATGTTCTGGTCCCCGCTGCCGAAGATGGCCGCTGCCAGCTCAATGCTGTCCAGCTCAAGAGATCGTTCTGCCAAATTTATATCCTCCCGATCATCGGGCATTGCCGCATCCCTCTATGCACCGACGCGGTAATGCCACAGCTATACATTTAGATTATATCACAGTTTTCTGCAAAAGAAACTGTGAATATTGCACAAAATTTTACCGGCGATTTCGTCACACTACGCAAAAAATGTTAAATCATTGCCGCGCGGCAATGTCCGCCGTAAAAATGTAGGTCACACAGGCCTGCACCGTCTGGTTTTGCGCGGAAATTTCGCGCTGCTCCGCCTCTATCTCAGCATCGGGAAATTCCTTGAGAAGCTGCGCCCGGCAATCGCGCAGCGACAGCGCGGCAGCGGTCCTCTCCGGGTAGATCAGCGTCTGCACAGCCCGCTCCCGGCTTGTCACACGGCAAAGGCAGCCGGGCAGTGCCAAGCGTCCCAGACGCAGGGGCTGCCATTCTGTCTGCATCTCTGCGCTGCGCAGCGGTGCGTCGGTTTCCTCCGTGCGGGTATAGCCGGGCAGATACAGCGTTGTCCGCTCTGTGCTGCGACCCGTATAGGCACAAGCCCTGACCGTCAGCGGCCGGCTGGCCGTGTACTGCCGCTGCACCCGCGCCACAATGCGCCCCTGCGCGCCTTGTATCACCGCATTTCCCTTGCGGTCCAGCTTTTCTGCGGCGGCCAGCGGTTGACCCACCGTCACTGTCTGCCCCGGCTCCACCGCAGCAAAGCCGCTCTCGATCTCTACTGCCAAAATCACACCATCCGCCCTCGCATACAGCCCCGCCGTGGGCGGTGGTTCCCGGACAGTGCGGGTCTGGGCGGGGGTGCTTTCGATAGAAAGGCAGCCGCCGATAAAATTCAGGCTGATCCAGCCGAATGTCTCACTGCGGCGCAAAGCCTTCGCCTGTGCCGCCTGCAGCAGCGGCTTTGTCAGGCGGGTTCCCTCATGGATAGCACAGTCGGCAAGCAGCTGACGCATCATGGGCTGCAGGTCGGCATCCATCGCGCCGAAGTCCACGCACCAGACAAACCCGCCCAGAAATTTCAGAAGCACCAAAAACAAAATCATGCCCGCCGCCAGCCCGGGGCGGGTCTGCAGCAAGGACTCGGCGCGGCGGCCGGGGCCGCGGCGCGCTGTCACTGTGATGACCCAGCCGCCGTCCGCCGCGATTTTTTCCAGCCTGCGGCGATCTATGCCATCGGCGGCTGCGCTGCAGCCGTCCTTCTGCCAGCGGACGCGGCGCAGGCGCACCCCCGCTGCAGCCGCATGGTTGAGGAACCGGTGGATCTCCGGTCCCTGCACCGAAAAGCGGAAGGTATCCGCAGCCCAAAGCCTAAGTTTCACGGCTGCGTCACCTCCCACTTGCTGCGCAGCTCGACCCGCGCAAACCGCCCGGCCAGAATCAATCTTTTGCCCGCGAAGGATTCTATCCGCAGCTCCTCGCCATACAATGTTACCAGAGTGTCCCCCATATCAAGGCAGATGCGCTGCGGGGTGAAATCCAGCACCCGGCGGCAGCCGTCTGTCAGTAGGCTGCCGCCCCGCAGTTCCATCTCCGGCAGGCGGTAAAAGCCCTGCGGCGGCGGGGCCAGCATACGGCGCAGGTCGGGGCGCCCATGGTGCTTGCGGGGATGCGGCTTTTTCGGTTTCATGGCTGTTCCCTCCCCGCGCAAAACTGTTACCCAAATATACGCAGTGAGGTGCGCAATATGAACAACTGCAAAAAACGACAGCGCGCGGCGGTGGCAGCAGCGGGGGTGCTGGGCATACTGCTGCTGGCAGCACCGGAGGCTGCGGCGGAGGGCTTTGCCTCCGGCACAGCACTCTGCCTTGCGAGCGTGCTGCCCGCGCTGTTCCCCTTTTTTGTGGTGTGCGAGCTGCTGACGGCTGCCCCGCCGCCTGCCCGGCTGCTGCGCCCCCTGCAGCGGCTGCTGGGGCTGGAAACACCCGAGGCCGCGCAGGCCGTTGCACTGTCCTGGCTGGGCGGGTATGCGGTATCGGCACAGCTGGCCGGTCGGCTATACGGCGCGCAGCGCATCAGCCGCCGGGACGCCCGGAGGCTGCTTCTGCTGGGCTGCTGCTCCGGGCCGGGCTTTGTCATAGGCTGCGTGGGCGGGCTGCTGCTGGGACGCCTGCAGCTGGGGGTATTATTATACACCGCACAGCTTGCGGCAAACCTCGCGGCTACGGCCTGTCTGGATCTTTTTTCTGCCTCTGGCCGTCCAAGCCGCGCTTTTTCCGCCGCCCGGCCGGCACCGCCCGCCCCGCCGCAGATATCCGGACTGCCCTGCGCCATCTCCTCGGCCGTCAGTGCAAGCCTGTCTGTCTGCGGGTGCGTGGTGTTTTTCCGCATCGTGGGCGCGGTCATCCGTGCGTTTTTACCGGTGCCGCCCCTGCTGCTCAGTGCTGCGCTGGAGATCAGCGCCGGTTGCGCGGATGCTGCCGCGCGGGGCGGGCAGATAGCGCTCTACGGCTGCTGCGCCGTTTTGAGTCTGCTCGGCCTTTCAGTCTGGTCCCAGATACAGCTTTTTTCCGGGGATGCGTTCTGCCCGCGCGCCCTGCTGCTCAGCCGGGTACTGCACTTTTTCTTTTTGCAGGGGCTGGTTCGGCTCTGCGTGCGCTTTTTGCCGGGCAGTCTGGCTGTCTGCAGCAGCCTTTCGGCAAGGGTCGTGCCAATTTCCCGGCTGCCGCCCGATGCAGCGCTGCTGGGTTTTGCCTTTCTGTGCGCAGCACTTTACAAGGTTCGACAAAACCTTTATAATAAATAACAGTATATTTTTGTTTTTAGGGGTGAGGCTAATGTTTAAAAAGAGTTACTACGGCGCGCACATTGCCCCTGCCTGTGCCTACTGCCTGCACGGCTCCCCCGCCGCCGACCCCAAAATGATCCTGTGTCGGCACAAGGGTGTTGTCTCCCCTTATTACTGCTGCCGCAAATTCAGCTATGATCCCCTGATGCGTGTGCCCCGCCGTCAGGTGCTGCCCGAGCTGGACCCCAAGGACTTTACGCTGGACGATTGAGAAGGAGAAGCCATGGACCACCCCAAAACTGATTCCTTTAAAAAGGCCCGGCGCGAAAAGCGTTCGGTCACAATGGTATATATTCTGCTGCGGACCTCGGTCGTGCTGGTGATGCTGGCGCAAATCTTCAACCGCAACTTTGAGAATGTGTTTCTCTGCGTGCTGACACTTCTGCTCTTTATGATGCCGAGCCTGATGGAGCGCAAGCTGGATATTGCCCTTCCAAACACGCTGGAGATCATCATCCTGCTGTTCATCTACGCCGCCGAGATCATGGGAGAGATCGGTGCGTACTATGTAAACTACCCCTATTGGGATACGGTCCTGCACACGCTGAACGGCTTTTTGTGCGCTGCCATCGGCTTTTCCCTGCTGGACATTCTGAACCGCCACAGCGAAGTGCGGTTTCATCTTTCCCCCCTGTATCTGGCCATCGTAGCGTTCTGCTTCTCGATGACGGTGGGCGTTATCTGGGAATTTTTTGAGTGTACGATGGATCAGCTGTTCTTCCTTGATATGCAGAAGGACACGGTCGTCAGCACGATCGGCTCCGTCATGCTGGACCCCACCGGCGGCAACACCCCCGTTGTGCTGAAGGATATCACCGATGTCATCATTGTTCAGGCCGACGGTACCCAGACCGCACTGGGTCTGGGCGGGTATCTCGACATTGGTCTGCTGGACACGATGGAGGATCTGTTCGTCAACTTTATCGGCGCGCTGACCTTCTCGATCATCGGCTATTTTTATGTATGCAGCCGCGGCAAGAACAAATTTGCGAAGCGCTTTATTCCGGTAGCGAACAACAGCACCCCGCCCACCGAGCCGAAACCGACTGAAACCGAATAAATAGTACGGCGGCCGTGCAGATTCCTCTGCACGGCCGCCGTACTGGTTTACATACAACCGGGCCGCCCAGCCCGGCAAAACATAAAAATAAAACGCCGCAGAACGAAATTCATCGCTCTGCGGCGTTTTCTTGGAGCTGGTGGCCGGACTTGAACCGGCGACCTGCTGATTACGAATTGCTAATTCTTGGCGTTGCATCGTTAAATAACGTGCAATATTGTGCGATAATTCGCATACCTGCTTGTTGTGCCTTTTAGTGGTTTTTAGTAGTTTTCAATGCAATTATGCCCAAATTATGACCATTTTTGCAGTCCCATAAATAAGAAAAGCGCCCCTTGCGGAGCGCTCGTGCTTTCCGTGTCACTTGATGGGGCAAACCTCGCGGATAAGGTCGATGCTTTTGGTGGCTGCCTGCTTAATTAGAGGAATGTTGCTTGTGTGCTGCACTTGGCGGAGCGCTTTGATGTGACGCTTGTACTCTGCCCGGCTGCATTTCGGAATTTCGCGCCCAGCCTGCCCGACCAAACGATTTAAGGCAATCAGTTCAATCACCATAAGGCGCTTGCCCTCTGGCGTTGCTTGGCGAAACAACTCCAGAAATTCCCGGTCCTCTTTTGCAATAGTCATTGTGCTATGCTCCCTTCGTAAAATTCATTAAGCCAGTAATCGCCGTAGCGGTACGAGATGATATAGCCGTTCGTGTTCTGTACTGGCCCTACCGGGACGGCGCAGCGGATAGTGACCGCACAGCCCGCGAGAAAGGCCAGCAGGAGCGCGAGTGCGGCAATGGCAAGGTAGATTGCTTTCTTCATGGTAAAGCCTCCGTGTGCGCCCCGGCGGGGCCTTGTGCGGCGTTCAGTTGGTTGATGATGTACTGAACTTGCTTGTCCGTCAGTGTCATGATATCCTTGATAAGACTAAGGCGCAGTTCCCATAGCTCTTTATCTGTCATTGCTCGGTTTCCCCCTGTTCAAGAATCATTTTTGTTGCCATGCACCAAAGGGTGTCCAGTTGGGCATCCGTAGCGGCTACTAGCAGGCCCTGTAAGGCCGTGATATAGGCGGCGCGGTTAATTTCATTCATAAGCGTTTGAGCCTCCTGAAAGTGCCCGTATAGCCTGATAGCGCAGCTGTGGTTGTTATTCTGTGCGGCGGTGCTTGACGGCCTGGATGTATTGCAGAACCTTTTCCAGTTCATCAGCGGTCAGGTCATCGGCGGCGGTCTTGATTTCTTCAAGTAGTTCCATTGCAAACCATCCTTTCAGGCGATAGAGAAGCGGCGGCTCGTGGTGGTCTTGGTGAAGCGGGCGGCCAGTTCCGGCGCGGCGGCTTTCAGGCCCTTGCTGTCCAGCCGGGAGCTGGTCACGGTCTGGTAGCGCACCTTGTGGGTGCCTGCATCCATCGTGTCCACATCCCGGCGGGTCATCTCTTCAGTGATTTGGCGCTTGAGGTCGTCCATCTCGGCCTGTGCGGCTTCAATAAGCTGCTGGGCTTCTTTGTACTGTTCAACGAGGGACAAAATTTCGGTGCTGCTCATGGTATACTCCTTTACTTTGCGGGGCAAACCATGCTATAATAGGCTTGCTCTTAATGTGGTGCGTCTCGCGTTTGCTTTGGTCTGCTGGTGCGGGGCGCTTTCTTTTTGCCGTAAGGTTTGAGGTTCGCGGGGGCTCGGTGCCGTCTGCACGCTCTGTGGCGGTTCTTGCAGTCCTGTCCGCGTCTTATCTGGTCGTTTCTGGTGGGCTTTCGCTTGACGTCCGCCTTGACCTTTTCCCTTTCGACGATTCCATTATACTATATCGCTATCGTTATATCAATATGCAATGTGCACAAAGATATAGCGCTATCGTTATGCAATTTCTATATCGCTATCGTGATTGTATTGTGCTATAATGTAGTAAAATAGAAAAGAGGTGTATGCCATGCCGGTAAGCAAGGCGCAGATTAAGGCAACAACAAAATATGAAACCGCAAACTATGACAAAGTGCTGTTACGCCTCCCCAAAGGCAAAAGGGCAGAAATAAAAGCTCACGCAGACGAACATGGGGAAAGTGTAAACGGCTTTATTACAAGAGCGATTGAAAATCAAATTGCAGAAGATACTACTGTATAAGTAAGGGGGCGCTATTATGAGCGAGAAAGAAAGAGTTATCCAACTTCTGGACGATGTACCAGCCTACAAGATGGGTTATATTCTTGCCTATGTGCAGGGCTTGACCGCCGATGAAGAGGCAGACGATGCTTTTTGCGAGCAGTTGTTGCAAAACTATCTGAACGATGATTCGCCCGACAAGCACGAAAGCATCAGCTTGGAAGAGTTCGCGGCGCAGGAAGGTATTGCGCTATGAAATACCAAATCAAGATTGAGAAGGACGCGCAAAAGTTCCTTAAAAAGCTGCCGCGCCCGGATGAAACCAGAGTCTTAAAGGCAATCGCCAAACTTCCCGACGAGGGAGACCGAAAGCAACTTAAAGGCCATCCAGGATTTTTTCGGCTACGTGTGGGTGACTACCGCATTATCTACACGGTGGACAACGGGCAGTTGATTGTGCGAGTCGTGGATGCCGGAAATCGTGGGCAGATCTATAATAGATACTGATATTGCCGATAAGAGGAGCAACAGTAAATGAAAGACAGGAGTTCTCTTGAATACGCTCTAATATCAGTCGCTGGAATATGTGGTATGGCATATAGTACATTTGGAAGTCATTCCGACATGGAATCGGTCTATATGCAGATAACAAACATTTTTCTTTCAGGAATATTTGCAATTCTTGCGACGGTGTTCATCGTATTTGCATTAGAGGCTTTTGAAGCTTATTTTATGGAAAAAGCATTTAAATGGAAGGCCGATTGGATGCCCTGGGCGGTTATTGTCGGCACTGTAGCTGTCGCGCTAGTCATATTTGCTATTGCCGCATAATTTAATGCAGATGGGGAACGCTTCGGCGTTCCCTCTTTTTTATGTCATCCAGCCCGGCGGGGCTTATTTTTTTGCTACCTGGAAAACTGAAAACCCGGTTGACTCCTCCCCCCTATGAGGGGCGGCCCCGGTCTCCTAACGAGCCAGCCCCCCCTAGTATATATATCAGCCATCGCCGCGCCCATTTGCTATAAAATTATCGCTGTATTGACATTTTTGCGTTTTTATGGTATGATTAAAGAAAACACTGGGGTGGTGTGGATATGGCATTAAAATCCTTTGGTAGTTCCGATACGCCGGAGCAAAAGGCGTGGGAGCTGGAAGTGCGTCGCAAGGGGCAGCAGGCGCAGGCAGAACAGCGCCGCCGCAAAACAGCCTTGCGGGACATTTTGGATACAATATTAGCGCTTGATTGCGATACGTCCACCCTGACGGATGACGAACTGACCGAAAAGGTGCAGCAGCTTGCCCGGGAACAGGGGCGCAGCGTGAGCTTGTATGAAGCCATCGCCCTGTCACAGATCAGACGGGCCATTGATGGCGATACAAAAGCTGCAACCTTTGTGCGGGACAGTGCCGGAGACAAACCCGTTGACCGCAGCGAGATTTCTACCGATGAGGTAATGACCTCTGCCGATAGGGAGCTACTGGCAAATATCTCCAAGCGCTTGGGTATTGACCCCACAGAAAAGTAAAGACTTCCCGGAGCGGCTTCTCGGGAAGCGCCTCCTTATATAAAGCAACCGCTCTCTGAACTGGTAGGCAGAGGGCGGTTGTTTCTTTGTACCCTAAAATAAGCGTCTATGGCAGTGCTTTGGCAGTAGACGGTAAACTATATTTCGATAGTAGAAAAACGGCTGTGCAGGCCTGTATCGCGGGCTGGTGATGCTTTCAAACGGACGGTCGTAAAAAAAGAGAGGCATATCCTCTACGGATACGCCCCTCTATGGGTTAATACGGGTTTTTCCAGGTAGGTGCAACGATACTGAAATATGCGCGGCGCTCCTCGTTGGTGAGATCCATATAATTCAGGGCATTGACCAGATCGGACTTGTTAAAGCTGCCGTTAGGATTGCCGCCCTCGCCAGATGCAATCTTGCGGTTTGCTTCGGCTTCATGGTAGGCGCGTTCAAGGTATTGCAGTTTCAGATAATTGGCCACACCGCCGGGGCCGTAGGTGGCATTAAAGGTCTGGGCCTTTTCGTCCGTGCTGTCATCGGTGGTTTTGCTGGACAGATAAATCTTGCCGACATCATCATCGGAGAGAGTAGGAACACGCAGCAGTGTATTTTTAAATTCTGCATCTGAGACTTTGCCGTCAGCATTGGTGTCTGACTGTGCATAGGTATCTAAATACTTTAAGGCCAGCTCGGAGCCGTATTCCTTTTGTACACGAACTGCAGGGCTTTCTTTCTGCAGGAACATCTCTGCAACGTCCATCTGTTGGTCGGCGGTCAGGTCATACTGTTTCAGTACCGGCAACGTTGCCTGGATTTTTTCAATCTGGGTGGCGCTGTCGTCATCTTCGTTCTGTTTTGCCGTAGCGGTGTAAATATCCAAATATGCAGCCGTTGCATCTGCGCCGGATTTATCATAGAGCTTTTGCGCTGCATCGTCAGAACTGTTCATCAGGTACGCCTTGACCATCTGGTCATAAGTATCAAGCGAGGGAATAGCCTGCCAGGTTTCAGCCTTGTTTAGGCTGGCGTTCTGGTCGCCAGTGTCCGTGCGCTTTTCATCGCGGGCTTTATCCAACACTGCACCAACAGAAGCGGTGAGCATAGCCCCCTCAATGCCGCTGGCTTTGTATGCCAGATAATCTTTGTCAGTGCTGACATAATCCGGGTTGGCAGCTTCTTTGCCTGCTTCTCTGCCAATGCTATAGGCCGTTTTCAGCATCTTGACTTTGTAGGTATCGTCAGCCTGCTTGTACTCGTCCGTTGCCATGATAGTATCTACAAGCTGGCTGTTCAGCTGGCCGGCCACACGCTGGTATTCACTGGTCTGGACGTTGTTCAGCTTCAGGTCATCTACTGTAGTGCCATTCTTGATGCTGGGCGGATATACGCCATTGTCGCCGGTGGCATCGTACAAGCGCTGAATCTCCGCATCTCGGCGGCTGATGGTCTGGTTCGTGAACGCTGCCGGGTCAAGGAACTGTTCAAACGCTGCATTATCCCGCTGCTTTTCGTTGCCCCAGGTGTCATAGGCGGCGGGAAGTTCCTGCGACAGGCCGGGAATCTTTGCCATGATCTGGTTTTTCTGGCTTTGGATGGGGTCTGTGGCGTCATAGGGATTGCGGACGGTGGTATCTGTACTTTTAGTCACGGCGTTGGACAGTGACGGGACCATACTCTGCGGCAGACCTAGAGCGGCATCCCACAGGCCGCCGCCCAGACCGTCATAGTTGCCGAACAGGTCACCAATATTGGAGAGGTTTGAGTTGTCTGCAAGTGTGTTTGTAAACGCCACAACCGCGCCTTTTGCCGCCTGTTCCGGCGTTTCATCGCCGGAAATAGCTTGCGCAAATGCCACGCCGGTGATAACGCTCATCATGCTTGGCTGAAAATCTGAAATGCGGTAGTAGACATTCGTTCCCGGAACATGGATTGCGAAAGGCAGGAAACCGTTCTGCTTATCAAACGCTTTTTTATTGGCATTGTCGCTCTCCGCGCCCGTCAAGACACCAGACTTATACAGCGCTGCGCCCAGAGCTATACCTGCCGAACCGGTCAGGCCCTTTGCAATCTCGTCAATGTATTCTGCCGGGTTGCCGCCTTTTGTGTAAAAATCCTTCACACCTTTGGCAAGGCCGACAGGGCTGTAATCCAGACTGCGGGCGACCATGTTTGCAGGGGTCTTAGTGAACGGCATGACGACTTCGCCCACGCCGCCCAGTTTGTGGATAGAGCTGAACAGTTCTGTCCATTTATTATCGTCCTTGTAGGTCGTCCGCATAGCATCTTGCGTAGCCTGGGCGATCATGTCTGTGGTGATTTGGTCGGCACTTGTAATTTTGTTCGCTGCCGCAATATTGGCCAGGCTGTCCGTAAAGCTCTTTTTAACAAACGGTGCATCGCCCAATTCCAGCAAACCATAGGTAAACTGCCGGATATTTTCAAGTACGGATTTTTCACTGCTCATCTGGTCAAAAACATTCTTGCCGGTGAACTTCTGGCTGAGTGCTTCCAGTGCCTGCGCACCTTTTTTCACGCCGGGAGCGTTCGCCAGAATGTTGTGCTGCTGGTTCTTCCCCAGCTTGAATACTTCGGCATTTTGTACCACATCAGAGAGCGGCTGTTCATAGCTGCTGCTTCCATCAATGCTGTCCTTGACCTGGTTCCAGACCTGTTCCGCAACGTCCTTACTGGTCTTGTCAACGTACAGGGCTTTGGTCTGTACAAAATCGGTGCTTTTGCCGGTCTTAGCGTAAAGAGTCTGCAAGGCCGCGCTGACCTTATCCGAAATGCCCGTGACCGGCATCTGCGCCACGTTGGCCGCGATGTTGCGAATCTGGGTGCGCGGGTTCAGCAGGAAGCCCAGGCGGCGGGCTTCGGTCAGCTTTTGGGTGAGCGATACCGGGTACTCTTTCGCCAAGCGGTTGCCGACATTTTGCATTGCGGCTGCAATAGCTTCACTATCCCCGGCGGAGATATTTTTGAAGGCTTCGATCTCGGTATCCGTCAGTTTGAAGTCTTTCCATTGGCGGCCCAGTTCCTTTGCACCGCTGGCGTTCAGATCATCAATACTGCGCTGCGCATAGCGTAGGGCGGTCATGGGGTCGTTCTGCATCAGATTGATTGCTGCTGCCTGTGAGAACTGGCCGCTGGCTGTCAGCTCTTTGGACATACCGCGTAGCAGTTCTACGGCGGAATCGCTATCACCATCTGCAATGTACTGCTTTGCCAGCTGATACCCCAGGGGCACCGCCGCCGGATCACGCTGAGAAAGCATGTTCTGGTATTCCTTGACAGCCGACCCCTGTCCCTTTGCCAACACCGCATCTGCACGGGCTTTTGTATCAGCATTGGACAGCTGATTATAAATTTCCGGCGCTGTTGCAAACTCTTTTTTGACCTCATCCGGCAGGTCGGAATTTGTGCGCAGTGATGCAGTAAAGCCACGCTCTTTGGCTGTGCCGGTGCCATCAGGAAAGCCACCTGAAAGCCCCTGTACCGCATCTTTGGTCGTAGATGCAGAACTATCCAGCGCACTGTCAGCGGCGATTCTAGCGGCATCTGTGTAGGCGGGAACGGATGTGTCCGCTTTTTGCAGGAACTTATCGGGGTTGAACGCCCAATTTGAAGTATCCGCTGCGCCAACCTGCACGGCATCATCCTGCTGCCACAAGCTACGGTCCAGCGCATCCGCCTGGCTATTATAGTTTGCCGCATTCTGCGCTTCACGGTAAGCATCTACATAGCCCTTTGCTTCTTCGGTGCTCATGGTCTGCCTTGCGGTCTGGGCCTGCTGGTCCAGCATAGCATCCGCAGTAAAGCGGTTTTTGATACCGTTAATCGCTGCGCTGCCCAGTTCCGGCAGTGCGTTCATTACCACGTTTCCAGCAATATTCTTTGCTGTATCGGCTGCAATCCCGCCGGGGGTAAGGGGATTGTCTACGCGCTCGCCGTTTTTGATACGGCCCTGCTGGTTATCGTAGGTTGAAAGCTCATCAACCAGTGTGGGCAGCGTATCCAGCGCCAGATCTGCGCCAGTATCTGCAATTACCCGTCCGGCAGCTTCACCAAAGCCCGGCTGCAGGACATTACTCAGCCCGGGCACATGCTTTGCGGCATCGTAGATTTTGCCGCCCGCCTTTTCGGCTGCATCGGCGTACTTGGTACCATCTGCCAGGGCGTTAAATGCGTTGTACTGCACCGCCTTACCAGCCACAGAGCCACCCAGAGCGGCCAACGGGTCTTGGGCTTTATACTGGTCTAGCGTGGGCAGCAGGCCCGGCACAGCGCCGCTTTCGCGGGCTTGGCTATACTTTCCGTTGGTCTGGTCATCTGCCCAGTTGGTAATAGCGTTGTCCAGCTGGTTTTGCATCGGAAAACTGCGCATAAAGCCCGCTGTTGCCGCCTGCAGATTCTGACCCAAGCCATTTAAACTGGCTTTCTGGTTCATCCGGGAAAGAGCCTGCGCTTGGGTATTGTAGTCGTCCAGCGAGAGAGGACCGTCCTGGACCTGTTCGTACAGATCCCCCGCTGTCTGGTTGTACTGCTTGACGGCCTGCACTTCGGCCTGTGTCAGTTTACGGCCCGGCGCGCCCAGTTCTGCGCGGTAGTCGGCATCATTCTGTAGGCGCTGCAAGGCGGTGGCGGTGTCTTTCTGTACGCTGTTCCAATCGTTGCGGTTGATTTTCGCAGCAACATTTTCTGCCGCACTAGGGGCCTGTCCTGCGGCCGCTGCGGTGCTGCCGATATGATTACCGGCCGTACTGCTAGCACGGCTATTGGCAGGCTTTGCGGCGGTGTTACTGGCGTTCTGCTGTTCTGCGTAGGTCTTGCCCACAGCCTTGCCCTTATTGCCGCCGCTCTGATTTTCTTCCAGTGTGCGTGCGGTACGCTGGTTGCGGATGTACTTTGCATCTTTTTCCCGTGCGGCCGCCAACTTTTTGCTGTCCTGTTTATCCTGCTGGTACTGGTCGCTTTTCTGGTATCGTGCGCGGGCGCTGCTGTTGCGTTCTGCTTGGTCACGTTGGGAGGGTTTCGGTTTATCAGCATTGGCCTGCGCCTTTGTCTGCTTCGTATTGGGCGTAGCATCTGTAGAGCTGGAAGCTGTGCCAGATTTCAGATTTCCGGCGGCCGCTGCCATAGCATCATAGCTATCCGCATTAGTTGTTGTGCCGCTGCTGCAGGAAGCACTACTGCCGCGTTTCTTGGCCGCCTTTGCCGCTTCTTCGGCCTGTTCCTTTACTTTCTTTAAAAGCCATTCGGCGGTTGATGCCGTTGTATTTACCGCTGTGTTTGCCGCATCTGCCACAAAAGAAAACTGGTCTGTCATAGTCGGCAGCGTTTTATCGGTCGAGTTCATAAGGGCGCTGCCTTTGTTTTGAGTGCTCTGTGTGGCCTGCCTGCCGCTGTTCACGGTACTGGCCTGGGCATTCTGATAATTGTTGAGGTAGGCGTTTACGAGCGCCTCCGTGCTGGTTCTCATTGCCATTTTATCACTCCAATCTGTTGAGGTTTTCTGCTTCAAGTTTGTAGGATATAATCGCGGCCGCCAGCGGCCCCGCTGAAAGTCCTACGTTTATATCTTTTGTTGCTGCGTACAATTTAGCGTTCCCATGCAAGAACATAACGAGAAATGCGCCACAATCTATTAGGTGCTTTTTACGGTCCATAGCATAATGTCTCCATATTCAAGGCTTTCTTGAAATTTCGCAGTGCCGTCCTTTCCTGCGCGTTCACACACTGCCTGGATACGCGCCGATCATCGGCAATCTCTTGCAGTGTCCGATTGTAGCGGTAGCGCTGTTCAAGGATGCTGCGGTGCTGTGGCTTCAATGTATCGAGCGCGGCTAGAACAGCCAGGCGGTTTTGTTCGTTCTCAAAATCAAGCTCAATGTTGACGGTGGGGTCAGCGTACACATCCGCAATGGTGTTGTCGGTGTCATCCTCTAGGGGCAGGTCGCTGGATAACGCATAGTTCAGCGGGTCAGCTGGTACGCGGGTCTGCTTGCCGTTTTCGTCACGGAGAAGCTTTCCCCGGCTGGTGGTCAAGACCTTTGTTGCGGTGGCCCTGATAGACCAGCCCAGCACGGTAAGAAAGGCCATGCGCTTGCTCGGGTCATACCGCCGCACTGCATCGCGGACAGCAAACCAGCCCTCAACGATTAGGTCATCCCGGTCAATGCCCACACGGTCAGCAAGGCCCTTATTTTTGGCGTAGATTTTAGCCATCTGCTGGCGGATGAAATTTTGGTGCCGCCACCACAGTCCATTGACGGCGGCTGTATCACCGGCTTTACCTTGCATAATCAGCGTTAAATCGTCCAGTTCGTTCATTGATTGCACCTCCACTTTGTGGTATACTTTAGTGAAGATGCTGCCCCTGCGTCTACCCCGCTGCCCAGCGGGGCTTTTTTATTTGCCCGGTAAGGTCTGGATAGCACAACCCTCCCGCTTTACACCATACCGTTGTAGGCTTCACGCAGCATCAGGCAGAACTCATCTGGGTTGGCTGCCAGCCATGCAAGGGCGGCAAGCTCTTTGCTGCCGTAGTGTTCGGCGTTCAGCCGGTAAGCGATGTCCGCCACCGCACGGTCAAGGTCTTGCCTGGGAATAACGCCACTTTCCAGCGCATCCATTGTGGCGCGGGCGTCGTCCTTATCGGTGAAAGCGATCTCAACATGGCGACCATCTGCCGCGATCATGGAGAGGGTGGCGCAAATCTTATCTTTGTTCTTCATAAAATCTCCTATTCTGGCGCGGTGTGGGCGTGCCCTCATCGTGTCGTTTGTTTGTCGTTGGTTTGTTAGATTCGGAACAGCGAGAGCCTACAAAGCCCACCGTTATGCGGAAAACTGCGTGTTGCTGGTGTGTTGATTTCTGTGCCATTACTGTGCCCTTCGCCGTGCCCCTTGTGGTTGCAACGTGGTTGATACAAAAGTTCGGAGAACTGATAAAGCACGATCCCATGCGGGAAATAGCTGGTTGCCGTCTGGTTGCAAATTTTGGCTTTTGATTTCGTTGGGTTTTCTTGGTTTAACGGTGTCCGCAAAAACATTTTGGCTGTCTCGTTTTGTTACCATGTAGGTCACATATCGAGACAGTGCGCAGTGGATTTGCACTGATTTTTACAATCGCACTGTCTCGATATGTGACAACCAGTGAATCAGAGAGGCATTTGCACTGTCTCATTTTGAGACACATTCTAAGATGTTAGCCAGGTGATGCAGATCTCTTTAAAATTTTCCAGCCTATTTCAAAGCGGTAAACGTTTGGCTTTCGCCGTGTCCTGTTGTTCTCCACGACTGAGATAAAACCTGCGTCAATCAGTTTCGGTACGCAGCGCCGGAGTGCCGCATTACTAATCCCGTACATTTCTGCCGTTGCCCTCGAAAATTCAAAAGCTTCCTGCCCTTTTGCTTCGAGCGACATCATTATGTACAGCATTTGTTCGCCTGGGGCAAGTTCTTGAAATTTTTCTGATTGCAGCAGGTCGGCGTACAGTGATACAAAGGGGAGCTGCTTGCCGTTTGCTGATTTCCCGCCCTTTGGGCCTGTCAGCCAATATGGCGGGTCGCGCTGCTTGCGTCTGCGGCTATCACTCATCGTTGTCCTCGTCAAATTTCAGCTGGCCAAGCGGGATGCCTAGTTCCTTATGGATTGGACGCAAAGCGCCAAAAATGTGAACTGCCCGTGCAGTCAGGGTGCGGCGACAATTCTCAAGTTCCTGCTGTCCCTTTTCTCCATCATCCGCCCGAAAATATCCACCACCATGACGGCATGTAGAAAGAATCGGCGCACCTGCGGCACGCTCAACAGCAACCTTTGCCTGCAAATCCCGAATGCTTCGATAACCGCACAGCTTTGTCAGTTCTCGAGATGAGATTGCGTTTTCTTCTCCCTGGGGGAGCCTTTCAAAAATAGACATTGATTTTTCCCTCCAAACCTGATAGACTGAGGGCGGGAATTTTTGCAATGCAGCGCGCTCAGCGCTATTTTTTCCCGCCCTGCCCTTGTCGGTGCGTCACCACCGGCAGGGGCTTTTTCTGTTTTCATAACTCCACCCGGTGAATACCGGGTAGCTGTGGTGGCTCGCCGCCGTCCATCCAAGCCGCAAGGCTGGTAAGATTCACGAGCGTTTTGCGGCCACATTGGACACTACGCACCTGCCCACTCTTGCAAAGTTGCCGCACACGGTAGACCGGAACGCCGGATTCAGCGGCGGCCTGCGGAATGGTTGCCAGCCGTGGAAAATCAAAATTCATCATTGCTTTTCGCCTCACTTTCTGCTGCCCGTTCCTGCGCCATGCGCTCGGCGCGGCGTTTCCAATACCGTGCATTGTACTCGCGGACTTTATCCGGGTGAGCTTTTTTCCACTCACGCAGATAAGCACGACGGGCTTCTTCTGGGGTGATGTTAGCAATTGCCATGTCCAATCTCCTTAAATATTATTTACTGACTTTCTATTGCGCTGTCAGCAAATATAGTGTATACTAAGAGTATGGGAAAGTCAATGCATACTTTACCATGATTTAAAAAGTCAGTATTCGCTTTATTCATAAGGAGGATTCATGAAAGACGTAAATAAATACACCGAATTTGCGGAACGCTTTCTTTCTGAAATGGGAAGAAAAGGATGCACAGCTACCGAAATCGCTGCATTGCTCGGAATCACAAAGCAATCCGTGTCTAATTACACCAGTGGAAAATCTATTCCTCCAATAGACAAACTGCATAAATTAGCAGATTACTTTGATGTTACATTGGATTGGCTTTTGTGCCGGCCTGGAGCAAAGCGCGCGGCCGATACAGATATTGCATATATTTGTCAATATACTGGTTTAAGTGAAACCGCCATAACTAATGTTCACAACAATAGGAATAGTCCAATTGCTATATATGCGACAAAATTTCTGGAATCATTCAGTTCCGTCATTGTATTTACTGAACTTGGCATTGCAGAAAAGTCTCTCGATGCCGCTCTTAGTAGAGCCAACGCCGGAGAAAAGATTGAAACCAAACCGTTTATGCCAGAATTTTATACAGATACGGACGGTTCGATAAAAATCGTCGGTGTAGGCGCAGTCAAATCACCAGAAAGTTACAATCAATATAAAATGTCATGCTATGAAGCCCAAAAGTATTTTAGCTCATTTGTAGATGGTATTTTTCATGATAAAGAAAAGGAATACCAAAGAATCTGTGGAGATCCATTGCTAGAAGAATTAAAAAATGCATCCCTAGAATTTTATACTCGGGAGGGGCAAAACGATGGCGAGCATAACCAAGTTAAAAAATAAAGACGGTTCTGCATCCTACCGCGTTCGAGTGTCCGCCGGGGTAGGGGCTGATGGGCGGTATATCTACCGCTCGGCCACATTCACACCGCCGCCAAAACTAAGTGCACGGAAAGAAGCAAAAGCCGTGCAAGAGTTTGCCGATGACTTTGAGCGACGCGTTCAAGAGGGATTGTTTGTTGCCAATGATTTAACGGTTGACGGTCTTGCTGAACGCTGGATGAAAACTTACTGTGAAAAGCAGTTAAAGCCACACACTGTATCCGACTATCAAAAGATGCTGCCGCGTGTCTCTGCTGCCATCGGGCATATTAAGCTGGCAAACCTCCGGCCCGGCCATATCCAGGAATTTTACAACCAGCTGGCGCAGCCCGGAATCCGCGAAGATGGAAAATATAAGGCTCGGTCTGCATTTATTACGGCTTTCCCAAAAGGCACACGGTTGGCCCTGCTGCAAGCCGCTAATGTATCACAGCGCACACTTACGGAAGCAATGTGCGGGCGTAACATCTCTAAGCGTTCAGCCGAAAAGATAGCCGCTGCCGCCGGATGGGCTTTCACAAAGGCCTTTACCTGTACCAGCGCAGATACTTTGAGTGCCAGGAGCCAGCGGCATTATCATTTAATGCTGTCGTCCATGTTCAGCACCGCCGTTCGTTGGCAGCTGATGGACAGCAACCCATGCGAACGAGTCACGCCACCAAAGCTGGACGAAACCGATGTTGAATTTTTGGATGAAGGTCAGATTGCCTCTTTGCTAGAAGCCTTACCAGACGCGTCAACACAGCTTTCTGTGATCGTGCAGCTTGCTTTGTTCACAGGAGCCAGGCGGGGCGAAATCTGTGGCCTGCGTTGGGCAGACATCGACCTTGACGCGGGTGTCATGGCTATCAATCGAAATTTGTCGTTCATTGCGCATAAAGGCCCCGTGTTTGATTTGCCGAAAACCAAAAAGAGCCGCCGCTGCATAAAGCTAAGCGACGACTGTATAGCATTATTGAAAGACTATAAGCAATGGCAGATGCGGGAACGGCTAAAAGTCGGTACATACTGGCAGCGGGAAGTTACCATAGAGGGCGGCAAGCGCGTCAGAAATGACCTGTTGTTTACCAAACCCGACGGCAAGCCGTTTGATCCCAACAAAGTTTCTTCGTGGTTCCCGGTGTTTTTGCGGGAGCATGGTCTGCCGCCGTGCCGGTTCCATAGTTTGCGCCACTCCAATGCAGCGCTGTTGATTGCCGCCCATGTTCCCGTTACTACAGTTGCGGGCCGCCTGGGGCATGCACAAACATCCACAACGGTAAATATTTATGCTGCTGCAATTCGTTCGTCCGATGCAGCGGCAGCGGATGCGCTGGGCAATGTTTTTGAAAGAATCAAACAACGGCAAGAAATCGGCTGAAAGCGCAGTTTCAAAAAGATTTATGCCCAAATTATGACCATTCGCGTCAAAAGCAACTTGAATATAGGCAAAAAGAAAGCCCCGACGCATCGTATTTTCAACGATGTATCGGGGCTTTACGCTTGGAGCTGGTAGCCAGACTTGAACTGGCGACCTGCTGATTACGAATCAGCTGCTCTACCAACTGAGCCACACCAGCACGCAAGACAACAATAATATTATACAGAATTTTCAAGATAAGTCAATACCCTGCTGCAAAAATTATTGCTGTCCTGCCCCCAAATATAAAAGTGCTTACTCGGCATCCTCGCAGAAGGCCTTGAAGGTCCGGTATGCCATGTAGACATCCGCCTTGGAGACGATCTCAAACGGGGAATGCATCGACAGGACCGGCACGCCGACATCAATGGTGTCGATGTCCTGATTGGCAACATACTTGGCCACCGTGCCGCCGCCGCCCAGATCCAGCTTGCCCATCTCGCCGATCTGCCAGACAACACCGTTGTTGTCCATCAGGCGGGTCAGGTAGCTGACCAGCTCGGCAGAGGCATCACTGGTGCCGGACTTGCCGCGGGAGCCGGTGTACTTATAGATTGCCACGCCGCTGCCCGTGTAGGTGCCGTTGTCAGGCTCAAACGCATCGGCAAAGGTCGGATCATAAGCGGCCGTCACATCGGCGGACAGGCACTTGGCAGCCTTGCAGGCGGTGATGTAGTCCGCGCCCTGTGCAGCGCAGAGCTGCTGCAGGAAGTGGAAGGTGTACATGCTGTTCAGGCCGGTGACACCATCGGAGCCGGTCTCCTCCTTATCGGTCAGGACGCAGACGGAGGTGTAGGCGGGGTTTTGGATGCCGATCTCAGCCATCAGGGCCGGGTAGGCATCCACACGGTCATCGTGGCCGTAGGCGCCGATCATGGCGCGGTCCAGACCGATGTCGCGGGCCTTGTAGGCGGGCACGATCTCGATCTCGGCGCGGGTGAAGTCCCGCTCGGTGATGCCGTAAGTCTCGTTGAGCATACCCAGCACATTCAGCTTAACGCGCTGCTCAGCGTCCTTGTCCTCGATCGGCAGGGACGCGATGATGACATTCAGATCCTCTGCGGTGATGCCCTCAGCCAGTGTCTTGGCGCTCTGCTTTGCGCCCAGATGCGGCAGCAGGTCGGAAATGCAGAAAACCGGATCTTCGTCCTTCTCACCGATGCAGACCTCCACGCGGGTGCCGTCGGCGCGGTAGATGACGCCGTGCAGGGCCAGCGGGATGGTAGGCCACTGGTATTTGCGCACGCCGCCGTAATAGTGGGTGCGCAGGTAGCCGATGCCGGACTTTTCAAACACCGGCACAGGGCGCAGATCCAGACGCGGAGAGTCGATGTGCGCAATGTTCAGATGGAAGCCCTGCTCCAGACTCTTGGTGCCGATGGTCGCAGCCAGCACGCACTTTTCACGGTTGATGGTGTAGACCTTGGTGCCGGGGGCATAGTTCGTGCCGGGCACAAATTTCTGGTAGCCGGCAGCCAGCAGCAGCTTTTCACTGTAAGCGGTGGCCTCGCGCTCCGTCTTGGCATTGTCCAGAAAGGCCTTATACCCCTCGCAGAAGTCCTGCGCAGCTGCGATGGCATCGGGAGCAGCATCCGCTACAGTCTCGTTTTTATAGAGCAGTTTTTTGAGTTCCTCAGTGGTTTTCATCTTGAATTTCCTTTCTTGCTTATGGCAATACCGCATAATTCTAAGTGCCGATACGGCGAGCGAGGTGCGGCAGCTGCTAAGCCAAAAGCGCAGATAATACTTTGTGTATTATCGAGCATTTTGGCAACGCAGATGCCGTACCGCAGCTGCCGGAGCGGTGCTTAAGCCGTCAGGCGGGAATTGTGCGGTGTTGCCTGATATATCTCCGAGTAGCGTTGATAGCTCTCGGTGATTTTCTTTACATATTGCCGCATCTGCGGGTATGGATACCGGTCCAGCGTGATGCCGTCTGACGAATACTGCGCCTCGGCCAGCAGGGTGTCCACAGCGCCCACACCGTTATGATAGGCCGCTGCCGCTGTAGCCAGATGATTGTCATACCGCTTCAGGCAATAGCTGACAAA
Organism: Oscillospiraceae bacterium; assembly: GCA_025757985.1. Taxonomy (NCBI): domain Bacteria; kingdom Bacillati; phylum Bacillota; class Clostridia; order Eubacteriales; family Oscillospiraceae; species Oscillospiraceae bacterium. Next base: position 788,967 of record CP107210.1, read on the forward strand.
ATAAGTACCGAACCGGATATTTGTTTCCGGGTCGTAGAGGTCATCAAAAGTCAAGGCCTCTGTCGGGGCGATCTTGGTCTTGATCCAGTCAAAGGTGACCTCGGTAATCTGCATCAGCCCTCTGGCCCCGGCATCGGAATCGACCGCCGGGTCAAAGTTGCTCTCGGTGCGAATGAAGGCGTACAGGATCATCGGATCTATGCCGTATTTCCCGGCGTAATACTCAACATACGCCTCATAGCGCTGCGGGTATTCCCAGCGGTCTATCTTCTCCCGAAAGGCGGAAAACAGGACCGTACCCGCCAAGGCCAGCGCCAGCAGGACAGCCGTCACCGGCACCCATACAGACCGTTTTTGTTTTTTGCTCTGTCTAGGCATGTTCCTCCTTCTCCAATCCATGCAAGATAGATTGCAGTTTCCGGCGCAGCTGCTCCGGTGTGCCGTCATTGACAAGCTCGGCGGTGGCAGCTGCGCGCAGACGCTCAAGCGGCATCTGCGCATCCAAACGGCGCCGGGCCATCTCCGGTGCGATGCCGTCCCGCGCGCAGATGCGCGCCACACTGGTGTCATAGGGTGCCGTGACAAGAATCAGTGCGTCGCAGCGCTGTTCAAACGGCGTGCCGACAATGACTGCACCGTCCACAAAGGCAATCTTCGCCCCTGCCCGCTCGGCGTCCGCCAGCGCAGCATCAATACGGCGCAGGATCTCCGGCTGGGTGATGGCGGTCAATGCGGCTGTTCCCTCCGGCGTGGCAAACGCACGATCCGCCAGCAGGCGGCGGCGGACTTCACCGTTTTCATCGGCTATATCCGTCCCGAACGCTGCTTGCAGCTGCGGGATACAGGCCGAACCGGGCAGCAGCACCTCCCGCGCGACCAGATCTGCATCAATACAAGGATACCCCTGCTCCCGCAAGAAATTTGTCGCACTGGATTTGCCGCAGCCGGACCGCCCCGTGATGCCTACCACCCTCATAGCGTGACCACCCGGAAAGCCGCCGCGCGGATCAGGCGGTTGTAGACGGCCATCGAAACGCCGTCCTGCTCAGGGCAGCGGGCGTAGACGACCTGTGCGCCGTGTTTATCCAAATCGCGCAGCGCCGTGAACAGATGGTGCGCCTGGGTCACACCGTCGTGGTTTTTGCCGTACTCGATGAACGGCACCGGCAGCTGTGCGCCCTCCCCGTCAAAGCAGAGTGCCCATACGCCGGGGGCGGCGTGCTGCTCCACATAGGCTCTGTAGCGTGCGAAGTCACCGCGCAGGATCGTCACCTGCGCCTTGGGGGCATAGTGCTTGTACTTCATGCCCGGAGAGCGCGCGACCTCGCCATCCTTGAGCTTTTCAAGGATGGCCGGGCTGACGAGGACTTCCTCGCCGAGGACAGCCTCCATCTGCTCCTTGGTGACATAGCCGGGGCGCAGCAGCATCGGATGCTCCCCCGTGACCGCCACAACGGTGGACTCCACGCCGACAGTGCATTCGCCGCCGTCCAGTATCAGCGGCAGGCGGCCGTCCATATCGGCCAGTGTGTCGGGGGCGTTCGTGGGGCTGGGCTTGCCGGAAAGGTTGGCCGACGGGGCTGCAAAGGCCACGCCGCTCTCCCGTATGACCTGCTGCACGACCGGGTGGGACGGCATCCGCACGCCCACGGTATCCAGCCCTGCGCAGGTAACTGCACTGACCTCCTCGCCGCGGGGCATGACCATCGTCAGCGGGCCGGGCCAGAACGCCGCCGCCAGCTTTTTGGCGCGCTCCGGCACCTCGGACACGATGCCCCGCAGCATCTCCATGCCGCAGATATGCACGATCAGGGGGTTATCCTGCGGGCGGCCCTTCGCGTCAAAAATTTTCTTGACCGCCTCGCCGTTGCGGGCATCGGCAGCAATGCCGTAGACTGTCTCGGTGGGCAGCGCCACCAGCTCGCCCTGCTGCAGCAGCTTGGCGGCCAGCGCGATGCTCTCTGGCGTAATGGGCAAAACCTGTGTTTTCATATTACTTTCCTTCTTCTGTGCTGCTCTGTTTCAGCTTTTCTTCCCGGTCGGCCAGAATCAGCGGCTCGACCACGCGGTCCAGATCGCCGTCCAGCACGCCCTGCAGGTTGCGCAATGTTAAACCAATGCGGTGGTCCGTCACCCGGTCCTGCGGGAAGTTGTAGGTGCGGATCTTTTCACTGCGGTCACCGCTGCCCACCTGACTTTGGCGCTGGGCGTTGTAGGCCTCATCGTAGGCGTCCTGCTTTTGCTGCAGCAGACGGCTGCGCAGCACCTTGAGCGCCTGCTCCTTATTTTCCCGCTGGCTGCGCTGGTCCTGACATTCCACGACCATACCGGTGGGCAGATGGGTCACCCGGATGGCGGATGAGGTCTTGTTGATGTGCTGTCCGCCCGCGCCGGAGGAACGGAAGGTGTCGATGCGCAGATCCTTCGGGTCAATTTCCAGCTCGACCTCTTCAGCCTCCGGCATGACAGCCACCGTCACGGTCGAGGTGTGGATACGCCCCTGCGTCTCGGTCTCCGGCACGCGCTGCACGCGGTGAACACCGCTCTCAAATTTCAGGCGGCTGTATACGCCGGGGCCTTCCACTGAGAATACGATCTCCTTCACGCCGCCGAGCTCTGTCTCGTTGGCGCTGATGGTGCTGCACTGCCAGCCGCGTCTGGCAGCGTACATCGTGTACATACGCCACAGGCTGTGGGCAAACAGGGCGGCCTCCTCGCCGCCTGCACCGGCACGGATCTCCAGAATAACGCTTTTTTCGTCATCTGCGTCCTTGGGGATCAGCAACAGGCGCAGATTCTCCTCGCTCTGCGCCAGATTCCGGCCAATTTCGCAAAGCTCCTGCTGTACCATAGCAGCAAACGCCGGGTCCGACTCCACAGCAAGCAGTTCCTTCGCGTCCTGCTCCTGCTGCTGCAGGTCGGTATAGCGGCGGTATTCTTCGATCAAGGGGGTAAGTTCTTTGTAGTCACGCATCATCTGCGCATACGCCTCGGCGTCGGCCGCCGCATCAGGCGTGGACATCTTGTGGGCCAGCTCCTCATAGCGGCGCTCGACCTCGTAAAGCTCGGTAAAGTTCTGCATAGGTTCTCCTTTGCACAAGGTCATTTTGTAGGGGCGGATTCCATATCCGCCCGAAATGGTTGCCAATACATTGTGCAAAGCCCGCTACTGCTCCCCCGCGCGCAGAACTTTTTTGATGTTGCGCTCGATCTTGGCACGCGGCAGCATGATCTCATGCCCGCAGCCCTGACATTTGATTTTAAAATCCATGCCTACGCGCAGCACATCGAAACGGTTCGCACCGCAGGGGTGCGGTTTCTTGGTCTGGATCACATCCCCGACCTGTATGTCCATACGGCACACCGCCTTTCTTTTCAGAATATCATGTCTATTATAGTACAGCCGGTATTGTTTTGCAAACATCCCGCATAAAAGTTTACTAAGCCACCACAAAATACACAAGAAATGAGGAACCGAAAATGTTGGAATATCGAGCCGAAGGTCTTTGCCGCAATGCGAACCATCTGAGCCGGGAGGAGCTGAGCCGCTGCATGGCGAACGGCGAAGTGCTGCAAAGCACCGCCCTTGCCTACGATACCGACCGCCGCCTGCGGTTTGAACTGGGCGGCATGCGGGGCATCATGCCCTTTGCCGACTGTGTAGACGCTGCGCCCGGCGAGACGGTCAAGGACATTGCCGTGCTGACCCGGGTAGGCCGCCCGACCTGCTTTGTCATCATGGGAACCGAGTTTGACGAGAACGGGGAGGAATATTACTTACTCTCCCGCGCGGAGGCACAGCGCCGCTGTCGCGCGCAGTACCTTGACACGCTGGAGGCGGGCAGCGTCATTCCCTGCACCGTGACCCACATCGAAAACTTCGGGGCGTTCTGCGACATCGGCTGCGGCATTGCAGCGCTCCTGCCCATCGACTGCCTGTCGGTCAGCCGCATTGCCTCCCCCGCTGACAGAGTGCAGGTGGGCCAGCAGCTTTTGTGCGCCATTAAGAACCGCGATGCACAGGGGCGCATCGTCCTGACCCTGCGGGAGCTTTTGGGCACCTGGAGCGAGAACGCCGCCTGCTTTGCCGCCGGGGAGACCGTTGTCGGCATTGTGCGCAGCGTTGAGGATTACGGTGTTTTTATCGAGATAGCGCCGAACCTTGCCGGTCTGGCTGAGGCAGATTCCACCCTGCGCCCCGGGCAGGCCGTGAGCGTGTACATCAAGAACATTTTGCCGGACAAGATGAAGATCAAGCTTGTGGTTGTAAATAAAAACCTGAACCAGCCCCTGCGGTTTGAGCCGCACTATTTTGTGACGCGCGGGCGGCTCAAGCGGTGGACCTACTCGACCCCGCAGAGCCGCAAGCAGATCGAAACGGTCTTTTAACTGTCCGATTTTTGTCACTTTGGCTTTTTCGCATCTTGCCACAGCTCGGCCGGGCGTGTATAATATTGGTAAACGAAAATTTCTTGAGGAAGTGATCCCGATGGCAGAAGCATTTACCGCCGGTGTGCGCCCCGGCGGCCTTACAGACGACACGCAGATCCGTATGTTGCTCTGCTACCTTGTCAAAGTGGCAGGCCCGGTAAAGCACGAAACCCTGCAGGGCGCGCTTTTGCAGGAGCAGCTTGTCAACTATTTTGAGTTTGCCGATGCGCTTGCCGAGGTGGAAAAGCAGAAGCTTGTCACCGTGGACAGCGAGGGCCGGTATACCATCACCCGCAAGGGCGCGACCGTGGCCGACACACTGGCCTACGACCTGCCCCGCACCGTGCGGGAGAGTGCCATCCGCGCTGTTATGCAGATCCGCAGCTGGAACCACCGCGCCGCCTCCAACCGCGCCGTTGTGCAGGAAACGGACGGCAAGTTCAGCGTTGTCTGCTCCATCGGCGATATGGGCAGCGATGTGTTCCGCATGGAGCTGGCCATGCCCGACAAGCTGACCGCCGAGATGATCAAAAACAACTTTATCGCCCACGGCAGCGACATCTACCCCAAGCTGATGGATATGCTGACCCAGCCCGGCAGTGAGGATGACAGACCGCCGGCAGCGCTGCTGTAATGCCTTCCCCCACAGGGGGAAGGTGGCGCGAAGCGCCGGATGAGGGGCGGCGTTATCACTATTACCCATAAATGGGTCGTAACGGCAAGTCCACCCCTCATCAGTCACCTGCGGTGACAGCTTCCCCCTCTGGGGAAGCCTTTTGCCCCTGCACCCATACGGGTGCAGGGGATTTTTTTGTGCCATCCCCCTTGACAGCTGTGTATAGTGTGTATATACTGTAAATATCGAATATGTACAGTTCGAGATAAAGGAGCTTCCTACCATGCAGATTTATCTTTCCAATTCCGGGCAGGAGCCGATCTACGCGCAGATCACGCGGCAGATCAAGCAGCAGATCCTGTCCGGTGCGCTGCGTCCCGGGGACGCGCTGCCCAGCATCCGCCTGCTGGCGAAGGAGCTGCGCATCAGCGTCATCACGACAAAGCGCGCGTATGAGGATTTGGAGCGCGACGGCTTTATCCTGACCCAGCCGGGCCGGGGCAGCTTTGTCGCCGAGCAAAATCCCGCCCTGCTGCGCGAAGAACACTTAAAAAAAGTCGAGGACTGCCTGCAAGGCGCGGTGGACGCCGCGCGGCTGGGCGGTATCGGCTACGATGAGGTTGCAGAGACGCTGCGCCTTTTGTGGGAGGGCTGACCTATGGCAGCAAACGCCGCCGCACTGCGCGGCATCACGAAGCAGTACAAAGACTTTACCCTTGGACCGGTTGATATGACCGTGCCCGCGGGCAGCATCGTCGGGCTGATCGGCGAGAACGGCGCAGGCAAGACGACACTTTTGAAAATCCTCTGCGGCGTCAACCGGGCGGATGACGGCACGGTTGACCTGCTGGGCGGCTCCCCTGCCGATGCCGCCACTCGCGCTAAGATTGGCGTTGTGTTTGAGGATGCCTTTTTCTACGGGAGCTTCAACGCCGCGCAGGTCGCGCGCAGTCTGGCCGGAATGTACGGTGCGCGGTGGAATACGGACAGCTTTTCCGCCTATCTGCGCCGCTTTGGTCTGGACGCAGGCAAGAAGCTCAAAGAGTACAGCCGCGGCATGCGGTTAAAACTGAGCCTGGCTGCGGCGCTGGCCCATGACCCCGAGCTGCTGGTGCTGGACGAGGCCACCGCCGGTCTTGACCCGGTGGTGCGCGGTGAGCTGATGGATCTGTTTCTGGAGTTCATTCAGGATGAGCGGCACAGCATCATCATGAGCAGCCATATCACGGCCGATTTGGAACAGGTAGCAGATTCTATCGCCTACCTGCACAAGGGGCAGCTGCTGTTCCACGAGAACAAGGACGAGCTGCTGCAAAGCTACGGCGTGCTGCGCTGCGGCGAGGATGTACTGACTTCCCTGCCAGCCGGGCTGGTGGTGTTCACCATGCGCGGGGCCTATGGGTGTGAAAGTCTGGTCAGGGAACGGCGCACCGTGCAGGAGCTTCTGCCGGAGGCCGTCTGCGACGCGGCAAGGCTCGATGATATTATGCGGTTTTACAGCGGGAGGGATGCACAATGAAAGGGCTTTTGTATAAAGAATGGGCCACTCTGATAAGTTCCTACAAACAGTCTGTATTTTTTATCGCGTTCCTCTACGGCGGCATCAGCATTCTGACCGGGCAGACCGGGATGGCCTATGCATTGCTCGTTGTATTTTCCATTCTGATCACCTCCACGATTTCGTTTGACGAGAACTCCCATTGGGACATCTACGCCCGCACGCTGCCCGTAACACCCGCGCAGCTTGTGGGCAGCAAATACCTGTTTGGGCTGTGCGGGCTGGCGCTGGGCACAGTGTGTACGGTGCTGATCGTGGCGCTGAACAATGTGCTGCCGCCCCTGCTGTTCCGGCACACTGTGTATAAGGTACCGCCCCTCGAGTGTCTGGCAACCCTGCTGGCCTGCGGCAGCATGGCGCTGCTGTTGGTCGCGCTTTTGCTGCCGCTGTCCTATCGGTTCAACAGTGTCAAGGCCCGCAGCTGGTTGTTTCTGATCCTCGGTGTGCTCGGCGGTTGTATTGGGCTGGTCGCTTCCGTCTCGCCCGATTTGATGCAGCTGTTCAATGCCTCCGACGAAGTGCTGCTGACGGGGCTGGTTGCAGCGTTTGTGGGGCTGCTGGCGGTGTATTTTGTGAGCTATAAGGTATGTGTGGGGATTTATAAGCGGAAGGAATACTGAGTTCCTGCCGCAATGTGCCCGGGCGGATATGGAATCCGCCCCTACGTGTGTGCGGCTTCCCTGCGGGCGAGCAATACTCGCCCCTACAAGGGAGGCTTTATAGCAAAAAATCCTGTGCCCTTTTGCGGACACAGGATTTTTTAGTATGCACTTATTCGCAGCCCAGATATGCTTTGCGGACCTCGATGTTGTTGGCAAGCTCGGTGGCTTCGCCCTCCATCTTGATGGTGCCGGTTTCCAGAACATAGGCGCGGTTGGCGATCTCCAGCGCCATCTTGGCGTTCTGCTCGACCAGCAGCACGGTCACACCGTTGCGGTTGACCTGACGGATGATCTTGAAGATCTCCTTGACCAGCAGCGGAGACAGACCCATGGACGGCTCATCCAGCAACAGCATCTTCGGCTTGCACATCAGAGCGCGGCCCATGGCCAGCATCTGCTGCTCACCGCCGGAAAGCGTACCGGCGGGCTGGTTGCGGCGCTCCTTCAGGCGCGGCAGCAGGTCAAACACCATGTCGAAATCGTTCTGGATGGCCTCCTTGCCGTCACGGCGGGTGTAGGCACCCATCTGCAGGTTCTGCTGCACGGTCAGGCCGCTGAACACACGGCGGCCCTCCGGCACCTGTGCCAAGCCCAGGCGGATGATCTTGTGCGCCTCCATCTTGCTGATGGTCTGGCCGCAATAGTCGATCTCACCGCTCTGCAGCTTCAGCAGGCCGCTGATTGCGTGCATCGTGGTTGTCTTGCCGGCGCCGTTGGCACCGATCAGGGTGACGATCTCGCCCTCATTGACATGGAAGGACACATCCTTGATGGCGTGGATCGAGCCGTAGTAAACATTGATATTTTTGACAGAAAGCATCTCGCCCATCGTCAGTCACCTCCCAGATATGCCGCAATGACCTTCGGGTTGTTGCGGATGGCCTTGCCGTCACCGCGGGCGATCACACGGCCGTAATCCAGCACAGTGATCTCCTCGCAGATGCCCATGACAAAGTTCATATCATGCTCGATGAGCAGGATGGCAACGCCGAACTGGTCGCGCACGCTGTGGATGGTGTGCATCAGCTCCTCGGTCTCGTTGGGGTTCATGCCGGCGGCCGGCTCGTCCAGCAGCAGCAGCTTCGGGTTTGTGGCCAGTGCGCGGGCAATCTCCAGCTTGCGCTGCTTGCCGTAGGGCAGCTGGCTGGCCTTGTAATGTGCCTCCCTGTCAAGGTTAAAGATCTTGAGCAGCTTCATGGCCTCACGGTTCATCTCATGCTCTTTTTCCTTGTAGGCGGGCAGGCGCAGGATACCGGTCCACATACCGTATTTGATCTGGTTGTGCAAACCGACCTTGACATTGTCCAGCACCGTCATCTCATTGAACAGACGGATATTCTGGAAGGTGCGGGCAATGCCGGACTTGCTGATAAGCTCGGGGTTCTGGCCGGTGATGTCCTTGCCGTCCAGAATGATGTTGCCCTCAGTGGGCTTGTAAACGCCGGTCAGCATATTAAAGACCGTGGTTTTGCCCGCGCCGTTGGGGCCAATCAGGCCGTACAGGTGGCCCTTTTCAATCGAGAGGTCAAGCTGCGCAACGGCCTGCAGGCCGCCGAACGCAATACCCAGGTTACTGACTTCCAGCAGTGCCATTTACGCCACCCCCTTTTTCTCTTTTGCTGCTTTTGTGTCCGTGCCTTCCTTGCGGAAGCGCGCCGTCAGCCGCTTGCGCAGAGCGATCATCTGCGGACTCTGGTTAAAGATCATCACAACGATCAGCACGATTGCATAAATCAGCATCCGGTAATCGTTCATGCTGCGCAGCAGCTCCGGCAGAACCGTCAGCACTGTGGCCGCAATGACCGAGCCGCGCAGACTGCCGATGCCGCCCAGAACGACAAACACCAGAATCAGGATGGAGGTGTTGTAATCGAACTTTTTTGCGACCAGCGAGGAATAGTTCAGCGCGTACAAAACGCCCGCCACGCCTGCAAAGACAGCGGAAGTCACAAAGGCCATGAGCTTGTACTTCGTGATGGGGATGCCGACCGAGCGGGCGGCGATCTCATTGTCACGGATGGCCGTAATGGCACGGCCCGCGCGAGAGTTGACGAGATTGAGGATGACCAGCAGCGTGATGATGACCAGCACGATGCCGATGGTGAAGGTGGATGCCTTTTTGATGCCGGTAATGCCCATGGCGCCGTTGATAAGGACCTTGCCGTCCGCCTCAAGGTTCAGTGAGGCAGAATCCTTGAGTGAGAAGTGAAGCCCGCGGGAATCCAGACCAAGGTAGCAGGCGTTCATAACATTCTTGACGATCTCACCGAAGGCCAGCGTCACGATGGCCAGATAGTCGCCGGACAGACGCAGAACGGGGATGCCGACAAGGAAGCCGAACAAACCAGCCACCACACCGCCGACCACGAAGGCCAGCAGCATTGCCAGCGGCTGCGGTGCGGTTTCGTGCAGCACCACATAGACCAGCGTGCCGGAGAAGGCACCCACGCTCATGAAGCCCGCATGGCCGAGGCTCAGCTCACCAAGGATGCCGACAGTCAGGTTCAGCGAGACCGCCAGAATGACATAGGCACAGATGGGCACCAACTGGCCGGAGAAGGAGTTGGTCAGCAGCCCCACCCCGCCCAGAATCTGGATAAAGATATAAAATCCGACCACGATGCTCAGCGTGACGAGATTGCTCTTGGTGGACTTCTTCATATTTTTCAACATAGCTGCCACCTCAAACCTTCACATTGACTTTCTTGCCCAGCAGGCCGGTAGGCTTGACGATCAGCACCACGACCAGCACCAGAAAAACGATAGCATCGGACAGCTGGGTCGAGATATAGGCCTTGCTCAGGTTCTCGATGATACCCAGCAGGATGCCGCCCAGGAACGCGCCCGGGATCGAGCCGATGCCGCCGAAAACCGCCGCCACGAACGCCTTGATGCCGGGCATGGCACCTGTGGTGGGCTGCAGCGTCGGATAGGAGGAGCAGAGCAGCGCACCGGCCACAGCCGCCAGCGCAGAGCCGATGGCGAAGGTCAGCGAGATCGTTGCGTTGACATTGACGCCCATCAGTTGGGCCGCGCCGCGATCCTCGGACACGGCAAGCATGGCATGACCGGCGGGGGTGTTGTTGACGAACCAGATCAGCACCGCCATGATGACAACGCAGGCAATGATCGTCACGACCGTTTCAACCGAGATGGTCAGCTGCCCGTCAAAGAGGCTGATCGGCTTCAGACCAGAGACAACGGAGGTAAAGCTCTTGGGGTTGGAGGTCCATGCCAGCTGGGCCACCTGCTGCAGCAGATAGCTGACGCCGATTGCCGTGATCAGGACGGCCAGAGACGGAGCCTCGCGCAGGGGGCGGTAGGCGATGCGCTCCACCGTGACGCCGAGCAGCGTGCAGACCACCATCGACAGGACGATGGCCAGCACCGGGTTCATGCCTGCAGAGCCGAAGGCAAAAAAGACAACATAGCTGCCGATCATGATGACATCGCCGTGTGCGAAGTTCAACATCTTGGCAATGCCGTAGACCATGGTATAGCCCAGTGCAATCAATGCGTAGACACTGCCCAGACTGATGCCGTTGATCAGATAGGATAAAAACTGCATTGCGTAATACACCTCACTCTATTTTTCTCCCCTGCCGATTGTTGTTTGCCGCAAGCGCACAGGAAAATATGAGTTCATAGTAGCACAAATCCACCGCCAAAACAATGGCTTTTGTTGTGTTTCCTCAAGGAACAAATGTTTTTGCAGAAAATCCTTGATGCCGTAATAATAAAAAAGGGAAGCTGCCGAACCTTATGTCCGGCAGTCCCCCCTGGCAACGAAATAATCGGTTTACCTGTGCCGCAGCGGGTTACATAGCTGCGTAAGCGCCGTCCTTGATCACAACAGCCTTAGGAGCCTTGGAAACCGCACCGGAGGCATCCCAAGTCATGCCATCGCCGGTCAGACCGTCAAAGGTCATGCTGGTGAACTGAGCCTTGAGAGCATCGCAGACGTCAGAGGCATCCATGTCGCCGTTGATGCCGCCGGCAACCGCAGCCTGATAGATGGCGTAGACGACATCGTAAGCATCGGCAGCGAACTGGTTCGGGGTGTCACCGTAGGCCTCCTTGTAAGCGGAGACAAAGGCCTGCGTCTTTTCATCCTGTGCGTCTGCAGCGAACGGGGTCAGGAGCATCAGACCCTCGGCCAGAGAGGTGTCAAAGCCCTCAATGGTCAGGATGCCGTCCATACCGTCGCAGCCGAAGAAGACAGGCGCATAGCCGCTCTTGTTGGCGGCAATCAGGATCTGAGAAGCCTCCTGATAGTAGATGGGCAGGAATACGAGATCAGCACCGGCCTGCTGGCACTTGGCAACCTGCGTGGACAGGTCAGACTTGTTGTCAGCGGTGAAGGCCTCTGCGGCAACGATCTCCAGCCCCTTGGCATCGGCCTCGGCCTTGAACTTCTCATAAATACCGGAAGAATAGGCATCGGAGGAGTCATAGATGATGCCGACCTTGGTGCCGAGCTTGTTTTCTGCGATATAATCTGCGGAGGCAACGCCCTGGTTGGGGTCGGTAAAGCAGATCTGGAACACATTGTCGCCGCTCTCGATGACAGCGGGCGCAGAAGCGGAAGGCGTCATCATAAACAGGTTGTCATTGGCGGTCTCAGCGGCAACGGCAATGGACGGAGTGGTGGTGACAGGGCCGGCCAGAACCTGCAGGCCCCAGTCCTTCAGGGTGTTGTAGGCGTTGACGCTCTTCTCGGCGTCATGCTCATCGTCCTCGAACTTCCACTCAAAGACATCGCTGCCGTTGGCGGCGTTGATCTCCTTGACGGCCAGCTCCTCGGCGTTCTTAACGGCCTGACCGTAGATGGCGGCGCCGCCGGTAACAGGGCCAATGCCGCCGATCTTGATGGGGGTGCCGGTATAAGCGCCGGAGCCCTCACCTGCTGCCTCGGTGGTGGCGGCGGAAGAAGCAGCGGAGGCAGCGGAAGAATCTGCTGCGCTGTCGGTAGATGCGGTGGAGCCGCAGGCGGCCAGACTCATGACCATAGAGGCTGCGAGCACAGAGCTAACGAGTTTTTTCATATGTACATTCCCTCCTGATATGCAAGCGGCAGTAATGGGTTCGCACAACCCCTGCCGTTTCATTGACTAAATTATAATCTTTTGTTCACAAAAATGCAATAATGCAATTCAACAGTGTTCCGCTGTCAAATTCCCGCCTTTATGGGGGATTTTCACAAATTTGTATTACAAAATATTATCAACTTTACCTATTGACATTTTAGCGCAGCTTTTTTATGTAAAAGACTTGAAAAACACCGCAGAATTTGTCATAATAGAATGAAAATCGGATTTGTGAAAGGGGCATCAGCGCAGATGAAACTTCTGGAGGAGCGTATTATGGAGCAGGGACAGGTTCGTCCCGGCAATGTTCTCAAAGTCGACTGCTTTCTGAACCACCAGCTGGATGTTGAATTGCTGGATAAGATCGGTGAGGAGTTCTATCGCATTTTCAAAAACGACGGCATCAACAAGATCCTCACCATTGAGGCATCCGGCATTGCCATCGCCTGCATGACAGCCCGGCATTTCAATGTGCCGGTGGTCTTTGCCAAGAAGGCCAAGAGCAAGAACATCGACGGCGATGTTTACACTTCCACCGTACATTCTTATACCTACGGCCGTGATTACGATATCACCCTTGCCAAGAAGTTCCTCTCCCCTGCTGACAAGGTGCTGATTCTGGACGACTTTCTTGCCAACGGCAAGGCCATGAAGGGCTTGCTGGATGTCTGCGCCCAAGCGGGCGCCACCGTGGGCGGCATCGGCATCTGCATTGAGAAGGGCTTCCAGCCGGGTGGTGCCGAGCTGCGTGCCGCCGGTTACAAGCTGGCCAGCCTTGCGATCGTTGACAGCATGACCGATGATCAGCTGACCTTCCGCGAGCAGTAACTCGCTGCCTGTCCCTTTTTATTATGTATAAAAATCCCCGAACCGTTGCAATCACGGTCCGGGGATTTTTTATGCTTTACCCTTCACCAAATCAGGCAATATGGGCAGTGGTGAAGCATTTTGCCGCTTTTCCATGGCACTCGCCAATCAAAAAACCGCCCGCGCAAACGCGCAGGCGGCCGAAATTATGCGGTTAGATTAGCCCTTGATGGCAGCAGCAACTTCAGCAGCGAAGTCCTCGTTGCGCTTCTCCAGGCCCTCGCCCTTGGTGAAGTGGGTGAAGGAAGCGATCTTGATGTCGCCGCCCAGAGCCTTCGCGGTGTCGGCAACGTACTTCTTGACGTCCATGCCGCCGTCCTTGATGAAGGCCTGATCGACCAGGCAGGCTTCCTTGTAGAACTTGCCCAGCTTGCCGATGGCCATCTTCTCCTTGATAGCGTCGGGCTTGTTGGCAGTCTTGGGATCGTTGGCCATCTGAGCCAGAACGATCTCCTTCTCCTTGGCCAGAACGTCCTCGGGCACATCGGACTCGTTCAGGTAGCTGGGGTTAGCAGCAGCGACCTGCATGGCGATGTCCTTGCCGAAGGCAGCGAACTCGGGCTTGGCAGCGACGTCGTCAGAGGTCTCGAACTTGACGATGACGCCGTGGGTGCCGCCGCCATGGACATAGGCAGCGCAGTGGCCCTCATAGCGGGCAAAGCGGCGAACCTTGATGTTCTCCTTGATGACGAGGATCAGAGCCTTCAGGGCATCGTCAACCGTGCCGTCACCCATCTTGCAGGCCATCAGGGCCTCAACATCGGCGGGGTTCTCGTCAGCAACGACCTTGGCCAGGTTCTTGGTGAAGTCAACAAACTTGTCGTTCTTGGCGACGAAGTCGGTCTCGGCGTTGACCTCAACGACAACAGCGCAGTTGTCGAAGGAAACGGCATAGACCATGCCCTCGGCGGCGATGCGGCCAGCCTTCTTGTTGGCAGCAGCCAGACCCTGCTCGCGCAGGATCTCGATAGCCTTCTCGAAGTCGCCGTCAGCCTGAGTCAGTGCCTTCTTGCACTCCATCATGCCGCAGTCGGTCTGCTTACGCAGCTCCATAACGTCTTTTGCAGAAATAGCCATAGTGCTCAATGTCCTTTCTGAATTGTAGGGAGTAAATCAATCCTCTTTGGTCTCGGCGGCGGGAGCGTCCTGAACGCCCTGCTTGCCCTCCAGCACAGCGCTGGCCATGGCACCGGAGATCAGCTTGACAGCGCGGATAGCGTCGTCGTTGCCGGGGATGACGTAGTCGATCTCATCGGGATCGCAGTTGGTATCAACGATAGCAACAATGGGGATGTTCAGCTTGCGGGCCTCAGAAACAGCAATGCGCTCCTTGTGAGGATCAACGATGAACATGGCCTTCGGCAGGGCCTTCATGTTCTTGACGCCGCCCAGGTACTTGTCCAGCTTGGCCATCTCGAGCTCGAGCTTGACAACTTCCTTCTTGGGCAGCAGATCGAACGTGCCGTCCTCCTGCATGGTCTTGAGCTGCTCCATACGGTCGATGCGCTTACGGATGGTGCGGAAGTTGGTCATCATGCCGCCCAGCCAGCGAGCGTTGACATAGTGCATGCCGCAGCGGGTAGCCTCGTCACGGATGGACTCCTGAGCCTGCTTCTTGGTGCCGACGAACAGGATCTCGCCGCCCTGAGCAGCGGTGTCGCGGACGAAGTTGTAAGCCTCATCGAGCTTCTTCACGGTCTTCTGCAGGTCAATGATGTAGATACCATTGCGCTCGGTGAAGATGTACTTAGCCATCTTGGGGTTCCAGCGGCGGGTCTGGTGGCCGAAGTGGACACCGGCCTCGAGAAGCTGTTTCATAGATACGACTGCCATTGTTTGTTTCCTCCAAAAAATTTAGTTTTTACCCTCCGCACTGCGGGGTTTCTGTTTTCTAACCTTTTGGCGTCTTACCGCAAAAAAGGCACAAAAAAACAGCGCAATGCGTGTGTATTGCTTTAGTATAGTACCACACCCCGATACAAAATGCAAGAGGTTTTTGAAAATTTCTCCTGTAGGCGCGGTTTTCACCCACGCAAGCGGATATGTGCAACAAAAAAGACCCGGCAGAAATCTCTGTCGGGTCTTTGTGGTGGAGAATACCGGGATCGAACCGGTGACCTCTTGCATGCCATGCAAGCGCTCTCCCAGCTGAGCTAATCCCCCATGCTGGCCGCCGTCAGCGCTGTTCGCTCCTGACGACGGTTGTTATTATAGCAAAGCTGTCGTGGATTGTCAACAGGTTTTTGCAAAAAACTTTTGACTTTTTTAATCGTTGTTTCTGCGGCCCAGCATACGCAGGATATACAGGAAGATGTTGATGAAGTCCAGATAGAGATTCAGGGCGCCGATGATGGAGGCCTTATGCAGCATTGCCGCATCGCCGCCGAAATAAGAGTAGTAGTATTTGAGCATCTGGGTGTCATAGGCAGTCAGGCCCATGAAGATCAGCAGTCCCACCGCGCAGAGCACCAGATCCATGACGCCGAAGCTCATACCGAAGGCTGCGAACAGGCCGCCCACCAGAGAGCAGACGATCAGCGCGATCAGACCGCCCATCAGCTTGGGTCCCCAGCCGGTCAGATCACGGTTGGTGACATTGCCGTACACGGCCATGACGCCGAAATATACCGCGCCGACCAGAAACGCAAGGATCAGGCTGCCGTAGTCATACACCAGAAAAATTGCGCTCAGGTTCAGACCGTTCAGCACCGCATAGCCGAAGAAGATTCCCGTGGCCGTCGAGGGCTGCAGCTTCTGCACCCGGGCAGACAGCGTAAACACCAGCACCAACTCAGCAATGGAGGTCAGAATAAACAGACCGGAGTTGATGAGCGGATAAATCAGCCCCGTCATCACCGCGCCGATGCCGACCGCGAAGGTGACCAGCAGGCCCGCAAACATCCAGCCGAAGCTCTTGGACATAAACTCGGAAAGGGTCCCAAACGGGCTTTCCGCATAAGAAATAGTAGAATAATTGCGATTCATAGTTGCAATCTCCTTTCTTTATGATGTATTATACAGGTATTTTGATAGCAAATCATCACAGAATTGTGAAATCCATAATACAAAAGGTGCATTATGTCCAGAAACGAGCCGTTTGGCATTTACATTCATATTCCCTACTGCCGGTCAAAATGCCGATACTGTGATTTTTACTCAGCACCGGGGGCGCGCGGCGTGCCGCAGGCGTATGTAGACGCCCTGCTGCGGGAGCTTGCCAAAAACACCCGCCGGCCCGACACCCTGTACTTTGGCGGCGGCACCCCTGCATTGCTTTCCGCGGGGCAGGTCAGCACCCTGATACAGGCTGCTGACCCCCTGCCCGGTGCCGAGATCACGCTGGAGGCCAACCCCGATGTGGTGACACCCGAAACACTGGTTGGCTTTCGGCAGGCCGGGGTGAACCGCATCAGCTTCGGCGTGCAGAGCGCCGATGACGCACAGCTGCAGCGGCTGGGCCGCACCCACACAGCTGCCGGGGCCGCCCGGGCGCTGGCATGGGCGCAGGAGGCCGGTTTCCCCGATATTTGCGGGGACATCATGCTGGCGCTGCCGCAGTATACAAACGCCGAATTTGACCGCACACTGGCCTTGCTGCAGAACGGCGGCTGCACCCACATTTCCGCCTACCTATTAAAAGTAGAGCCGGGCACGGCATTTTACCGCAACCCGCCCGCCGGCCTGCCCGATGCCGATGCCGCCGCAGATTTTTACCTGTACGCCGTGCGGCAGCTGGAGGCCGCAGGCTATCATCAGTACGAGATCAGCAACTTTGCCCGCCCCGGGCACGAAGGGCGGCACAACCTGCTGTACTGGAACTGCGAGCCGTACCGCGGCATCGGCCCGGCAGCCCACAGCTGCGTGGATAATGTGCGGCGGTTCTGGCCCGGGGATGTGCAGGGGTTTATTGACGGCACGATCCATGAGGAAATCGAGGGTGACTGCACTGCCGAGGATTACCTTTTGATGCAGCTGCGGCTGACCCGCGGTCTGGATTTAGAAGAATATGCGCGGCGCGGCGGGCATTTCACCGCCGCGCAGCAGGCATTTATGCGCCAGTGCGTCACCCACGGCTACGCCGTGTGGGAGGGCAGCAGCTTCCGGCTGACCCCCGCCGGGATGGTCGTGCAGAACGCGATTCTGACAGAGTTGATATAAAAAACGCCCACGCGATATTTTTTCGCGTGGTCGTGCTTTTTATACTTCCTTTACCGGCCAGCCGAGCAGCTCGGCAGCAGCACGGTCATGGGTGACGAGAATCGTGGGGCGCGCCCCTGCCAACCGCTTTGTGGCGTTGACGGCATCGGCTACAAGCTCGGCGTCCATGCCGGTGAAGGGCTCGTCCAGCAGCAGCGTTTGTGCATCACGGCAGAGCAGCGCCCGCAGCAGCGCAGTGCGCCGTTTTTGCCCGCCGGAGAGCCGCGTCGCAGGCAGTGCCAGCTCCGCATCGGTAAAGCCGAGTGTGCGCAGCTCCCGCTCTGCCTCCTGCTGCGTCAGCCCATGGCCGGTCAGCACTAGATTGGCAGCAGCGGTCAGCTGCGGGCAGAGGCGGTCCTCCTGAAAGACGACAGCGGGCCTCTCAACGCCCGTGACAGTGCCGGAATCCGGTGCTTCCAGCCCCATCAGGATGCGCAGCAGCGTTGTTTTCCCGCAGCCGGAGCGTCCCATCAGCACTGCCGGGCCATCGACCGTCCATGTAAAATCCTGCAGAACAGGCGTATCGCCAAAGCGTTTGCAGAGGTTCCGTATCACAATGCTCATGCCTGTACCTCCCCGCAGAGGCGCATTTTTGCCGTGCGCAGCAGCCGGGCTGCCGCCGCAGACAGTGCCGCCGACAGCAGCACGATCACCAGCGTCCATGCGAACACGTCCGGCGTGGACAGCGTAATCTTGGCGCGGTAGAGCGCATCGCCGACCGAATGATCCGGCAGGCCGATGACCTCGGCAGAGACGCCGCTCTTCCAGCACATGCCCATTGCAGCGATGCAGCTTTCACAGAAGGACGGGAAAACGCCCGGCAGCCAGATATACCGCAGCCGCGCAGACAGCGGCAGGCGGTAGACCTGTGCCATCTCCAGCAGTTTCGTGTCTGTGTCGGCGATGCCGGCCAGCACCCCCGCATAGACCACCGGCAGCACATGGGTAAAGCTGACGATGACGGAAAGATTCGCACTGCGCACCCACAGCAGTGCCAGAATGACAAAGCTGGCCACCGGCATGGCGCGTATAAGCTGCATGGCAGGGTCAATGAATACCCGCACCCAATGCCAGCGTGCCCCTGCTGCACCGAGCAGCAAGCCGCCCGCTGCTGCCAGCAGAAAGCCCGCCAATATGCGCAGCGCACTGAACACGATGCGCTGCCAGAACGCGGCGGTAGGCGCCAGTGCTGCCAGCGCCCCCAGTGTCTGCAAGGGCGTGGCCAGAAAGAGCCCGCCATGCCCCAGACCCGCAGCGGCAAGCTGCCAAATTGCAACCCATGCGAGGATGGCGGCGGCTTTTTGCCATAACGGCGTCTGTAGGGGCGGATGCTTGCATCCGCCCGCACAGGGGGCATGCAAATGGAATTTAGTCGACATAGTAGAAGTCATCCGCCGGCAGGGTGCCTCCCACGCTGGCGGGGTCGGCGGCATACAGAACATTGAAGTAGGTCGCAAGGTCGTTCTTCATCTCGTCACCCGTTTCAAAGACGATGTTGCACTGCGGCAGCGCCTTCTGGGCCAGTGCAGCCTTGGCGACAACACCATACTGCTCGCAGAGGGCTGCCGTACCCTCGACATCGTTGTTGGCGGCCTCAACGCTGGCCTTATAGCCGTCCATGAAAGCGGCAAACGCTTCGGGGTCATTCTCGACAGCATCCTTACGGACGACCAGAACACCGGTAACGAGTTTGGAACCGGCAACCTTCTGCCATTCCTCGTTCATATCCAACGCAACGCGCAGACCCTCGACCTGAGACAGCGCACTGGTGACAAAGGGCTGGGGCAGCATGGCGATGGTCGCCTCACCCGCCTGCACCTTGCTCAGGGCCTCGGTGGCCTCACTGGTGTATTCCAGCGTGACATCCTTGTCGGGGTCGATGCCGTTCTCGCTCAGGACATAGCGCAGGACATACTCAGGGGTGGCACCCTTGCCGGTCGTGACAATGGTCTGCCCCTTGAGATCCCCGACCGAGTTGACGGTATCGCCGTTCTCGACAATGTAGAGCACGCCCAGCGTGTTGATGCAGGCAACCTCCACCGCGCCGTTCGTCTTGTTGTACAGCGTGGCGGCAAGGTTGGCAGGCACAGCGGCGGCATCCAGCTCCCCCTTGACCAGCAGCGGAACGATCTCATCGGCTGCACCGTACATCGTGAAATCATAGCTGGATGCGACTTCATCGCTCATCAGGTTGACAAGTCCCATCGTTGTGGGGCCTTTCAGGCCCGCGATGCGCAGGGCAGCTTCGGTCGCGGCGGCATCGGCGGTTTCCTCGGTTTCCGGTGCGGCCTCCACGGCAGATTCCACAGCGGATTCGGCAACAGACTCGCTCACAGCCGCTTCCGCACCGCAGCCTGCCAGAGCGGCACACATAGCAAACGCCGTCACAGCGGCGAAAACGCGTTTCAGTTTCATAAAAATCTTATCCTCCTTGTTGCTTTTGCGGCCTTACTATACTATAATACAAATGAATTGTCTGTTGCACCGGCAACAGGAAACCCTTTTGTAACCCACGCAAGGAGCCGTATGGACTACACACCCTACTATGAGATCATGCGCAGCACCAGCCTTTTGCGCGGCCTGTCCGATGCAGAACTGGACACGCTGATGACCTGCTTTGCCCCGCGGGTGCGCCGCTACGCCAAGGGCGAGCTGCTGCTGATGGCCGGGTACGAAACCCACGAGCTCGGCCTTGTGCTGGAGGGTGCCATCACGGCCAGCAAGCCGCTGGCTGACGGCGGCACGGTGGTTATCGCCCACATGGGGCCGGGCGGCGTATTTGCCGATGTACTGGCCGGCGGGCGCAGCCGCAGCCCCGTCAATGTCTCTGCCGCCGAGCGCTGCCTGATCCTATACCTGCCCTGTGAGGCGCTGCTGTGCCCCTGCGCAGCCCTGCACAGTGCGCATTTAAAGCTGCTGCAGAACTGGCTTGAAACCATCAGCGACAAATATTTTGCGCTGGACCGCCGGTTGGAGCTGATCTGCTGCAGGAGCCTGCGCGGGCGCATCTGCATGTGGTTGCTGGAGCAGCGCGAGCGCTGCGGGGCCGACACCTTTACCACCGCCATGAGCCGCACCGAGCTGGCCGCCTTTTTGAACTGCGACCGCAGCGCGCTCTCCCGCGAATTGAGCCGTATGCAGGAGGAGGGGCTGATCGAGCTGTTCCGTGGCAGCTTTAAGCTGGCTGACCCGGAGCGGCTGCGCGCCGCCTGCCCGTGACCCCGCTGCCTGCCACCATTATATTCTGAGGTTTTATGCTATGAATGACCGCACCTGTCCCATCCTGTATATCGTCATCCCCTGCTACAATGAGCAGGAGGTTCTGCCCATCACCGCGCCGATGTTCCTGCAAAAGCTCACCGATCTGACCACTGCAGGCAAGATCAGCCCTGACAGCCGGGTCCTGTTTGTAAATGACGGCTCCAAGGACCGCACATGGGAGATCATCAACGAGCTGGCCGCGCGCGATGCGCACTATGTCGGCATCTGCCAGAGCCGCAACCGCGGCCACCAGAACGCCGTGCTGGCCGGGCTGATGGAGGCCAAGAGCCGCTGCGACATCACCATCTCCATCGACTGTGACGGTCAGGACGACATCAACGCCATGGACGGCATGGTGGACGCCTACCGTGACGGCTGTGATGTTGTGTACGGTGTGCGCAGCAAACGGGACACCGACACCTTTTTCAAGCGCTTTACCGCCGAAAGCTTCTATAAGCTGCTGAACGCCATGGGGGCCGAGGTCGTATTCAACCATGCGGACTATCGCCTGCTGAGCAGCCGCGTGCTGGAGGAGTTTGCCAAGTTCCGGGAGGTCAACCTGTTTTTGCGCGGCATGGTGCCGCTGGTCGGCTTTAAATCCACCTGCGTGACCTACGAACGCCACGAGCGCATTGCAGGCGAAAGCCACTATCCGCTCTCCAAAATGCTGGCATTGGCCTTTGATGGCATCACCAGCCTGTCCACAAAGCCGATCCGCTTCATTA
The DNA here is from genome assembly GCA_025757985.1 of Oscillospiraceae bacterium. Classification (NCBI taxonomy): domain Bacteria; kingdom Bacillati; phylum Bacillota; class Clostridia; order Eubacteriales; family Oscillospiraceae; species Oscillospiraceae bacterium. The sequence goes on from CP107210.1 coordinate 810,371, forward strand.
CAGGCTTCGGCGTTTTTGTGGCATTGGTCAGCTTCATCGGCGTGCTGTGGGCTGTCATCGAGGCCGCGCTGGGGCTTACCGTCTCCGGCTGGGCGTCTATGACCAGCATCATCTGCTTTGTATCGGGCGTACAGCTTATCTGTCTGGGTGTCATCGGGGAGTATATCGGCAAGATCTATCTGGAAACAAAGCATCGCCCGCGCTACATCATCAGCGAAGCAACGCCGAATTTCGGCGAGATCAAGGAGGACGCACAATGAGCCGTCAGGTATGGAAGGGGTCTACCCTGCTGAACCCGGAGCCGCCGGTGCTGGTCAGCTGCGGCAGCCCCGAAAAGCCGAACTTGATCACCGTGGGCTGGACAGGCACAATCTGCACCCAGCCGCCCATGCTGTCCATCAGCGTGCGGCCCGAGCGGTACAGCCACCATTTAATTAAGGAGAGCGGCGAGTTCGTTGTGAACCTGCCCACCGAGAGTCTTGTCCGGGCCATCGACTGGTGCGGCGTCAAGAGCGGCCGCGATGTGGATAAGTTCGCCGCCATGCACCTTACCGCTGCGCCTGCCGCCAAGGTCGGCACCGTGCTTGTCGAGGAAAGCCCCGTAAACCTTGAGTGCAAGGTCACACAGGTCATTCCGCTGGGCAGCCACGACCTGTTTTTGGCCGAATGTGTGGCCGTGGATGTCGATGAGCGGCTGCTTGATGAGAGCGGCAAACTCTGCCTGAACAAGGCGAAGCTCATTGTGTACAGCCACGGCGATTATCTGGCGCTGGGCCGCAAGCTGGGCAGCTTTGGGTACAGTGTGCGAAAGAAGAAAAAGGCGATCAAAAAATAATAGGGGCAAATTCCATATCCGCCTCTCGGCTAGAAGGCCGCCGCGCTGTAAAGGCAAGGTTGTGGGCCGCACATGTGCGGCCCCTACAACTCTGCTAAAGCACAAACAAAAGCACCGTTCACAGAGATTTTTCTCCGTGAACGGTGCTTCTTTTTTACAGTATCCCCTTACTCTTGAGAATGCCGACCAGCACTACGATGACCAGAGCAGCAACACAGACGCCGATAAAGATGTCGATGTATTTCAGCGGAACCTTGCGGAAATTCTCGTAGAAATTTTCAAAGGCATTCAGCTGGCTGCGGTCGGGGCGGTCGGGTTTCTTTTCGGTCTCGGGAGTAGTCTTTTCTTCGCCCATAGGTTACTTCTTTGCCAGATACTTGCGCAGGTCAAGGGCAACGGCGATGACGATGACAAGGCCCTGTGCAATGTAGGTGTAGGCGGGGTCAACGCCGAGGAACTGCAGGCAGATCTTCAAGACTTCAAAGACCAGAACACCGACCAGAACGCCGGAGACCTTGCCGACGCCGCCGTTGGTGGAAACGCCGCCGATGGTGCAGGCTGCGATAGCTTCCAGCTCATAGCCGTTGCCGGTGTTGGTGGAAGCGCCGCCGGCCTTTGCGCCGACGAGGAAGCCGCCGAGAGCATACATGCAGGAGGCCAGGATGTAGATGCGGATCAGGGACGCGGTGACGTTGACACCGGCAACCTGAGCGGCGTTTTCGTTGCCGCCGATGGCGTACATGTACTTGCCGTGACGGGTCTTATTGTAGAGGAACCAGAAGTAGAGGCCGACGATCAGCGCAAAGATGGCCAGGAACGGGATGGGGCCCAGCGTGCCGCTGGCAACGGTCAGGTAGCTCTGCTTGTAACCGCCCATGGGCTGGTTGTTGGTGATGACGGAGCACAGGCCGTAGACGATGGTCTGCATGCCCAGCGTAGCGATGAAAGGAGGAACCTTCAGGAATGCGATAATGCAGCCGTTGATGGCACCGAAGCAGGCCATGATCGCCATGACGATCAGCAGGGCCACGGGCCACGGAATATCGGGCAGCCAGGGCAGCATGCGGGCAGAGTAGTCAACGCTCTGCAGCAGCATGGCGGAGAAGCAGGCGGCCAAGCCGACCTGACGGCCGGCGGACAGGTCAGTGCCCTTGGTAATCAGGCATCCCGAAACGCCGCAGGCGATGATGAAACGCGGGGCGACGTTCAGCAGCAAGTTTTTGCCGTTTTTCTCGGTAAAGAAGTTCTGGGTCGTGCAGCCGACGAAGAGGGCCAGCAAAATGATCAGAATAATGATCGCGTTATTGGACAGGAATTTTTTAAAGTCGAATTTTTTCTCCATTTTCGGATCTCCTCCTTATTCAAACTGGGTAGCCAGCGTCATGATGTTCTCCTGATTCGCCTTATCACCGTCGATAAAGCCGGTGCAGCGGCCATCGCACATGACCATGATGCGGTCAGACATGCCGATCAGCTCGCTCATTTCGGAGGAGATCATGATGATGCTCTTGCCCTGTTTGGCCATCTCGGCGATGATGCAGTAAATTTCATACTTTGCACCGACGTCGATGCCGCGGGTCGGCTCGTCCATGATGAAAACATCGGGGTCGTTGGCCAGCCAGCGGGCAATCAGCACCTTCTGCTGGTTACCGCCGGACAGCGATTGAATCTGCGTTTTGGAGGACGGCGTCTTGATGGACAGCTTGGCGACATTATCCTGCACGAGCTTTTCGATTTTGTTGTCGTCCAGCATGATGCCGCCGATCAGATACTTGTTCAGCGATGCAATGGAGACGTTATCCGCAATGGAAAGCACACCCAGAATACCGGTGGCGCGGCGGTCCTCGGTCAGCATGGCGATGCCGTTTTTGATGGCGTCCTGCGGCTGGTTGATGGTCAGTTCCTTGCCCTTATAGGTGATAGTGCCCGACGTGTGGCAGCGCAGACCGAACAATCCTTCCATCAATTCGGTGCGCTGGGCGCCGACCAGACCGGCCACGCCGAGGATCTCGCCCTTGCGGACATTGAAGTTGACATGGCGGAAGCTCTTGGGATTGATAGAGGTAAAATCCTTGACCTCAAAGACGACCTCACCGGGCGTGTTGCTGCGCGGCGGGTAGAGGTTCGACAGCTCACGGCCGACCATCTTGGTGATGATCATATCGGTGGTCAGCTCCTTGGCCTCCCAGGTGCCGATGTACTGGCCGTCACGCATGATCGTGACTTCGTCGCTGATGCGAAGAATTTCGTCCATCTTGTGGCTGATGTAAACGATGGAGACGCCCTTGGCGCGCAGCTCGTCCACGATGGTGAACAACGCCTCGACCTCGGCCGCCGTCAGCGAGGAGGTCGGCTCGTCGAGGATCAGTACCTTGCAGTCTGCCGAGACGGCTTTCGCAATTTCGACCAACTGCATCTGGGAGACGCTCAAGGTTCCGAGCTTTGCGTGCGGATCATAATTCAGATGGACTTCCTTCAGGACCTTGGCCGCATCCTCGTACATCTTGTCGTGGTCGATAACGGTGACGGGTCCGTATTTCTTGGTTGGGTAGCGCCCGACGTAGATATTCTCGCCGATGGAACGCTCCGGGATGGGCTGCAATTCCTGATGCACCATCGCAATGCCGCGGTTCAGTGCATCCAGAGGTCCCTTGATCTGGACCTCCTGTCCCTCATAAATGACCTTGCCTTCGTCCATGTGGTAGATACCAAACATGCACTTCATCAAGGTAGACTTGCCCGCGCCGTTCTCTCCCATCAGCGCATGGACGGTGCCGGGTTTCAATTTCAGCTGTGCGTGATTCAGTGCCTTGACGCCGGGGAACGTCTTGACGACATCACACATCTCCAAGCGGTACTCTGACAATTCGCTGGCCCCCTTTAATCTTTTGTAACCTTTTCATGAAAAAAGGGTGCGTGCGCCTGCGCACACGCACCCCGATTGTTCTGGTTTAAGCTGTGGCTTTCGTCAAATTACTGGAAGTCCTTGACGTTGTCAGGGGTAACCTTGACGTAGTCAACATAGACGCTCTGGCTGCCAGCCTCGAAGGTCTTGCCGCCCAGCAGCTCCTCCATGGAAGCAACAGCCTGCGTAGCCTGGCCCTTAGCATCGTTCAGAACAGTGCCGGTCATGTTGCCGTTGGCAACTTCGTTCTTAGCAGCGTCCAGAGCGTCAACACCAACGAGGTAGATGTCCTTGTTGACGGTACGGCCGGCAGCCTGAATAGCCTGCAGAGCGCCGATAGCCATATCATCGTTGTTGCAGAAGACAACCTCGATCTGGTCGCCGAACTTGGCGAGGTCGTTCTGGCAGATTTCCTGGCCCTTGTTACGGTCCCAGTCACCGCGCTGCAGGTCGAGCTGCTCGACCTCAACGCCGGCATCGGTCAGAGCCTTGACGGAGTACTCGGTACGCAGCTGAGCATCGATATTCTCGGGGTCGCCCTGAATCATGATGTAGGAAACCTTGCCGTCGCCGTTGATATCGCCCTTGTTCTCAGTGTCGAGGATCAGCTCGCCCTGGAAGGTGCCGGACTGAGCAGCGTCGCAGCCAACATAGACCAGCTTGTCGTAAGCGGACATCTGATCGGCGGTGGGCTCACGGTTGATCAGGACAGTGGGAACATCGGCACCCTTGACGGTGGAGATGATCTGGTCGGCAGCGGAGGTCATAACGGGGTTGATGATCAGCGCATCGACACCCTGCGTGATGAAGGTGTTGATCTGCTCGTTCTGCTTGGCCTGGTCGTTGTTGCCGTCAACGATGGTGACCTCGTAGCCCTTGCCCTCGAGGATCTCCTGCAGAGCATTACGGTAGGTGGTCATGAAAGCATCGTCGAACTTGTAGATGCAGACGCCGACCTTACCGCCCTGAGTGGCCTCGGTAACGCTCTCAGCTGCGCTCTCGGCAGCAGAGGTAGCGGCGGACTCAGTAGAGGCAGCCTCGCTGGAAGCGGGGGCGGAAGCGGAGCCGCCGCAAGCGGCGAGGGATACGGCCATGCAGCCAGCAACGGCCAGAGCAGCAAACTTTTTCATGATAAGTTTCTCCTTCTTTTTGCAGTGGATTTTTTCGGGCCGCGGTAGAGGTGCGTGCCCTGTTGACAGTTATTATAATACTCGGGTGCAGGGCAAAAAACAAGGTGAAATTTCACCGACAAAAGGGGGAAATTTTCACCGTTTAGGGCACTTTTCCCAATCCGAACCTGCCTTTTTTGTGCAGAAGGCCCACAAAAAATGACAAAACGGTTCCTGTTGTTTTTATTTTGTAAGATTTTTGCAAACAAAAACCTCCCTCTGGGAGGGAGGTCAGGTTGTCAAAGAATCACATCCTCGGCCTGTTAAATGTGTAGGGGCGACCATTGGTCGCCCGCCAACTTGGCACAGTAACGCGCTTTCCGGGGAGTTTTTCACAGACAAACGGGCACGGGCGAGCAATGCTCGCCCCTACAAGAGTTGTTTGACACCCTTCCCTCCCTCTGGGAGGGAGATGTGCCGTAGGGGCGGATTCCATATCCGCCCGCAAAGAGGCCAAGCCTCTACAAATTTCACCCGAACGGGAACAGCGCCTTTTGCTTATCTATGGCAAACATATTATCCCGGGTAATGACCCGGACGGCAGTAATGTTGGATTTTTCCACACTGCTGCCCTGCCCTGCCAGCAGCCTGTAGGCGCTCTCCACACCGAAATAGCCCATACTGTAGGTGTTCTGCACGATCAGGGCGTCCACTGCGCCGCTTTGCAGCGCATCGATCGTCTGCACATTGGAGTCAAACGCCACCAGCCAAAGGTCATCGACCCGCCCCATTTCCTGCACAGCCTGCACGGCCCCCACGGCGGTGGCCTCGTTGAAGGCCACCAGCACATTGATCTCGGGGTGCTGCTGCAGCATCCGCAGGGCATCGCTGTGCGCACTGGCTGCATTCGGATGGGTCTGCATCGAGGTAACGACCTCGGCGCGGCCGCTGTCCGCAAAGGTGTCGCGGGCGCCCTGCTCCCGGTCGCGGCCGTTGGCGCCGTTGACCTCATAGTTGATCAGCCCCACACAGAGCTTTCCCTCCGTGCCCTCCAGTGCGCTGCGGGCCGCCAGCCGCCCGGCACCGTAGTTGTCGGATCCGATGTAGGCCGCTACCTGATCGGAATGTACGGCCGAGTCGATCCCTACGATCGTCACGCCCGCTGCGGCGGCCGCATCAATGGCCTCGGCGTTGGCCTCGTAGTCGATGGCAGAAAACACGATGGCCTGCGCCCCGTCCTCGACCGCCTTTTCGATCAGCTGATTCTGGGCGTCATAATTTTCCTCATTATCGGGGGCAAGGACGGTGAGCTGCATGTTGTACTCGGTCGCGGCGGCCTCGGCCCCGGACAGCACCGCCTTCCAGAATTCCGACTCGCGGGATTTGGCAACGACCGTCACCCTGTACCGCGCGGTGGTGGCCGCCGCAGACTGCACATTGCAGCCTGCCAGCAGCAGCACCGCCAGAACGGCGGGCAGCAGCATTTTAATGCGTTTTATCATACTCGCCCTCCCTGTCCTCCGGCACGCGCGGGGTGCGGATGGTAACGGTCGTGCCCGCATAGGGGGCGCTTTCGATGGACAGCCCGTAGCCGGGGCCGAAGTAGATGCGCAGCCGGTCATTGACATTCTTGATGCCGATGCCGGTGCGGTCGCTCGGCTCATTCTGCAAAAGCGCCGCGACCTGCTCTGGCTCCATGCCGATGCCGTCATCGCTGACGATCAGCAGAATGTCGTCCCCGTCCGGCCTGACCGTGATCTCGATATGACCATCGTCCACCATCAGATCCAGCCCATGGACGATGGCGTTTTCAATGATAGGCTGCAGGGTGATCTTGTTGCACAGGCAGTGTACGCAGTCCTCATCCACCGTGAAATGATAGGTAAACTGGTTTTTGTAGCGGTATTTCTGGATCTGCAGGTAGGCCTCGGCGTGCTGCAGCTCCTTCTCGATCGGGATCAGCTCATGGCCGCGGCTGATGCTGATGCGGAAAAGCCTTGCCAGCGCATGGACCATCTGCACAGCGTCAGCATTTTTGCCGCGCTCGCACATCCATGCGATGGAATCCAGCGTATTGTAGAGGAAATGCGGGTTGATCTGTGCCTGCAGCGCCTTCAGCTCGGTCTTGCGCAGGACGATCTCCTCCTCGCGCACGGTGGTCATCAGCCGCTGGATACGTCCGACCATGTGGCCGAAGGAATCCGAAAGATTCTGCACCTCCCGCGTGCCGCGCACCGCGCAAAAGACAAAGTGGTCTGCGTCCTGCTCAAACGCCTCCATTGCGTTCTCCAGCTGCTGGAGCGGGCGGGACAGCAGACGGGACAGCACCCAGCCCACCACCAGCGCCGCCACAAAGATCAGCGCTGCCGTTGCCACGGCGATGCGCACCATCTGCCAGAAGCTTTCGTTGACGGTTTCATCAATGTAGCTGACGCCGACAACGCGCCATGGGCTGTTCGGCACGCGCTGGACACTGTAGATGACGGTATCCTCCACATAGGTGCCGTCACCAAGGCAGGCCAGACGGCCGGCCTCCTCCTTTTTCAAGCCCGCATAGAGAAGCTGCTGCTGCGGGTGGTAGACCATATTGCCGCGCTCATCCATCAGGTAGCAGTAGCCGTGCTGGCCGATGCCGACATTGCTGATGGTGGCGGCCAGCTCGGTAAAACTCAGGTCCAGCGACAGCCAGCGCTTTTCGGCGGTGCCGGGCACTGTGCGGACAACGGAAACGACCCATGGATAATACCCCGCAAAGATCGACTCAACATGGGGCGTACTGATATAGCCCTGACTCAGACGGCGGGCGGTCGTCAGATCAAACGAAAGGTTGCGCAGGATTGCCTCCTTCGGGGTGCGGCCGTCCTGCGCCCAGCAGTTCAGCAGCGCGCCGTCCGCATCGTAGGCGGTGATGGCGGCCACCTCGGGCCGGGCCGTCAGGAACGCGCCCAGAAACGCATCCCGGGGCTCCTCGGCATCGTCCAGATGCCCCATAACGATGGTGACTGCGCTCTCCATCGTGTTTACATAATTGCCGACTGCCCCCACGACCTGACTGACGGCCTGAGCGCTGTTGGTGCGGGCAGCCTCGACAATCGCATTGCGGTAGCTGCGCAGAAAGAGCGTTGTGCAGAGCGTCAGCACCATGACAGCCACAGCGGAGATCAGCGCTGCCGCCAGATGGGCGGTGCGCGGCGGGCGCATCATGTGCGGGCCTCCCCTGCAGCGCGGGCGCGGCGTAATGCCACCGGCGATGTACCGCTGTACTTTTTAAAGCAATAGCTGAAATAGTGCTGGTCGGTATAGCCGCAGCAGCGGGCGATCTCCTGAATCTGCATGTCGGTGGTCAGCAGCAGTGCCTGCGCCTTCTCCATGCGGCGGCGCACCAGAATGTTGATGAAGGTCTCCCCCTCCGACTTTTTGATGCAGGCGCTCAGGTGGTTGGGGCTGACATCCAGCATGGCGGAGAGGGATGCAAGCGAGAGATCCTCGTCCATATAATGCTGGTCGATGATCTCCAGTGCACGGTCGCAAAGGCTGCCGGTCTTGCGGGCGTCCGCCGTAAAGCTGACGCCGCCCTCCCCCTCGGCGGCGGTGTGCAGTGCCTCCACAGCCTGACGGTAGGCATCGTTCAGCTCACTAAGGCGTGCAAACTCCCGGCTGACACCCACATTGGCCGTGCGGCCCAGCGCGCGGTCTGCCAGCTGGCAGATCTCATCCGCCAGAATGTGCAGATACTCCTCAAAGTCGGAGGGGTTGCCCAGCAGCACCGCCACCGCGCGGCCGCAGCAGTAAAAGACAAAATGGCGCAGGTACTTGTTTGCACTCTGCTCCACCAGCTGGGTAAAGCCCGCCTCGTAGTCAGCCGCCCCCTCCAGCGAGGCCGCCAGCACCACCAGCGTGCTGCGGTCATCGGTGCCGCGTAGCAGGCCGCAGGCTGCGGCGGAGGTGCGCAGCCGTTCCTCCAGATCAGCAGGGGCATTGTCGTACTGTGCGAGCACCAGCGGGATGAGAAATGCCGCCCGGTCCGCGTGCGATGCATCGGCCCGGCGCAGCCCGGCATAGCGGGCATCGATCTTCTCATGGATGGACTTCAGCTCGGCGGCCAGACCGTCCATCGTCAGCGGCTTGAGCATGTAGCTGATGATATTGTACTGAATGGCCTGTTTGGCGTACTCAAAGTCATCATAGCCGCTCAAAAAGGCAATGTGCATGGCAGGGCGGATCTCGCGCACCTGTCGGGCCAGCTCAATGCCCGAGATGAAGGGCATCCGAATGTCAGTCAGCAGCAGATCCGGCTCGAGCCGCTCGACAAGCTCAAGCGCATCCAGCCCGTTGCTGGCGCTGCCCACCAGATGGAAGCCCAGCGCCTCCCAGGGGATCATGGTGCAGACGGCCTCGCGCAGCTCGTCCTCATCATCGGCCACGATGACGGTGTAGATGTTTTTATCAGCCATACTCTTTTTCCTTTACAGCCAGAATTGAACCAGACGGCTCACATTTTCATACAATGCGGGGTTCTGCCCCATCAGCTGGGGTTCCGCCGCAAAATAGACACAGAAGTTATAGCAGATACCCGCCAGCACCGCCAGCGGAAAGACCGTGCGCAGTGCCTTTGTCAGCACTGGCAGCCCGCGCCCCTGCAGGGTACGCTCCGCCAGCAGCCACGCCAGCGCCGCCGTCAGCAGCAGCGGGCCAAGCCAATCGCTCTGGTAACGGTAGAGCATGCCGGCCATCTGGCAGTCCAGCACCGCCAGCACCACCGTGCAGATAGCCGTCAGGCGGAATACGGCGCGCAGATCACGGCAACGGTCGAGCCGGCGGCGGGCCAGCGGCAGGCCGCCAAGGCCCCACAGCAGCGGCAGGCAGGCAAACGCGCCGCCGTAGTACAGCTCGGTGATGGTCAGACCCATGTAGTTCGTCTGCATTTTTGTGGCGCTCAGATACGGAAAAACCGTCTGCACACCGGGGATTCCAAGCAGGAAGGTCACGACCGCCGGGGCAATGCGCCCCACCGCAAAGCCGCGGCGGGTCATATCATTGCTGGTCAGGTTGTAATTTGCGCCGAAGTCAAATACCGAGCCGAACCGCGCGGCGTTGTACCACATCAGCCCCGCCGCCACCAGCACGACCGGCAGCAGGAAGGCGATGCACTCCCCTGCGCCCTGCCGGGTGCAAAGGCGCTTCTCCGTGATATAGCGCGGCCACAGGATGGGCAGCGCTAATACGGCAAACAGCACCATCTGGGGGCGGCAGCCTGCCACCAGTGCCATGCAAAGGCTGCCCAGCGTCAAATGAAACAGCACCCGGCCGCGCTTTTGCAGCGGCGTGTTCGCCGCCAGCAGCCACTGCCACAGCGCCCACAGCACAAAGACCGCCCCGCAGAGGATGGCATATTCATACACCGACGGACGGTGCAGTAAGTACCAGAGCTGCGCCCCCGAAGCCGCGCCCACGCCGGCCAGCAGACAGGCCGCAGCACTGGCATCCGGGAACCAGCGGCGCACCGCCTGCCGGACAAAGCCGAACACCGCTGCAATGTACAGCCATGCCAGCAGGATCATCGGCAGGCTGGGCGGCAGATCCTGTATGCCGGTCAGTGCCTCAAAGGGCAGTTGGAACAGAAGGCAGGGTACGATCCCAAAGTAGACATAATACCGGCCATTGTAGTAGGCCACATCCCATAGTGCATCGGGGGCAGCCTCCTGACGGGCGGCGGTGTCGTAGGGGTTTTGCAGCGCTGCCATGGCGGCAGGCGGGTCCTTCTCGAGGTCAAGACGGCCGTTCAGCAGGCTGTGCGCCAGCGCACCGTACTGGGCCGATGCGTTGGAGGCCCAGTCGTTGATGTGCATGGTAAAGTCGATGCGGCTCGTCCCCGACCAGTCCGGCGTATTGTAAAAGTCCGTTGCAACACCTGCGTTGAAGCGGTCCCCGAACGGTGCCAAAAACGCTGCCGCGCAGAGCGCAAGCCCCGCTGCCAGCATAACCGGGCGGTATTTTTTCTCATGCCCGCAATAGGAATCGCGCCAGAGAACGCTGGCCGGGCGCAGCGCAAAGCCTGCCAGTGCCAGCGCAAAGACCGCCGCGAACCGCAGGAGCAAGAAATCCAGCGGGCGGCGCACATTGGCACAGACCGTGGTCAGCTGCGCGTTCAGCGGGTAGCTGCGGTACTCCCCCTTATAGCCGGTGACGGTCAGCGTCAGGGTATCGGCCCTGCCGGAAAGGTCCAAACTGCGGACCAGACTGCGCCCCGATGCGGGTGCAGTCTCCCAGCCCCAGCTTTGGCGGGATGCCGAGCTGGCCTCATCCGTGGCAGCCACATAAAGCTGGAGCAGGACATTTTTCTGCTCGGGGGTATCACCGTCCGCCAGCGAGACCAGCCCGTCCAGCTGCAGGTTATAGACCTCAAAGCCGAGATCCGCAAATTCCAGCACGGTGCTGTCCCCCTGCAGCGTCAGAGGTGCAGCGGGGTTCGGGTCGTTTGTCAGGTACGGCCGCAGGTCCACCGGCGTATAGCGGCTGGTTGCCAGCCAGCTTAGGTTGCCGATGAATACCTCCGCCCCAAGGCTGGCCGCCAGCAGCAGGACGACCGCAGCCGGGGTGCGCAGCCTTTGCGGCAGCGCGCCGCGCAGGCGGAACCCGCAGACAATACTGCAGGAAAGCCCCTGCATGGCCAGAATGGCCGCCAGACGGAATCCGTCAAAGTCAACAGTCAGGCCCGGGCGGGACCAGATGCAGACCGCCCACAGCCAGACAAGCGCCGTGACGCCCGCCCCGGCGTAACCATCGGCGCAGGCGGGTTTGCGGTGCTGGACGCGGGCGGGCAGAAGGGTGAAGCCCGCCGCAAAGGCGATAGAAAGAAGTATGGTCAGAATCAGCATAAGGATAAATCCATTTTAAATTGTTGTAGGGGCTGCACAGGTGCAGCCCGCGGCCTTGCCGAGAAATATCATTTCCCGTATAGTTGAGGGTCGGGCAGGCCCGGCCCCTACCGGGTAGTGCGTCACACTCATTATACCCCATTCCGCAGCGCGTTGTACAGCATTTCCGCTTTGGCGTGGCTGATGCCCTTGACCTCCTCCAGATCGGAGATGCTGGCAGCCTTGACCGCCGCAACGGTCTTGAAGTGTGCCAGCAGGGCGGCGCTGGTCTTTTCCCCCACACCGGGAATGGCCGTCAGCGTGGCAGCGTAGGAGCGCTTTTTCATCGCGCGCTTGCGGTAATCGTTGGCGTAGCGGTGCGTTTCGTCCTGAATATTCGTCACAAAGGTAAAGATATTGCGGTTGCGGTTGATTGCAATCTCGCCGCCCGCATCGTCCACAATGGCGCGGGTGCGGTGGTGGTCGTCCTTGACCATACCGAAGGTGGGGACATTCTCCAGTGCCGTGCCGCGCAGGGCCTGCCTGACTGCGCTGACCTGCCCCCTGCCGCCGTCGATGAGCAGCAGATCCGGCAGGGTGGCAAACTGGTTCTGCGGGCCGTCAGGCTTTTCCCCGCGGCGGGCCGCCTCGTATTCCGCCGCACGGCGGGAGAGCGTTTCTGCCAGCGAGGCATAGTCGTCCGTGCCCGCGACGGTCTTCATCTTAAAGCGGCGGTAGCCCGAACGGTGCGGCTTTCCGTCCTGAAACACGACCATACCGCAGACGCTGGAGCCATCGCCCCAGTTGGAGATATCGTAGCTCTCGATAACGCGGGGCGGCTCCTTCAGGCCAAGCAGCTGGGCGGCCTCCTCCAGCAGCTTTTCCTCGCGGGTGTAACGGCCGCTCTCACGGCCAAGGCGCTCCACGGCATTGGTGTAGGCCATTGTGACCAGCTTTGCCACATCACCGCGCTGCGGCACATAAAGCTCGACCTTTGTGCCGCGGGCCCGGTTCAGTGCCTCATTCAGCGCCTCGGCATCGGGCGGCAGGGCGTCCACAGCGATGGTTCTGGGGATGTTCTCACCGTCCAGATAATACTGCGGCAGGAACTCCTCCCGCACGGCGTTGATGTCGGTGGTATCGTGGAAAACGAATTCCCGCTTGTCAGTCAGGCGGCCGTCCCGGTAGCGCAGCACAGCGGCGCAGACCGCATGGGTCGTGCCTGCCAGCGCGATGACATCCATTTCGGTATCGCTGTCCATAACGACCTTCTGGCCTGCGGCCACACGGTCAATGGCCATGATCTGATCGCGCAGCAGGGCGGCCGTTTCAAAGTCAAGGCGCTCGGAGGCGGCCTCCATCTTATCGCGCAGCTGCTTGACGATGTCCTTTTTGCCGTAGCGGATCATCCGCAGCGCGCCCTGTACTGCATCGTTGTAGGCCTCACAGCTGATTTTGCCGCTGCACACTGCCATGCACTTTCCGATGTGGGCATTCAGGCAGGGGCGGCCCTTGCCAAGCTCCTGCGGGAAGCTCTTGCTGCAGCGGGGCAGCAAAAAGCAATTCTGCGCTGTTTCCACCATCTCCCGCACGGCAAACGATGAGGTGAACGGGCCGATATAGTCGGCGTCATCGTCATCCTTCTGCAGTGCAGCCGAAATGCGCGGCCATGCACCGCGCGTGACCTTGACATAGCTGTAGCCCTTGTCGTCCTTGAGCAAAATATTGTACTTCGGTGTGTGGGCCTTGATCTGGCTGGCCTCCAGCACAAGCGCCTCAAACTCGCTCTGGCAGACGATGACATCAAAGGTGAACGCATGGGCGATCATCTGGCTGACCTTGGCATCGTGGGGCACCCCCTCACGGAAATACTGCGACACGCGCGTTTTAAGGCGCTTGGCCTTGCCGATATAGATGATCGTGTCTGTTTTGTCACGGATGATATACACGCCGGGCAGCAGCGGCAGCATGCAGGCTTTTTTGTAGAGTTCAGCTTTTGTCATGGACAGGCCTTTCTTACGGCAGCGCCGCTGCGCCCGATGCGCTGTATGCGGTGCCGCCGTATACAAAAAAAGCGGCGGGTCACCCCACCGCTGATTGTTTAAGGAAGATTACTCGGCAAAGCCGGAGCTGACCAGCTTGACCAGACCGTCAACTGCAGCCTGCTCATCGGCACCGTCAGCAATAATGCGGATGGTGGTGCCGCCGACGATGCCCAAACTCAGGACACCGAGCAGAGACTTGGCGTTGACACGGCGCTCCTCCTTCTCGACCCAGATGGAGGACTTGTATTCGTTGGCCTTCTGGATGAAGAAGGTAGCCGGACGGGCGTGCAGACCAACCTGATTCTCAACGGTAACTTCTTTAACGTACATAGTTATTCTCTCCTACTTTTGAAAATAATATGCCCCTGTGTATCTACCGCGGGCGACTTCCAGGCGGTCTATTGCGTGTTAATACGCCGCCTTGATTGTCTCTATTTTATCCTATTCGGTCGATTTTGTACAGTGGAAAATTGCAAATTTGGCATGATTCTGTAATTCTGCCAAATCTTCGCGCGCGCGTTTGTGCAACTTTGCCAGTTTATTTTCAACATCGTTGTGGATTGACGACAAAAACAACGGTCAGCCCTGATAGCGCATTTCCAATTCTTCACAGTACAGCGCCGCAAAGGCGTTTGCATCGGCGGGATCATAGCGGTGCAGCACGCTGCCGGTCAGCCGCCAGCCCATCCGCTTGTACAGCGCAATCGCGCGGGTGTTGGTGTTCAGCACCCCCAAGGTCGGGTGCAGATGCTCCGGCAGCTTTTTGCGGGCAAAATCCAGCATCTTAGCGCCATATCCCCTGCCGCGGGCCGCTTCGGTCACAAACAGGCGGCCGATCTCCCCCGTTTTGTGGCAGACACCCACCATACCGTCAGCGCTGTCTTTGGTGTAGTGCAGATAGAACGCCCAGCCGTTCTTTTTATCCTCCTGTAGCATAGGCAGATGGGTCTGCGGGGTGAGCATTTCCAGATATTGCTCCGCACAGACTGCCTCGCAGACAGCACAGCGTCCCTCGGTCATCAGCGCAGCGCAAAGGCTGAGCTGTTCGTCATTTTTCACAAGGCGCATATTTTCGCCGCGCTTCCACTTCGGCAGCTCGGTCAGCGGGTGGCTCTCGCACCAGGCGTCATACAGGTCGGGGCGGCGCTCACGGGTCCGTTCACGGCTTTGGGCACCGCGCCATTCGTCAATTTTTTTGTGGTCGCCGGTCAGCAGCACCGGCGGCACAGCGCGTCCTTCCCACACTTCGGGGCGGGTAAACTGGGGATATTCCAGCAGTCCGTCCCAGTAACTCTCGTCCTGATAGCCTTTTTCCTCAGCCAGCACACCGGGCTGCAGGCGCAGCACGCTGTCGGCCACGACAAGGCTGGCCAACTCACCGCCGGTCAGCACATAATCACCGATCGAGATCTCCTCATCGCCGAAGGCGTCAATGACCCGCTGGTCAATGCCCTCATAATGGCCGCAGACAAGCGTAACGGCGTCATAGGAGGCCAGCTCCCGGGCCTTTTCCTCATTGTAGGGGCGGCCCGCAGCCGTCAGGAACACCACATGGGGCTTTTGCCGCCCCTGCCCGGCACACTGGGCCTGCACAGCCCGCAGGCAGTCGGCGATGGGCTGGGCGTACAGCACCATGCCGCAGCCGCCGCCGTAGGGGTAGTCATCGGTCTGCTTCTGCTTGTTTTTTGTATAGTCGCGGATCTGGTGACAGTGCGCCTCGAACAGGTTCTTCGCGCGTGCGCGGCCCAGAATACTGGCCGAGAGGAAGCTGTCACACAGCTCGGGAAAAAGCGTTACGATATCAATGCGCATCTGCTCAGTCCTCGTCGCCGTTCACAGCATCGGTGAACATCCCCTCGATGGGGGTGATCAGAATGCGGCGGTTTTCCATGTCGATGGTTTTGACAAACTCCGGCACGGCGGGCAGCATGTGCTCCTCCCCCGCCGCATCGGTCACGGTGTAGATGTCCTGCGCAGCCGGATGCTCCACATTCGTCAGGCGGCCGTAGACGCGGCCGGTATCGGCATCTGCGACCTCACAGTCCAACAGATCGTCAATGAAGTAGCGGCCCTTGGGCAGCCGGGCATCGGCCTTGGCCAGATAGTACACCCGGCCCACCTGCGCGCGGGCGGCGTCCATATCGGTAATGCCGTCCAGCCGCAGCAGGATCACATTGCCCTGTGCGCGCACGCCCAGCACGCGGGTCTCGCCCGCGCCCTCGGCCGTGCTGAACAGCCGCTTGAATTTTGTCAGAAACGCCGCGCCGTCACAGAGCGGCAGGGCCTTCATTTCGCCGCGCACGCCGTGGGTGGACACGATCTTGCAGGCGGGAAGGTAGTTTCGCATATATTCCTCCTGATACAGAAAAAGCACTTTACCCTGCGGCAAAGTGCTTTGTAACGGGTCTTAGTCGATCTCAACGATGACCTTTTCGCCCTGACGGACAGCCGCGGCACGCATGACAACGCGGATCGCCTTGGCGATGCGGCCCTGCTTGCCGATGACGCGGCCCATATCGGCCTCAGCCACCTTGAGGTGGTACACAACAGTGCCGTCCTCACGCATGGGATCAACAGTCACCTGCACGGCCTCCTTGTCCTCGACAAGGCCGCGGGCAACGGCTAATAAGAGTTCCTGCATGTGGCGTTCCCTCCCTAAAAAGCGAACAGATTACAGAACAGCGGCCTTCTTCAGGATCTCGCGGACAGTGTCGGTGGGCTGAGCGCCGTTGGACAGCCACTGCTTGGCCTTCTCAGCGTCGATCTTGACGACAGAGGGCTCCTTGGTCGGATCGTAGTAGCCGATCTCCTCGATGAAACGGCCATCACGGGCAAAGCGGCTGTCAGCAACAACAACGCGGTAGAAAGGAGCCTTCTTGGCGCCCATGCGGCGCAGACGAATCTTAACCATAGTAATATTCCTCCAAAAATTGTTTACGGCCCTTGGTTGGGCATCTTTAATATATTGTACATCCCGTGGGCCGTAAAGCCGAGCGGGTCATACCTTTGTGAAAATCAGCGGCCAAAGCCTTTAAAGCCGCCTCTGCCGCCCATGCTCCCGAGGCCGCGCATAAAAGCCTTGGGGTTGCGCTTGACCTTTTTCATCATCTTCTGCATTGCTTCAAACTGGCGCAGCAGCTTGTTGACATCCTCGACCGAGGTGCCGGAGCCGGCCGCGATGCGGCGCTTGCGCTTGGGGTTGATGATGTCGGGCTTGGCGCGTTCTGCAGGGGTCATGGAGTAGATGATAGCCTCGATGCGGGGCAGCGCCTTATCATCGAGGGAATCGGCATCGATCTGACTGCCGCCGGGCATCATCGCCAGCAGCGAGGCAGCGCCGCCCATCTTCTTGATCTGCTGGAACTGGGCCAGCAGGTCGTTCATGTCGAACTTGTTTTCCATCAGGCGCTTGGCTGCGGCCTCAGCTTCCTTGTCGTTCTGGACGCTCTGGGCTTTCTCAATCAGGGAAAGCACATCGCCCATGCCAAGGATGCGGTTGGCCATCCGCGCCGGGTAGAACGGCTCAAGATCCTCAAGCTTCTCGCCCGTGCCCTGAAAATAGATCGGCATACCGGTGACGGCCAGCACCGAGAGCGCCGCACCGCCGCGGGTATCACCATCGGTCTTGGTCAGAATGACGCCGCTGATGCCGACCTTCTCATTGAAGGTCTTGGCCACATTGACGGCCTCCTGACCAGCCATGGCGTCCACGACCAGCAGGGTCTCATCGACCTCGACTGCCTGCTTGATCCGCACCAGCTCATCCATAAGCTGGTCATCGATCTGCAGGCGGCCTGCCGTATCGAGAATGACAATATCATTGCCGTGATCCTTCGCGTAGGCCATCGCCTTCTGGGCGATAAGCTCGGGCTTTTCGGTGCCCAGCGTAAAGACGGGAACACCGGCCTGTTCGCCGACCACCTTCAACTGCTCAATGGCGGCGGGGCGGTAGATGTCGCAGGCAACCAGCAGCGGGCGGCGGCCCTGACTGCGGTAGAATTTGCCGAGCTTGGCAGCATGGGTGGTCTTGCCGTTGCCCTGCAGGCCGCACATCATCAGCACGGTCTGGCCCTTGTTTTTCAGGCGCAGGTATTTCGGCTCATTGCCGCCCATAAGGCTGGTCAATTCCTCGTTGACGATCTTGACGACCTGCTGGGCGGGGGTCAGGCTCTCCATGACCTCCTGCCCCATCGCGCGCTCCGAAACCTGAGCGCAGAAGTCCTTGGCAACCTTGTAGTTGACATCGGCCTCCAGCAGCGCCATACGCACCTCGCGCATAGCGGCCTTAATGTCGGCCTCGTTCAGCTTGCCCTTGCCGCGCAGCTTTTTGAAAACGCCATTCAAGCGCTCTGTTAAAGACTCAAAGGCCATCGGCATCCTCCTGCGTGTCCAAGCGTTGTAAGATCGTAAGCATTTCCTGCGTATCGTGGTTGATGCGCGGATCCGGCGTGAAGCAGCCGGAATTGCAGCAGCGAACCTCCGTGACGAGCACCCGCAGGCGATCCAAATCGGCCTGCATCCGGGTGTGGCGGCGGGCGTTGCCGAGCTTTGCTTCCAGCTCGTCCAGTGCGGCCTCGCCATGCTTGATGGCGTCCCGCACCCCCTGCCGTGTGATGCCGAGATTTTCGGCAATTTCAGCTAAGGACAAATCCTCGTCATAGTATTCTGTCAGGATGACGCGCTGTTTTTCCGTCAGAACCGGACCGTAGAAGTCCAGCAGGACGGAGTAGGCAAGGTTTTTCTGCGGCTTACCGGCCATGCCCGCGCCCCCTTTGCTGCTTGTGAAGGCTGTGTAAAGTAATTTTCTTTACATCAGCCTATGAATTATAACAGAACAGGCGCCGGAAGTCAAGTCCGTAGAGCGATTTTTTGAAGAAATACGGCAGATTTTTTAGCAGCGCCGTGAGGGTATACGGGGAAAGCCCCTCCGACTTCGCTGCGCTCGTCACCTCCCCGCATAGCGAGGAGGCTTTCTCGCGGGCTTTGCCCGCGCAAAAAACGCCCCACGAAGTGGGGAGCTGGCCGAGCCTGCGAGGCCTGAGGGGCCTCCCCCTTCGCCGCAATATTTTTCTCTCCATCCATAGCAAACCGCCCCGAACTATGCTATAATAAAAATGTTGTCGTTTTTTGAAAGTGAGGTGTCTGTCTGTGCCCATCCTGCGCAGTTATTATCAGGAGGTCTACCGTTCGCCGGTCGTGCGGCTGGACGGCTACTCCGGCCGCCATGGTTTGGAGGCAGGCATCCTCGCCTATCTGGATTTCGGCGGTGCAACCGGTACCTCCAAGGACGGTCTGGCCGAGACAATGCTGGCCTTTGCGACCGAGCGCGGCACGCTGCAGCCCGGCATGCCGGTGGTGGAGGTAAGCTCCGGCAGCTTCGGCGCGGCGCTGGCCGTCAGCTGTGCAACCACAGGACACCCCTGCATCCTTGTTGTGCCGAGCAACCTGCCCATTGCACGGCGCAAGCATTTACAGGACTTGGGCGCGCGCATCATTGCCTGCAGCAGCGGCGGCCGCCGCGCCATGGAGCGCATCGCCGAGGACACCGCCAAGCGATATGGCGGATATTACACCCACTATTTTTCCAACGATGATAACCCCGAGTATCACCGCCGGGTGACCGGCCCGCAGATCTTAAAGCACGCGGGCGATGCGATCGACGCCGTGGTCATCGGCGTGGGCAGCGGCGGGACCATCACCGGTGTGGCCGAGTACATAAAGGCATGGAACAGCATGGTGCGCATCGTGGCCGTGGAGCCTGCCGAGTGCGCCGCCATCTCTGGCGGGTTCATCGGCCAGCACAGCATTGCGGGCATCGGCCCCGGCTTTGTGCCGGAGAATTACAACCCCTATGTAGTGGACACCGTGCTGACCGTCACCTCCGCCGATGCCGAGCGTGCCGCGCGGGAGGTGCTGTTCTTTGACGGCGTACCCGCCTGCACCAGCGCCGGTGCCACCCTGGCCGCCGCCGTGCAGCTGATGGGCATGGGCAAGGCCAAGCGTCCCCTGTGCGTCTTTGCCGGGCGGCGCACCTACGAATAAATTGTAAAATCTGCACACGCGCCCCGCACCGGGCTTTTCCGGTGCGGGGCGCGTGTGGTATACTTAAGGCAACACCGCACAATTCCCGCCTGACGGCTTAAGCACCGCTCCGGCGGCTGCGGCACGGCATCTGCGTTGCCAAAATGCTCGATAAGACATCCAGTATTATCTGCGCTTTTGGCTTAGCAGCTGCCGCACCTCGCTCGCCGTATCGGCACTTAGAATTATGCGGTATTACCTTAAAGAAAAAGGCGGTGTTCTGTCATGAAGCTTCTGCTCTGCGTTTTGTCTGCCCTGCTGCTGGCCGGGTGTGCCGCAGGGGCGGCATCCGGGGATGCGATCTCCGCATCTGCGCCAGCTGCCACCGTGGAAACCGCCGAAGCAGCGCCGACTCCCGCCCCCGCAGCCGCTGCGCCGCAGGGACTGGAGCCGACCGGCGCGGCAGTGCTGGACTATGACGACATTCGGCTGATCGACTATGAGCGTGCCATGCAGACCTACCCCGAGACCGACTATTACACGATGTGCAAGGACGGCCTGTGGGGTCTGATGCGCAGCGATGGTACAGAAGTGCTTTCCTGCCGCGCGCCGGAGCCGCTGTTTGAATGTGACATTGACGAACACCACTGGCACGGGTATCTGGACGGGCTTGCGTGGGAGGAGAGCGACCCGCTGGAAAGAGAGTACAACGCCCGGTTAAAGGCAAGCGGCGACGGTACCCTCTGCGACGCTCATGACGGCGGCGGGTATCTGAGCTTTGTCCGTTTGCAGGATAATGCTCTGCATATCTACTGCGGCTCCCTTGGTCCGGGCGAGCTGAGAGCACCGACCGATGCGGATATGCTGCTGTTCAGCGGCAGCGCCAACGGCTTTGTGCCTGTCCGGGACGGTGCGCTGGAGGCCGAGGGGGACGGCTGGTTCAACTACATTGGCGGCGAGCAGTATGTTTATCGAAACAGAGACAGCAAAGCTGCGAACGAATTTATTTACAGTGCGGCAGATTTCTTTTTTGACGCGCCGCTGGCCCCCGCACAGCGGGACGGCAAATGGGTGTATCTGGATACAGCGGGCAACGAAGTAACCGCCCCCTGCTACGACGGCGTGTACAGGCCCAACCGCTACACCGATGAACCGCGGGTCTTTGCCCGGGCCGCACCGCTTTTGAATGGCTATACGGTTGTCAGCCGTGACTGGAAATTCGGTCTGCTCGACAGCACCGGGGCGGAGCTTGTCCCCTGTGTGTATGACGGCCTTGTGTGGGACGGCGGCACGGCATGGATCAGGCAGGCTGACGGCTGGCACGAATACAGCATTCCCGGAGTGACAAAGCCTGACCCATGGCGGCTTTTGCTGGACAGTCTGGGCGCAGATATTACCGCCCCCGACACCCCGCCCGCGCGGACGGACGCAATCTTTTTTACGACCCGCACCAACGGCGAGCGGCTGAACCTGCGCGCCGGGCCGGGCACAGGGTATGACATCATCGGCAAAATTCCCGATTATCTGCGGCTGCGCGTCTATGGTACAATGTCCAACGCCCCCGGCTGGGCGCTGGTGCAGTACGACCAGCAATACGGCTGGGTCAGCACAGAATATTTGCAGAGATAAGCGAACAGCCCCAGACAAGCGGTGTCTGGGGCTGGTTTTATTTCTTTTGGCGGGGCGTGCGCTTGGCGGTGCGGCGGGCCGCAGGCTTTTTGACCGGCTTCGGCACCGGCTTTACCCGCACAAACTGAATGGGGTTGCCGTTGGCAAGAATGCGCTCCTCAACCTCGAGTTCCGCCAGCGAGGTCAGGAACTTGTTCAGGCTCTTGGAGCCGAAGTTTCGCACATCGAAATCCGGATAGCGCTTGATGAGCTGATCCCCCACGCGGGAGGTGCGCACCCAGCCGGTGCCGTCATCCATCTCATCAATCAGACCATGAATGATGCGGCCGATGGAATCCCGGTTGATGGCGGTGTCGTCCCCCGCAGCGGCGCGGGCGCTCGTCTCGGCAGCAGAGGCGGCCGGGGCATTTCCCTCCGCCTCATTGAGATCACCGTGGTCGAGGATCAGATCGAGGTACTTGAACTGGTCGCAGGCCTTGACAAAGGGGCCGAGCGCCTTGCTCTCCCCCATGCCGATGACAAGCTTGCCGGCCTCCCGCAGGCGGGCCGCCAGCCGGGTGAAATCGCTGTCTGAGGAAACAATGCAGAAGCCGTCCAGATTGCCGCTGTAGAGCAGGTCCATCGCGTCAATGATCATGGCGGAATCTGTAGCGTTCTTGCCGGTCGTGTAGCTATATTGCTGGATGGGGATGATGGAATTGTTCAGCAGCGCATCCTTCCAGCTTTTCAGCCGCGCATCAGACCAGTCGCCATAGATGCGCTTGCAGGCTGCAACGCCAAAGTTTGCAGCCTCGTCCAAAATCACCTTGACATACTTGGGCGAGATATTGTCCGCATCAATCAGGATCGCCAGTTTCAGGTCTTCCATGGCTTACTTCCTCTCCCGCTTGGGCTGCTCAAAATACATATAGAGCTGGCACGGGATCATGCCGTTGTAGATCTTGCGGCGGCGGGCAGCCTTTTTGCCGAAGTGCTGCTCAAAGTCCGCATCGGCCGTGATGGCATACAGCCCCTGCGCAGGGTGCGCCTGCCATACCTGACCCAGCGTGCGCGCCAGACTCGCCGCCTCGGAGGCATCGCCCAGGCGCTCGCCGTAGGGCGGGTTGGTCAGCACGACCGCATTGTCGAGCGCACGGAAATCCCGGACATCCGCAACCTCAAAGCGGCAGCGATCCCCCACACCGGCCAGCTTTGCGTTGGCGTTGGCCAGCGCCACAGCGGCGGGGTCGATGTCATAGCCGATGCCCTCAAAGGCGGCATCCTTGCGGACCTCCGCAAGAGCCTTCTGGCGCTGCTCTGCCCAGAGGTCAGCCGGCACAAAGTCGAAATGCTCGGCGGCAAAGCGGCGGCGCAGACCGGGGGCCAGATTCAGCGCCTTCTGCGCAGCCTCGATGACCAGCGTGCCGGAGCCGCAGAACGGATCCTGCATGAGAGAGTCACGGCGCACCCGGCCCAGATCGGCGATGGCGGCGGCCAGCGTCTCCTTGATGGGCGCCAGCGTGGCGTTTTTGCGGTAGCCGCGCTTGTGCAGGCCGTCACCGGAGGTGTCGAGATAGATCTCCACCGTGTCCTTGCGCAGCGCAAAGCGAATCTTGTACAGCGCACCGTCCTCCGGCAGGGTGCCGACCTTATGGCCGTTCATCAGCCGCTTGACGATGGCTTTTTTTACGATGCTCTGGCAGGCAGGGACGCTGGACAGCTGGCTGGACAGGCTCGAGCCCTTGACCGGGAAGGCCGCGTTGGCGGGGAGCAGCTCCTCCCACGCGATGGCGTAGCAGCCGTCAAACAGCTCATCAAAGGTAGTGGCCTTGTAGGTGGCCAGCAGCAGCAGCACGCGCTCGGCGGTGCGCAGGTTCAGGTTGGCGGCGGCGATCATATCCGCCCCGCCCTGAAATGCCACACGGCCGTCCGTCACCTGAATATTCTGTGCGCCCAGACGCTTGACCTCAAAGTTCAGCGTGGATTCGGTACCGAAGAAGCAGGGCGCGACCATCGTGTAAAGTGTAGACATAGGTGTCCTTTCTTGTTGATATGCCGTGAATTGTGTAGGGGCGAGCAATGGCTATCCCCCTACACTTTGTATTGTAAAATTGCAAAAAGACCCCAGCCCGGCGGCTGACAGCCGTCAGGATAGGGCCGTTCATTGTATGGCTTTCGCGGCCGGTATCAGCCGCGGCGGCGGGAATATCCGCCGCGATGGTTCTCCGTCACGCGCTTGAGATCCGCGATCTTTTCCTCGCTGCGGGTCTTGTAGCGGGCCATCATGTCCTCAAAGCTCATATCGCCCTGAGGTGCGGCAGGCTTGGGCTGCCAGACGCGGGGCTTTTCCTCACGCTTGGGGCGCGGGGCCGGGCGGCGGTCATTACCGCCTGCAGTGCGCTCGCCGTGCTGCTGGCGCGGGCCGCGCTCCGGCGCGGGCTGGGTGCGCTTGATGGACAATGCGATCTTGCCGTCCGGTGCGATCGAGATCACCTTGACGGAAACCGTCTGCCCATCGCTGAGCACCGTGGAAAGATCCTGCACAAACTCGTAGGAAACCTCGGAGATGTGGACAAGACCGGTCTTGCCCTCCGGCAGAGAAACGAACGCGCCGAACGGCTTGATACCAGTGACCTTGCCCTCGACAATATCCCCAACTTGTAATGCCAAACTATGATACCCCTTTAAATGTAATTTTTATGCCAGGGGGCTGCCGCAAAGCGTCCCCGCTGAAAACGATTTATTTGCCGCTGATGTCCACAAAGACGCGCTCGTTGGGCTTTGCGTAGCCCTGCTCCCGGGCGTAGCGCTCGATAATAGCGCTTTCGCCCTGATCCAGCGTGCCGGACAGCTCGGCGTTTTCGGTAAGCTGTGTGCTCAGCTGGTTCTGCACAGACTGCAGCTCCTGCTGCTTGGATGCAATGGACACCTGATACTGCACAAGATTGATGAACAGCGAGCCGCAGACGATCAGAAACACCGGAACGGTGATCCACCACGGCAGGAACCCACGCTGGGACCTTCCCTTGTTTTTGCTCATAGCGGGATGCCCCCTTCCTCAAAAATGCACGCACAACCACTTGTAGCTAATTATATAATATGGTCGAAGGTTTTTGCAACTGTTTTTCAGCGGATTTTTGCTTTTTTTCGGACTTTTTTGCCTTTTTGCGCTCTCTGCGGCGGCTGCGGGCGGCGGCAAGGCGCTTTTTGAGGGGCTTGACGGCGGTTTTCTCCACCGCATGCAGCGGTGCCAGCAGGCAGGCGGCGGTTGCCGCCGCGCAGCGGTGTACGGCGGGCTGCACGGTCCAGTGCCAGCATACAGCCCCCAGCAGCAGCGCGGCGCTCATATACCAGCGGGCCAGACCGCCCGCACTGGCCCCGGCAGCGAAGCCGCAGACCAGCACCGCCGCTGCGGCAAAGGCCGCTATATCCCGGAAAAAGCAGCGCAGCGCGCCCTCCCCCAGTGCAAGGCGCACGGCATCCCGCACGCCCGCCAGCAGGCAGCCCAGCCCAAGGCACCACAGCACATCCCCCAGCACCGCCCACGGGGCGGGTGACGGGGCCATCTAACGGAAGAGCCGCGCCAGCAGACCGCCGCCGGACTGCTGATTTTCCGCATACTGCAGGTATTCGATCCTGCCGGAGATCTGCACCTGCCCGCTCTGGGTGGACAGCTCCCCGATCTGCAGCTCCTGCCCGCCGACGGTCAGATT
Source organism: Oscillospiraceae bacterium (assembly GCA_025757985.1). Taxonomy (NCBI): domain Bacteria; kingdom Bacillati; phylum Bacillota; class Clostridia; order Eubacteriales; family Oscillospiraceae; species Oscillospiraceae bacterium. The sequence continues at coordinate 835,464 of CP107210.1, forward strand.
GCCGAGCGGCGTTTCCAGCACAGCGGCGCTTTCATCACAGCTGATGACACGGCTGACACCGGTCACGGCCAGATGGCGGCGGTCCCGCAGGGCAAGGCCGTGGCTTTGCTGCTGCGGCTGGCCGGCGCGCGGCTCCAGTTTTGTTTCCGGCATGGCGGTCCCTCCCCTGCTTGGTTACAGTGATACTGTATGCGGCAGGCACCGCGTTTAGAACCCCGCGCCGGGCGGTGGGGCATTATTCCTCGATGATCTCAAACATTTCCCGTGCGACATCCTTGCCCTTCTGCTCCACATCGGACAGGACGCGGATCTTGACAGGGCGGTTGCCGAAGGTAACCTCAATGATGTCGCCGAGCTTTACGGTATAGCTGGCCTTGGCGGGCTTGCCGTTGACCAGCACGCGGCCCGCGTCCGCAACCTCGTTGGCAAGGGTGCGGCGCTTGATGACACGGCTGACCTTCAGGTATTTATCCAGACGCATAGATGTTTTCCTTTCGATACAAAACCGCCCCGCCGCAGGAGCGCGGCGGGGCGGAGCGGACCATTACTTACTGAACGGAGTCCTTCAGGGCCTTGCCGGCCTTGAAAGCGGGCAGCTTGGAGGCCTCAATGGTGATCTCCTCACCGGTCTGGGGGTTGCGGCCCTTGCGTGCAGGGCGCTCACGGACCTCGAAGGTGCCGAAGCCGACCAGTGCGACCTTGTCGCCCTCCTTCAGGGCGTTGGTGATGGCGTTCAGGGCGCTGTTGACAGCAGCCTCGGCGTCCTTCTTGGTCAGGTTAGCTTCATTCGCAACAGCGGCGATCAGTTCAACTTTCGTCATGGTATTATACCTCCAAAGTGTTATATCAGCAAAAAGCAGCTGCGGAAAACTCCGTCCCGCTCGGCTCACTTCTTAGCTTTCTGGGTTGTCGGCGTGCGCTGTGGTAAACGCAGCGTTGCATTTCTGCAGGGCCTGCTCCGGGTCGATGCCTGCACTGCGTGCAAGCGCCGCAGCGGCAAACAGCAGCTGGCCCATCGCCTGCTCCGCCCGGGCCTTGTCCGGTGCGGTCTCAACTGCCGCAGCCGCAGCAGCGACCGTATCGGCTGCCGACTCTGTCTGCACGCCGTAGCGGGCAGCGCGCCTTTGCAGCTTGGCGGCGCGCATCAGGGCAGGCAGCGCCTTGGGGACGCTTTCGAGATCATCTGCGAGGGTCAGACGGCCCTTTTCCTTATTCTTGAGCGAATCCCAATCTTTTATGCTCTCGTCCCCGCCAAAAATATGCGGGTGACGCTCTATGAGCTTGCGGCAGACACCGTCGCACACCTCGTCAAAGGTAAAGTGACCGGCCTCCCGCTCGATCTGCGCGTGAAAGACTACCTGCATCATCACATCGCCCAGCTCCTCACAGAGAAGCTCGGGGTCATTCAGGTCGATGGCATCCACTGCCTCGTAGGCTTCCTCAAGGAAGTTCATCCGGATCGAGGTGTGGGTCTGCACCTTATCCCATGGGCAGCCGCAGTCCGGATCCCGCAGGATCGCAATGATCGCTACCAGGTCGTCTGCCGTATACTGCTGTTTTTCGGGGTATGCGTTCATAGACCTTCTCCGCGCTCACAGAAATGCAATACGCTACATTTTACACAAATCGGCGGATTTGTCAAGCGTTGGCCGTCCGCCCGGCTGCATTTTTTCGCTGTAGTGTTATTTTTACAGCTGCGCGCCGCAATGGTTGCAGAACAGCGCGTCACCATCGACCTCGGCCTTGCAGACGGGGCAGATCTTGGTCTCGCCGCGCAGCTGGATGGGTTCCTCCTCGATCTCCTCCTCCTGCTCCTGCTCGGGGGCATCCTCGGCGGCGTCAGTAGCCTCCTGTGCCTCGACCTCTGCGCGCTCGTCCTCGGTCATGCCGGCCTTGATCTCCTCAATGGCCTTCTCGACCTCTGCCACGGCATCGATATACTTTTCGACCAGTGCGGGGTTCTCCTCACCGGCCTTGTGCAGGCTGTAAACCAGAGCGCCCAGCTGCCGCTGTGCCTTGGACAGTCGTGCCTGCTGGTTCAGAAGATCCAGCTTGTTTTTGCCCTTGTCTGCCAGATCCTGCGCCGTCTTTTTAGCGGAATCCACCAACTGCAGGCCCTGTTCCTTCAGCATCTCAATATCCAGTTCAAACATAGTCAAGCACCTCTTTCTTCTTGCCTGAACACGGCATCTGTGCCGTGCGATTTAGGTCTATTATAGCCTATTGCGGCGCGGTTTGCAACGCGCAAATGTATATTTTCCGTGAATTGTAAGGCATTATTTACCAATAAACTCCCGCAGCAGGCTGTTTTGGGGCACAAGCTCGGTGCCCAGCGCCGGAAATGCGTCAAACCTTGCGCGCAGGGCCTCCAGCTGGCGGGCCTGCACGGGGGTCAGCTCCGGGTCGGCAGGCATCGCGTCCAGCACGGTGCGCCACAGGCAGACCTCATAGGTGTGGGTCGTATCCAGCAGCAGGTTGGCGCGCGGCTTGTAGGGCTTGATGAACCGTTCCTCGCCCGCGCAGACATGGCCCCACAGCCCCAGCGTGAAGGCAGCCCCATGCCCGCGGAACAGGTAATCCCGCACGATGCGCCGCGCCAGCCGGATGTCCCGGGTGGCCAGACAGCAGGCATCGCTGCTGTCGGCGTATTCCTCCCGCAGGCCCGCATACAGGCAGAGGGCGGCCCCGGCAGGCAGTTCCTCGGTCAGGGCCGGGTTCAGGGCGTGCAGACCCTCGATGATGACCACACCGCCGCGGGCATCAATGCGGCGGGTGCCGCTGGGCTGCTGAAGTGTAAAGTCAAACACCGGTGCCTCACAGATGCCGGTTTTGTACAGCTCCTTCAGGCAAAAATGCAGTTGCTCCAGATCCAGTGACTCCAGACTCTCATAATCATCGCTGCCATCGGGATTTTTGGGGTATTTCCCCTCCCCGATATAAAAATCATCCAGACTGACGACCTGACTGCTGTGGCCGCGCGCCGCGATGGCCCCGGCGATCTTATGGGCCGAGGTCGTCTTGCCCGCAGCGGACGGGCCGGTCAGCATGACGATGCGCTGGCCTGCCGCCAGCACCTCATCGGCGATGCTCTCGATCTGGTCGTGATAATGCTGCTCGCTCAGGGCCGCCAGCTCCTGCGGGCTGCGCGCGGCCAGTGCCACAAGGTCACGGCTAATGAAGCGTTTGCGATGTGTAATGTGCATAGAAATCCTCCACGGCCTTTTTGCGGTCAAGCAGTTCCGCAAAGCGGTCGATGTACTCGGTGGGATATTTGAAGTTGAAGATGCGCTCGATCTTGCCGCGGCGCTGCCCCGGAATGACAAGCTTGGTGGAGCCGCCCGCACCGGCCGAAAGAATGGTGTGGACCTCTTCCATAATATAGATATTATACAGACACTCAAAACCCGGCTTGGCCCAGCCGATATTTTCCAGATTCTGCAGCGTGCCCTTCTGGCGGTACATATAGTAGGGTCGGTAGCCGGCCTCGGCCAGCATACTACAGCTGTCGAGCATGGCGGCAACATCGGCATAGTCAGCAGCGCGATGCTCGACCACGATGTTGGACGCCCGCTTGAGGGTCAGCGTGTGGACCGTGATGTTCTCCGGCGCAAGCGAGATGGCCTGACGCAGGCTGGCTGCAAAGCCTTCGACCGTGTCCCCCGGCAGGCCCGCGATCAGGTCCATATTGATGTTGGTGTGCCCTGCAGCGCGCGCGGCCGCAAAACAGTCGATAATATCCTGCGCCGTATGGCGGCGGCCGATGTTCTGCAAGACCGTGTCCGAAAAGGTCTGTGGGTTGATGGAAATACGCGTCGCGCCGTATTTTTTGATGATGCGCAGCTTTTCAGCATCGGTGCAGTCGGGGCGGCCGGCCTCAACGGTGTATTCGTCCAGTTTCGCTAAATCAAAGGTCTTAGCGATGTGGGACATCAGCTGTTCCAGCTGCGGCGCGTTCAGGCTGGTGGGCGTGCCGCCGCCGATATAGAAGGTGCGGATATGCAGCCCGGCGCGGTCGGCGGTCCGGCGGATGGCGGTCAGCTCCTCACAAAGCTTATCGACATAGGGCTGCACAAGCGCACGGGTGGCTTTATCCCCCACCGTGCGGGAGACAAAGCTGCAGTAGCTGCACCGGGTCGGGCAGAACGGGATGCCCGCATAGACGCTGCAGTCCATCGGGTCGGCGGCGTCCAGAACCGGCTTTTGCAGGTCGGCAATGCCGAGCGCAAGCGCAAACTTTTCCGGCGCGCAGCCAAAGTGGTCAAGGAAGCGCGCGCGTATCTCGTCCTCACCCGCACCGGCTGCGCGCATGTCGTGAATGATGCGCACCGGCCTCACACCGGTCATCATGCCCCATGGCGGCGTGATGCCGGTTGCCCGGCAGAGCATACCGTACAGCAGCCGGCACAGGGCGTACTCCGCATCCTCGCCCTGCGGGCGCAGGGCGGTTTGCCACTGCAGCTTACCGTTGAGGCGCAGCAGGGCCAGATCGGTGCATTGGTGGCTCTGCGCCAGCACAAAATCACCCTCCTGCGGGAGATTTTCCGACTTCTCCGCACCGGGGAAAAACAGCCGTGCGGTATGCTCAGCTTCATAGCCCGCTGCGGGGCCGCGTAAAATGATCTGCATCAAAACCATGCCTCATTCATATAAGGGTTGGAGCGGCGCTCCTGCCCAAGGGTGGTAAAATCCTCATGCCCGGGCAGGACTTTTGTTGCATCGGGCAGCGGCAGCTCTGCCAGCAGGGACAGGCTTTTTGCCATCTCCTGCATGCTGCCGCCGGGGAAATCCGTCCGCCCGCAGGAGCCTGCAAACAGCGTGTCGCCGCTGAACAGTAGCCCATAGCAGGACAGGCAGACGCCGCCCGGCGTGTGGCCGGGGGTGTGGTAGATCTTGAAGGTCAGCTCATCGATCGTAAGCTCGTCACCAGCCGGCCATGTGTCCGTGATGACATCGGGTGTCAGGGGCAGCAGCTGGCTGCCCTGCGCATCGGCAGGGTCCATATAGACCTTGCAGCCGGTTGCTTTTTTGAGGGCTGCCACCGCCCCCACATGGTCGTAGTGACCGTGGGTCAGCAGGATATGGCTCAGCGTTGCGCCCGCCTCGTCCAGCGCCTTCTGATAGGTGGCAGGCTCGGCCGCGGCATCGATCAGGATGCCGTGCTTGGCGTTCGTGATAATTAAAAAGGTATTCGTGTACAGCGGCGGAACGCCGTGGATATGCTGGATGTTCATTGCGTCCTCCCTTGAATTTTGCTTACTTTTTCCACTCGTCGGTATCGATCACGATGGTCACCGGGCCATCGTTCACAAGGTCGATCTGCATGTCCGCGCCGAATTCGCCGTGCTTGACCTCCTGCAGGCCCTGCCGATTCATCTCATCAAGGAATTTTTCATAGCACGGCACCGCCAGTTCCCCCTTGGCGGCATGGCTGAAGCCTGGGCGCTTGCCTCTGGCCGTATCACCGTACAGGGTGAAGTTCGACACCACCAGCGCCGAATAGCCCAGCTCGACCGCGCTGCGGTTCAGCTTGCCATCCTCGTCCTCAAAAATGCGCAGGTGCGCGCATTTGTCAGCCAGCTTCGGCACAATATCGATCTCATCGGTTTCACGCACGCCCAGCAGGATGACCAGACCCGGGCCGATGGCGCGCGGCTCGCCGCCGTTGACCGTAACGCTTGCGCGGGTTACGCGCTGAATGATTGCTCGCATAGGGTGCTCCTTCCATGTAAGGCTTCCCCCTTGGGGGAAGCTGGCGCCGTAGGCGACTGATGAGGGGCACCTTCCCCCCTCAGGGGAAGGCCTTCAAACTCAGTTCCTCGTCACACTGACGACATCCTTGATCTTTTTCAGGCGGGCCACAACGCTGTTGAGATGCTCGGTGTTGGTGATGCCCACCGTCACGCTCATCCGGGCACGCCCCTGCTCGGCGGCGCGCGCCGTCAGCGAGTAGATGGGCACACGCATATCGCCCAGCGCCAGCGCCACATCCGACACAAGGTTCGGGCGGTCCATACAGACGATATCGAGCGTTGCCTTATAGCTTTCGCGGGCCTCGTCATCCCAGTAGGCGCGGACCCAGCGGTCGATATTCTCGGGGTGGCGCATGCTCTCGCGGGCGTTGGCGCAGTCCCGCTTATGGATGGAAACACCAAACCCGCGGGTGACAAAGCCGATGATCTCATCGCCGGGCAGCGGTGAGCAGCACTTGGCGAACTTGATGGGGCAGTTGTCGATGCCCTCCACCACGACGCCCTCGGAGGAGTGCATCCGCTTGAGCTCGACCGTGACCGGCCGCGGCTCGGTGGTCTGCAGCTTGGTGTACTCCTCCTTCAGCTTGGGCAGCATGCGGGAGAGCTGCAGCCCGCCGTAGCCGATGGCGGCGTACATCTCCTCCACACTGTTGCAGCGGTTGCGGCGGGCCAGCGCCTCCATAAAGACGGGGCGCTGCTCATCACTCAGCGTCATGAGGTTGCGGCGCATCTCGCGCTCAAGCGCATCGCGCCCCTCTTGGACATTTTCCTCCCGCCGCTCCTTTTTAAACCAGTTGCGGATCTTATTTTTGGCCTCGCTCGTCTTGACGATGTTGAGCCAGTCACGGCTGGGGCCGCGGTTTTCAGGGCCGGTGATGATCTCGATGATCTCACCGGTCTGGACCTTGTGGTCGATCGGCACGATGCGGTTGTTGACCTTTGCGCCGATCATGCGGTTGCCGACAGCCGAATGGATGGCGTAGGCAAAGTCGATGGTCGTGGCACCGGCCGGCAGGTTGATGACATCTCCGCGCGGGGTAAAGGCAAATACCTCCTCCGGCAGCAGGTCGCTCTTGATGTCACTGAGCAGGTCGGTGGCATCCGCACTCGAGCGCTGGCTTTCCAAAAGCTGGCGCACCCACGCCAGCCGCTCATCCAGCTTATCGCCGCTGCCGGTGATGCCGGCCTTGTACTTCCAGTGGGCGGCGATGCCGTACTCCGCCATGCGGTCCATATCCCATGTGCGGATCTGCACCTCAAACGGGATGGCCTCGCGGCCGATGACTGTCGTGTGCAGGGACTGGTAGCCGTTGGGCTTCGGGGTCGAGATGTAATCCTTAAAGCGGTTCGGCAGCGGATGGTACATATCGTGGATCAGACCCAGCGCCGTGTAACACTCGGGGACATTGTCCAGAATGATGCGGACGGCGTAGATGTCGTAGATCTCCTCAAAGTCCTTGTTCTGCATATACATCTTGCGGTAGATGCCGTAGATGCTCTTGACGCGGTGGCGGATGGTGGCCTTCTGGATGCCGTTTTCCGCCAGATGCTTGGCGATGGTATGGCAGACCTGATGCAGAAACTCATCGCCGTGCTTGTTCAGCAGGTCACGGATCGTCTCATAGCCGACCGGGTCCAGATAGTGCAGGCTGCGGTCCTCCAGCTCCTCCTTGATGTTGGAGATGCCGAGGCGGTGGGCGATGGGCGCATAGACCTCCATCGTTTCAAGGGCCTTGTCGCGGCGCTTCTGCTCCGGCCAGGCGTCACCGGTGCGCATATTGTGCAGCCGGTCGCAAAGCTTGATGATCATGACGCGGACATCCTGACTCATCGCCAGCAGCATCTTGCGCAGGTTCTCAGCCTGACGGTCCTCGACATTGGAGAACTTGATCTGGGTCAGCTTGGTAACGCCGTCAACAAGCAGCGCGACCTCGGGGCCGAACTTCTGCCGGATCTCCGTTACCGATACGGGGGTATCCTCCGCCACATCGTGCATCAGGGCTGCAGCAATGCTCTCGCTGTCCATACCCAGCTCCACAAGGATCTGCGCCACGGAAAGCGGATGACAGATATACGGCTCGCCGCTGCGGCGGCGCTGCTCACCATGCGCCTTGGCGGCCAGCTCGTAGGCGCGGTCGATCATCTCAAAGTCATACGGACGGCCGCTGTCGATCATACTTGCCTTCAGGTCGTCATAGGTGATGGGCATTTTTACTTCCTGCACGGTTGTGTTTTCCATGGTCCATTCCCTCTCCGTTTTTATAAAATCGCACAGCTCTTTGCAGGGGTCGATGCTCGGCATCGACCCGGGAACATCGCCGTTGTCGCCACGCTCCGCGGGCGGATGCGAGCATCCGCCCCTACAATCCCGGATAAAACCGCGTTTTATCCTTGTTTCGCCATGGTCGCCAAACGCTGCAAAACCGGCGCACTGGCCAGATCCTGCTTGGTCGTGACCGGCACAGGCAGCCAGCGGCCGTCCTGCTCCTCGATCAGGCCCAGCTCCTGCAGTGCGGTCAGGCTGGCCAGCATACGGCCGGTGTTCTGCACGCCCTGCGCCGCAAACACCGGCTGCAGGTCCGCTGCAGCCACCTGCCCCGTGCGGATGCGGCGGTAGAGCGCCACGGTGTCGGCACGGTCCGGCAGCAGCACAGCGGCGCGGTCTGCAGGCAGGGTGCCGCCGGTGCGGAACGCTTCAAACCATGCGGCCTGCTCGCTGGGGGTATTGCCCAGCCCGGCAGGGCGGATGGCCTTGAGATGCGCCGACACCATCGGCCCGCTGCGCCCGTTGAAGATCGACACCTCGAGGGCAGCCTCGACCTCGCTGCCCACCGGGTAGGCAAACGCCTGCGGTGCAACGCCGAAGGTCGATGCAAACAGGGTATCGCTGCCCTGCCGCAACCGCAGGCGGGTGTGCCGCCCCTCGCTGCCCATCGGCCAGATGCCGTCCACAAAGGCGTGCTGCACCAGCAGCACCGGTGTGGGGTTCTCGCGGCCGAAGGGGGCCAGACGGCCAAGCTCCTGCACATTGTCAAGGCTCAGCTCTCCCAGCGTTACGGCGGCATCAAGCTGCAGGCTGACGGCCTCGGGCTGCGCGGCGTGGTCGGCAGCCCAGGCATTGATGGCCTGACGGAAGGCGGGCAGGTTGTCCTCCTCAATTTCGACACCGGCTGCTGCCGCATGGCCGCCGAAACGGGTCAGATACTGTGCGCACCCTGCCAGCGCGCTGTGCAGATCAAACGGGTCAGGGGCACGGCCGCTGCCGCGTCCCTCGCCCTCATGCATCGAAATAACGATGACCGGGCGGCCGAACCGCTCCATAAGGCGCGCGGCCACGATGCCGATGACACCGGGGTGCCAGTCCTCACCGCTGACGACAAGCACCCGGTCCCGGGTTCGGGCGGGGTCTTTTTCCAGCGTCTCCAACGCGGCAGCAAATACCTGCTGCTCGGTTTGCTGACGCTCGGTGTTGATCTCTGCCAGACGGTCCGCAATGCCGGTTGCCTGCTCCTCGTCCCCGCAGAGCAGCAGCTTAAGCGCCACGGCAGCATTATCCATGCGGCCCGCCGCGTTCAGGCGCGGGGCCAGGCTGTAGCTTACCGTATCCGCCGTGACCGGCTTTCCGGCACAGCCGGCGCTTTCCAGCAGGGCGTGCAGGCCGGGGCGCATCGTATCCTGCAGAAGGTCCAGCCCCTCCCGGACGATGGTGCGGTTTTCCCCCACCAGCGGCATGACATCGGCTACCGTGCCGAGCGCGGCAAGCTCGCCGTACATCTCCAAAAGCTCGGCAGGGTCGCAGCCCTCCAGCGCGGCGCAGAGCTTAAAGGCAACGCCCGCACCGCACAGATCCTTAAACGGGCTTTCATCGTCGGCCCGCTTGGGGTCCACCACGGCAACGGCATCGGGCAGCGTATTGCCCGGCAGATGGTGGTCGGTGATGATAAGGTCCAGCCCCAGCTCTCTGGCGCAGGCTGCCTCCTCCACGGCGGAGATGCCGTTGTCCACCGTCACGACCAGCTTGAAGCCCTTCTGTGCCAGCGATTCAAGCGCAGCGCGGGTCAGGCCGTAGCCGGAACCGCGCGTGGGCAGCTTGCAGCGCACATGCGCGCCCTGACTGGTGAGACATTCGTACAAAATAGCCGTTGCCGAAATACCGTCCACATCATAGTCACCGTAGATGACCATGAGCTCCTCGTTTTCAACAGCCTGTTCGATGCGGGCGACTGCTTTGTCCATATCCTTGAGCAGGAACGGATCACTGAGCGGCTCGCCCTGCCCCAGCAATGCCTGCGCAGCGGCGGGCTCGGTACAGCCGCGGGCGGCCAGCACCCGGCGCAGCAGTACACCGCACCCGGCACCCGCCAGCGAGGTTTCGGCGGCGGGATCGCCCTTTTTCAGTTGCCACGCAGGGTAATTCATACAGTTTAACTCCTTGTGTTAAAATCAGATTCAAAATCATGGGTCAGGCCGTCCTGCCGCAGCATCGTTTCCAGCGTGTCGATCTCGGTCGAAACATCCATGCTCACATCCTGCAGCAGCGTATCATACAGCTTTGCATATGCCTGATTCAGCGTGTGCAAAATGCCGGTGATGTCGCGGCGTATCTCAGCGGCATTGGCGGTGTCCGTATCGCCAAGACCTTGCGCTGTATCGAGCAGCTTGCGGGTCGTGGGCAGGTAATATTCGCGGAAGCGGCGCACCCGGCCAAGCTGCTCGGGGTGGTTATGCACAAAGCCAAGAATGGACGCGCAGATCTTGCGCATCTGCACCAATTCTTCATCGGCATCGCTGCTCAGTCTGCCGCAGCAAGCCTTTAAATAGTTCAGAAAATCCACGCCCTCGCGCTGGAACTGCTCGGCCTCGGTCAGCGGCGCAGCAGATGCCGGCTGCGGTGCGGCAGCGGGCTGCGGCGCGGATGGCAGGAGCGAATCATCCAGATAGAGGGTGCTGTAATCATCGGAAATGGCAGCGTTGGGAAGATCCCCGTTCGCCACAGCCTTTGCAACGGTTTCATAGGCCTTTTCCTGCTTGATCTGCGCCTTGCGGGCCAGCGCGGGCAGGTCGCAGGTCCAGTCATTGGCAGCGCGCAGCAGCTTGCGCAGGCGGCCGAAATAGGCCAGCTTTTTCATACCCACGATGGCCATAAAGAGGAAGCCGAGCGTTGCGGGGGTAAATACGGCCGTCAGAATCGGCAGGGCTATAAAATCCTGTTGGGAAAGCCCCAGCGGCCCTGCGCCGACTGCCGTCAGGATGCCCAGCACGAGCGCCGTGATGCCAAAGCAGCCCGTAAAGGTCCAGCCGAGCGCCGTCAGCGCAATGCCGACAGACTGGCCGCCGTTTTTCCACTTGCGCTCCAGACGGCGTTTCCACGCGGAGAAGCTGTCGGGCTGCTTCACGCCCATGGCATCGCCCGCCTGCTCCAGCGCGTTGGCAATGCTGCCCAGCACGGAGGAGCCGATTTTGCTGCCCATCTCGACCGCATTGTCGATCACATCGCCAAGGTCGTAGTTATATTCGTAGTTATATTCGTAGTTATATTCGTAATTGTGTTTGTTGTCTGGCATGGTTTGTCCCATCTGTTTGTTTTTATCGTCTGCTGCCGTGCGGCGGTCAGAGGACTGACCGCCGTCTCGGGTCATTCTGCAGGTGCCCAATTCTTCATCAGCTCGGCGGCGCAGCGCACACCATCGACGGCAGCGGTCATGATGCCGCCTGCATAACCGGCACCCTCACCGCAGGGGTAAAGGCCGCTCAGGCCGGTACACTGCAGGTCCTCTTTGCCGCGTTCAAGGCGCACCGGGCTGCTGGTGCGGGTCTCAAGACCCGTCAGCACGGCATCGGGGGCGCGGTAGGCTGCCAGCTTACGGCCAAAGGCCGTCATACCCTCGCGCAGGGCACCGCCCAACTCCGTGGGGAGCAGGTTGCCGAGATCGCAGGGCGTCACACCCCGGGGGTAGGTCGGCTCCACACGGTCCAGCGCCAATGCGCTGCCCCCCGCCAAAAAGCTGCCGACCGTCTGCGCCGGGGCGCGGTATTCCCCGCCGCCTGCGCGGTAAGCGGCCTGCTCAAGCTGACGCTGGAACGCCACCGCCTGAACCGGATCGTTGTCAAAGTCACTGCCGTCCACGCTGACGACCACCGCCGCATTGGCGTTTTTGCCATCGCGGGCGTGCAGGCTCATGCCGTTGGTGACAACGCCGCCCTCCTCACTGGCGGCGGCGCAGACCGTGCCGCCCGGGCACATGCAGAAGGTATAGACGCAGCGCCCGCCGCTGACATGCTGGCTGAGCTGGTACTCGCCCTTCGGCAGCGCCGGGTGCCCTGCCGCACCGTGGTACAGGCTTTTGTCGATCTCCGTCTGCAGATGCTCGGCGCGGAAGCCGACCGAGAAGGGCTTGCACGCAAGCGGCAGGCCCAGCTCATGCAGCATGGCAAAGGTATCCCGGGCGCTGTGCCCCACGGCAAGGATAAGCTGCTCACAGGCAACGCTGCCTGCCGTAGTATCAATGCCGGTCAAGGCACCGTTTCGGATCTGCAGGCCGGTCAGCGCCGTGTTGAACCGCACCTCCCCGCCCAGAGACTCTATCTCCCCGCGGATGCTGCGGATCACATCCCGCAGAAGGTCGGTGCCGACATGCGGCTTTTGCCGCCAGGCAATATCTGCCGGCGCGCCGTGGTCGAGGAACGCCCCCGTCACAAAGGCACATAGCGGGTCGCCGACACGGGTGGTCAGCTTGCCGTCCGAGAAGGTCCCCGCGCCGCCCTCGCCAAACTGGATGTTGGCATTCGGATCCAGCTCACCGGTCTTTTCAAAATGGCTGACCGCGCGGATACGCTCATCAAGGGCGGGGCCGCGCTCCAGCACCAGCGGGCGGTAGCCACTGCGGGCCAGCAGCAGCGCGGCAAAGAGGCCCGCCGGGCCAAGGCCCACGACCACCGGGCGGTGTGCCAGCGGCATTTTGCCCCGGGGAAAGGTAAAGGCAGGCGGCTGTGTGAAACAGACGCAGGGCGAGGCCCCGGCCAGCGCCGATTCCTCACCCTCGTCCTTGAGTGTGACTGCGATGGTGTAGACAAGCACCGGCGCACCGTGCCGGGCGTCCACGCTGAGCTTTGCCACACCGCAGTGCGCCGCCTTGCGGGCGGGCACGCGGAGAATGGCCAAAGCCTTGGCCGCCGCCTCGGCGTCCGGGTCGGGGCAGGTCAGCGGCAGGCGGATATTGCGGACTAGAAGCATAGATAAGGTTCCTTAAACGATGGTATTTTGTATGCGCCATGTAGGGGCCGGACATGTCCGGCCCTCGGCTTTCCCGTTATAGAGCGGTTTCCTGTAGGCTGCGGGCCGGGCATGCCCGGCCCCTACTGCGTTGCGTTACTTCGATGTGACCTCGCACTGGACGGTATAGCTGCCGGTGGCAAAGATGCGGGTCGCGGACGGGATCTGGATGCTGACGGCAATCGTCTGCTGGCCCACTGTCAGGTTCAGGCTCTGGCAGTCGATCTGCGCCACAATGCTGTCGGCGTTCAGCTTTTCGATCTCATCCGCCGGGCCGTAGAGCGTGACGCCGCTGACAAGGCTGGAGAGTATCTGCAGCTCATAGTTGCTGGGCACATTGATGGCGCGGATGTTCGATACATTCAGCTTGGTGGAGCCCATCTCGGAGGTGTCAAAATCCAGCGTCACATTGGTCACACCGTCCAGCGAAACGATACCGGCCGGCAGCTCAATCAGACGCTGGTAGTCGCGGCCCGGCTCAAACTCGCGGGCAAGGTCAAAATCGGTGACGGTCAGGGATTCCAGCGTGCTGATGGTGCGGGCCGGGCCTGCCACGCGCAGCGTCTGTTGGGTGAGCGAATAATGCAGGCTTTCCACATCAAAGCCGTTCGGCGTGCCGATGAAGTCCACCTTGAGCGGCAGCTCCCGCACCTGATAAACGGTCAGTGTCACATTGGCGGAGTCGCTCTCCATCGAGATATACTGCGGCGTAAAGACATTGCCGACCTCATCCCGCAGCTGCAGGGTTGCGGGCACGGTCGTGGTATCGGCCAACTCGCCGTCGATCTGCACAGGGGCCACGATGCTGGACACCTGATCCAGTTCGCTCGTGGGGCCGCGCAGCGTGATCTCAGCGGGCACAGCAGTGGTCTTATTGAGCATATAGCCGTTGGAGATCGGCACGGCGGAGGCGTCCACCGTGACCGGGAAGGTCTTTTCGCTCACCTCATCAAAGACAACATCAATCGTATCGGGGCTTTCGACCGTACACTCGATGTCCCCGGGGAAGTCGGTCGTGTTGGTCACGCGGGCCTGCAGGCGCAGCGTCACCTTGCCCGGGCCGCTGACACCGGCATAGCTGGGATAGACCATGATGTCGGAGTTCTGAATGTTGCCGATGATCGTGCCATTGCCCTCGACCTTGACGGTAACGCCCTCGAGGTCAGGCTTTTCCACGATGTCCAGCCCCTGAGAGGTGTAGGCGGAGGCACCGCTGGTGTAGTTGATGGGTACCTTGGTCACTGTCTTGGAGCCTTGGGGGTCGATGTAGACCGTTACAATGGTCCAAGTCGCAAAGCCCATGATGAGCGCCAGCACCATCATAAAGACTGGGTTGTTCCAGAAGGTGCGCGGTCCCTTGGGCACTGCCCCCATCGGCCCCGGGGCGGCGGGCTTATTCGGGCTTGGCATGGTTCAGTGCACCTCCCTTGCGCAGCAGCCTTTGCAGCGGCGAGGCCTTTTCGGCCTCGGCTTCCTCAGGGGGAACGATCTCCTCCTGCAGCAGATTGAACAGGTTCTGACGGTCCAGACGGCGGATCAGAACGCCGTTTTTGGCCATCGAGATAATGCCGGTCTCCTCACTGACAATGACAACGATGGCATCGGAATTCTCACTCATACCAAGACCGGCGCGGTGGCGGGTACCCATATCCTTGCCCATCTCGAGGTTGTTGGACAGCGGCAGCACGCAGCCGGCCGCAACGATCACACCGTCCCGAATCACGACTGCACCGTCATGCAGGGGCGTCCCCTCATAGAAGATCGTTCCCAGCATTTCGGGGATCACATCGGCGTGCATCGGCGTGCCGGTGCGGATGATCTCGTCCAGATTGTTGTTGCGCTCAAGCACCATCAGGGCGCCCGTGCGGGTGTCCGAAAGCTGCTCTGCCGCATCGCAGATTGCAACGACAGCGCTCTGCCATGCACCGCGCAGCGAGGGGTCGCTGCGCCGATTGCCGAGCATCAGGTTGGCCCACATCGTGCTTTGGCCCATCCGCTCCAGCGTGCGGCGCAGCTCCGGCTGGAAGATGACCACCGCAGCCATAAAGCCGATGGTGATGACATTGTTCAGCGCCCATGTGACGGTCTTTAGGTTCAGCATAACCGCCAGACCGTAGAACACCAGAATCAGAAGGATGCCCTTGACAAGCTGGCCCGCGCGGGATTTGCGGGCGAACTGCAAAAGCTGGTAAAACACAAACGATATGATCAGGATGTCCAGCGTGTCGGACAGCGGGTCAAAGGTGCGCAAACTGCTTAAAATAGCGTTGAGCGTCTGGTTGGGCAGCATGGTTGCCGCGTCCCCCTTTCCGGGTCAGGATGATGGTTTCACTCGATCAGTGCAACGGCGTGGGCGGCAATGCCAAGACCCTCGCCGGTAAAGCCGAGATGCTCCTCGGTCGTGGCCTTGACGCTGACGGCGTCCGCCGGCAGACCGAAGGCATCGGCAATCTTCTCGCGCATTGCGGGGATGTGGGGGGCCAGCTTCGGGCGCTGGCAAAGAATCGTTGCATCAATGTTGCCGACCCTGTAGCCGTGGGCGGCGATGATCTTTGCCACCTCGCGGGTCAGCTGCAGCGAGTCCGCACCCTTGTAGGCGGGGTCGTTGTCGGGGAAATGCTGACCGATGTCCCCCAGCGCCGCCGCACCCAGCACGGCATCCATGACCGCGTGCAGCAACACATCGGCATCGGAATGACCCAGCAGGCCCTTTTCAAACGGGATCTCAACGCCGCCCAGAATGAGCTTGCGGTCCTCTACTAAGCGGTGAACATCATATCCGTGGCCAATGCGCATGGTTTTCTCCTTTTGTAGATCCTCTTTGGTGGTGATCTTGTAGTTGGCGTAATCGCCCTCGGTCAGGGTGACGGGCAGGCCCGCCAGCTCAAACAGGCTGCAATCATCGGTGACAAGGCTTGCCTTTTCGCCGGTAACTGCCGACAGCGCCTGCAGATACAGGCTGCGGCGGAAGCACTGCGGCGTCTGCACAGCATAGAGCGATGCGCGGTCGGGCGTTGCAGCTACACGGCCTGCCCCGTCCGCGATCTTGATGGTATCCTTGACAGGCACGGCGGGTGCCGCCGCGCCGTCCGCCGCCGCAGCCATCAGCGCGGCATCGATGACCGCCTTGCTGACGAAGGGGCGGGCAGCATCATGGATGGCAACCAGCTCCCCCTCTGCCGCAGCAAGGCCGCTGCGCACACTGTCGGCGCGGGTCGCACCGCCCTGCACGACCGTGCAGGGCTTGGGGCAATGCACGGCGATGGCCTCGCAGGCGGCGCGGTTGCCGCCGCAAACCAACACGAGCTGGGTGACAGCCGGGTGGGCGGCCAGCGCGGCGCAGCTGGTTTCCAGCACGGTGCGGCCATCCGGCAGGCGGAAGCTGAGTTTGTCAAACCCCATTCTACGGGATGCCCCCGCAGCCACCACAATGGCAGTCACGGCAGGCAGATTCATTTCTTTCATGGGCACACTGCCCCCTTTACCTATGTATAATAAATATTATACAGGGTTATACCAAAAAAATCCACTAAAATCCAGATGATTTTTTGTGGGAAATGAAAAAATCCCCATCGCTGCGGGGCGTCCCCCGAAGGTCAACCAGCCCGCCGCTGTAAGCCCGCCTTGCGAAACGCCGGCGCTTGCAGTATAATAGTTTCATCTTAGTACAGGAGGGGCACACGATGACTGCCAACGCTGCCGATTTTGCCGGGTCCGGATGCGGACGCCGCTATGAAAAAGAACTTGAGACCCACTTCCGCGATTGCCTGCTGTTCTATCTGGACGGGCGCATCCGCTTTGAGCGGTACTGCTACGGCGAGGCCGCCTGCCTTGTGTTCAGCGTATGGGCCCACGGCTTTGACGCAGATGGGAAAATTTTGTGGGATCACGAGCCGGAGTTTGAAAGCCAGCAAAAAGCGATCCCCCGCGTGTTGACTGACATCCGCGCCGAGGACGGCGCCTTGCAGTTTGACGATGCATTTAAGCATTACGTCCAGACTGAGGAATTTGCCGAGGACAAGGCGAATGGGTATGGCAAGTGGAAGGTATTCTGGCTGAGGAGAAAGAGGAAATAAAAAATTCCTGCAACGCAGAAAATGTTGCAGGAATTTTTTGTTGTTTGTGAGGAAGGGATTTTCAATTTAGAATTTTTCTACCCCTTCACTGGTAACGCGGGCGTAGATCAGCGGCGGGACGGTGGGCTTTTCGTCACGGATGACAAGACCGCCGCGGTACATCTCCTCCGCGGGGGCAAACAGAGCCTCGTCATCGGCGTAGAGGGTGCAGATGCTCTCTCCTGCACTGACATGATCGCCCAGCTTTTTGTGCATCGTGATGCCTGCGGCAAAGTCGATGCTGTCCTCCTTCTTGATGCGGCCTGCACCCAGCAAAACGCTGGCATTGCCGATGCGCTCGACATCGTTTTTGTAAATGTATCCATCGGCGGGGGCGGTCAGCTCATAGCTGTACTTTGCCTTTCGGAATTTGCTGGCGTCCTTCAGCACGCTGATGTCGCCGCCCTGCGCGGCAAACATCTGGCAGCACTTTTCAAAAGCGGAGCCGTCGGCGATGACGCCCTCAGCCAGCTTGCGGCAGGTCGGCATATCGCCCTTGCCCGCCAGCACCAGCATATTGCTAGCCAGCTGCAGGCATACCTCGGTCAGATCGGCCGGGCCCCTGCCCTGCAGGACGGCCATGCTCTCGGCTACTTCAAGCGAGTTGCCGATGTTTTTGCCCAAGGGCTTATCCATATCGGTAATGAGCGCCGCGACCTTGCGACCGTGCGCCGTGCCGATTGCGACCATCTGGCGCGCCAACTCAAGGGCGCTGTCCAGATCCTTCATGAAGGCGCCGTCCCCCATCGTCACATCGAGCAAAATGGCGTCTGAACCGGCCGCGAGCTTTTTGGACATGATGGAGGATGCAATCAGCGGAATACAGCCGACCGTGGCGGTCACATCGCGCAGGGCGTAGATCTTTTTGTCAGCCGCAGCGATCTTGCCGCTCTGTCCGATAACCGAAATACCGATCTCATTGACCTGCTTAAAAAACTCCTCCTGTGTCAGGCTGGTGCGGGTGCCGGGCACTGCCTCCATCTTGTCGATGGTGCCGCCGGTGTGGCCCAGCCCGCGCCCGCTCATCTTGGCGATCTTGACGCCGCAGGCCGCCACGATGGGCGCAATGACGAGCGTGGTCTTGTCCCCCACGCCGCCGGTGGAGTGCTTGTCCGCCTTGATGCCCGCGATGGCGGACAGATCGACCATATCGCCGGAGCGGGCCATGACATCGGTCAGTACGGCAGTCTCCTCATCGGTCATGCCGCGCAGATAGATGGCCATGAGCAGCGCCGACATCTGGTAGTCTGGCACATCCCCGGCCACATAGCCGTTGACCGCAAAGGAAAGCTCCTCACGGTTCAGCGTGCCGCCATCGCGTTTTTTGGCGATAATATCATACATTCGCATAAGCTTGTCTCCTTCAAAAAAGCACAGGCCGCCCGGCTGTAGGCGTCGGGCGGCCTGTGTATCGTTTGTATCAGCGGCTGCCCTTATCGTAGGGGATACCCTCGGCCTTGGGGGCCTGAGAGTTTTTGGAGGTAAAGATCAGCACGATCATCGTGACGATATACGGCAGCATCTGGTAGAAGTTGGAGATCTCCTTGACACCCTCAAACTTCGGCAGGAAGGACAGCGACGAAGAGTACGCCGCAATGACCTTGAACAGTGCGAAGAAGAGCGACGAGGCCAGAATCGGGAATGGTTTCCAGTTGCCGAAGATCATGACAGCCAGCGCCAGGAAGCCGTAGCCGCCGACATCGGAGTTGAAGCCGGAGCCGGCCGCCACCGTGTAGGCCAGACCGCCGACACCGCCGAGGAAACCGGAGATGAGCACACCGGCGTAGCGCATCTTGTAGACATTGATGCCCACAGAATCCGCCGCCTGAGGATGCTCGCCGCAGGCGCGCAGACGCAGGCCGAAGCGGGTCTTGTACATCACAATGTAGGCTGCGATGAACAGAACGATGGCCACCGGAGTCGTCAGATAGAAATACTTGAAGATGAGGTTGTTCCAGAAGCTGGGGCCGTCCACCGGGGCAAGGCCGAAGGTATCGCGGGTAATGCGCACCCAGCTGGGGATCGAGATAGTCGTCAGGCCCTGACCCTGAATCGCCCAAGTCATAACAACGGCGAAGGCGGGCGCAAACTGGTTCAGGGCCGTGCCGCCGATGGTCTGATCGGCCTTCAGGTTGATGGCCGCGAAGCCCAGCAACAGTGAGAAGATCATGCCCGTGACGCCCGCCACAAGGATGGCGATGAGCATGGAAATCTGCGGGTGCGCGGAACCGAAGCCGCTCTGGTCAAGCCCCTGCAGCGTGAAGCAGGCGAACAGCGCGCCGATGATCATCATGCCCTCAAGCGCGATGTTGATGACGCCGGAATGCTCGCTGAACATACCGCCCAGCGCGACGAGCAGCAGCGGCACTGCGAACAGAATCGTCAGACTGATAATGTTGGCAGCGATCATCATTTGGCAGCGCCCCCCTTTCTCTTTGCGGCCGGAGACCGCCTTGGCGATCACGCCGCGCATCAGCAGCGCAAAGGCCGCCAGATAGATGATGACAGCGATCACGATGTCAATGGTCTCCGAGGAGTAGGCGGGCTGCATGGCCGCGCCGCCGACCTGAATATAGCTGATGAAAAGCGCCGAGAAAATCGTGCCGATGGGGTTGGAGCTGGCCAGCAGCGCCACGGGAATGCCGTTGAAGCCCATGCCGAGAATGGATTTTTCCAGCACATACTGCCCCGTACCGGCCAGATAGTAGATGCCGCCGCCGATGCCGGACAGCGCACCCGAAATGACCATAGAAAGCACGATGTTGCGCTTGGAATTGATGCCCGCATACTGGGCGGCATCCCGGCTGAGACCGCAGGCCTTCAGCTCATAGCCAAAGGTGGTCTTTTGCAGCACGACCCAGACGAGGACAGCAAAAACAATCGTAATGATGATAGAAATGTTGATCCAGCTCGAATTGCCGAACAGTGCGGCAAACGGCCCCTTGGGCAGGACAGCCCCGGGGTTTGCAGCGGACAGCGCCGCCGTGCGGTCCGAGTTGGACGCGCCCCAGGCAGAAGCCAGCATAGTGGGGGTGTTGGCCAGCAGCAGGTTCACAAGGTACATGCCGATCCAGTTGAACATGATGGCGGTGATGACCTCGTTGACATTGAAGTACGCCTTGAACAGGCCCGGGAAGATGCCCCAGATCGCACCGCCGACAGCGCCCGCCAGCAGGCAGACGAACCACGGCATCTGGAACTGAATGGCACACAGCAGTGCGAAGAATGCGCCCATCGTATACTGACCGGACGCGCCGATGTTGAACAGGCCGGTCTTGAAGGCAAAGCCGACCGACAGGCCGCACATCATCAGCGGCGCTGCCTGATACAGCACCTTGCCCAGCTTATCCATATTGGAAAAGCCGGTCGTCATCATGGCTTTCATGCCGCCCACGGACGCGCCGGGGTTCAGCAACACCAGCAACACAAAGCCCAGCACCAGACCGATGACGATGGACAAAAGGCTTGCCAGCACGCCTACTACAGCGGGGTGCTGCAAAAGCGGCTGTTTATTCTGTTTACTCATGCTTTCGCCTCCCCTTGCTTCTTCGCGCCGGCCATATACAGACCCAACTCCTCGACAGTGGTCTTGCGCGGGTCAAACTCGCCCACGATCTCCCCCTCGTAAATCACGAGGATGCGATCAGACAGGTTCATGACCTCGTCCAGCTCCAGACTGACGAGCAGCACCGCACGGCCCTTGTCGCGCTCGGCCACGATCTGCTTGTGGATATACTCGATCGCGCCGACGTCAAGGCCGCGGGTGGGCTGCACGGCAACGAGCAGCTGCGGGTCCTTATCGACCTCGCGGGCGATGATGGCCTTCTGCTGGTTGCCACCCGACATACTGCGGGCGATGGTGGCAGGCCCCTGACCACTGCGCACATCGTACTGCTTGATGAGCCGCTCGGCATAGTCGAGGACGGCCCCTTTCTTAATAAAGCCGTGGTTCTGGAACTCCGGCTGCCAATAGCGCTGCAGGACCATATTGTCAGCCAGCGTATAGTCCAGCACCAGACCGTGCTTATGGCGATCCTCGGGAATATGGCTCATGCCGGCCTTGGAACGCTCACGGATGGGTGCATTCGTGATGTCCCTGCCCTCCAGCCTGATTGTGCCGCCGGTCGGCTTTTCGAGTCCCGTGATGCCGTAGATCAGCTCGCTCTGGCCGTTGCCGTCAATACCGGCGATGCAGACGATCTCGCCCGCGCGGACATTGAAGCTGACGCCGCGCACGGCGTTATTCTTGTGTACCTTGCTGGGCACTACGAGGTTCTCCACCTCAAGAATCGGCTTGCCCGGCTCGCTGGGCTTTTTCTCAACGGCGAACTGCACATCGCGGCCGACCATCATCTTGGACAACTCTTCCTTGGTGGTGTCCTTGATGTCTACCGTACCGATATACTTGCCCTTGCGCAGGACGCTGCAGCGGTCGGACACAGCCATGATCTCGTTCAGCTTATGGGTGATGAAAAGGATGCTCTTGCCCTCTGCCTTGAAGCCGCGCATGATCTCCATAAGCTCATCGATCTCCTGCGGGGTCAAAACAGCCGTAGGCTCATCGAAAATCAGAATTTCATTGTCGCGGTAAAGCATTTTCAGGATCTCGACACGCTGCTGCATGCCGACCGAAATATCGCTGACAAGCGCATCGGGATCGACCTTCAGGCCGTATTTTTCACTCAGCGCCATGACCTTTTTGCGGGCCTCGTCCCTCTGCAGGAAGCCGTGCTTTGTGTCCTCCACGCCGAGGATGATGTTATCCAGCACGGTGAAGCATTCCACCAGCTTAAAGTGCTGATGCACCATGCCGATGCCCAGCGCGTTGGCGTCATTCGGGTTGTTGATCTTGACCTCCTGCCCGTTTTTCTTGATAACACCCTTTTCCGGCTGGTACAGGCCGAACAGCACACTCATCAAGGTGGATTTACCGGCGCCGTTTTCGCCCAACAGGGCATGGATCTCGCCCTTGCGCAGCTGCAGGGTGATATCATCATTGGCTTTGATGCCGGGGAACTCCTTGGTGATGTGCAGCATTTCGATGACATAATTTTCTGTCAACCGTTGCACGCCCCTTTCGATGTGTACAGGCTTGTACACAATTTAGTACTCTATATTATACAGAAAATTTCATTTTTGTACAAGAGATTTTGCACAAAAAGTTGTCACATTATGGTCATTCCATCCGCTTTGCCTGTCAAATCGCGGACAGCCCTGCCCTTATACGCAAAAACCGCCCCGTGCGGTAAGGCACGGGGCGGTCAAAAGTCACACTTTTAAGCTATCAGCTCTGATAGTCAACGGTCACATTGGTGACAGCGGGGTGTACATCGACGTCAAAGCTGTCGTCAATGACCAGAGAGCCGTCCACGATGGCAGCATACATAGCGTCGTACTGCTCCTGCGTGAACTTGGTGAACTTGCTGGTAGACATCGGCAGGCCAACGCAGTTCTCGGCAGCGCCCAGAACGGCCTGCTTGCCGGCGTAGGCATCGGTAAACTTCCAGCCGTTGTTCAGGGCATCGGTCAGGGCCTCGTTGACAGATTCGGCCAGGCCCTTCATGGCAGAGGTGACAACGGTGTCGAACCGGCCGGACTGGTCGACGTCAACGCCGATCATCTTGCCGCCGTTGGCCTGTGCAGCAGCATCGCAGCTCTCGCAGACGGGGCCGCCGCAGGCAAAGACGACCTCGGTACCCTCAGAGTACCAGCCATCCATCTTGTTCTTGACCTCATCGGTAGCAGCGAAGCCGCCGGAGTACCAGTACTTGATGTTGACATCCGTAGCACCGATCTCCTTGGCAGCAGCATCAGCGCCCTGCACGAAGCCGTAGCCGTAACGGATAACAGCGGGAACGGCCATGCCGCCCAGGAAGCCCAGCTCCTTGTAGCCATCGTAAACAGCGGCGTAGCCGGCCAGATAACCGGCCTGCTCTTCCTTATAGGTGATCAGCGCGGTGTTGGAGGTAGGCGCCTTGTCGCCCAGATCAGCGGTGGAAACATCCAGCGCGAGGAACTGAACATCGGGGTACTTGGCCTGAGCCTCAGCGATAGAGGAACCGAACAGGTAGCCGGCAACAACGACGGCCTTAGCGCCATCGTTGACAGCGTTGTCCATCTGCTCCAGACGAGCAGCGTCGGAGTCCTCGGTGGGGCGGTAGTAGTTGGCGTTCAGGCTGTTGGCACTGCAGAAGTCCTGCACGCCCTGCCAGGTGTACTGGTTAAAGGACTGGTCATCAATGTTGCCTACATCGGTAACGAAAGCAACATCGGTCTTGCTGCCGGAAGTGGAAGCAGCGGCCTCAGAGGTAGCCTCCGTCGTGGTGCTGGCCGTGGAGCTTGCGGGGGTAGAACCGCCGCAGGCAGCCAGAGAGAGCGCCATGCTGGCAGCCATTACAAAAGCGAGAAACTTTTTCATGGTTTTAATCTCCTTAGGTTGATTTTCAGTTGTCCGGCAGGGCGGTTCCCTGCCGTAATAAGTTCAGTATACCGCATTTGGGGCGGTTATTCAATGACAAAACGCTAAACAAATCATTACAAAAGCATAACAAAGCCGCTGTGCGGGCTGTGTCAGCGCAGGCGGGTCAGTGTGACATTGGGGGTGTCGGGCAGCGTGTCAAGGTCGGAGTAGGTATCCACCCGCAGCGCGCTGGTGCGCAGCTTTTCATACAGCTTGCGGTAGCTTTCCTGACTGAAGTTGTCCAGCCGCCACTGGCTGCCGGCCTGCAGCGCCACCTCGCCGTTGGTAAAGCCGGTCTTCTCGGTCTGGCCGGCGCTCTGGGCATCCCAGGTGCCCTGCACAAAGAAGGTGTACAGCTCGCGCTGCACCGCCGCATTGTAGCATTTAACGGCGCTGGCAAGGATACGGTCACCCTGATCGGTGCGGTCGCAGTCTGTCGTGATTGCCTTGGCACCGGTCTGGTTGACAGCGTTGGCAACGCCTGTATAGAGGTCACCGCCGCTGACCATGATCAGCGTTGTTCCGTTATTATACCAGTCGATCATCCGCTGGGTGATGGCATCGTTGACTGTATCCGTGTCGGCGAACCATGTCTGCAGGCTCACGCGCTCACCCTGCTGCTCGGCAGCGGCCTCTGCGCCCTGCAAAAAGCCGGTGGCGTAGCGCACAATACCGGGGACCTCCCGCGTACCGACAAAGCCCAGCGCGGTATACCCTTCGGTCACAGCGGCATAGCCCGCAAGATAGCCCGCCTGCTCCTCCTGAAAGAGAACACAGTGGACCAGATTGGCCGTTTTGTAGGCGCTGTAGTCGTCATTATGGGGCTCATCGTCAAACAGCAGGTAATGCACATCCGGGTAGTTTTCCTGAATGCGGTAGAGCGCCTGACCCATGACCTCGCCGCGGCAGACCACAAGCTTTGCGCCGCTCTCGGCCGCAGCGCGCAGGGCAGCCTCGGCATCATCGGCGGTGCTGCCCGCCGCCGTCTGGCTTACGGCCGTGTAATGGTAGGTATTGGCAAAGGTCTGTACGCCCTGCCACAGCATGGCATCCTCGCCGCTGTCCGTGCCGCCGGGGCCGGTCACCAGCGCGATGGTCTGCCCGCCCGGCAGCACCTGTGTCGGGTCCTCCGGCTCATAGACAAAGGTGGCGTCATCGGTCGGGGCGGTCACGACATGCACCACCTGTGCTTCGGCGATGGCTTCTCTGCCCTTGCAGGCAGTCAGGCCTGCCAGCAGGGTCAGCGTCAGGAACAATGCTAAGAACTTCTTCATGGGTACGGGAAAATCTCCTTGGTATTCGTTTCTTTGCAGGGGCATGGTTTCCCTGCTTTTGGGGTCATTCCAGATTGGCCGGGCCAAAGCCGTAGGGCAGCAGCTCTCCGAGGGTCGTCACGATGTAATCCTCCTCGCTTTTGGCCATGATTACAGTCAGCCCCGGGCCGCCGAACTCATAGAGTGCCTGACGGCAGACGCCGCAGGGGCCGGTGACAAGGGTGTTCTTCTCCCCCGCCTTGCTGCCCACAATGGCGATAGCGTCAAACTCGCGCACACCCTCGCTGACGGCCTTGAACAGCGCCGTGCGCTCGGCGCAGTTCGTAGCGGTATAGCCTGCATTCTCGATGTTGCAGCCCTTGAACACACGGCCGTCCTTGGCCCGCAGTGCCGCCCCCACATGGAAGCGGGAATACGGCGCATAGGCAAACCCCTGCCCTTCAAACGCAGCACGGATCAGGGTCCGGATCTCAGCTTTTTCCATGCTTACTTCTCCAAAAAGGCATCCACGCCGAGCGCGACCTGCATCATGGCAGTAAAGCTGGTCTGGCGCTGCTCGGCGGTCGTGATTTCCGGCGAGACAAAGCTGTCCGAGATGGTCAGCAGGCAGGCTGCCCGCTTGCCCAGCACCTTTGCATTGTGGAAAAGGGCGAAGCTCTCCATCTCAACAGCCAGACAGCCCTTTTCATCGCGCAGGCGCTCCCAGTAGGTCGGTCTGGCGTCGCTGGGCTGGCGGTAGAACACATCGGAGGAATGGATATTGCCCTCGATCAGGGGGACACCTGCCGCGGCAGCGCTGCGGCGCAGGGCGTTGTTCAACTCGGCGCTGGGGGTCTGGATGTTGTCTGTGTCGCCGCTCTGGGTCACAGCATAGTTGCTCTCGGAATACGCGCCGGTGGCCAGCACGACATCAAACAGCTTTGCCTTGTCGGTATACGAGCCGGCAGAGCCGATGCGGATGATGTTCTCCACACCGTACTGACTGTACAGCTCATAGGAATAGATACCGATGGACGGCATGCCCATGCCGCTGCCCATAACGCTGATGGGGCAGCCCTGATAGCTGCCGGTGTAGCCGAGCATACCGCGTACATCGGTGACGAGGCGGACATCCTCCAGAAAGGTTTCCGCGATGAACTTTGCGCGCAGCGGATCGCCGGGCATCAGAACGGTCTTGGCGAAATCGCCCTTTTCCGCGCGGTTATGAGGGGTAGACATAAAAGCACACTCCTTTATTTTGTGATATTGGTAGATATAGTATACCACACTTTCCCGGTTTGTGGTAAACTTATAGAAAAGTTTTTTGTGAAAGAGGTTTTTGCCATGCAGCTGCCGCACCACTGTACCCTTTGCCCCCGGGCCTGCGGGGCCGACCGCGCCGCAGGGCAGCGGGGCTTCTGCGGGGCCGATGATACCCTGCGGGTGGCACGCGCCGCCCTGCACCACTGGGAGGAGCCCTGCCTGAGCGGCGACCCCGATGCCGCCACCGGGAGCGGCACGGTGTTTTTCAGCGGCTGCACCCTGCGGTGCTGCTACTGCCAGAACTACCCCATCAGTCAGGGTGAGGTGGGCAAGGCGATCACCGCCGAGCGGCTGGCCGATATTTTTATGCAGCTGCAAAACGGCGGCGCCAAAAATCTGAATCTGGTCACGGCGTCCCACTATCTGCCCTGGGTGACAGAGGCACTGGATGCTGCCAGAGCGGCGGGCTTTGCCCTGCCTGTTGTCTACAACACCGGCGGCTACGAAACCGTTGAGGCTGTCCGCGCACTGGCCGGGTATGTGGACATCTGGCTTACCGACTATAAGTATTGCGACAGCACGCTGGCGGCGCAGCTTTCCTGCGCGCAGGATTACCCCGCCGTGGCAGATGCCGCCCTGCGCGAGATGCTTGTGCAGACCGGCGCGCCGATCTATGATGCAGACGGCTACCTGCAGCGGGGCGTCATCGTGCGGCATCTGGCCCTGCCCGGCCATGTAGCGGACAGCCGCGCGGTGCTGCAGCGGCTGGCAGCGCTGCGGGCAGAGACCGGTGTGGAATTTATCCCGAGCCTGATGAGCCAGTTCACACCTTTTTATAAGGCGGCCGAGCACGGCTTAGGGCGGCGCATCACGACCTATGAGTACCGGCAAGTCATTGATGAGGCCGTCCGGCTGGGGCTGACCGATGGCTACATGCAGGAAAAGAGCAGCGCCCGGGAGGAGTACACCCCGCCGTTTGATCTGGAAGGGGTATAGGACTCATCATGATCGTATCCGTTTGCTATCTGCTCCTGTTTCTCTTTGTCGGTCTGCTGCTGGCGCGCCGGGCCGTGCCGGACGCAGACAGCGCCGTCCTCCTTCCGCTGGGGTGCGGGCTTGGGGTATCCCTGCTGGCGGTGCTGCCCGCCCTGTTTGCCCTGCCGTTCGGCTTTACCCTGTCGGCCGCCGGGCTGGCGGGTGCCGCTGCAGCGGTGCTGGGCGGGGTGCTGCTGCGGTGCGGCACACGGCTGCATGGGACCGCGAAGGACCCCGACTGCGGGGCAAGCTGGGCCTGCCTGCTGCCGGTGGCCGCCGTGACGCTGTTTCTGCTGCACACCCATGTGCTGCACATGGTAAACGGCACCCTCCACACCGGGCAGAGCTGCTACGGCGATATGCCGATGCATCTGGGGTTCATCCGCTATATTGCGCAGAGCGGTGAATTTCCGCCGCGCTATCCCCTGTTGGGCGGCGCACACCGGTTTGGCTACCCGTTCCTCTGCGAAACGGTCTCCAGTGTCTTTCTTCTGCTGGGGACGGATCTGCGCACCGCCTACCTGCTGCCGATGCTGCCCGCCTTTCTCTCGGTGTACGGCATGTTCTGGCAGCTGGCCCGCCGCGTGACGGGCAGCGTTGCCAAAGCAAGCCTTGCATTCTATCTGTTTTTTATGGGCAGTGGGTTTGGGTTTGTGTATTTTCTCGGCTCCGCCGCGGATTTTGCGGGCATCTTCACCGGTTTTTACACAACACCGACCAATTTTGTTGAGAAGAACATCGTCTGGGTCAACCCCATCGCAGATCTGCTGATTCCGCAGCGCGCCACCCTCTTTGGCTGGTGCGTGCTGCTGCCCGCCCTGTATCTGCTGTGGCGGTTCTGCTATGAGGGCGAACGCCGCCTCTGGCTTTGGCTGGCTTTGCTGGTGCTGCCTCTGCCGCTTTTGCACACGCACAGCGCACTGGCGCTGGTGCTGCTCTGTCTGGTGAGCGGGCTTTACACATTAACACAGGGCGCACGCAAAGAGACGCTGCTGCCTTGGCTGGGGCTGGCCGCCGTCTGCGGCGCGGCATGGCTTTTCCAGATGCTGCCGACCGTGCTGGCGCAAAGTCTGGACGGTCAGCAGATGCTGCGGCTGCACTTCAACTGGATCAACGGCCGGAATGACGGCACCCTGAAGGACAGCTATCTCTGGTTCTACATCAAAAACATCGGCCTTGTGTATCTTCTGTTGATTCCGGCGTTTGTACATGCCAAACCAAAGCAGCGGTGGCTGTACGGCGGCGGGCTGGCGATTTTAACGCTGGCGGAGCTCGTTGTATTCCAGCCCAACAATTATGACAACAACAAGCTGCTGTATGTCTGGCATATGCTGGGATGTGTTCTGGCCGCCCAGCTGCTGGCCGACCTGTTTGCAAAGGTGCGCGCCCTGCCCTGGCGGACGCTGGGGCTGGCGGCCTGCTGCTTTGCGGCGATGTTCGGCAGCGTGCTGACCCTTGGGCGGGAGGCGCTGAGCGACTATCAGCAGTGGAGCGCCGATGACATTGCACTGGCAGCGTATATTGACGAAAACACCGAGAGCGATGCGCTGTTTTTGACCAGCGACAGCCACCTGACGCCGGTGTTTGCACTGGCGGGGCGGCAGATCCTGTGCGGGTCGGGCAGCTATGTCTACTACCACGGCATGGACTACGCCGATGAATACAATGCCATGCGCACCCTGTATGAAACGCCCGACACTGTCACCCTGCAGATCTGGGGCGTACAGTACGCCGTGTTCGATTCCTCCGTCTACAGCCGCTTTGCCGATGCCAACGAGGAATGGTATGCGCAGCGGTACCCCCTGTTGTACGAAAACGGCAGCTGCCGGGTGTATAAGATTCACTAAGACCCTTCTATTTTATAGCCCATCTTTTTCCGGCATATCGGCGCACTTTTTCACATAGGATTTGACAGAAAATTCTATGCGAGGAGGTCAGGCTATGAAAGGCGACCCTGAGGAGCGCGCTGCTGCGGTGGGGCGGTATATTGTGCAGAGCGGCGCGACCGTGCGGGCGGCGGCAGCCGTGTTCGGCGTAAGCAAATCCACGATCTGGAAGGACCAGCACCGCCTGCGCCGCCAGAATCCCGGCCTTTGGGCCGAGGTACAGGCTGTTGTGCAGAAAAACAAGGCCGAGCGGCATCTGCGCGGCGGCGAGGCCACACGGCGCAAATATTTGCAGACAGCATCTTGCGCGGCGCACCACAGCACAGTATAATAGAATAAAGAATAAAGGACGGTGCATCTATGAAACGGCAGGACTACATCAGCTGGGACGAGTATTTTATGGGCATTGCTCTGCTTTCCGCCATGCGGTCAAAGGACAACAACAGTCAGGTCGGGGCCTGCATCGTCAGCCCGGAGAACAAGATCCTGTCACTGGGTTACAACGGCATGCCCATCGGCTGCAATGACGATGATATGCCCTGGGAGCGCGAGGGCGATGACCTTGAGACAAAATACATGTATGTCTGCCACTCGGAGCTGAACGCCATTCTGAACAGCCCCAACCACGACCTGCGCGGCTCCCGGATGTATGTGACGCTCTTTCCCTGCAATGAGTGCGCCAAGGCGATCATCCAGAGCGGCATCAAGGAGCTGATCTACCTTTCGGACAAATATCACGACACCCACGCCTGTGTGGCCAGCCGCCGCATGTTCAAGATGACCGGCGTTATGTGCCGGGCCTACCAGCCCACCGGGCGCGAGATCAAACTGGATGTATAAGGAGCAGCAGCTTATGAATACTATCATCATCGGCATTGCCGGCGGCACCGGCAGCGGCAAGACCACCCTGACCGAAAAGCTGCGGGAGCATTTCGGCAGCAATGAGGTCAGCGTCATCAACCACGACAGCTACTATAAGCGCCATGACGAGCTTCCCTATGAGGAGCGCTGCAAGCTGAACTATGACCATCCCGACAGCTTTGACACGGCGCTGATGATCGCCCATCTGCAGGAGCTGCGCGCCGGGCATCCGGTGCAGGTGCCGGTGTATGATTACACCATCCACAACCGCAGCAACCAGACCGTGCTGGTGCAGCCCGCACCGGTCATCATCGTTGAGGGCATTTTGATCTTCGACTCCCCCGAGCTGTGCGAGCTGATGGACATGAAGGTCTTTGTGGACACCGATGCCGATTGCGCATCCTGCGCCGCATCGTCCGCGATGTCAAGGAGCGCGGCCGCACGCTGGACAGCGTGGTAAGCCAATACCTGACCACCGTCAAGCCGATGCATGAGCAGTTTGTCGAGCCGAGCAAGCGCAAGGCTGACCTGATCGTGCCCGAGGGCGGGCGCAACCTCGTTGCGCTGGAGCTGCTCATCAAGTGGGTAGACAATCACCTGCACAACGCAGAATAAAAAACAAATCCGGCAGGCGCTTTTTGAGGCGTCTGCCGGATTATTCGTTGCAGCAGGTTTATTGTCTGGGTATCTTTTACGCCTGTGCCTCGCTCGGATGCGCCACAGGCGGCATCTTGGTAAACAACGCCTTCAGCACAAGCGGCGTGGCAACGCTGGACACCACGATCAGCAGGATGACCGCCGTGAAATAGACGGGATCGACGACGCCGACCTCCAGCCCCTTCTGGGCCACGATCAGGGCGACCTCGCCGCGGGTCATCATGCCGACACCGACCTTGAGGGAATCGCCCCAGTTGAAGCGGCAGACTCTGGCCGCCAGACCGCAGCCGATGATCTTGGTCAGCAGGGCCACCAGAACAAAGCAGATGCAGAACAGGAAAATTTCCGGCGTCAGGCCGCTGATGTCGGTTTTCAGACCGATGCTGGCGAAGAACACGGGGGCAAAGATGACATAGTTGCTGATGTCAACGCGGCGCTCAACATACGGTGCGTCCTGCATCGTGCAAAGAACGATGCCCGCAATGTACGCGCCGGTAATATCGGCAATGCCGAAGTACTGCTCAGCGATGTAGGCCATGGCAAAGCAGAACGCAATGCTGACGATGGTGATGCGCTGGGTATGGGGGTTGCGGGCATCGAGCCACTTCATCGCATAATGGATGACAAGGCCGATGCCGACAGCAACCAGGAAGAATAGTGCCGTCTGGATCAGCACACCGCCGATGCCGGTACCCTCGCCCGAGCTGGCGCCCAGCACGCAGGTCAGCACAATGATGCCGATGACATCATCAATGACCGCCGCGCTGACAATGGTCGTGCCGAGGAAGCTTTTCAGGTGGCCCAGCTCCTGCAGCGTTGCCACCGTGATAGATACGCTGGTGGCCGTCATGATCGTGCCGATGAACAGCGCGCGGTAAAACTCCGGGCTGCCCACGGCCGAAAAGCCATAGAATGCGCTGTAGAGCAGCGTGCCGCCCACCAGCGGCACAAAAACGCCGATGCAGGCGATGAGGGTCGCAATGGGGCCTGCGCGCAGCAGCTCCTTCAAGTTTGTGCCAAGGCCGGTCGTAAACATCAGCAGCACAACGCCGATCTCCGCAAAGGTCGAGATTGCATCACTGGTCTGCACCAGATTCAAAAGGCAGGGTCCGATAAGCAGGCCGGCAAGGATCTCGCCCACAACCTGCGGGGCCTTGCATTTACGGGCGACCAGCGCAAAGAACTTTGCGCTCAGGATAATGATCGCCAAATCTCGAAAAATGGAATACATGAACTATCCTCTCTCCTTACAGCATGGTAATTCTCTCCGGCATGACCGCATAATGCCCGCTGCCGATACGCCGAGCGCGATGACGCCCTTATAGTTTTAGCACTATACGCCGCCGTTTGCAAGAGGATAAAACGCGCAAAATATGCAGTTTGAGCGCACAATTTGCATGCACTTTGCCCATGCCGCCCACAGCCGCGAAAAACTTTTAAAAAACCGCAAAATAATGCTTGACATTTCCCGCGCACATTGTTATAATAGCTCATGCAGTCAGGCGCTGCGCAAAAAGAATATGGAAAGATGGCTGAGCTGGTCTAAGGCGCACGACTGGAAATCGTGTAGGGCCCCTAAAGCCCTCAAGGGTTCGAATCCCTTTCTTTCCGCCATGTTAAAGGCTACATCCTATTTTGGATGTAGCCTTTTTCTTGTCTTTGCGGACGCTGCAGTCACACAAAACCGGATGCCGTGTGCGGGGTTATTCAGCCCCGCGCACGGTATCCGGTTTTGCTTTTTCTCCGCAATTTCTCCCTGTAGGGGAATTTTTGTTGACATTTTTGGTCTATTGTAGTAGACTGTAAATAAAGATAGGTCTATTGCAGTAAACCAAAGGAGTATCCCCATGCTGAACCATGAACCGCTCCGCCTTGCCGATGGCGAATACCGCTTTGCCTGCCTTGTGTGGGACAATGAGCCGCTGCCCAGCGGGCAGCTTGTTACGCTGGCCGCCGCCGCGCTGGGCTGGAAAAAAAGCACCACCTACACCGTTTTGAAGAAGCTCTGCGAGCGCGGTGTACTGCAAAATTCAGACGGTCAGGTGACAAGCCTGATCCGGCGGGAGGATGTCCAGCAGGCCGAGAGTGCCGCCGTGGTGGACAAGACCTTCGGCGGCAGCCTGCCGCGCTTTGTGGCCGCCTTCCTCAACTCAAAGCCGATCAGCGAGGCCGAGGCTGCCGAGATCCGCGCCCTGCTGGACGCCGCCCAACAAAAGGAGGGGTAGTTATGCGCAGTATCGTACTTTCCTTTTTGCTGCTCAGCGCACGCGGCGCGGTGGCCGCAGCGGCAGTCTGGTGCGTTTGCCGGGCGCTGCGCCGCGCCCACGCCCCCAGCCGCCTGCTGTGCTGGCTGTGGCTGGCCGTGGGGGTACGGTTCGTGCTGCCGTGGGGCATTCCGCTGCGGCTGCCCCGCCCGCAAAGCGCCCCGCTGGCTGCCGCCGCCGACACCGTGCAGGAGCTGGGTGCGCTGCCGCTTCCGGATTTGGCACCGGCAGCACCTGCCGCTGCGGTCGCGCTGCCGTGGTACGCCCGGCTGACCCTTTGGCATGTACTGGCGGCAGTCTGGCTGGCCGGTGTGCTGGTGCTGGCGCTGCGCGGCCTTGCAGGCTATTGGCGGCTGCGCCGCAGCGTTGCACTGGCCTGCAGGGCACCGGACGGCTGCTACGGCGGGGCCTGTGTGGCTGCACCGTTCACACTGGGCATCCTGCACCCGCGCATCTATCTGCCGGACAGTCTGCGGGGCACGGCCCGGCAGGCCGTGCTGCTGCATGAGCAGACCCACATCCGCCGCGGTGACCCGCTGACCAAGCCGCTGTTTTATGCCGCAGTCTGTCTGCACTGGTTCAACCCGCTGGCATGGCTGGCGTTCCGCGGTTTTGAGCGCGACATGGAGGCCGCCTGCGATGAGGCCGCCGTGCAGGGCCGCCCCCTGCCCGAGCGCAGCGCCTACTGCGAAACGCTGCTGCAGTTTGCCGTGCAGGGGCAGCGGGTGCCGGGCAGCCTGACCTTCGGGCAGGGCAGCGTAAAGGGGCGCATCGTGCATCTGCTGCACTACCGCCGTCTGGGCGCGGGGGCACTGGCGGTCTGCATAGCCGTGGTCGGCCTCTGCTTTGCCGCCTGCATGGTCCGACCGGAGCTGTCCGCACAGCCCGAGACCACAACAGCCGCACCGGAAAGCCCGGCCACCGCCGAGACCGCCCAGCCAGCCGAAACGCCCGCGCCGGCGGTGCAGCCCTCTGCCCTGCCGACATTGAGCGATGCCGCAAACAGCCCGCGCTTCCTCTGCCCGGTCGATTACAAGTACATCTCCCGTTTCCGTTCGGACGAGGACGGACACCGCGGCGATGACCTCTGTGCGGATGAGGGCACCGAGATCCGCGCTGCCGCGGATGGCGTGGTGCTTGCCGCACAGGAGCATTACAGCTACGGCATTTTTGTCGAGCTTGACCACGGTACCGACGCCGACGGTCTGCGCTGGGTCACGCTGTACGCCCACATGAAGTCCTGCGCCGTTGTGCCCGGGCAGACCGTGACCGCCGGGCAGGTCATCGGGTACGTGGGTTCCACCGGGTACACCACCGGCAATGCCTGCCATTTTG
This sequence comes from Oscillospiraceae bacterium, assembly GCA_025757985.1. NCBI lineage: Bacteria > Bacillati > Bacillota > Clostridia > Eubacteriales > Oscillospiraceae > Oscillospiraceae bacterium. The sequence goes on from CP107210.1 coordinate 869,616, forward strand.
AGATGCGCATAAACGACATCCTTACGGAGCCGCGCTATTTTACCGCCTACACAGGCAGTGATGCCGCCGAGCTGACGCAGGAAAAGGCAGACGAAATTCTGGCCGAGGCCGTGCGCCACGCTGCTTCCGACCAGACGACTGCCGTTGATGGAGCTGCCGCCCTTTCCGGCGTGGATCTCTTTACCCTGCCGGTCGCGCCCCCGCCGCAGGTCAGCGGCTATGCCCCCGAAAACGGCCACTCCGGCATTGACTTTGCCGCCGAGGAGGGCGCGGAGGTTTACGCCGTTGCCGGTGGTATCGTGACCGCCGCCGACTACGATGTTGAAAAGGGCAACTATGTCGTCCTTGACCACGGCGGCGGGCTGGAAACAGAGTATCAGCACATGAAGTCGCTGCTCGTCTCTGCCGGGCAGTCCGTGGTTCAGGGCCAGGTCTTGGGATATGTGGGCAACACCGGCAATTCCACCGGGCCGCACCTGCACTTTGAGGCACGGCAGGACGGCGCGCCCGCAGACCTGACCGGGACTGCCCTATTAGCGGAGTAACAAGATGAAATACAGGCACTTCCCCGCCGCTGTATTGGCGGCGGGGCTGCTTTTTTGTACCCTTTTTTCGGGTTTTGCCGCCTATGCGGATGATAAAAAGGGCGAATTAACGCAAAACCAGACCGAAACCCGGCAGGAGTACGAGGCCGCGCAGTCCGCACTGGCCGCGCTGCAGGCGCAGCAGGCCCAGACCGAGGGCGAGATCCAGTCGCTGAACGGACAGGCCGCCGAGCTGGCGGGGCAGATTGAGGCGGTAACCGCTGCCGTGCAGCAGGCACAGACAGAGCTTGACGCGCGTTTGTCTGATGCGGAAGCCGCACGGGCTGCCCGGGACGCCAAGCAGGCGGAGTACGAGGCACGCCTTGCCGTCTGCAAGGAGCAGCTGCGCGCAATGCAGCGGCTGGACGGCGGCGGGGCGCTCTGGCTGCTGACACAGGCCAAAAGCCTGTACCAGCTGCTGACCTTTGACACCGTGCTGCGCCAGATGAGCGCCAAAAACAGTGCCGTGCTGGCCGAGCTTGACGCTGAGGCCGCCGCGCTGGAGCAGGCCCGCGCCGAGGCCGAGGACGCCGCCCGCCGCGCTGAGGCCGCAAGAGCCGAGCTGGAGGGCCAGCAGACTGCCCTGCACACCGCGCAGAGCCAGCTGGAAGCTGCCCTGCTGGATGCCAACAGCACACTGACCGCCCAGCAGGCCGCCGCACAGGCCCAGACCACCGTGACCGATGCCGCGAAAAAAGCCTACGAGGAGGCTACTGCCGCGCTTGATGCCTATGTGCGAGCGCAAAGCCGCCGCTACACAACGGCAGAGCTGCGGCTGACCAGTCTTAATTTCCGCTGCCCGCTGGACAGCTACGGGCGCATCACAACACAGTTCGGCGAGGCGGACCCATGGGGCATCCCCCACAGAGGCACCGACTTTGCCGCGCCGGGCGGCACACCGATCTACGCCATTGCGGACGGCATCGTCAGCGCCGCGCGGGCGATGAACAGCTACGGCAACTGCGTACAGGTCAGCCACGGCACAGCGGATGACGGCTGCCGCTATGACAGCCTGTATGCCCACATGAGCAGCATTGCCGTGGCGGAGGGCACCGCCGTGCAGCGCGGCGATCTGCTGGGCTATGTGGGCAACACCGGCAATGTCTACGGTGCCGGCGGCGGGTATCACCTGCATCTTGAACTGCGGGTGAACGGCAGCCGCACAGACCCGCTGGGCTATGTGCCGAGCCGGTAGGGATAAATTTTATCGGCAGCCTGCGAAGGCCCCCTCTCCCCTGCGGACGATTTGAAAACGAGGTTTCCTATTTTGACCTTCGGTGATTTTTTGTATTTTGTCGGCTTTCAGGTCGAATATACCGCCGTGCGCCTCGCGCGCAGGGTGTGGGCGGCAGCACAGTGGGCTGCGTGGGCCGCGCTTACGCTGCTGGCTGTGCTGCTGCGGCCTGTGGTGCGGGCGGCGGCAAATTTCAAGGCGGCGCTCTGCGCCCCGCGGCAGCTGGCAGATTATCTGCTGCCCGTGCTGGCCTGCGCAGCGCTGGCCGTCTACCTGCGCACAGCGCTCTCCCAGCCCTTTGTGCTGCGGGTCGAGGTAAACGGCCAAAGTGTCGGCTATGTGGCCGGTGAAGCAGCCTTTGAGGCAGCGCGCGCCGATGTGCAGGCCCGCATCAATGGGGTGGCCGACTGGCAGATACAGCCGGAGTACACCCTTGTCCGGGGCGGCGCAGATACCCCTACTCTGACCGAGCGGGAAATCGCCGATGCCATCCTGCGCGCCTCCGGCGGGGAGATCACCGAGGGGACCGCCGTCTACATAGACGGCGCGCTGCAGTTCATCACCACCGAGGGTGACCACCTGCGGCAGTTCCTCTATGCGCTGCGCCGCCCCTGGCAGCGCGAGGGTGTGCAGACAGCCTTTGTGCATGGGCTGCGCATGGTGGACGGCATCTACCCTGCTGCTGCAGTCACACCCTACCCTGATCTGATAGAGGCGCTGCAGCACGGGGACGGCCTGTTGCAGGTCAAGGTCGTGCGGTATGAGACCGTGACAAAGGCGCTGCCCTTTGAGACACAGACCGTTGAGGATCCCGCGCTGGACTTTGGCAAGACCGAGACCGTACAGGGCGGGCAGGACGGTGCCGAGCAGGTCACAAGCGAGATCACCGAGATAGACGGCACGGTCGTGGCTGTGCAGGCCGTGGATGTACAGCTTTTACAGCCCGCCGTGCCGCAAATCGTACACCGCGGCACCCGGCTGAAGGACGGCATGGTGGGCAAACTGGGCACCGGCAGCTTTCTCTGGCCTGTGCCGGGGTATTCGGGCATCAGCCGGTGGGCTAATCTACCCTATGGCCACCGCGGGGTGGACATCACTGCAGCCTACGGCACACCCATCTACGCCGCCGACGCCGGCACCGTTATTGCCGCAAAGTGGCATAACCACCCCACCATGAGCTGGGGCTACTATGTGGAGATCGACCACGGCAACGGCTACAAAACGCTCTACGCGCACATGTGCCGCTATGTTGTACAGGCCGGGCAGACCGTGGAAAAGGGTCAGCTGATCGGCTATGTGGGCGCTACGGGTGCCGCCACCGGCAACCACTGCCATTTTGAAATGTATTACAACAACGCCCTGATCAGCGCACGGAATGTGTTCCCGGATATATAATTAAATTTATTTTGCAAACCACTTTACTTTTTTGTTTTCCCGTGGTAGAATACTTCACATAGTAAAGCTGACCAAGCTCTCGTTCAGGTGCAATGACGCACACGGACGGGAGCTTTTTGCCTAAAATGAGGTACTGCTATGGATCACATCGACCGCAAAATCATCGACATTCTGCAAAATAATGCCCGTTCCCCGCTCAAGGAGATCGCCGACCATGTGTTTTTGTCCAGCCCTGCTGTGTCAGCCCGCATCGCCCGGCTCGAAAGCTCGGGGACTATCTCCGGCTATCAGGCGCAGGTCGATGCCCCCAAGCTGGGGTACATGGTCAAGGCCTTCATCAATCTGGATATGGACCCCCAGCGCAAGCCGGAGTTTTACCCGTATATCCAAAACTGCCCCCATGTGGTGGAGTGCAACTGCGTCACCGGCGATTACAGTATGCTGATCGAGGTGCTGTTCGGCACAACACAGGAGCTGGACCAGTTCATCAACCATCTGCAGCAGTTCGGCCGCACCCGCACCCAGATCGTCTTTTCTACCCCGGTAGAGCATCGCGGCGTGCCGGTGGCAGTGCCGGAGGAATGATTACAGGTATCCCCCGCAGCGCAGCAGGAAGATCCAGCCCGTCAGCGTCAGGGCAGAAAGCAGCGTTGTCAGGGCGATGCAGCTGGATGTCAGCACGCCCTCATGGCCCATATTCTTGCTCATGACATAGGCGCTGGGGGTCGTAGGGCTGCCCAGCATGATGAGCAGCGCAACGAGTTCTTCATCCCGGAAGCCGAGCGCTACTGCACAAGGCAGAAACACCGCCGCCAGACCGACCGTCTTGATGAAGGCCGCCGCCACCGTGGGGCCGAGCTTTTGGATGGCCTTTGTTCCCTCAAACGATGCGCCGATCGACAAAAGCGACAGCGGCGTGGTGAGGGACGCAAGGCTGCTCATGGTCTTGGTGACCATCTGGGGCAGCGTGAACGGCAGCAGCGCATAGACTGTGCCAAAAAGGATGCCCAGCAGGATCGGGTTGGTGGCAACCCCGCGCAGCAGCTGCCCGGCGCTCGGTGTGCTGCGCTGCAAGGGGGATTCCATCATTAAGATAAGCACGGCAAAAATGTTGAACAGCGGCACACTGCCCAGAATCATCAGCGGGGCCATGCCCGCATTGCCGTAGATATTCTGGATGAACGCCACGCCCAGCACGGCGGCGCTGCTGCGGTAGCCCGCCTGCACAAACTCCCCCACCAGAGCCTTGTCCTTCAGGAAGCGCTTGGCCCCTGCCCAGACGGCCAGAATGCCGACAAGCGTAGCCGCAAAGCAGAACAGCACAAATCCGGGCTGGAAATCATGCAGAATATCCACACTGCCCATGTCGAGAAACAGCATGGCAGGCAGCGTGACCTTAAAGCAAAGCTTATCCGCTGCCTTGCAGAATGCAGGCGGCAAAAAGCCTGTCTGCCCCAGCAGATACCCCACCACCATGACAAAGAACACCGGCATGGTGGCATTCAGACTAAACAGCAGGTTTTGCATTGCGGCACCCCTCATTTCTTTATAAAAACAAAAAAGAAAAGTCCCACAGCGAAAAACTGTAGGACTTTTCTTGGTGCGGAAGATGGGACTTGAACCCACACGTCATAGACACACGCACCTCAAACGTGCCTGTCTGCCGATTCCAGCACTTCCGCTCAAATCGCATTGACTGCGAGAGATATAATACCACAATCCACACCCAAAAGTCAAGCCTTCTGCGAAAGTTTTATTCACGAATTGCCAAAAAACGCCCTGCGCCCCCGGAGGTTTCCTTCCGGGGGCGCAGGGCTGTTTATGAAGAGAAAAGAAAATGGCAAATCAGGCGCGGTAGCTTTCGGGCAGCTGGTCAAGGGTCTGCCACTTCTCCATGGCAGCCTCCAGCGTCATACCGTTTGCAACGGCATCGCGGCGGCAGGCGTTGACAGCCTGAATCTCCTTCATCTTCTCACCGGTCAGGGCGTAGCCCTTCATGGCGATGAGGGTGGCCGCCCAGGCGACCATCGGGATAGCGCAGAACAGCACGATGACAACGACATTCATGCCCGGCGTGTAGGGGTCATACTGGGTAGGCAGGTTGTTCAGGCCGATGAAGGTCACAGCGATGCCGACGACCGTGGCAGCCAGACTGGACACCAGCTTATCGACAAGGCTGAACAGCGTACCCATGATGCCGGGGATATACTTGCCGGAGCGGTAGGTCTCGTAATCGGAGCAGTCGGCGACCATCGGGATAGGCATATCGGCAGTGGCGTAGTATGCACCGTAGCCGATGCCGAAGAAGAGGACAAACAAAACCGTGTACAGATTGATGGACAAGCCATTCTCCCCCAGCAGGCTGAGGTGGAATGCATCACCGTGGCCCCACAGCAGCAGCAGGACCAGCACGCCGACATAGCAGGCCAGCGCCACACCGACATACTTTGTCAGGCTTGCCTTCTGGCCCTTCTTCTGGCTTGTGCGCACAGAGAGCAGGAAGAACGGCACACTGAACAGATAGCCCAGCACCATCATGGGCAGATACAGCCCATCGTAAGCGCCCATCATGCAGCCGTACAGCATGCAGAGGACCGTTGTGTTGTTGGCGATGGAGAGCGCCAGCTTGGTGCCGGCACCCGCGATCATCAGCCGCTGCATGGGCTTGTTTTCCCTGATGATCTGGATATATTCGCTGACCTTGACCTTCTGGGGCTTTTCGCCGCCGATGCCGAAATACTTGGGCTGGTCCTTCTCCCAGATGCCGATGATGGCAAGGATGGTCAGCACAACCGACATAGCGATGCCGACCGGGGCCAGCGTGCGGAAGAACCCTGCGGAGGAGTAGCCGCCCTCATAGCTTTTGGCCAAAATCGGCGCCAGAAACTGCATGATGCCCATGCCCAGCAGGGAGCCGACCGTGTTAAAGATCGTGAAGAGCGGGCGCTGCTTCGGGTCGTTCGTCAGCACAGTCTGGCCGGAACGGGTGCAGCTGGTCTGGAAGGTATAGCCGATGACCCAGACGAAGTACAGCCCCACAAACGCGGCATAGCGCGCCCACATCATGGTATCAGGGATCATGGGGGTGATGCCGTACAAAATCAGGATGCTGACGGCCATGATGATATTGCCGATGGCCATAAACGGGCGGAACTTACCGAATTTGCCGTTCGTGCGGTCCATCAGCGCACCGATGATCGGGTCGGTGATAGCGTCGCACAGACGCATGGCCGTGACCATGACCGAGGCAAACAGGGTGCCCAGCGCCAGCACATTGCTGCCGAAGGTAGCAATGTAGGAAAGCACCAGGACATAATAGACATTGGTGGCACCGTTGTTCAGCGGAAACAGTACCAGCTGGTAGAGTTTGGCGCGGTTGACATTCGACGCCTTTGCATTTTCGCTCATGGGCTGCTCCTTTATCGGTATTTGTTATGGCATTGCCGCCCCCGGCGGCCTTTTATACCCAGTTTGCGCTGGAGGATTTTGCCTTGCCCAGCTTGTAGGCGGGGTTCGGGGTCTCGACCTTGCGGAATACCGCATCGTCGATGCAATCCCCTGCCACGGCCTGAACCTTCGTCTCGCCGTCCAGCTTGACGCGGAACTTGAAGATATGCTCGCCTGCCTGCTCATCCAGCTTTTCGCCGTTGACATAAAGGCTTACCTGCTTCTGGTTTGAGTAGACCTTGACCTCGATCTCGCTCTGGGTGCGGTCCGCAAAGCGTTTGGAGCAGATATGCACAAACGGCTCATCGCTCCACCACGCCTTGTAGATATAGAAGCTATCCTTCTTCGTCTTGCGGTCAAAGGTGACAAGACCCTTGTGGTTCATGCCCGGCTCGCCGCCCTGATCGCGGGCGTCTGCAGCAAAGTCGTACATGTTCCATACATGGGTCGACCACAGCCAGCTGTGGCGTTCAAAGCAGCGCAGCATGTACTCATGGTAGATTGCCTGATATTCCTCGGTATGGTCACCGCGGCGGGGATGCTCACTGTGCAGGTTGGGCATGCCCTCGGCGCCGTATTCGCTGAAGCCCAACGCGCGGTTCGGGTAGCAGAGATGGAAAAAGTCCATCCAGAGGTCATTCAGGAAGAGGCCCGGCACATACCAGCCGAGGTACAGGTTCCAGCTGACCAGATCGGTGATGTGGGCCACCGGGTTGAAGGGGCCGCACATTGCATAGCAGGCCAGCGTGGTCAGGCGGGTCTTATCCATCTCATGGCAGAGGTCGTTCAGCACGCGGTGGTTGTCCAGCATGTCGCGCTTGTCTTTTGTGGAGATCGTGATCTCATTGGAGACGCCCCAGCAGACGATGCAGGCATGGTTGTAGTTCTGAACGATCAGCTCCTTCATCTGGGAGATCGTGTTCTCACGCCCGTTGGGCATATGCTCAGAGATATAGGGGATCTCTGCCCAGACGACCATGCCAGCCTCATCGCAGAGGTCGTAGAAATACTGGTCGTGCTGGTAGTGCGCCAGCCGAATGGTGTTCGCACCCAGCTCCTTGATAAGCTGCATATCCTCGTCATGCATTTCCCGGGTGATGGCATTGCCGAGCCCCTTGCGGTCCTGATGGCGGGAAACGCCGTGCAGCGGGTAGGCGCGGCCGTTGAGGAAGAAGCCCTTCTGCGGGTCAACATGGAAGCTGCGCACGCCAAAGCGCTGCCGCACCTCGTCCTGTACGGCCCCGTTCAGCACCAGACGCACCGCGCAGGTGTAGAGATAGGGGTCGCGTACGCCGTCCCACAGATGGGGATGCGCAAGCGTGACTGCGGCGTCACTGCCCTTGCCTGTCAGCACCTCAGCCCCGGCGGCATCGAGGATCGAGAACTCGATCTCGCCCTCCCCCTCAACGCGGGTCTTGACGGTGATGTCTGCATTTGCGCCGTTGACGGTCGGGGTGATCTGCACGCCGCAGCTGCCCAGATAGTCCAGCGCAATGTGATTTTTGCTGACGACCAGCAGGCTGACATCGCGGTAGATACCGCCGTAGAAGGTGAAGTCCGCCTTCTGGGGATAGACGCGGTCGTTCTTGCTGTTGTCCACCGCCACGGTCAGCTCATTCTCCTCCGCCAGCAGGCCGGTCACCTCTGCGCGGAAGGTCGAGTAGCCGCCGTCATGGCGCATGACCTCCTGACCGTTCAGCGTGACCCTTGCGCTGGCGTTGACGCCCTCAAACTGCAGCCAGACCTGCTGCGTTTCAGCGTCATAAGCGGGGGCCGCAAACTGCGTTGTATAGGTGCAGGTGCCGCGCCAATAATCATTGCCACCGTCCTGACCGTCGATGTTGTTCCAGGTATGGGGCAGATTCACCGCAGCGGTTTTGCCGTCCGGCCCGGTGAACTGCCAGTTTTTCATCAGCTTGGTCGTGCTTCGCATTGCGCCCTCCTGTGTTGTATTTTATACTATAAGCATTGTACAGGAGTGCAAATTTATTCGCAATAGGTTTGCGAAAAGCGGTACTGCCTGTGCGAAATTCGGTTTTTTCGCCACAAAAAAAGTCCCCGCTGCTTTGTACAATCTGCACAAATCCGTGGGGCTTGTTTTGTCTATTCAGCTTTCGGGGGCGGCAGCACGATCTTGACTGCAAACAGTGCCCCGCGGGGTTCCGTTGCCATGGTGCCGCTGTATTTGTGCACGATGCGGCGCGCCACCTTTAGCTCATAGCTGTGGCGGCGGCCGTGATCCGGCTGCTCCGCCGAGTGCGGCCCGATGACATTGACGACCGCAAAGCCCTGCCGTCTGCAGACCAGCAGGTCGATCATACGGCGGTCGGTATCCCGCTGCTGGGCAGCGGCGTCAATGGCCTGATCCAGCAGGTTGGAGAAAAGCGCATACAGGTCTCCCGGCTCAATGGCCGCCAGACAGGTACCATCGGCCACACAGTTCAGCCGGATGCGCTGGGCCTCGCACAGCAGGCTCTTTTCGGTCAGCACAACATCCAGCACCTCGTTGCCGGTGGCGGCGTTGGCGTCATACATCCGGGCGGCCTGCTCGGCCTCGTCCAGACTTTGCGAGACGGCTGCATCGGGCTGCAGGCGGCGCAGGTCTGCGATCTGCACCTTCAGCTCATGGCATTTACGGTTGATGATCTGCACATTCTGCCGCGCGATCTGGTACTGCTTGCGCTGGCGGTCATACAGCAGGTTGAGGGCATCCATCTCCTTCTGCAGGGCGGCCTTTTTGAAAAGCTCCGTCTGCAGATAGAGCAGCGTCACGCAGTAAAATTGGGTCAGCAAGGACGGTGCCACCATCGCTGAGGGGCGCAGCCCGATACGCAGACTTGTCTGCAGGGCAAAGAACTGAAAGACGAACATGACCCCCAGCAACCCGGCACTGCCAAGCTGGCGCGGGCCGATGTGATAGGTCCCGTCCTCCGGCATTGTTCGGGCCACGGTAAAGCGGACCACGATGCAGCATACCACCGTAAAGCCAAGCTGGCCGAGCAGCATCGGTGTGCTGTACAGGGAAAGATGCTGCATGCCGAGTGCCTCGGCGGTCCAGATCAGGACCCGCCACAGCTCATACACCGACTCTGAGGTCAGCACGATCCAGACGCTGCAATAGGCGCTGGCTGCCCAGTCCAACCGGGTACACAGATGTGTGGATACCGCAGCGCAGGTAAAATAAACGGCATAGATCACAAGAAGCAGCAGGGTGTCCAGACGGCCGCTGTTGCCAAAGACCATCAGCCGCGAAAGGGGGATCACCATAATAAGATTCAGCAGGGCGCGCAGCCGGAAGCGATCCCGCTTTTTCAGCGGCAGCCAGTAGGCCAGCTGGGCGCCGCAGATGCCTGCGGCGCAGACGGCCAGACTCAGGATGGAATCCACCTACAGCGCACCCCCGACATACGCCGCCACGGCGGCCAAAAATGCTGCGCGCTGGCGGCGGCTGATCTCCAGCCGTTCCTCCCCCACCTGCACAAAGTCGTCCTGCACACCGCGCACATGGCGCAGATTGACCAGATAGCACTGGTTGCACCGGGCAAAATGGTAGGCGGTCAGGTCCTTCTCCGCCTTGAGCAGACTGCCGCGCACCGACCATGTCCCGGTCGTGGTGTGGTAATGCAACAGCCGGTCGCGCGTTTCCAAATACAGGATGTCATCGGTGGCCAGCAGCTGCACGCCGCCGCCCACCTGCAGGGTAATCTGCCCGCCGCGCCGGCGGCAGATACGCTGCAGCGCGCGGTCCAGCTTTGTGCTGAACTGGTAGTAGCTGACGGGCTTGAGCACAAAATCCAGCGCATCGACTTCATAGCCGCGTATGGCATACTGCGCCATATTCGTCACAAAAATCAGCACCACATCGGGGTCCAGCAGCCGGATACGCTCCGCCGTGGGCATGCCGCCCAGCGTGGGCATCTCAATATCGAGAAAAATAATATCAAACCCGGGGCGGTAAGGCTCCACGATCTGGGAGCCGTCCGCAAAAGGGGTCACTTCCAGCAGCTGGCCGCTCTCCTGCGCGTACTGCGCAATAAAGCCGCACAGCTCCTGCCGCACAGCAGCGTTGTCCTCGACAACGGCGATCTTTGCCACGGGCCGTCTCCCCCTTTCTTACATATATCCTTATTATGACAAATATCCATAAAAAAAGCAACACCCTTTATAACAAAAGGTGCCGCCCTGACCGGAAATTATTGGCCGCCGGCACTTTACCGGTCCGGCTCGCAGTCCAGAATGGAGGGGATATTTTCCCAGCGGGCCGCCTCGCTCCGGTAGCGCTCCTGCAGCCATGCCACTGCTGCATCCAGCCCTGACTGGCTGCCGTCAAACTCAGCGGACTCGATTTTTTCCTCCGCCGTATGCTCGATGCTCCACGGGCCGGGCCAGATCTGGGCGGTCAGGTACTCCAGCTTTTTTTTACCGCTTTCATCGTTGGGGTCTGCCTTTTTGCCGGGCGTGATGACATACCGCATACCGCCCTCGGCCCCGGAATAGGGGTTGCCGTTATGGAACCAGTGATAAATCGGGAAAGCGTCAAGCATGGCGGGCACCTCACAACAAAAAATGTCCTGATGCAAGAGCATCAGGACATTTTGGAGCGGGATACGAGTCTCGAACTCGCCACCTACTGCTTGGGAAGCAGTCACTCTACCGGATGAGCTAATCCCGCATCAGTGACTGCTATTATAGCGCAAATCAGGCGAGTTGTCAAGGGGGCTGCGCTTGGTTATGGTTGTAGGGGGCGATGCTTGCATTGACCCGCGGGCGGATGCAAGCATCCGCCCCTACAGGATTTCCCGCAGATTGGCACCCTGTTTACATCATACTGAACAAATCGACCTGGCTGGTTTCGGGCAGATTGCCGAGAGCGCCGACTGCGCGCAGCTTGTCAAAAACCGACTGCGCAACGCCGCTGGCCTGTTGCAGCTCCTCGACCGAGATATACTCCTGCCCGTGCATTGTGGCCTGCTCAAGCGCCACGGCGGCGGCATCGCCCAGACCGCGGATGGCCGTAAACGGCAGACGGACCTTGCCGTCCTCGACCACATACTTGCTGGCATAGCTCTTGCCCAGCTCGATCGGCAAAAACTCGCAGCCGCGCTGCAGCATCTCGTTTTCCAGCTGCAGGCTGACTAAGGCGTCATCGTCCTTGGCGGTGCGCTCGTCCTTGGGGATCTTTTCGTTGTCCTTCAGGTGCTGCTTGGCCACGCGGACACCGCCGACAGCGGCCTCATAGTCGATGTCCGCACCGCGCACGGTGAAATACACAGCATAGAACACCGCCGGGTGGTAGACCTTGAACCACATCAGGCGGATGGCCGCCATCAGGTAGGCTACGGCGTGGGCCTTGGGGAACATATACTTGATCTTGCGGCAGGATTCGATATACCAGTCTGGCACATCGTGCTCGCGCATGGCCTCCTCCCACCCGGGCTTGAAGCCGCCCTTGGCGACCTTGCCTTTACGCACGGCCTCCATGATGTCGAAGGACATCTTCGGTTCCAGGCCCTTGCGCAGAAGATACAGCATAATGCTGTCACGGCAGCCGATGACCTCTGCGATCGTGCAGGTGCCCGAACGGATCAGCTCGTCCGCATTGCCGGTCCAGACATCGGTGCCGTGGGACAGGCCCGAGATCTGGATCAGCTCTGAGAAATTCTTCGGCTGGGCATCCAACAGCATCTGGCGCACAAAGTTGGTACCCATCTCCGGAATACCGAAGGTGCCGGTGCGCGAGCCGATCTGCTCCTCGGTCACGCCGAGCGCAGCCGGGCTGGTCAGCAGACTGTAGACCTTTTCATCATTCATCGGGACCGAGTCGATGGGGATGCCGGAGTATTCCTCAAAGAATTTGTAGAAGGTCGGCACATCATGACCCAGCTCGTCCAGCTTGAGCAGCGTGTCGTGCAGGTATTTAAATTCAAAGTGGGTGGTCAGCAGACCGCCCTTGACATCGTCCGCCGGGTGCTGGATGGCGCAGAAGTCGTAAATATCAAAGGTATCCGGCACAACGACCATGCCGCCGGGATGCTGGCCGGTCGTGCGCTTTACGCCGGTGCAGCCGATGACAAGGCGGTTTTCCTCGGCACGATTGACGGTACGGCCGCGTTCCTCAAGATACTTTTTGACATAGCCGTAGGCCGTTTTATCCTGCAAACCGGAAACAGTGCCCGCCTTGAACACATTTTCCTTGCCGAAAAGCTCCTCGGTGTAGCGATGCACGCAGGACTGATACATGCCTGAGAAGTTCAGGTCGATATCCGGCTCCTTATCGCCGTAGAAGCCGAGGAAGGTTTCAAACGGGATATCGTGTCCCTCCACGATCATCGGCTTGCCGCAGACCGGGCAGCTTTTGTCGGGCAGATCAAAGCCGTCAAAGTGGATGCCGTCATTGATCCACTCGCTGTGCTTACAGTTGGGGCACAGGTAGTGCGGCGGCATCGAGTTAACCTCCGAAATACCGGAGAAGTGCGCAACGGCCGATGAGCCGACGGAGCCGCGGCTGCCGACCTGATAACCGCCCGCGTTGGAGTAGGCCACCAGACGCACGGCGATGACATACAAAACGGCGTAGCCGTGGCCGCAGATGGAATCCAGCTCCTTTTTCAGCCGCTTTTGCAGCACATCGGGCAGCGGCGCGCCATAGTCCCGCGCGGCATGCTTCCATGTGTCATCGCGCAGCTCCTGCTCGGCGCCGGGGATGCTGGGCGGGTAGGTGCCCTTGGGGATGGCGCGCAGGTTGTTGTCGATGGTCGCGGCGATCTTGTTGGGGTTGGTCACCACAATTTCATACGCCTTTTCCTGCGGCAGGTAGCTGAAATCCTCCAGCATATCGGGCGTAGTGCGGAAGTAGAGCGGTGCCTGATTGTCGGCGTCCTTAAAGCCGTTGCCGGCCTGCAGAACCGCGCGGTAGATCCAGTCCTCCGGCTCCTGAAAGTGGGAGTCGCCCGTGGCCACGACCGGCTTGTGCAGATCCTCGCCCAACTGTATGACGGTGCGGTTGAAGTTCTTGATTGCCTCGATCGAATCCACTTGCCCGTTGCGGAGCATAAATTCATTGTTGCCGAGGGGCTGAACCTCGAGATAATCGTAATAATCGGCGATGCGCAGCAGCTGCTCATAAGGCTGGCCCGCCACGATTGCCCTGTAAAGCTCACCCGCTTCACAGGCCGGGGAGAGCAGCAGTCCCTCGCGGTACTGGTTGAGCAGGCTGCGCGGCACACGCGGTTTTTTGAAGAAATACTGGGTGTGGGCGGCGCTGACAATGCGGTAGAGGTTTTTTAAGCCGACCTGATTCTGCACCAGGATAATCAGGTGGTAGTATTTCTTTTTCAGCACTTCTTTGTTGCCGCCAAGGCCGGTGTTGATGGCCTCGACCGCGTGGATGTCCTTTTCCTCGAGGTCGGTCAGCATGACCTCATAGATTCTGGCCAGCGCCATGGCATCATCGACAGCGCGGTGGTGGTTGAAGGGCGGTATCTCAAGATGCTTATTGATCGTGTCCAGCTTGTAGTTGCGCAGCCCCGGGAAGAGCGCCTGCCCCATCGGCAGCGTGTCGATATAGGTGTTCTCGTCCCAGCTGACGCCCGCCTTCTCCCCCGCCTTGCGGATAAAGAGCATGTCAAAGCTGTGCGCGTTGTGCGCCACAAGAATGTTGTCCCCGCAAAATTCTTTAAAAGCGCGGATGGCCTCCTCCGGCGTGGGGGCATCGGCCACCATGGCATCGTTGATGCCGGTCAGGTCAACGACCTTCTGCGGGATCGGCTTGCCGGGGTTGACGAAGGTGCAGAATTTCTTTTCCTCGTTGATCTTACCGTTTTCCACATAGACAGCACCGATCTCGGTCAGCCGCTCGGTGTTGGCGTCAAGGCCGGTCGTCTCAGTGTCGAACACGACAAACGAGCCGGACAGCGGCATCTGCGCTGCGCCGTAGACGGCGGGGATCATATCATCGACAAAATAGGCCTCGCAGCCGTAGATCAGCTTAAAGTTCGGGTCTGTTTCGTGGATGGCATCGGTGGCCAGCATCGCCTCGGGGTAGCCCTGACAGACGCCGTGATCGGTGATGGCCACAGCGCGGTGGCCCATGCGGTGCGCCAGACGCACGATCTTGCCGGGGTCGTTGAAGCCATCCATTGAGCTGGACTTGGTATGCAGGTGCAGCTCGACCCGCTTTTGCCCCTCGGGCGCAGTGTCCTGCCGCTGCTCGCGCTCGACCTGCAGAACATCGTAGGGCAGGATGACAAAGTCATGCTCGTACTTGTCATACATATAGTTGCCGCGCACGATCAGGGTGGTGCCGGGCTTGAGACCCTCCCACTTGGACATATCGGCGTCCTCGTCCCCCAATACCTTGAGGTTGACTGAACCGGAATAGTCGGTGATGGAGGTAAAATAGATCTTGCGGCGGCTGCCCTTGACCTCGGTGGCAAACACATCGCCCCAGACCGTCACCTTGCCGCCGTCCCCCAGATCATTCAGATGGCGGATGTCGGCAGGCTTGAAGGTCTTGCCGTAGAACAGCTTGACCGGCTTATTGGTAAGGGCCAGCCCCTCGATCGTAAAGTCGGGCGGCGTTTCCTTGGCTTCAAACTTGACGGTAGGCGCTTTCTCCTGCAGGTACTGTTCAAACTCCTCCTCGGTGCGGGTGTTGCCGGTATCGGCCAGCCGCACGATGGGCAGTGCGCCGGTGCGCTCCTGAATAAGCTCTGCCAGCACGCGGGGCAGCTCCACGCTCTCCAAAATCTGGCGGCCCGCATTGACATGGATGGTGATGCCGTCCTCCCCGAAGGTGACAGGCTGGGCCTTATCGAGAAAGCCGTTGACCGGCATGCCCCGCTGCTTCAGCTCCTCCAGCATAAGGCGCACCGCCTCCGGGGTGATGCTCTGGTACGCAAAATAGCTGCGAACCTGCAGCTCATACCCGGCAAACACCTCGGAAAGGGACGCACAAAGACGCCCGCACAGCGCCTGATCCAGAGGTTCAGCACTGCGCAGGCAGATCACGACCTGTCTTTTTGTGCGGTAAAGCTCCACACGGTCGACCAGCACACTGCCGAACGCCGCACAGAACTGCTGGTCCGCGGTAAACTGCGGCCAGACTTGGGTGACGAATGGTTTCAAAGGAATTTTACCTCACAAGTGGATAGCATGTTGTAGGGGGCGGCGTCCCCGACGCCCCGCGGGCGGATGCAAGCATCCGCCCCTACGAGGGTTGGCTTCCCCCTCGGGGCTGCGCCCGCAGGCGCGTGTCGAAGCGCAACCGCCGGAGGCGGCTCTTAGCGCGGAGACTGAAGCTGTCCGCGAAGCGGACTGATGAGGGGCGGGCTTACCATCATTGCCCGGTAAAAGGGCGGCAAGGCAGACGCGCCCCTCATCCGGCCCTGCGGGGCCACCTTCCCCCAAGGGGGAAGGCTTTAGAGGGTTACATCTTATGGATTTCTTCCAGCAGCTGCCCTACAATGTCGCCCTTCAGCATACGGATCTTTTCACCGCGGATGAAGAGCAGCGCCTCGTCCTTGCCGCCGGCAATGCCGATGTCTGCATCGGACGCCTCGCCCGGGCCGTTGACAACACAACCCATGATGGCGATCTTGAGCGGCTTTTTGAAGCCCTCGTCCCGCAGACGGCGCTCGACCTCGTTGGCGATCTCGATCATCGGGTACTGGGTGCGCCCGCAGGTCGGGCAGCTGATGATCTCAGGGCCTGCCACGGCGTAGCCTGCCGCGCGCAGAATGTCATAGCCTGCATAGACCTCATTCTCGGGCTCATCAGTCAGGCTGACACGCAGCGTATCGCCAAGACCCTCCATCAGCAGACCGCCGATGCCCATGCCGGATTTGATCAGGCCCATCCGGTTGCCGCCCGCCTCGGTCACGCCGACATGCAGGGGGTAATCGGTCTGGCTGGCCAGCAGGCGGTAGGCCGCCATCATGCGGGGCACATTGCTGGATTTGATCGAGATGACGATGTTGTCAAAGTCGAACTTCTGCAGCAGGCGCACATGGTACATGGCGCTCTCTACCATGGCCTCGGGCACGGGGGCGCCGTACTTGGCCAGAATATGCTTTTCAAGGCTGCCGCCGTTGACGCCGATGCGGATGGGTACATTTTTGGCGTTGCAGGCATCGGCCACTGCCTTGACACGGTCATCATCACCGATGTTGCCGGGATTGATGCGGATCTTATCGGCACCGGCATCCAGCGCGGCAAGCGCGGCGCGGTAATCAAAGTGGATGTCCGCCACGACGGGAATGTCCACCTTCTCTTTAATAGCAGCCACAACGGCGGCATCCGCCGGGGTGGGCACCGTCACGCGGACGATCTGGCAGCCGGCGGCCGCAACGCGCTGCGCCTGCGCCACATTGCCCGCAATATCCTTGACGGGCACATTCAGCATCGTCTGTACGGCGATGGGGTTTGTACCGCCGATCTTGAGATTGCCGATCTTGACTTCTTTTTTCAGTTGACGCTGCATCGTAGTTCTCCTTATAAGAATCGTGTAATGTCCTGCATCGTTACCAAAATCATGAGCCACAGCAGGGCAACCATGCCCGCCGTGTTGATAAAGCTCTGCGCGCGCAGGGGTACAGGATGGCCGGTCAGCCCCTCCCACGCAAGAAAGAGCAGCTTGCAGCCGTCCAGCGCGGGAATGGGCAGCAGGTTGAAGATGCCCACATTGATCGTCAGCAGAGCCATCAGGGAAAGCACATCCCGCCAGCCGTACCGCACAGCCTGCCTGACTGCCGACACCGTGCCGATCGGGCCGGAGAGATCCTCCATGCCCGCCCGGCCGGTAAACAGCTGCCAGAAGCCGCCCAGAATCGCACCGCTGTAATAGCGGAACAGCTCTCCCGCCATGGCCAGAGTGCTGTGCACCGATAAGGGCTGCGCTGCCACCCGAAAGTCTGTGGCGTACTGCACACGGCCGTTTTCATCCAGCGTTGGGCTGACCGTCACGGCAGGCAGGGTCACGACCTCGCCGCCGCGCAGCACCTTCATGCTATGGGTCTTTTCGGTGCCGTCAAACAGCTCGGACAGCGCGTAGACCGTGCGGCAGGGCTTACCGTCCACCTGCAGAAGGACATCCCCCTTTTGCAGGGCAGCGGCGCTCTTGGCGTTCTCGCCGAAATCCGCTACCGTTGTGCTGCCGAGCCGCCCCTGCGAGAGGACCAGCACCAGCAGCACCGCCATGCCGAGCAGAAAATTCATCAGCGCACCGCAAAGCGTCACAAAGAAGCGCTGCCATGCCGTGGCCTGCTCAAACTGCTGCCCGCTGACCGTCAGCGGGAACAGCGCAGCTTTGCGCGGCGGGGCGCTCTCCTCTGCCGGCGGGTCTGCGTCCTCCTCCGGGGGTTGACTGAACAGGTTGTAGCCGCCCAGCGGGAAAAGGCGCAGTGAATAGGTCGTACCGTTTTTTTTGACCGCCCACAGGCGCGGGCCAAATCCGATGGAAAATTCCTCAACATGGATACCGCAATGCCGGGCCGCCATAAAGTGGCCCAGCTCATGCACCAGAACAACGCCGCCGAACACGAGCAGCGATGCCAGCCCGGTCAGCAATGCAGTCATAGGCACCTCGCAAGTAAAGTATTGGACATAGAGTCGTAGGGGCCGGGCATGCCCGGCCCGCGCGTGTATGGCAGGCAGGAGTCTGCCGGAAAGCTGAGGGCCGCACATGTGCGGCCCCTACCGGGCAGTTCCAATCAGATATGTGCCTCCACATAGGCCCGCGCCATGCGGTCGCACTCATGGACATCGGCAAGCGTGTAATCCCCGCCGAAGGAATCGCTGTCCACGATGCCCTCCACAAGGCGGCCGATGTCGAGGAAGCCGATCTCGTCCCGCAGGAAGTGCGCCACGGCAGCCTCATTCGCGCCGTTGGCGGCGCAGGGGGCCAGACCGCCCTTGCGGATTGCCTTCTTGCAGGCCTTGAGGCAGCGGAAGGTCTCGTCATCCGCCGTTGCAATGCTCAGCTTGGTCAGTGCCGTGAAATCCAGCTCCGGCACCGGGCTGGGCAGACGCTCCGGCCAGGTCAGCGCGTACTGAATGGGGATGCGCATATCCGGCACGCCAAGCTGCGCGATGATGGAATGATCGGCAAACTGCACCGCGGAATGGATAATGCTCTCCCGCTGGACAACGATCTGGATCTTGTCCTCCGGCAGACCGAAGAGCCACGCAGCCTCGATCAGCTCAAGGCCCTTGTTCATCAGGGTGGCAGAATCGATGGTAATTTTTGCACCCATGTTCCAGTTGGGGTGCTTGAGGGCGTCCGCCTTCGTCTTGGTGCGCAGCTCCTCAGTGCCCATGCCGAAGAACGGCCCGCCCGAGGCGGTCAGCAGAATCTTTTCCAGCGTTTTGGCGCTGTGCTGATCCTGCAGGCACTGGAAGATGGCGCTGTGCTCACTGTCCACAGGCAGCAGGTGAACACCGTTTTTCTTGACGGCATCGGTCACCAGATGGCCGCCGGTGACAAGGCTTTCCTTGTTGGCCAGCGCCAGATCATGGCCGCTCTCGATAGCCGTCAGCGAGGCATCCAGACCGGCAATGCCGACAACGGCGTTCAGCACCGTGCCTGCGCCGTCCATGGCGGCCAGCTCACGCAGGCCGTCCGCCCCCTTCAGCAGCTTGGGCGCGCCCGTCTGCCCTGCCAGCGCGGCGGACAGCTTATCGAACGCGGCCGGGTCGGTGACAGCCACATACTTCGGGTGAAATTCAGCGATCTGGGCCAGCAGCTTGTCTACGCTGGAGTTGGCCGAAAGACCGAACACCTCATAGCCGTGCATGCGGCAGACATCGAGGCTTTGGGTGCCGATTGAACCGGTAGAACCCAGCAGTGTGATAACTTTACTCATTGTACATTCCTCACAGCAGATAGAAGAAATAGCGTACCGCGATGGAAACGAACGGCGCAATGAACATAACGCTGTCAAAGCGGTCGAGAATACCACCGTGCCCCGGGAAAATCGTGCCGTAGTCCTTGATGCCCGCCTGACGCTTGACAGCAGAGGCAAACAGGTCGCCCAGAATGCCCAGCACCGATGCCACGGCACCCATGCCGAGCAGCACCATATAGTGCCGCGCCAGCACATGGATGCTCAGCACATTATAGGTCTTTGACAGCAGCGAGTAGACCAGCGTCAGCACGCAACCGGCGGCCATGCTGCCCAGCACGCCGCCCACAGCGCCCTCCACCGTTTTGTGGGGGCTGACAATGGGGGCCAGCTTATGCTTGCCGAAGGCGCGGCCCGCAAAGTAGGCAGCGGTGTCCCCACCCCATGCAAAGCAGAGGATCAGCAGGATGAAATAGATGGCATCATAGCGATACTGCGCAAAGGGCAGCATCCGCTTGAGATGGATGAGCGAGTAAAAGCAGAAGGTGATCACGCCCGAAAAGTAGACAAACCCCGTCAGCTTGCCGAAATCCAGCGTCTGGACATGCGTGATCTGGCAGACATTGTAGAACAGCACGGTCAGGAACGCCACCGGCAGCAGCAGCCCGCGCACCATCTGTGAGCTGCTGAGCATGACCAGCAGGGTCAGCGGCACAGCACCGGCATACAGATACCATTGCTTTTTGCCAAAGCCCATGGCGGAAAAGACCTCATGGATGGCCAGCAGGCAGATGGCACTGAGCACCAGGTCAAACAGGAAGGTGTCGAAAAACGCCAGTACAACGGCCAGAACGCCCAGGCCGACAACGGCAGTGATGATGCGGGTCTTCATAAACAGTGATTCCCTTTCGCGGAATAGATTTTCTTGCAATAACAGCCTATGCGGGCGTGTCAGATGACATGCCCGCACAGGCTATCGTTCATGGAGAGATCAGACCTCCATGATCTCCTTGTTCTTGTCGGCGCAGGTGTCGTCGATCATCTTGACATACTTGTCCGTCAGCTTCTGGGTTTCTTCCTCCAGCTTCTTCTGATCGTCCTCGGTGATCTCGCCGGCCTTCTTCATGGCCTTAAACTTATCCATTGCGTCGCGGCGGATGTTGCGCACAGCGGTCTTGGCATCCTCGCCCTGCTTCTTGACATCCTTGGTCAGCTGCTTGCGGCGCTCCTCGGTCGGAGCCGGGAACACCAGACGGATGACCTGACCGTCATCAATGGGGTTGATGCCGATGTCGCTGGTCTGGATTGCCTTGGAGATGGGCTTGAGCATCGAGCGGTCCCACGGGGAGATGGTCAGGATGCGGGCCTCGGCCACAGCCACAGCGGCGATCTGCTGGATGGGCGTGGGGCTGCCGTAGTAGTCCACCGCCACCTTGTCGAGGATGGCGGGGTTGGCGCGGCCGGCGCGGATGGAAGCCAGCTCATGAACCAGATGGTTGACGCTGGCGTTCATTTTTTCTTCAAAGGGTTTGGTCGTGCTGCTCATAGTAAGATTCTCCTTATTCGTAAAATAGTATAGGGGAAAATTATGAATTTTCAAAGCTTCAGCTTTTCTTTTTTAATTTACTCTTTCACAAGGGTGCCGACCATCTCGCCCTGCACAGCCTTGGCGATATTTTCGGGCTTACCCAGATCAAACACAAGGATGGGCAGGCCGTTATCACGGCAGAGGGTCGCGGCCGTGGAGTCCATGACGGCCAAACGCTCGTCCAGCACGCGGGTAAAGGTCAGCGTATCATAGCGCACGGCATCGGCATACTTGTGGGGGTCCTTATCGTAGACACCGTCCACCATCGTAGCCTTGAACATGGCATCGGCGCTGATCTCCAGTGCGCGCAGCGCGCTGGCCGTATCGGTGGAGAAGATGGGGTTGCCGGTGCCGCCGCCGAACACAACGATCTTGCCGCTCTCCAGCGCAGCGATGGCCTTGTCGCTGGTGAAGCACTCGGCCACCTGCGGCATAAAGGAGCTGGTCATGACAACGGCCTCCACGCCCTGCTGGCGCAGTGCATCCTTGACGGCCAGCGCGTTCATGACGGTAGCCAGCATGCCGATCTTGTCGGCGTCCATGCGGTCCATTTTGCCGCTGGAACGGCCGCGCCAGAAGTTGCCGCCGCCCACAACAATGCCGATCTGCGCACCCAGATCGTGCGCCGCCTTGATGCCGGCACAGATAGAGGCGATGGTTTCCTCATCAAAGCCCGTGCCCTTGGGGCCGGAAAGTGCCTCGCCGCTGACCTTCAGAAGAATACGTTTATACTGAATTGCCATAAAAACACCACCTGTAGTTATTTTGGCGGTCTACCCTGCCGTACAGGCATAGTAAACCATTCTTTTTGTATTACATTTTACAATAATTTACGCACAAAGTAAAGCGGTGCAGCAAAAAAAGCACCGCTTCCCTGCCGGGACAACGGTGCCATGTCATTTTACAGCAATTCCTGCGCCCGCAGCACAGCCAGCTCGCGGCGCAGCGCCAGCCGCCGGGTCTGCCGCTCGGCCATGCGCTCCACGGAGGATTCCAGCATCAGGTCATCGAGCAGCGGCGCGGGCGGCAGGGTGAAGCGCAGCTCCGTGCCCGGCCCCGGCCCCACGGCCAGCGACCAGCCCATGGCCTTTGTGTAGGCCGCGATAAGCGGCAGCCCCAGTCCGCCTGCATAGAGCAGCCGGGCGCTCCAGCAGCCATCGGTCAGCAGCGCCTTTGCATCGGGCGGCAGGCCGGGGCCGTTGTCCCGGTAGCAGAACAGCCCGGGCTCACAGTGCAGCGTAATGCAGGCCCCCGGGTCTGCGGAGAGCGTGTTGGAGATCAGGTTCGTCATCAGGCCGTTCAGAAGGGCCGCATCCCCCACCGTGGGCAGCACGCTCTGCCCGGCGGTCTGCAGCTCGATCGTAAACGGCAGGTCATACCGAGCGGCCTCCTCCCGCAGGATGTCGCAGATCTCATCCAGTTGGCTCAGCAGGTCGATGGGGCGCGGCACGCAGGTGCTGTGCAGCACAGCGGCTGTCGCCGCATCGGAGGCCTGATCCCCCAGACGGCGCGCGCCGAGCAGCTGCGTCTGCATATCCTGCACAAGCTGCGCCATGCCGGCGCGGTCCGCCGGACTCAGGGGGTGTTCAAGCTGGTCGAGCAGGACCTCAAAAGCGTTTTCCATGCCGTCAAACACACGGCGGAACCGGCCGCGCAGCCCGCCGCGCAGGGCCAGCAGGTCTGCCTTGCTCTGCTTTTCCTCCATGGAAAACGCCTCCCTTTATCGTTCTGTCATGCTGCGCAGCTGCTGAAGCATTCCTTTAAAAAGCTGTCCGTTGGAAAGCACACCGTCCTCCGGGCGGCCGCACCGCAGGCAGAGCGCCCGGTACGCATCGGTGCCGCGCCTTGCCATGCCGGCGGATAGCCGGTTCAGTGCTGAGGTCACCGTTCCGACCTCGATGTCCTCCTCCGTTGCGACATACTGCTGCAAAACGCCGATCGGCTGCGGCTTGTCCGCATACAGGGCGTAGAGCAGCATCCGCTCGGCGTAGCGGTAGCCGTTCAGGGTCGTGGGTGCGCCGAGGCTTTCCAGCACATCCTCACAGCAGCGGCGCAGCCGGTAGAGCCGGTTTTCTTCCTCATCGGTGCCCATGCGGTAGATCTCATCAAAGAGGTTTTTCATGCCGTAGGGGCGCAGCATGATCTCATACCGGGAGAACAGCCCCAGCGCACGGCGGGCGGCCGTCTCCTCCGGCACAGGCACAAGCACCAACACAGCCGGCTGCGGCTTCAGATCCATTTTGCCGATCTCCTGCAGCACCTGCGTCACGGCAGGCTTTGTGAGCAGCGCATCCAGCACAAGCACCTGCGGGCGAAGGCCGCCGTGCAGCAGCTCCAGTACCTCCTGCCCGGTGGATGCGATCGCCGCCGCGCGGACCTCCTCGCTGTGGGTCCGGGCAAACAGCTGCATCGTATCCCGGTCAAGGCGGGAGCCGAACGCAAAAAGTGCCACAACGGCCGGTGTTTCCGGGAGTTTGGCCTGCCCGGCAGCCTTGTCCATCAATGCCACTGCCATCTCAGCCCACCGCCCATCCGCAGATATCCCGGAGGATCGCTGGCATCTGGTCAGGCTCCACCGCGTTTTCATACAGAAAGCGTGTCAGCATCCCGGCGCGCTCCTCCCCTGTGTCGCACAGCATCCGCTCCACCGGCGGTTCTTCATCGCGCTGCACGCAGATGACAAAGGCGTCCGCCTCGCGCAGCAGTGAATAGGTCACGGTCCCAGCCGCCTGCAGGTCTGCCAGCGCAGAAAATTCCCGCCGATAGCTTGCGATCCGTTGCGTATCCATACAAAAATCTCCCTCCACATAATGTCGCTCCCGTTTGCTTAAAAATACTATAGTGCAACACCTGTGCAGGTTCAATCCAAACCGCGTATACGATTTTATACGGCCAGAGCAAGATTTGTATTATTATAGCACTATTTATAGTGTAGCGCAATAAGCGTGCGGAAAACAGCTGTCCGCAATAAAAATCGTATGTTACACGACCTGTCCCCCTTTGGCCCCACAAAATTCTTGTTTCGCTCTTGACTTTTTGCGCAAAATGGATTACACTGGTTTAGTCGCAAAGACATGGGCCTGTAGCTCAGTTGGGAGAGCGTTCGGTTCGCATCCGAGAGGTCAAGGGTTCGAATCCCTCCAGGTCCACCAGAAATCCCGCCGTATTCCGGCGGGATTTTTTGTTTATACGGCGCTTTGTATTGACACCAGCAGTTTAGATAGTTATAATTAGAACTGTTCTTTTTATCACTTGCAAAGGAGGGTTTCCTGTGCTGCCTGTATTATCCTATATACAGCACTACAAAAAATACTATACCGCGCAGTTTGAGGCCGCCTCTGCGGCATACGGGCTCAACCAGTTGGAGATCGACATCCTGCTGTTTCTGCACAACAACCCTGAATGTCACACCGCCGGGGACATCTGCCGCTACCGCGGTCTGGCAAAATCCAATGTATCGGCGGCGGTGGAGCGGCTGCGCGCGCGCGGCGTGCTGACAGTCTCCCCTGCGCAGGACAACCGCCGCCAGCGGTTGCTGGGCTTTACTGCGGACGGTCAGCGCATCGCCGCCGCGCTGGCGGAGATCCAGCACCGCACGGTCGAGCCGCTGTTTGAGGGCTTCACCGCAGAAGAGCAGCAGAGGCTGCAGGAATATCTGTCCCGCATGGACGCAAACATCCAGCGTCAGCTGAAGAAGGAGTAACACAATGGCGTATCTTATCAAGTTTATCGTCTGCTTTATTGCGGGCATCGGCGCGGGGCTGGGCACCGGCTTTGCCGGCATGAGCGCCGCGGCGGTCATCAGCCCCATGCTCATCACCTTTTTGGGCATGGACCCCTACATGGCTGTTGGTATTGCATTGGCCAGCGATGTGCTGGCCAGCGCAATCTCTGCCTATACCTACGGCAAAAACGGGAATCTGGACATCAAAAACGGCGCTGTCATGATGGCCTCGGTGCTTTGCTTCACGCTGGTGGGCAGCTATGTGGCCAGCCTTGTGCCCGGCACCACGATGGGCGGCTTTTCCACCTTTATGACCCTTCTGCTGGGCGTCAAGTTCATTGTGCGGCCGGTCATGACCACCAAAAGCGCAATGAACGCTGTGAGCGCAGAGAAGCGGTTTGTGCAGTCCCTGCTCTGCGGTGCGGGTGTCGGGTTCATCTGCGGGTTTATCGGCGCAGGCGGCGGCATGATGATGCTGCTGCTTTTGACCTCGGTGCTGGGGTATGAGCTGAAAACCGCCGTGGGCACCAGCGTCTTTATCATGGCCTTTACAGCGTTCACCGGCTCGGCCAGCCATTTCGCCATCGGCGGTATGCCGGATGTATTCTGCCTTATCTGCTGTGTCGTCAGCACCCTGCTTTGGGCGCGCATCGCCGCCAAGTTTGCCAACAAGGCTGCGCCCGCCACCCTGAACCGTGCCACCGGCGTTGTACTGGTCATACTGGGGGCGGCGATCCTGGCAGTGAATTATTTGTAATTTCCAAGCCTTCCCCTGAGGGGCTGCGCCCGCAGGCGCGTGTCGGAGCGCAACCGCCGTAGGCGGCTCTTAGCGCGTAGACTGAACGGTGGCCCCGCAGGGCCGGATGAGGGACGGAGTTGCCGTGGCAGCCCTTTGACGGGTAATAACGGCAGCGCAGCCCCTCATCAGTCAGCGGTCGGGGCCGCTGACAGCTTCCCCCGAGGGGGAAGCCACGCAACCAACAAACAACAAAGCCGAGCAGTTTTTACGCTGCTCGGCTATTCTTATGCCTTCTTAGCCTCCCCTTCCGGGAAGACGACGAACAAGCCACCCTCGCGCACCCACTTGGCTGCGGCAGGATGCTTTTCCGCAAAGGTATTCCAAAGCTGCATGACAGCCCTTCCTGTCAGCTGTTGCGCAGGCGGCTTTCCAGCTGCGCGTTGAGGATGATGTTTTTAACGGCCTCGACGATGACCTTCAGCAGACCGATGACCCAGAAACCCTTTGCCTCCAGCACGATGCCGTCCACCATGCCCATGCTGATGGCGCCGCTTGTCATTTTGGCCAGCGCGCGCAGCGGCATGTTGTACTGGAACAGCACATTCAGATCGGGCTTGCCTTTTTTGAAGCTGGCGTTCAGCAGTGCTGTCAGCACGGCCCAGATCAGCCAGCCCAGCGGGCTGCGGCTGTGGTTCAGCTCGCCCAGCGTCATGTTACGGTCGATTCTGACCTTATCCTGCGGGATGGGATGTCCGAGCAGGGCCTCCCACTCGGCATCGGGCACATTCTGCACACTGCCGCTCTTGTAGTGCGGCAGCGCCTTGCCGGCATAGGGGTCGGGGGCATTGGTGCCGCGGATGTCAACATCGGCCGTCAGGCGGATGTCCGCGCTGGAGGCACCGACGCGGACCTCATACCGGCCGCCCTCGATCTCCCAGCCATCGGTACTGGTGTTCCAGTAGCGGAACGCCTTGTCATCGAGCGGGAGCGTAACCGTGCGGCTCTCCCCTGCCGCAAGCGGCACCCTTGCAAAGGCCTTTAGCTCCTGCGCAGGGCGGAAGATCTCCGCACCGGGCTTTGCGATATAGACCTGTACGATCTCCGCGCCGTCACGCGCACCGGTGTTGGTCACGGTCAGGGTCACACTGTCGGCAGTGACCTTCAGGTCGGAATAGGCATAGCTTGTGTAGCTCAGACCGTAACCGAACGGGAACGCCACCGGCACCCCGGCGGTCTGGTAATAGCGGTAGCCGACATACAGTCCCTCGCGGTACTGCACGGTGCGGCCTGCCCCGGCAAAGTTATCCCTGGCGGGGGTTTCCTCATAGGCATTGGCCCATGTCTCGGCCAGCTTACCGCCGGGGTTGACCTTGCCGGTCAGCACATCCACCATGGCACCGGCACCGGCCTGCCCGCCCAGTGCCCCATAGACGAGCGCCCTGCAGTGGGCCAGCCACGGCGTTTCCAGCGATGCACCGGCGTTCAGGACCACCACCGTGTTGGGGTTGGCCTGCTCGACCGCCTGCAAAAGCTCGATCTGGTTATCGGCAAGCTTCATGTCCACGCGGTCAAGACCCTCGCTCTCCTTGATCTCATCCAGACCCAGGCAGAGCAGCACCGTGTCGGCCTTTTGGGCCAATGCCACGGCCTGCGCCTTTTTGTCAGCATCGGGGCGGCCCTGACGGTCAAAGCCTGCGGCGAAGCCCGCGCACTGCAGCCCGCTCTGCGCAAGGCAATCAAGCAGCGTATCGACCTTGATAGAGTTTACGGCGCTTGAGCCGGCCCCCTGATAGCGCGGTGTCTCGGCAAAGTCACCGATAACGGCAACCCTTGCACCGGCGGCCAGCGGCAGGATGCCGCCGTCATTTTTCAGCAGCACGGCGCTCTCGGCGGCGGCGCGGCGGGCCAGCGCATGGTGCGCATCGGCGTCAAAGCTGCGGCTGTGCTTTTGCACGGCAGCGCTTGTATCCAGCACCAGCGTCAGCAGCTCGTCCAGCCGGGCATCCACATCCGCCTCGGTGATCTTGCCGCTTTGTACGGCAGCCAGCAGCTCCCGCACGGCGTCACCGCCGGGGGCGGGCATTTCCAGCGTGGAGCCGTTCTTTACGCCGAGCGCATGGTCGTTGGAGCCGCCCCAGTCGGTCACAACGGCACCGGAAAAGCCCCAGTCCCTGCGCAGAATATCCTGCAGAAGATGCGCGTTCTCGTTGGCATAAGTACCGTTGACGAGGTTGTAGCTCGACATGATGGTCTTGGGCGCAGCCTCCTTGACCACGATCTCAAAGCCGGTCAGGTACAGCTCGCGCAGCGTGCGCTCATCCAGAACGGAGTCGGACGCCATGCGACGCAGCTCCTGACTGTTGACGGCAAAATGCTTGGGGCAGGCTGCAATGCCCTCACTTTGGATGCCCCGCACATAGGCGGCGGCCATCTTGCCCGAAAGATACGGGTCCTCGGAAAAATACTCAAAGTTGCGTCCGCACAGGGGGCTGCGCTTGGTGTTAAGCCCGGGGCCGAGCAGCACGGCAACCTCCTGCGCAGCGGCCTCCTCGCCCATGGCGCGGCCGATTTCCTCGCCCAGTGCGGGGTCCCAGCTGCAGGCCACGGTGGCCGCAGTCGGGAAGCAGGTCGCCGGCACGCTGGGGTTCAGGCCCAGATGGTCCGCCGTCCCGGCCTGCTTGCGCACGCCGTTCGGCCCGTCCGACAGGGTGATGGACGGCACGCCCGCCTTGGGGCAGCCACGCGTGGTGAAGGTGCCCGCGCCCGAAAGCAGCGCGCATTTTTGTTCCAGATTCAGTTTTGCGATGATTTCAGCGTTTTTCAAGGGGGACGCACTCCTTTTTTATAAGGCAATACCGCGCAATTTCAAGTCACGGTCATGCGCTTGCATTGTGCGGTATTGCGGGGGTTATTTTTATGCGTTCTTGTTTTCGGCTCTCGCGGCCTTGGCGGCCTTGTACAGCTTGACATCACGGACAATGCCGCGGATCGCCAGTGCAAACAGTGCCACGGCAACAAGGTCGATCAGCGCAACAAGGTGACGCCAGCCAAGCACAGCGGGCTTAAAGTCGTGGCGCAGCGCGGTGGTATCGCCGATGCTCTCGGCATAGTCGCGGTTGGTCACACGGACGTGCAGATACATATACAGTGTCTGCTTTGCAGCGCGGCGCAGGGCCTGCAGATAGCTGTTGGAGCCGGTCTCAAAGGCCATCTTGCCGCCGATGAAGCCAGCCATCCACAGGCTGCCGCCTGCGCGCAGGGCTTGGTCGCCGTTCATATAGCTGTGATGGTCGCAGTAGTCGGTAATCACAGCGCCGTCAAAGCCCCACTCGTCACGCAGGATGCCGGTCAGCAGCGCCTCACTGCCGCCAGCCCAAACAGCGCCGATACGGTTGTAGCTGCTCATCAGGCCGACCGCGTCATAGTCCTCGACCAGCATCTGGAAGGGACGCAGATAGATCTCACGCAGAGCCTGCTCGGTCATCCACGTGTAGACAGAATCACGGTAGATGCCGCTTTCACCGTCATTGCAGATAAAGTGCTTGACGTAGGTGTAGACACCAGCGTCATTGGCGCCATGCACGGTGTTGCCGCAGATGACGCCGGACAGCAGGCTGTCCTCGGAATAATACTCATAGTTACGGCCGTTGAAGGGGCTGCGGTGCATATTGGTGGCAGGCGCATACCAGCCGGTATAGCCGTTCTGCAAAGCCTGCGTGCCGATGGTGCGGCCCTCCTCCTGGGCCAGTTCGCCGTTCCACGTCTGGGCCAGCGTGCTGGAGCTCGGGAAGCCGGTGCCAGCGCCCATACCGGTGAAGCCGCCAATCTGGGAGGGGCCGTCAGCGTCCTTGCTCTTGGTCTTGCCGACGCTCTTGAGCTCGGCCAGACCGCCGTAGGCGTTGATGTACATATTTTCCATCTCATTCACGGTCAGCTCATCGAGCAGCGCATCCCACTGCGGGTCATTGAAGTCAGCGCCCAGCTGGAAGCCGAGGTCGGTGGTCTTGCCGTTGTCCTCAATCTTCAGACCGTTCTTTGCGCCGGTGGTGATGGCCTCGTCGGCCTCATTGATGTAGCCGTTCGCCATATCGGCGGTGTAAAGGTTCAGTGCCTTGACATTGTCGGTCATGGCACGGCTGGGGGTGCAGGCCTTCGGGAAGGTGCCCGCAAAGTCGGCGCGGGTCAGATAGGTGATGTTCTGTTCGGAATCGCTGCCGTCAAGGCTTACGCCGTCAATGGCATCGCTGCCGGTGAACTTGTTGGAAACCGGGTTGCCGGTGACGGTGTCCTCGGCATACTGGACGTTGGCAGGCAGGTTGCAGGTAATGGTTGCGGCGGCGTCATCGTCCACATCGTGGGCATCGTGGCGCACGGTAAAGATGTAATCGCCTGCGTCCAGCTCATAGCCGGTAAAACCGTTGTGGTTGGCGTCATAGGCGTCATAGCTGGCCATATCGGAGACGGGAACGGTCAGGGTAACCTCCTCGCTCTCGCCGGGCTGCAACTCCTTCGTTTTGGCGAACGCGCCCAGCTCCACGCTGGACTTTTCAATCTCGCCTGCAATATAGGGTGCGGTGTAGTAGAGCTGCACAACATCCTTGCCGGCGCGGTCGCCGGTGTTGGTGACGGTGACCTTCACGGTCACATCACCGTCCTTCGTCAGGGTGGCACCGTTGGCGGAGGCATCGGTCACCTTCCAATCAAAGCTGGTGTAGCTCAGGCCGTAGCCGAAGGGATACTGCACAACGCCGTCATAGCCGGTGCCGTGCTCGTTGGAAACGCCGTCCCAGTAGCCCTCGGCGTCAGCGGTCTCGTACCATTTGTAGCCGATGTAAATGCCCTCGGCGTAATCTACATAGGAAACCTGCTCATAGGCATCGTAGGTATCGAGGTTGCCGCTGACGGTGCCGTCCGCCGGGTACAGACCCTCGGCATCGGCGTAAGCGCCCACGCCCTCCATACCGGCGTTGGCATAACTGGCGGCTGTGGTCAGATCATACGCCCAAGTGTCGGCGGTGCGGCCGCTGGGTTCTTTTTCGCCCCACAGCACTGCGGGGATGGCGGTTGCGCCCTCGGAGCCGGACAAACCGGCAATCAGGCAGGCGTCCACGCCGGGGATGGTCTCAATCTGGCCCAGCTCCATCACGTTGGTGGAGTTGACCAGTACGACCACGTTTTTGTAGTTGGCACCGATGTAGGTCAGCAGATTTTCTTCCTCGGTGGTCAGCTCCAGCATCGTGCGGGTGTCGTCCACCACAATGTCGCCGCCTTTTTCAGTGCGCTTGTACTGCTGCTTGGTGGCGTCGTTGCTCTCGCCTGCCAGACGGCCGATAACGACCACGGCGGTATCAGAAAAGCTCTTGGCGTTGTCGAGCATCGACTGGGTGTAGTAGGTGGTGTTGCTGATGTCAGGTTCGTACAGGCGGCCGGACTGCTCGGGACGGCTCTTCAGCGTTTTGACGTATTCACGCCCGGGCTGGAAGTCCTTGTACATATCGGTCAACTCGGTGTTGTACTCCACTCCGTAGGCAGTCAGTGCCGCCAGCAGGTCGGTGTTGACGGTGCTTACGCCGCCGGAGCCGGAGCCGCCGCCCAGCCAAGCGGTGGAGGCCCAGCCGAACACATTGACCTTTTTGTTGTCGGCGGCCAGCGGCAAGGTGTTTTCGTTGTTCTGCACCAGAACCGTGCCCTCGGCCTCCACATCGGCGGCGAGTGCCTCGGCCTTTACTTTGGTGTCTGCAATTTCTGCGTCAGAATAGTGACCGCTTGGCGCGCCGAAAAAGCTGTCAATCACGGTTGCCAATGTGGACAGCACATAGGTGCCTGCCAGCACTGCGACCAACAATATCGCGGACAGTACCAGCCCGATCCCGTGCAATACGGGATGCGGCTTGCGGACTTTCGGTTGCTTCGTCATTTGTGTTTCTCCTCTTTCTGCAATTCACAGGCAGTTGCCTTTGTGTTGCCTCTATTGTAGCAGAGCCGAGGCAAAACAGCGCACTTTTTGCATAACCTGCCGGTTTTGGTGCATACTTTGCAAAAAAGGCAAAACGAGCAGGAAATTTTCTGCGCGTTTTGCCCAAGTTTGTCCTTGTTTGGTTGTGCAACCTGCCAACGCCATGGCGGCTGATTATTTCTGCGGCAGCAGCACCCGCAGGGTGAACCACTCGTTTTCCCAGTGCAGGGTCAGGGTGCCGCCGCGGGCCTCCGCGGCAGCGCGGACGCTTTTCAGGTCATAGCCGCCGTGGCTGCTGCGCCGGGGCAGACCGTCCGGGCCAAGCTCCACGGGCTGGGTGCAGTAGTTTTCAAACCGCAGCATCACAAAGCCGTTTTGGGCGTAGATGGCCGTGCGGATCAGCCGTTTTTCGGGGTCCTGCTCGGTCAGCACACTCTCGGTGGCATTGTCCAGCGCCGTGCCGACGATGGTGCATATCTCCCCCGTTGTCAAAAAATTCAGCAGCGTGCCGTCTGCGACACAGGTCATGTTGATGCCGTGCTGCTGGCAGTACAGGCTTTTGGCCGTCAGCAGCGTGTCCAGCACCGGGTTGCCGGTCTTGTTCTCGGCCTCATAGCGGCGGATGTTGCTCTCCATCTCAGCCAGCGCGGCATTTTGCTTGGCCTGATCCCGCTCGGCCCGGATGGCCGCGATCTGCATTTTCAGTTCGTGGTAGCGCCGGTTGATCAGGCGTATATTCTCCTTGCTCTGGCGGTACTGCTCATATTGGCGGTGCAACACGGCGTCCATGGCGGAAAGCTCGCTGTGCAGCGCCGTTTCCCGCAGCTGCTCATGCTGGACGCTCAAAATCAGCACCCCGGCAAAATCCACCAGCGTGCGGATGTAGTAGACGCTCATCGTTGCCTGTGCCTCGGCGATAAAGCTCAGGTTGCTCACAGCAAATACAGTCAGCGCCATAACGGCCGCCATCAGCGTGGCCGCCGCCGTAACCTTCAGCCGCGCGGCGATCACGCGGCGGCGCTCCAGCCAGTACAGACCCCCGTACAGTGCGCCGTAGACGGCCGCCAACAGCAGCAGCGCCGGTATCTCACCGCCCCCGCGCTGCGGCCAGAGCCAGCAGTGCAGCTGCCATTCCAAACTGGCTGCCAGCTCCGCCAGAACAAACGCCCGCGCGCAGCTGTAGCCTGCCTCCCGCAGGTTCATCTCCCGCGTGGCCCAGAGGTAGAGATACATCGCCGCGATGGCCGTCACCATGCAGGGCACCCACCACGCAAGCGGCACATGGCCGGTCAGGTGCAAAAACACTGCCAGCAGGATCGCCCAGACAGCGGTTATGCCCCAGTACACCGGCTTTGCGGTGCGGGACGGCCGTGCCTGCGCATACAGCAGGGCGGCCAGAATCTCCGCCAGCGCCGTGTACAGCCGCGGTACATCCGGTAAAACGGACATTACCCCTCACCCCCGATGAAATCCGCCAGCGCCGCAAGGAAGCTCTTTCTCTTGGGGCGGCTGATCTGCAGCTCATATGGGCCGACCTGCACAACGCTCTGCTGCACACCGGACACCTGTGCCAGATTGACAAGATACCCGCTGTTGCAGCGGGCAAAGGGCTGCGCAGCCAGCTTTTCCTCCAGCGCCTTGAGCGCACCGGGGGCCGAGAAATCACCATCTTCGGTGTAAAAGTGGATGCGGTGGCCCTCACTTTCAATGTAGTAGATACCTGCCGCATCCAGCCTGCGCATGCCGCCGTCCACCGGAACGGCCAGATAGTGGCGCACACGGCGGGCCAGCTGGTTCACGGCCTTCTGCAGCTGCTGCGAAAAAGCAAAATACGGCACGGGCTTCAGCACATAATCCAGCGCCCCCACCGCGTACCCCTTGATGGCATACTGCGCCATGTTGGTAATAAAAATCAGCAGCACATCGCTGTCCAGCGCGCGGATGCGGCGGGCGGTCTCCATGCCGTCCAGGTGCGGCATCTCAACATCAAGAAAAATAATGTCGTAGACCGGGCGGTATTCCTCAAGGATCTCAACGCCGCTTGCAAAGGCCGAAACCTCAAACGGTGTACCGTACTGCCGTGTATAGCGCTGCACATAGCCTGTCAGCTGCTCCCGGACGGCGGCCTCGTCTTCCACGATCGCAATGCGGGTCATCCGCAGCACCTCCTTTTGGCTGGCATCGCACCCGGGCATCGCTGCATAACGCGCGTGCCAGTGCGGTGCGCGGTGATGCCCGGATATTTTTTCCTGCTGTTAGTATAGCATACCGCGCCCCCCTGCGCAAGAACTGCCTCTGCGGGCAGAAGCAACAAAGGGCCGCAGCGATTTTTGTCGTTATTACGCATTGACGGGACCGCCCCTGCAATTTTATACTGTTTTTATACGATATTATACTGTCTTGCGCAGGAGGGTCCGTCCATGAAAGCATCCCGCAGTTCTAAAAAGACATCCGGTTTTACTTTGGTGGAGCTAATTGTTGTATTGGTAATTTTAGCGACGCTGGCGGCGCTGCTGGTGCCCTCGCTGACTGGCTACATAAACAAGGCGCGGCAGAATGCGGTCATTGCCAAGGCCCGCGCCGTGCTGGTTGCCTCGCAGGCGGTCGTTACCGAGGCCTATGCGGATGGTAAGCTGGTTCTTGATAAAAACGGAGTGGGCTATGACAAGCCTAATGAGCACATCGCCCACGCTATGGCCAAGGAGATTATGGCGCTGGCAGAGATAACGGAGGACGAGTGCGAATGGCGCATTTACATCGCATCGCCTAATGAAGAAGATTTAGCAGCACTCGCCACCGTTCTACAGCTTGACTACTGCGACAAAAACTACCGCGTGACCTACCGGGCTGTCCAAACTGAGTATGAGCCCGCAGGCTGGGGACAACCGGAGCCTGCTGAAAGCTTGCCGAAACTCGAAGATTGGGACACTCCTGCATTCCTAACTTCGGATGCATATGATCCCGATCATTCTCATCCAGACAATTAAATTGCTCACCGATTTTTTCTATTCTCCGGACTCTCTCTAAGAAGTGATATGCACCCCACAGCACTGCTTTTCGCAGTACGCCAAGTCGGAGTGTATATCACTTTGTCTGTTGTTCTGTTCTTCGGGAACTTCGGCGGCCAAAATCAGCAGAGCCTTTCTCCCCTGCAAGGTACCGGGGGATCACTGTGTATCTTTCCCCGCCACCAGCCTTACCGCTTCCTCTGTAGGGGCGGCATACATGCCGCCCGCCCACCTTTTCCTTGATCGCCAATGCAATCTTCCATCACCCTGTAGGGGCCGGGCATGCCCCGCAGGGGCAATCAGCGTGTCAAAAAATCACATTCTTGCCCTATTGAATGTGTAGGGGCGGCCATTGGTTGCCCGCCGACTTGACGCAGCAACGCTTTTTCCGGAAAAGTTATTTCACAGACAAACGGGCACGGGCGAGCAATGCTCGCCCCTACAAGAGTTTTTTTGACAGCCTGAAATACACGAGCTCTTCTCGCCCCCGATGGTGCACCAAGCTCCTGCTTTTCCGGAAAACAGCAATAAAAAATACCCCGCAACTTCTTGCGAGGTATCTTTGTGGTGCACCATCGGGGACTCGAACCCAGGACCCACTGATTAAGAGTCAGTTGCTCTCCTTAGTTGCGCGTACTCATGGTGCATTAAGCAGCATACACAATTGTTCGTCTATTGGTTTTTTGAATTCTACGATTCATCCAATCACTTGAAAATGGTCAGTATTTCGTCTTTTATTTCTTCTTCCGATAGCATTTCTTTCTTGTATCTTCGTATTTGCTCTCTACTCAGCACCTTTTCCAACTCAGCGTAATCCATTTCATAGGACATTGCTTTTCTAAAAACATCTTTTAGGCGCTGCGAGTAGACCATATTGTATTTTTTCCGCAGCACCATCGCTCTCAAGAGATTTAGTTCCATTTGAGGATTATCATCTAATACTACATCTAGCATTTTTGTTTTCATCGCATTTTCATATTCTCTATCGAGCCACACATTACGCTTACAGTCATAAACAATACCGTCCATATTTAGAAATACGGTTTTCGGTAAAGCTTCAACTTTATCTATTGCTACAACTTTTCCTTTTCTATATGCCCATGTGTTTTCAATTCGCCAAACGTCAACTTCTGTATCATCGATTAATATTTTTAATCCACCGAATCGGTTAATTTCAACATGATAGTTTTGCAAAAAGTTTTGCCATTTTTGTTCGCTTTGGACATCAATAGTTATATCAATATCCCTCAAATTTATTATGCATTCATGATCTTTATACTCCCTCAAAACGCCTCCAATCAAATATATATATCCGACTTGCTCTAACAAATCATAAAGTTCTCTTAACTGTGGCCTGCTTATAAAATAATCATGCAAAGCATCCATAATCATAGATCCAACACTTTCATTTCAAGGATGTTTCATCGCCGTAAGTTCCTGATAAACCTTAACCGCATACGAGTCTGTCATTCCCGAAACATAGTCTACTACCAAATGTAATCTGTCATATACTGATAGTTTGTTTATCAAATCTTCAGAGTACAAATTTCCCACATAGTTACTATCATTGATTTTACTTTCCGCAATATAAATAAAGTTACGTGAAATTTTTCTGAAAATTTTTCCCGCATAAGTTCTCGTGTCAGACAATTCATGACCGTCATGCTCCGTCAATGTTCTTACAAAAACATCTAGCAATGTTGAAATAACTTTATCCCCCGTCAGTTCCAAGTTAAGTACTTCATCCGAGGAAAAGCACTGCCTTGCAGTAATGTTCTTCAGGTCCTTGACAAACGCTCTTTCAACAGATAGCAGTTCTTCCATATCAGCTTTCGGGTCGTTAGACATAATTCTCTCGTATTGATTCATAAATTGATCTACAACTTTTTTAAAGAGAAAAGACTGAACCATATTTCTAAAATTTCTAACATACGCAATAACCTGTTCCTTATCATGCATTCGGCTATCAACGTTTTCATTTTTTCTTTTTACATTAATCAGTAATTTTTCAATCTCTTCACCATAGCTTCCTTTTTCGGCCTTTTGATAAAGAGTCTCAAATTCCTTTTCCCATTCAATATATCCCTTTTTGTTCCATCCTCAATATCATCACAAATGTAAATGATATCATCAGCTGCTTCAAGCAGATACGTCGCAGGGTGTCTTACACCTGCTTCTAATCCAATTTCTCTTCTAACCGCTTCTGCCAGTTCCTGCTCAGATTCAAAATATCCAAATTTTATCTTTCCTTTAGGTCTGCTTTCGCTCGACCAAGGATACTTCATAATGGTTGCCAATGTGCCGTATGTGAAATTAGCTCCCTTATTATCATTTTGTACTTGCAGCTTTGTAACGATTCTAAGGTTTTGTACATTACCATCGAAATATATGAAATCATTTTTTTGTTGCTCTGATAACGAATTTTTCTCTTCCGAAAGCATCGCTTCTCCACTAAACCATTTTCCAAACCAGTCGCGGATTACCGTTTCGCCATAATGACCAAAAGGCGGATTCCCCAGGTCATGAATCAGTCCTGCCACTTGAAGAAGTGCAGACAATTTTTCCGTTTGCTCTCGATCTTGAAAAATTTCTTTTTCCTCTAGCCTACGCCCAACCGCTTTTCCAAGCGATCTTGCCAATGCGGAAACCTCCATTGAATGCGTAAGACGCGTTCTCGCAACATCATTTTGTTGTAATGGGAAAACTTGTGCTTTATCTTGAAGTCTACGAACCGATGAGCTTCCTACTATTCTATCATAATCAGCTTCAAATTCATTTCTTACTGGATTAATTGAGGAACCACTTTTAGATTCTCGTTCTCTCTTCGTGCATAATAATTTGTTCCATTCCAAAGTAGCCATATAGCAACCCTCCACAACCTATTTTGATAGTACTTTTCGCAAGAGAGTCAGTTCTACTTAAAGCAAGAAATCTCCTTTTAAAGTCAAAAAGGAGATTCTTACAATCATGCCGCTAATATTCCTTATCAGCTTTGAAGCATTGCTCTATATTTTGCTCGATTTTCTGTCGGAATATGCAACGCATCCATTGCCACATCAGCAGACACCTTAAAGCTGTTCATCACGTTACGAATCGCATTGAGAGTTGCCTTATCTTCACCAATGCCTATTCCTTTCGCAACGCCCTGCTCCATTGCTCTTTCCTTAACGCCTTGGCTCAAATTGCACATTCTGCGCACCTCACTTTCAAGCGTTTGTGTCATCGGAACATCAAATTCCGTTTCTAATATTTCTTTCTTCGTTTCAGGGCTCTTTTCTTCTGAAAGCAGTACTTCCAAGAATTTCAGCAGCCCGCCATAGTTTTTGTCATCCTCATCGCCCAAGCAAATCATCACGGCGCTCATAAGGTCGTAGTTCCTGATCTGCTCAGCCGCCTCACCAATAATATGCTTTTCCTGTATGGAATACTGCGTAATGGTGTTTCTGCGGTTCTTCGGCGGGTTCATACATACCCAAATCGAGTACACTTTTTTGATTTTGCCGTACTCACCTTTGGTAAACTCCGTGCCATACTGCGCCGAAATCATGCGGCTGCAATAGTAAATTGCTCGTTTCAGCAACGGATACCCCGCATTATAGCGGTTCTGTGCCTCCACATTCAGAATCAGACCAATCAGGCCATCCTCGCTCGGTGCGGTGGCATAAAAACGGACATCATAGCGAATTGTACCTTCGGTCAGCGTCACATCTTCCGTGTTCGTGCCATGGATCGTGGCCGATACACTTCGGTTGGTTTCGTCGGCATCCACGCCGACAGCACCAATCTGCGGTTCACCCTCGATATACTTTTCCGCAATCTCCCGCACCGTACAGCCGCGATATTCCGGAACGCATTCCTTCATAATAACGGCCAGAATGCTTTTGTTGGCAAGCAGACGCTTAACGCCTTCATCGTAGCGGGCATCCGCGTCCACTTGGGATATGCTTTGCGCCAGATAATTTTCTTCCTGCTGCATGGGATAAGCGCCCCCTTTCCTTGCCTTTATTATACGCTGTTTCTTTACTTTTTGCAATAGCGCTGTCACTCCACCATTCTTACACAAATCATTGACCTTTTCTTTTAATGCATCTATAATTAATTTGTCAACGTCTTTCGCATATCTCAATTTTCACCAAACAGTATTTCTTTTAAGGAGGTCTCGTATGGCAAACTTTTCCAAATACAAAAAAGCTACCATTTCACAAAAGCAAACCGTTCCTTCAAAAATCTATGAATCTTTGGATCGAAAAAGTGAAGCTGGGCCTCTTCGTCCCACTCAAGACCGCATTTTAACCGAATGGTATAGCAATCGACGCCAAGACAGAGACATCATAATCAAACTTCCCACTGGCTCAGGCAAAACTCTTATTGGTCTTCTTATTGGTCTTTCTTATCTTAATAGTAACAGTGGTCCTGTCGTTTATGTATGTCCCAATATTTATCTAATGCAACAAGCATGCGCCGACGCCGAAAAGTTCGGCATTCCCTTTTGCCATCTCGGAACCAATGAACGCGAAATTCCCCAAGAATTTTTAAACAGTCAAAAAATTCTCATCACCTATGTGCAAAAAATATTCAACGGTCTCTCTCTTTTTGGAATTGGTGGGCGTTCATTCCATGTTGGTTGCATAATTCTTGATGACTCTCATGCTTGTATGGATTCAATTTTATCCTCTTGCACAATCCGTATAGAGAAAAAGGACTCCCTATATAACGCTCTCCTCTCCCTGTTTGTAGATGATTTGAAACAACAAGGGGAAGGAACTTACCAAGATATTTTAAATGGGCACGATTCCGATTCGCACGCCATTCCCTACTGGGCCTGGCATGATAAAGGTGAGGCCGTGATACAGCTTCTTTCAACGCGCACTCAGGATTCTTCCATCAAATTTGCTTGGCCGCTTATTAGGGATCAAATTCCACTTTGTCGAGCCTATGTTTCCAGTAATGCGATAGAGATTTCTCCAGAGTGCATTCCAATAAAGTCATTTGGAATTTTCCACACTGCATCTCATCGTGTGTTAATGTCAGCAACCACGCAAGAGGACACGCTATTTGTCAAAGGATTAGATCTATCTATTTCTGCTATAGAGAATCCCCTTATCGATTCAAATTACCGTTGGTCTGGCGAAAAGATGATTTTAATTCCCTCTATGATTTGCAAGAATACAAAGCAGAAAGAAATCGAAAATTTGCTTTTAACCTCATCACACGAAAAATATGGCTTAGCTGTCCTTGTACCAAGTTTTGAGAAAGCTAGCAAATATACATCTTACGGTGCCATACTTGCAAATAAGGGTACACCTAACATGTACTCGACTGTTATAGACTTTGTTAGGGCTTCTCCTGATATTGTTTCTAGTCATCGTCGTAATATTGTTTTTGCAAATCGGTATGATGGTATAGATCTTCCTGATGAATCATGCCGCATTTTAATTATCGATTCTCTTCCCTACGCAGATAACCTTGCCGACAATTACGAAGAATTATGCCGAAGCAATAGCGATATTGCAAAAATCAAAATTGCCCAGAAAATCGAACAAGGTCTTGGGCGAAGTGTTCGCGGTGAAAAGGATTATAGTGTAATCATTCTTTTAGGCGATGATCTTATAAAATTTATTCGTTCCAGCACAAATAAGAACTTTTTCTCCCCTCAAACCCAAAAACAACTAGATATCGGTTTTGAGATTGCCAATATGGACAGCGACAATTCTTCTGATGAGCTTTCAAGCCTAATGGAAACTATCAATCAATGCATTGATCGTGATTCTGACTGGAAAGATTACTATAATGAAAAAATGGATGAAATTTGTGAATCCAGTGAAAATCGTAGTAGCATTTATACTGTTCTTCTTGAAGAACGTCTTGCGTACGACTGCGCAGTGTCCGGCAACTACGAGGACGCATGTCTACACATTCAAAAAATTGTTGATATACCCACCATTGGGGAGGACAAATACTGGTATATGCAATTACTTGCCAAGTACCAGCACTTCTTCCACAAATCAACTTCTGCCGAACTACAGCACACTGCCTTTTCTAAAAACAACGAACTATTAAAACCCACTGAAGTATTACCTTACAAAAAGTTGTCCACTACTTTTAGTGAGAAACGCGCCAATTCCATAATTAACTATGTTTCCAAATTCCCAAACTTCATAGATTTCCAATTATCTTTGCGCGACATTTTATCGCAGCTATCTTTCAGTCAGCCCGCCAACAGATTTGAACATGCTGTTGAAGAAATTGGCAAGCTATT
Organism: Oscillospiraceae bacterium; assembly: GCA_025757985.1. Taxonomy (NCBI): domain Bacteria; kingdom Bacillati; phylum Bacillota; class Clostridia; order Eubacteriales; family Oscillospiraceae; species Oscillospiraceae bacterium. The sequence continues at coordinate 910,389 of CP107210.1, forward strand.
AGGGTTTCAATCTCAACGCCCGGACAAATCTTTTCGACAGGGACCTGATAATTTGTGGTGTGATGACCATCAGAATTATATGCTTATCGAATGCAAAAGTAACGTTTCTTCTGATCGAACGGGCATTCACAAAAGTGAGGCTGGACAAATGGATCAACACTGTGGGTGGTTTGAAACCGAATACCCCGGTCATCAATATACCAGCTATTTAATTATTCCAACGACCCACCTTGATGACGACGCTTATTTAACTCATAATACAAAGATAATTTCTAAATCTCAACTTAGCCTGCTAAAAAGCAATATTGAAGCATTCTCCCTAGAGTTCAAAGATTACGATATAGCTGGATTAACTCCAGAAACTGTATCTTCATGGTTAATTAGCCACAAGCTTCATTCCAACTTCTTAGAAGAATATTACTCTGTATCTCCTAATTAAACCCAGCCATTATTTCCAATCAAAACTGGCATTGTCCGTACCATTCATAATGAGCAGTCTCTTCTAAACCTTCTCCAATCAGGCTGTTGCCCATTCGAAAATCAAACAACCGTCAACTTTCACATTAAAGAAAATAGCAGTGGATGCCGCTCAGCCTCCACTGCTATTTTCTTTGTGTTTCAAGTCCTTCCTCACAAATTGCTTCTACTGTATTATCTAAAAGCTGCTGATATTCCATGTTCAGCTTTATTGTAACTTGGTATTTTCTGCCCACCTCTACCCTATCAATCAGATGACTCAGTATCATCCGTTTCATTTCCAGCGGGGCGGTATCAAATTCTTCTGCCCAACCTCTGAAATCGTCGTAGTAAGTACGCAGTTTCCGAATCTCAGCTGCTTCGTTTAACCTCGCATTCTGAAGTTCAGCATATTCAGCCTTGGCATCATCCAATTCCTGTTGGTATCGACGGATTTGCTTGGCAATCATATCCTCGGTAAAATTGCTTGTTCCGTCAAGGCATTTTAGAATCTCGCCCTCAAAGCGTTCCAAGGCGTGCTGGGCGGCTTTTATCTTTTTCTCCACGGCTACACGTTTTGTCTTTTGCAGGTTCGACTCTTGCCGAATCCGATTCTCCGCTACTTGGGAATAGGGTGTGTCTCGGATTTGCTCGAATACTTCCTCGACGATTTTCAGAACGACGGCATCTACCCTTTCGGCAAGGTACAGTGCTTGCCCGTCACAGTCTCTGCCGCCTTTGTTCCGCTGACCGCGCTGAAAGCAGTTATACTTAGGCTGGACTTTTTCGCGGATGCTGCCGTCCGCCAGCTTATATCGGTCTGTGTGCATAAAACCAGACATCTTCGCTCCGCAGTGGGCGCAGTAGACAATGCCCGCCAGCAGCGTTGGGTTCTGGCTGGTGTGGGCGATTCGTCTGTCTTGCGCTGTCTTTGCACTGCGTCGGCTGATAATGTCATTGGCTTTTTCAAATGTCTCTTGGTCGATGATCTGTAATTCCGGGATATATTCCGAACGGGCATTTTTCGTAATGATGTAACCTGTATACCCCTCGTGACGAATAATGCGGAGTATGTTGCTCGATTGGAATTTTGCCCCGGCGCGGGTGCGCAGTCCCCTGTTGTTCAGCATCTCGGCCAGCGAGTATCCGCTGGCACCCTCGTGGACCACCTTGTAAAAGAGTTCGCGCACCCAAGCAGCTTCTTCCTCGTTGACGACCAAATCCATGACCGGCTTATCCCGTTTGTTCCGTCTGCCTTGGTCTACCAGCTGATAGCCGTAGCACACAAAACCTCCTGCATAATGGCCACTGGACACGATTTGTCGGATTCTATCGCGGGTTCGGATGGATGTTTTCTCCGACTCCCCTGCCGCCTGCCAAAAGCGGATGTAGTTCATTAGTTTATCGCCGTGTGTTTCGATTTTCTGCTGGCCTTCGTGGGTACTCCACATTTCAATGCCGTGCTGGACGAACCATTCCAGTACAAATGGTGTTTCACTTTCGATTCGCCCAAGTCGGTCAAACATATAGACCAGAAGAATGTCAAATTCTCCGTTGGCGGCTTCTTCTTTCAATTGCTGGATGGCATCGCGTTTTGAGGCCGACACCTTAGAACCAGAGACGCCCTTTTCGGCCACCTCTTTTACCACCCGCCACCCTTGCTTTTGTGCAAACTTTCGGCAGTCAATTTTCTGCATTGGAATATCATCGTGGTCTACCTGCCCTTTTGTCGATACTCGATAAGCCAGTGCAACGCGCGGTGCATCCGCTTCAAGATGCATCTGCTTTCCCTTAAAATAGGCATCATCCAGCCACATCTGGTCCGCCACCGAAATTTCAATCGCTTGACCATTCGAATCTACGCAAATCATTCTGTTCACCTCGCTGTTCATCTTGCGAAATGGTTGGTGCATTTTCGCAAGACAAACGATACTCTATTATAATAAGGAAAGCTATTCACCAAAACGGAGAAGAATCGCTGCCAATGTGGACCGCAATTCTACCTATTATCCTGTTCTTCCCGTTGCTTGCGCAAATCGTATGCAGACATAATCAGCTCTTTAATAGGAATCATGACGTCCGTTTCACAGTTTTCGCAAAAAGTCAGTTCTGCGGTATACTCGCCGCAGCGAACAACAATGCTTTGTACGCCGCTTTTTCCTCTTTTTGTCTCAAGGATTTCCATCTTCGCATTCCTCACATACCAATACAGGCTTTCTTTTCTTAGGGCGATTCAGCAGTCTGCTCTCCAACCCTGTCAGATAGAGTTCATATTGCAGATTGGTCTCGGTCGTAATCAGCACTGTACCGTAATTTTGCAAAAAGCGTAGGATTCTGTACAGCGTCGTGAGGTCATGGCTCAAACGGTCAAGGCTCTGAACCATGACGGCATTGACGCGCCCCTGCTGCACAGCAGTAAGCATGGCGAACAAATCAGGTCGCCAGAATTCGGTACCGTACTTTTGCTCCATGCAGGAGTTGACAATGATGTAGCCGCGCCTGTCGGCTTCGCGCATGACTTCTGCAAGCTGTTCTTCCAATGCGGGCAGGTTCGGTGCAGCACTGCGGGCGAACGCCCAAATTTTGTATTCTTTCATGAGCGCACCTCAGAATTGATCCATCAGTGGAAGACGAACATCAAAGCGCGGCTTGCCAAAGGATGCTCGCGTGAAGCGGTCACCGACAAAGCGTTCCAGCCCGCTGTTGATGAGCTCGGCGTTCAGGTCGCATTCAGTGGTGATGAGATAGACATCATTCTGACGCAGAATTTCAATAACTCCTACCAGTATGTAGCTGTTGCGGCTGATTTGTTCCAAATCGCGCACCATCACGGCTTCAACCCGACTGTTCTCTACTGCGTCCAGCATGGTGCGCAGACCGATGCGGTCTTTCAAGGTGTTTCCGCTGCAATGGTCAAAAGATGTGCCGCGCACGAGAAAACCGTGCCCTGCCGCTTCGTCGATAAGGTCATACAGCCGGTCAAAGGCAATGCGCGGATCGCTGTTGGCGCAGCGCACATAAATCCAGACATCGTGGTTTCGCATAAGGTACATCTCAGGTTCCTCTTTTCACAAAAAGTAATCCGGGCGCTTCTGCTCCCGGATGAATTGCTGCACATCTTCAATTTTCTCGGTGCTCGGACAGGTCGGCAGCGCTGCCAGCGCGGCGTCATGGTACTTGCCGCCGATGCCCGCGCGTTCGTCCAGAATCGCTACCACACAGGAATCCTGTTCGGTGCGGATGGCCCGCCCAAAGCCCTGCCGCAGCTTCTGCTGCATTTCCGGCACGATCTCAGCCTGGATGTAACTGTGCAGGTCGGGGTAGCGTTCCCTCCGGGCCTCCCGTACCGGGTCGGGCACCGGGAACGGCAGCCGCACGATCACCAGTAAGGAGACCATGTCGCCGGGGAAATCCACGCCTTCCCAGCAGGGACCGCCCGCCAGCAGCACTGCGTTGGGGCACTGTTTGAATTGCTCTACAAACCGCTGGCCGCCCCTCGCCGCTTTGAACATAGGATACGGCAACCGCCCCTCCAGTTGCTCGTACACATGGCCCATCTGGTCATAGGAAGTGAACAGCACCAGTGTGTGGCCGCACGCGGACCGCACAAGGCTCTCGATCTGCCCTGCCACTCGTTCATTCTGGGCTTCTTTTGAATAGTTGCCTACATCGGGACGGAGCGGAAAGTACAACATCGCGTTCCGTGGGTAATCAAACGGCGAAGGGACTTGCAGGGTATTTACTGGCACTCCATCGCGCAGTCCCATGCGTCGTGCAGTATAGTCAAAGTCCCGACCCGCAGCCAATGTACCGGATGTCAGGATGGCAGGTTTTTCCCGTTTCCACAACAGATCATACAGCTGGCTGGGCAGGTCACGGGGAACCGCGCAGAGCGAGACAGACTCACCGTTTTCCGCTATTTCTATGTATCGGATCATGGAATCATCTAGCCGGGCGAACCGCCCGGCCAGTTCTTTCGTTTCTGCCAGCTGGTTTTGCAAATGGTGCGGCAGCCGCGTGTGTTCTCTCTCCAGGATCTGTGTCACCACTTTCTGCATCCCTGCCAGCGCCGTGGCGCTGGCGTCCGTGATAGCGAACGCCCGCCGGGGTTTCCCTTCGGCGGGCGCGTTCAATATGCAGGCCGCCGCCAACGCCCGTGTTTGGGTTTGCACCTGCTGTGCGGCGTAGGGATGGTGTGCGCGGGCCAGTTGTTCTGCCAGTTGCGTAAGTTTTTGCACCGACAGGCGGCGGGTCGCCATTTGCTGCGCGGCGTCTGGCAGACAGTGTGCTTCGTCGATGATCAACGCCTGGTAATCCCGCAGCAATGGGTTCCAGCCCTTTTGGCGATGAACAGCATCTGCCAACAGATAGTTGTGGTTACAAATTTGGATCGTAATAGTCGGGCCGTTGGATGCCCTGACATATTGCCGGTAACGACAGCTTTCCCATGCGCCGCACTGCCGGTCGCAGCGATCCGGCACACAGATATGCTGCCGGTCATACCGGGAAAGCCCTGCCACACGGTCGAGATCCAGGTATCGGTCTGCGGCTCGAAGCAATGCGGCCCGCCGGGCAAACGCTTCACCACGCTGCGCGATCTGCATCCGGCGTTCTTCCAGGCGTGCGTCACACACAAAACGCTCCTTTCCCTTTCGCAATACAGCATGTGCAGGTTCATCAATATATCCATATTGTATTAAAGCATTCGACAAAAAAGGAATGTACTGCTGCAGCAAAGCATCCTGCAAGGTCACGCTGGCCGTTGAAATAACCACCGGCTGCCATTGTTCGCGCGGGCGCTGCCATTGCCAGAGCAGGCATGCAATCAAATATGCGTAGGTTTTTCCCAATCCTACGCCAGCATCGCACAAGGTAACTTCTTTATTATATAGGGAGTCCAGCATGGCATGGCAAAGCTGGATCTGCCCCTCCCGCACGGTCATCCCGCAAGCAGGCAGAACGGTGCGGAAAATATACTCAGCTTGTTGATGCGCGGCATCGTAGCCGAGAGACTCCATAGAATTCACAAACATCCCCTCCGGGGTAATCGTTGATGGCAAAATAATACGGCGTAGTCTTGCCATGGGTCCTGACTGCGCCGCACGGGTTCGACATCAACGGGCACGTTGATGTTCAAAGTTAGTTTCTCGATATGCCCTATTTGCAGCTCGCCCCCAGGCCGGGGAACACGGCAGGCGGACTGCTGGCAACAGCCGCTCACTGGCTCTGCCCAGGTCTAAGGATTGCAACCTGGGTTCGGCCACCCCGTCTGACGCGCGGGGCCGCAGGCGTATCATTGTCCCCTGCCCCCAGGTCTCGGCAATCCAGCCCGCCGGGGCTGTTTATGGGACAGATGGGATCGCTCCTTGCCGTCGCTGCGCGGTATGCCGATCAATGGCATAGTTGGTTCCGCATCGCGGGGCACGTCATGGCGCACCTTCCCGTGTTGCTCACTGGAGGCAGGAACGTACCTGCCGTGCTGGGTATGCAGTTGTCAAGGTGGTAATTGCCGGAGATTCCAGCTAAATGGAGGCAAAATTCTGAAGGATGCTTTCCGCAATAAATTGATCTTCGACGGGCAACGTCGGTATTATCCGTTCAAGAAAATCAATTTGTTTTGCCGTCAGCCTATGCTGTGCGGGGGTGTATTCATCCATAAGATGAACACCGCCCGAACCTCGCCCGCTGGTCGTATAAATCGGGTAAGCAAGAGACAATTTCTCAATGTCGCTGTAGATTGTTCTACTCGTCACATCAAAACGTTTTGCCAGCTCGCCTATCTTTATATGCCGCCGGACGCAAAGCAGTTCAAGAATCTTCCGCCTGCGCCAAGCGGCCTGCACGGGCTTTCACCTCCTCCGTCTTTTTGCTCCGGATTGAGTATATTGCAAAATGCGGAAAAAAGACTTCCGCTTTTTCCCAACACGTGACGGTTTTTTCATTCTTCCTCAAAGGTTCTCCCCTTCGCCAACATGCCAGCTGTCGCGCAAGGAAGAAACTTTTACTGCTACGGTCTGCCTCAAATAGAAAAAGAGGCGCTTCTCTCTGTTCGTATAGAACAAACAGAGAGAAACGCCTCTCAGGGAATGTGAAACGCAGTTCACTTTTCGCACGCGCGGGGGCAAAAGAATCAGCTAAAAAGAATAAACGACAATAATTTCTATGGAAGTTCGTGCATTAATCATGGCGCGGATAAAGAATCGCTTCGCATCTTCCGATCCAGCACTCCGAACAGGCATCATTGAGGCATGCTGTGTGCCAGCAGTTAGAAAGCTGTATGTACACACCGACGGCGAATTATCAATCTGCGAACGAATTGGTTCTTCTCCTTCAGTAGGCACGATATCGACCGGGGTAAACAAAGAAGTAGTATTAAAGAAATACATTGATGACTATTTAGCCGCCAGTAAACCCTTGTGTGAGAATTGTTGGGCTTACAATATTTGTCCCATGTGCTATTCAGAGTGCTACTCTCAAAACGGTGTAAATATAAAAGAGAAATCTTCCAAATGTAAGAACTGTCGCACCTATACCTATCTTATGCTCGGAACATTCTGCACTTTAATGGAAGAGCGGCCTGAAATCATGGAAACTTTGAACCACACCGTTCCTGTTTAATACAATCCTGGGTTTCTCATTACGAGTACCCGGAATTTGTAAATATTGATACAACCTTTCCACAATGGAAAAGTTGTATCGGAAAGGAGAAATTCGCATGAGTTTACACTATGGTAATCATGGTGGCGGTGGTAATTGTGGTTGCTGCTGCAGTTATCAAGCAGAAAGTTACAATACGGCTAACCAGTATGGTAGTAACCATGATGCAACCGGTGGAGATTGTGGCGCAAGTTGCGTTGATGGGAATTCGGCAAACATGAACGCAAATCTTGCGACCGCTATCAGCCGCTCACTTTCCGACGGTTAAATCCGAACCGCCGACAAAAGGCAGGCTCCTTGAGCCTGCCTTTTGTCAGTTTCTATCTTTATGCACTACACACCGTAAGACAGAAAGTCGCGCCACCGCCCGGCGTGTCGAGCACGGTCAGCGAACCTTGCTGCAACCTGGCCAATTCTGTTGCTACAGACAGCCCCAAGCCATAATGCCCGGCTTTGTTTGGTGCCTGCTGTTGCTGCGCCTCCCTGCGATAAAAGTAGTGGAAAACCGCTTGCTTTTCCTCGTCCGGGATACCCGGCCCGTGGTCTACCACCCAGAACCGTGTTTTTCCTTCCTCACACTGATCGACCCGCAGCTGAACAGAACTTCCCTCCGGGGCATAGGAATGCGCATTATCCAGCAAGATGGAGAGTATCTGCTCCAGGCGCTGCTCATCCGCAAAAACAGATGGCAGTGCCGTATCCGGCAGCTGCAAGGTCAGTTCCTGCGCTTTCTGTGCAAAAATGGGAACAAACTTTTCATAAACAGACATCGAAATATCTTCCGGCACCAAGGGCTGTAGTTGTAATTCCCAGCGCCCGGTACCACCATTGGTAAGAACCAGCATATCGTCGATCAGCCTTGCCATTTGGCGGGTCTCGCGCTGGATGGTTTGACAGGGTTCTTCCGGGGCGGATACTCCGCGCCGCAACAGATCAACAGAAGTGGAAATCACTGCAAGAGGGGTTTTCAATTCATGGCTGGCGCCAGCTAAAAAACGCAGCTGCTCTGTATGCGCTGCTTCTACCGGGCGGATCACTCGCTTGGACAGCCATGCGGCAACTATGATCAGTGCCGCCCATGCAATGCAAAAAACGACCGCATATTGAACAAGCAGGCGCATCATCCCGGAAACATCCGTTGTCATTGGTTGCAATACAAGCACATTATACCACTGCGTCGTTGAAGCAGAATGATTTTGCAGTGCCGCCCGCCATTCTTTTCCTGCGGCGGTCAGGACAAAGGTCCCGCTCTGGGCCTTTGATGAATACAGCGTTTCCCCTACGGCATCTTCTTTCAGTTCTGCCAAAAGAGCATCCCGCATTTCTGCCGTCAGTGTGGGCGTGAACGTGAGCAATGTTCCCCCATCAACAACGGCCACGGATAGATCACATTGTTCTGCAAACTGCAACAGGCTCTGCGTATCCACACTTCCTGGTGCCGACAAGTACGCATTCGCGGTTTGGCTTTGAGACAGAAACAACGACTGTGCAGCACTCTGAATCTCTCTCTTTGCCGCATGAAATGAAATAGCACAGGCGATAAAGAGCACCAAACCGGTCAAAATTGCGCAAAAAGCGGTTATCCGGTACTGCAAATGACGGTATATTTCTTTTCGGGAAGATTTTGTTCTATTCTTCTGCTTCATATTGCAACTGGTAGCCGGTCCCCCGGCTGTTTATGATTTTAACTTTTGAATGCAGATGTATCAGCCGCTGCCGAACCAAATGGATATAGGTGTCGATCACCGCATCCGTCACCTCTGCATCCGGCCCCCAAATCCGATTGAAAATAACACTTCTTGTAATGGGAGTGCCCGCGCTTCGCAAAAGGAGTTCCATCAACTGTGCCAACCGCTTCGGCAGGATTTCCTCTCCTTCCGGCCCTTTGAGCAACCGAACTCCTGGCGGTAGCAAAGATCGCCAAAATCCAATTGACTTGGATCTTCCAGGGGGACCGACCGCCGCGACCAGATCCGCAAACGAGCCAGCAATTCTTCCATGGCAAATGGTTTTACGATATAATCATCGGCTCCTGCGTCCAGCCCGCTGACTTTATCCCCAAGACTGTCCAACGCAGTAAGCATCAGAATAGGCGTCGTAATGCCCTGCGCCCGCGCCTTTCGAGTTATGGTCAGACCGTCCTGGCCAGGCAGCATCCGATCCAGCAGGATCAGATCACTGCTATTGTTCACAATTTGAAATTCGGCATCTATTCCGTCAGCGCAAGAAACCACCGTATATCCTTCGCTTTTCAGAACAGCCTCGATATTGTGCCGCAAAGCATCATGATCTTCTACCAAAAGAATTTTCATTTTCGTCCTCTGTTTTGAAAAAATTCAGGATAATTTAAGTGTGCATCCGTTACAATCAGTGTAAAGCAAATTTCGAAGGGAGTCAACCATCATGAAGCAAATCGGAAAAAAACTCTTATCTGCAACACTATCAGCCCTGATGATAGTGTCGGCCTTTTCCGCATGCGGAAGCTCGCCCTCGGATGCTGCCGAGACTTCCGCTCCGGCCAGTGAATCTTCCAGCGCATCTGCCGATTCACAATCCACGGAAATTCCAAAAACAGGTACGGCTACAGGCGCCTATGTTCAAGAGTCTATGTCCGAAAACCTGCCCGATACATATAGCCGCTTTTACGATCTGCGGATCGATCAGGATGGAAACGTCCTCCTGGTCGGATTAAACTCAACGGGTAAACGTCAGCTCTTACAGTTTGAATCCTCTACATGGACTGTTCTGCAGGAAAGCGACATGCCTGCCAACGCCCCAAACTATGTGGACATCGCAGATGACGGCTCGATTTGGGCTGTCACAAGAAACAGCGACGGGCAGTATTCGCTTTGTACCGGTCAAGACGCGAATGCATTAGAGCCCGTAGAGGTAGATAGCCTGCTGCAGTCCGGCGCTCTACCAGTTGGACTCCGGCTGACCGATGACGGGAAAGTATTTCTGACAGTGCAAGTGGCAGAATCCACCATTTTCGTACTGATCGACTGCGCCACGCGCCAGGTTACAACGATAACCCCCGGCTTTTACGGCAGCCCGGTCCTGTATTCAGAGGGGAAAGTTTACGCTTTTGTTACTGGCAGCACGAACCTGACTGTCTTTGATGCAAACAGCGGAAATACTTTGCAGCAATATCAACTGCCCCTTGCCGAGTCCCTGCCCTCAACATGTGCCGCTTCTGTAAACAGCGGTGTTTTGACCTGGGCCGACAGTAACGGAATCCATCAGCTCGCCCTAGATGGCATGCTGCAGCAAACATTCGCTGACAATCGCAGTTTTGTACTCGCAAGCAACGAGTTTATAAAACAACAGCTTGTTGTGGATCAAGACGGCAGCTATTGGGTCAGCGGGATGGATGGCAACAATCATGCGCAGCTTTACCGCTATCACTACGATGCGGAAGCGACGATTCCTTCTGGCAGTGAGTTGGTTATCTGGGCTATGGAAGACAGTTTTCTCCTGCGGGAGGGCATCAATGCTTACGCGGCCCAGCATCCAGAGCAGACCATCACAGTGGAATACGGGCAGGACAGCATAAATAACGGAATGACGCTTGATGATGTTATTCGAACCCTCAATGTGGAGATCTTCGCAGGAGAGGGGCCAGATGTGCTTGTATTGGATGGGCTGCCGATCGAGTCCTATATAGATCAGGGGATTTTGGCCGATTTAAGTCAGGTTGACACCGATGATTGCTATAAGAACATTGTAAATTGTTATACAGATTCGGATGGCTGTTGGGCACTGCCGCTTTTATTCCGTCCCGGCTTGCTTTATTGCAAGTCGCAGGAAAACGCCGAACCGCTATCGCAGGCGCAGTGTTTGACTGATTTGCAGGATCTGCTTTGTGTAAAGTCAAATTTCCACTATGACGGCTATTACAACTTGTTCAATGAACTGTACCCCGCTTCCAGTGCGTCCATCTTTGCGCTTGGCGCGCAAGAAGTAAACGAAAGCGCTCTGCGTGAATTTTTAACTGTTACCGAAGCAGTCGTTCAAGCACAAAACATCACTTCTGAATTTGACCCGCTATTTGGCGATGGTGAAGATACAGCAGGCACTTCTGATGGCCAGCATTTGGCTGTAGATATTCCAGTCAGCATGAATTGGTACGCACGCCCACAGGACCCCGCCGATTGTGCGACCGGCTGCCCCACCGATTATTTGCTGACCTACATTTATATGGTCAGCGAAACACAAGCGGTCCCGGCTTTAATTCGCCCCTTTCCGGGCGACGTGTTCGTTCCCGCTATGACTATGGGGGTGCTGAATACTTCTGATCAGATAGATGCCGGTGTGGAATTTATCCAGACCATGCTGGACTGCGAAAATGAGCAAGTAGCCGACCGGGGCAGTTTTAATGGTTATTTTGTTCGTGAAGGAGTGCAGATGCGCACAACAGGCGGCAGCAGTGACCTTCCCACGCCTGCTGAATTGGGCTTAGACACCGTATGTGCTCAACTGACCACCCCCGCCAATACGGACTTGAGTTTGAAGGAACTCGTCTACGACGAAGCCTCCCAACTGTATAGTGGCAATCAGGATCTGGAGACCACCATAGCCAACATCCTGCAGCGGGCGAGCCTGTATTATGCGGAACAACGATAGGCGTTTGCGAAGCCGGCACACGACCGCCTCTCAAGAGAACCGGGCTGCGTGGTTGTTCCTGCTTCCAAGTTTGATCGGGGTTCTTTTGTTCGTTTTGCTACCATTTGTCGAGACGATTCGGCGCAGCATGTTCGACACGATGGGAAGTACGTGGGTAGGTTTTTCCAATTATGATTCTGTTTTACAGAATGACGCTTTCCAGCTGGCCGTAGCCAACACCGCTCGTTTCCTGGGTATTTGCCTGCCCCTTCTTCTATCCGGGAGTCTGATTCTTGCCCTGGTCCTTCACAGCCGCCCCTTGCGAGAAACAAAGGCCGCGCGCGTTTTTAAGACCACCTTTCTGCTTCCTATTGCTATCCCTGTAGCCAGTATAGTTCTTCTTTGGCAAACACTTTTTTCCCGCCAGGGGTTATGCAATGGCTGGTTGACATGGCTGGGTGCGCAGCCTGTCGACTTTATGGGGACGGGAGCGGCATTTTGGGTCTTAACAGCGACCTATCTGTGGAAAAACTGTGGTTACACACAGGTTCTTTGGGCGACCGGCTTAGAAGCTATCCCTGCAGATCAGTATGAGGCGGCCCGTGTGGATGGCGCAGGCCCTTGGCAGCAGTTTTGCCACATTACTTGGCCTGCACTTCAGCCTACTCTGGTGCTGACCCTGATTTTAAGTTTGCTCAATGCGTTCAAGGTCTTTCGCGAGGCGTATCTGGTAGCTGGGCGTTATCCACAACAGAGCATTTATTTGCTTCAGCATCTATTTAATAACTGGTTTTTGAGTTTGGACTTGCCACGCTTGGCGGCGGCCGCCATATTGGTGGCATTGGTACTGTTGGCTGGAATTCTGGCCTTGTTGAAATGGTGGGATCACTGTGCAAAAGAAGAATAAAGCCAAACGAGGTCACTGGATTTGGGTTTGCCTGATCCCGGCCGCGCTGCTGGTATGGTGGCCGCTTTGGTTTCTCTGCACCGGTGCTCTGATGCCGGAAGAGGAGTTGGAGCTGACGGTAGGCCCTGCGCTGGGGCTGCACAATGGCTTCGCTTCCTGGCATATTCTGCCGACCTGGCCCACTTTGGAACCTTTGCTGACGCTCTTGTTGGATACACCGCAGTTTTTTGTGATGTTCTGGAACAGTATGGAGCAATCCGTCACTCAAGTGGCAGGCCAGTTATTGGTAGGCGCACCGGCTGCGTGGGCCATCAGCAGACTGCGTTTCCACGGCCGAGGGGCGGTTCGCGGTTTGTATATCGTTTTAATGCTATTGCCTTTCCAGGTCACAATGGTTCCCAGTTATCTGGTTCTACGTCAATTCGGTCTATTGGATACCCCCTGGGCTGTCATTTTGCCCGGTATCTTCTCAACTTTTCCGGTTTTCATTATGGAGCGCGGCTTTGACGCAATACCGAGAGAAGTATTGGAGTCCGCAGCTATAGACGGAGCTAACCATTGGCACCGCTTTTGGAACATCGGTATCCCGCTTGGTGTACCTGGGATCATTTCTGCACTGACCCTGGGATTCCTTGATGCCTGGAATGCTATTGAACAACCCATAACCTTTTTGAAATCCCCACAATATTGGCCCTTGTCCCTCTATCTCACCAATCTTGACACTGAACAATTAGGTTTATCAATGGCGGCCAGTTTATTGATGCTGGCTCCTTCTGTACTGGTTTTCCGCTTTGGGCAAACCTACCTTGAAACCGGTCTCGCTGCAGGGGCTGTGAAAGGATGACGAATTTGGAAATCATACATAAACTAAAACGGCGCCTTCACGCCATCTCCGAAAACAGTACGAATCAGTCACGTGCGGGCATTGATTTTCTTCGTTTTCTGGGTGTCATGCTCATTTTGACGCTGCTTGTACGTGGAACAGCAGCAGCCACGACCCCTGTTGTCACTGTGACCAACCCTTATCAGGGAACCGTCAGCCAGAGTTTCATTTTGTCAGGGGAGCTCTCTCCCGGAGCAGGTACCCCCTTGACTCTTCCGGAAGGGCTGCTCATAGAACAGGTCCTTGTCCAGCCAGGCGATTCGGTCACGCAGGGGCAAACACTGGCCGTCCTTTCGGTAGACGATATTGATACTGCGATCGACCAGCTCCAAGCTTCTTTGGAGCAGCACCAGGTGCAGGCTGACCAGCTTACGAATGCAGACGTTGCCGATTCGTTCGCATGGCAGCAGGCACAACAACAGTTAGACCGTGCCTATTCCAATTATCAGCAAATAGTTACCGAAAACGAACAGGCTATCGCCAGTGCCCAGGAAGCCTTAGACAGCGCCCGCAAGGCATTGAGTGAAGTGGAAGGCCGTGAGCCGCAGCGGCCTTTTGAAGATTCATACTGGGAAATGGCCACTCCGGAACAGACTGAAACAGAGCAAAAGTACTCCGATTGGAGAAACGAATTGAGTAATGCACAGGCTGCGGTCCAACAGGCACAAAACGATTTAGAAAGCGCTCAGCAAACGGCAGAAAGCGAACAGGAAAATGCACTGGCTGCCGCCCAAAGTGCAGAGGACTCCCGCAACAGTGCCCAGCACAGTTACGAAAAAGAGGCGGCCGATTTAGCGGAATCCAACCGTTCCGATCTCGCCAGCGCCGAAGTGCTTTTGACTCAGATCCGTCAAGAAAAACAAAAACTTGCAGATCTGACTGCGCTAAAGGATGCTTCGGGCAACTTTTCTGCTCCAGCAGATGGAATCATTACCGCGATTTCCTTAGTACCCGGAGAAACCAGTTCCGCAGTTGCAGGTCTGCTTGCCGCTGGTGAGCAAAGTTATACCCTTATTACCCCTGTTACCTCTGCGCAAAGTACCTTGATACAGTCGGGGTGCACTATTTCGGTAAAACAGGGTCAGACCACAGGGAGCGCCGCTTTGGAAAGTATCGAATCGGATATGGCGCAGTTCACGGTATCGGGGTCACAATGGAAAGTCGGAACTGCTACCATTACAGTCACTACCACGAGTGGCGAAAGTGGGCTTTGCCTGCCGGCTACCGCAGTCAACAGCGATAATACAGGAGACTTTGTTTATCTTGTAGAAACGAAAAACACCGTGCTGGGGGCACAGAACGTTTTGATACGTCTCCCTGTCACCATCGATGAACGCGGGGATGGGGTCGTACGCGTTTCTGGTGCGCTGGATGGAAAGGAACAGATCGTCAGTGCCAGTAGTAAACCACTTTCTGCCGGAGCGCAGGTGCGGATCGATGCGTAAGCGTTTGATCGTGCTGCTCTGGCTGGGGTTATATGTGCTGTGTCTGTGGCTTGCTGTACGGGCAGCTGCCGAAGCCCAGCAAATCAGTCCGGGGGCTAGTTTACGATATGTTCAGGCACTACGGAGCGATCAGGTAATGAAAGCCCGTGCGTATGCGCAGAGCGAGCAAAACGAGGGCGGGATTTTTGCTACATTCTGGACGGAGAATGAGAGCAGCGTTCAAGCTGCCGCCAGTCAACGGACCATCCAAGAAGTATGCAGCATTGGATTTTATGGAGCGGCATCGGCAGCGTATGCGGCAAATTACCTGTATGGCACAGCTCCAGGTGATGGGGATACCAGTCAATGCTCCGTCAGTATCTCACTTGCTTGGGATCTATGGGGCAGTACAGACGTGTTGGGACAAATATTAACACTGGACCCCGACACGGAGAATGCGCGAAGTTACGAAGTATGTGGCATTTTTTCCGGCAATTCCGACCGAGTTCTCTACGGAGCAGGCAGTTCCGATGCGTTCCGCTATATCGAACTGACCCATATCTCCTTGGGCAACCCTTCTCAGAGCGTTCAGAAATTTATAGCTGGCAGTGGTTTGGAGCAGCCAGACCAACTGTTATGTGACGCCGCAGTCGCTTGGCTGTTGGACGCATTGACAGGGATGCCCGTGATACTTCTGCTTGTAGGGTGTCTATGGAACGTCCTGTTCCGGATATTCTGGAATAAAAAGCAGCGAGAACTCATGATGTTCATCGTTGCCTTACTTTTCGTCTGCTTGTTGCCCATGTGGTTATCTGCGCTGCCCGGTTGGCTCATACCGAATCAGTGGGGCAGTATGGCAGCGTGGAGTTCACTCGTTTCGGCAGCCGGAGAGCGCTTGCAGGAATGGTTTGCTCTATGGCCCACAGCAAGGGATGTGCATCTCAAAGTCAACGTGCTGCAAGTCATAGCCGCCACACTTGGCAGCATTGTATTTGCCATCATCGCCTTCTTGGCGTGGGCACGTCCGATCACCCATGCACCTCGAAATGCAGATGCGGTCCCATTGCGCGGCCGGTATGCCCCACATAGGCAATGACCTGCCCGGCTTTGACCTGCTGGCCCACCGTGACACAGATGCTGGAGCAGTGCGCGTACAGAGTAGTCAGCCCGCCGCCGTGGTCCAGCTTGACGTGGTAACCGTAACTGCCGCCCCAACTGTCCAGCCCGTTGGCGATGGTCACTGTGCCGTCGGCAGCCGCAAGGATCGGCGTGCCCTCTGGCACCGCGATGTCGGTACCGCTGTGGTAGCTGACTTCGCCGGTAATCGGGTCGGTACGGTATCCTTGAGGGGATGTGATTGTGCCCGGCACCGGCAGCGGCCACTGGAGGCGTCCATCCGCCAGCGACGCATCGCTGCCCGGTGTCATCACCTCACCGCCACCCGTGGAAAAACCACCCAGCAGTTCGCCCCATAGTGGGGCGGTATCCTCCGCCAGCAACAGGCTCAGGTACTCGTTCTGTCAGGCATTAAAGTCGTATTCATCTCTCATTTCTTCCGGGGACCTGTGGGTCAGTTCGATCACCAAGACCGTTTCGGTGATGGTCTCTGTTGAAGTATTTCCTTCTTCACCCGGCACCTCGACATCATGGCTCTGCGCTTCGATGCGGTGATCCACCTCATTCATATTCCAAAGTGTGGTGCGCAGTCGATCCAGATTTTCTTCATCCAAATAGGCCACAGGGGCGCCATCTTCCGCGCCGCTGACATAGGAAGCAAAAACCGCCAGAACATCTTGCCATGCGATGGCATAACTGCCATCGTTTGACTCGATCTCCTGGCGGTCGTATTCTTCGCCGTCCTCAATTTCCTGTAGCCGTTTCTGGTATTCCCCGTTCAATTCCGTAATAGCTTCTGTAACGCCTATACCATCCCCTGTGGGTTCAGCGGCGAAGAAAATACCGAAGGCGGAGCCTGCCACCATCGCCACCATACAAATAACCAGAATGACGGCCACCACCGCCATGCCGCCCGCGGCGAGGGCTGCCGCCAGCGTATGAGCTGCCACCCACAGCGCTTTGATCCCGGCCCGGACGATCTCAGCAGTCCTTTTTGCGGTCTCTTGCGCTACCTGTGCCGCCCGGCGCGCTCTTTGTACAGCCTGTGCGGCCCCTTTGCGGACACGATCGGTCCTGGCCGCCTGCTGCCGGAGGGCCTGGGCGGTTTTCGGAGATGGAGCCGTGCGAGGCTGCTTCCGTGCGGTATTTTTGAAGTGATGCTCCTGCCGCCGTTCCTGCTGCCGTTTTATCGTTGTCGGTTTTCCCTCGGTCTGCATCTGCCGTGCCGGAGAAGAGGGCGCTGCGCCGTCTGTCCCGCCGGGCGCAACCCGGTCTTGGGGTGCGGAGGTTTCCTGCTCAGGCTGGGCCGCCTGCTGCTTGGCTTGTCCGGCGGCACGTTTCACCGCCCGTTTGCTGCCGCGAAGGATCGTCCCCGCCGCAGAACTTCCTGCGGAAGCCACATCGTCAATCAGCCTTTCTTCCAGTCCGGCAGCCTCTTGATACTGCCCACCCTCTGCAGAATCTTTCCTTACCCGCTGGCGTCCATCTTCGCGTGCCCGCAAGACGCCCCGCATGGCTTGGCGTGGAATTGCTGCCACTTTCGTTTTCGGCGGATTCTTTCCCGCCGCGTTTTTCTGCTTCGGCATTGTCTTTTTCTCTTTTGTCCAGCTTCTCAAGGAAATTGATTCACTAAGAATCGACAATGAAAAGTCTCTCCAATCCTATTTATATATTCTAACTCGTGAGCGAACGATTGACTTTCTTCGAAAATGGGAGCGACGACGAGGTGTTCTAACTGACTATGAAAATCGCTCCGCCAGCTTTGACAATTTTAAGGAGCCGGAAGAAATCGCATTGACAGATCTGCAGCTAAACAAAGCAGTCAGTATTCTTTCCGATATGCCTTCAATTTACCACCGAACTTTATTCCTGCGCGTAAAGGGTTACTCTGTCCGCGAGATCGCGCAAATCACAAATTCGAGTGAATCAAACGTTAAAACCCGTATACACCGGGCGCGCGCTATTTTACTCAAATCGTTCGACACCTAACACAAAAATATTTTTGATTTCGGTTTACATTTGCAGATGATTTTTCTCTTTTCCCTTTCAGGAGGGGAAGAAGAAAATGAAATCATCTCTTTATACTTGCATTCAGGATATTCAAAATGGTGACCGTGAGCAGGCACTCGCTCTTTTGGAGAAGTTTTCTCCCCTGCTCAAGAAATATGCATTCTTCCTGCAATCAGAGGATGCGTTGCCGGATTTTCAATGTTTCTTACTATCCTTCGCCAAAAATTTACAACTTAACGAGTTGATTATAAGCACAGATGGTGCTATCATAAGCTATATCAACAAGGCAATATATCATCATTATATCGCACTTTCGAAGGGCAACCGGCACAAAATTCCAACGGTGTCCATCGAGGACAAGTCAGACTTCGATTCGTTGCAGTTTGATTCTAACTTTGGTGAGTCTGATACATACTCAAATCTCTTGCTGATGGATCTTCAACGTGCGTTGACAGCTGACGAATACCATGTCATCTATGATCACTTTTTCCGTCAATATAGCATTCAGGAGATTGCTGCAAGAGACAAGAAATCTCGGCAAGCCATAAACAAATGCAAAAAGACTGCATTAGAGAAATTACGTCATTATTGGGGAATCAAGCAATAATCATCACGTATACTGTTACCGCTTTTCAATTTTCCGGGCTGTTTCGCAGAAAAATTCAAAGGAGGTATCTGTTATGAAGCATCCGATTACTAAAATTATTCTTCCGATTACCTTAAGTACTTTGCTTTTAACAGGCTGTCAATCGCCTTCCACATCGGGTTCATCGCCCAGCTTGTCTCAGCCTTCTACCGTAATCCCCTCTGCTACGGTCTCTCCTGTGCCAGATGAGCCTGCTTCGTCAACGCCTATGGTAGAAAATCCACAGGATACGGCATCCGAGGCAGAACCGTCCGAGGATATTATGCAAAAGGAAATAGATACGTCCGATTGGATGCCCGCTGATCCTTTCGACATTGACTTGGCAGAGATTGAAGACTTTCTGAATGATAGTAAGTTGTTGGGTATTTTAAGTGGGCGTAATACAAAAGTTATTTTGTCTGAATCCGATGAGTCCAGGCAGTATTTAAGGTGGGCTGTATCCCTCTGCTTAACACAGGCCGCTTCCGACAAAGGGCTTCCTTTGCAAACCAACGAAGATGGTGTGCCTTATTTTCCAATTTCCGATTTTGAAGAAGCCGCATATGAACTGTTTGGAATCCAATACGACTTTTCTTCTTTGGCTGAATCTGCATCTGACCGCGCCCCAGACGGGATGCTTTGTGTGACATGGGGCTATGAAAATTCATTGGCTGGAACCACTATCCAAGAGAACACCTTATTAAAGGGAAATGGAGAATATTCTGCTATCCTAGAAAATCAATTTTATAATCCGGGAGAGGATTCCACAGTTTATCTTGAGCAAATTGTATTCTCCCAAAATAATTCTTATCGGTTTTCACCTATTCGTATTTCGCAAGTTAAAAGTATATAGTAAAAAGCAGGTACAGCAACCAAATACCCACAAGGGAGTTTTGCTGTACCTGCCAATAAAGCTTTAGTAAGTAATTTTATATGTTACATGTCAATCAAGACCTATCAACATGATAAAACGGCAATGCATTGATGGGGTCTACCACCGGCAAAAGACTAATTGAAGTCCAGCCTTTCACACCGGGAGCCATTCGAGCATCGTTACCTACAAATAGGCCGAAATGCAGGTGCGGACCGGTAGACTTTCCCGTGTTTCCAATCGTACCGATGCGATCGCCTTTCTTCACCTGCTGGCCGGGAGTTAAAGTTGGAGCCGAAAGCAAATGCATATAAAGGGTACGCGCATATTGGCCCGACATATTCGTGGTAGGATTGCTATGATTAATAGCAATGCAGTTGCCCATAGTCCACATATTAGTACCGGAGTCCGGATGATTTGCATCTTGAACAAAAGAAACTACGCCATCCGCAAATGCATAGACACCATGGTCTGCATGCTTATCGCGGATATCAATTCCCAGATGCTGTCGTTCAGTGTCGGTTGCCTTGAGTCGGAAATCATCAGAAAGTTTCTTACAGTACGTGGGATATACATATTTGCCATAGGGGCCGAGGCCACCGCCTGTACCAGTGTTGCCACCCGCATTGGTTTTCTCGATTAGCTGCCATACCTGATTTGCACCGGTATTGCGCGCGGCCCACTTGACATTTGCGCCGCTTGCAGTACTTTCTGCCGTCAGGTACAGGTTATTATCCGCATCATTGCGGTAGCACTGGATTAGATAGAGGTTTCGGCTTGCATCAATCGTCTTAAAATTAATTTTAGAATCATTCTTATTGTCGCTCCAAGTATGGATATCACAGTTACCATAGTTAGAAGACCCCAGCCAGATATTCAAAGCGTAATCATAATTGATTGCGCTTTTGATTCGGGCAAAGCCGTTGTCGATATCGACTCGCCAAAGCTGGTCAAGAACATCCTGCTTGCTCCACACAATCACATTTCGATTCTGAGAAACCTGCGTATTGCCATAAACGCTTAAAGCAATACCGGTATTGTTTTGGGGGACAATCCAATAGATTTTGCCATTTTCATAGCCCATAGGTATACTTCCTTTCATTTTTGTTTTTTCACCTCGTCAGGTGCTTTTGTGAACGTTCACTAAGTAAAGAGAATATAATGCATCTTTTGTAAACCGATATTTTAGAAATATCAAGATTGCTATTTAGTATTTAAGGGGGTAAGATTATGAATTTTCAAAAAGCAGCATCTGTTCTTTTAAGTGCGTTAAGCGTCTGCTTCTTATCGAGTTGTGATATTTCATTAGAAGAGCCTGCTCCTTCTAGCAAGTCCCAAGACGGTTCAGTTCTTTCCAATAGCCACGAGGAAAGTACATTCACTACAGATTCAAGCATCTCTAAATCGGAAAGTTCTGCTCCATCAAGTCCTGTAGCAACAGACACCCCAGAACAATCCCCTATAGATACCACAAAGGAATATTCGGATCTTTCCTTTTTAACAACTGACCAACAAGAATTGTATCGGGTTGCTTATGATGCTAAAGATGGATTGTACGGTATGGGAGATAACCTTATGTATCTATGGGGCTATCGACCTGTTTTGGACGATAACGAAGCTGTCGTTTACATAGACGAAGACTATGTTTTATACGATGCTAATTTTTATGAATTTTCAAATCATATCCACCAAATTTTCACAGATAGTTTTCTTGCTAACTCCGACTATTCTGTAAAGTTCATTGATTACGATGGAGATGTTGCGGTCAACTACAGCCTCAAAAAAGATATGGTGTATGGTACAACCATTCAAGTTAATGAAGCCTTTCCCGACACGTATCGCTTGGTTTGCAGTTCAGAAAACAGCATTGATTTCACATTGATTTCCCACTATGATCGAAATGGATGGAATGGCCCAAATGATTCAATTGATGTTTACACTATCGAATATCCAATACGCATGATTAAATTGTCTGATGGTTGGCGTATTGATGAATTTCATACCACCATGTTCGGGTGACAAAATCAAGGGAGACTAGTCTCCCAGTCTCCCTCGATTCTTGTAGTTCTTCCTTTACATGAAGTTTGCCGTTATTGCAGCGCTTTTGACGTCAATGTTTAGATGGTGCTTTGCGGATTTTGGTAATTCCCAAAGATGTACCGTAGCAACTAAGATTCATGCCCGCTGCCAAAGATTTTCTCGTACCGTCTGCCGGATCAATAATGATGATATCTTCAAAACTGGAGCCGCTCGTATAATCAAATGCGAGCATCCAATGCCCCTTCCCACCGGGGCAATAGCAAATTGGCGGGATACCTGTATCAATGATAGATTTAATATATGCCACCGTTTCTGCATCCGTCGGGCGTTTTGCCACCTCCGTATCCAAAATAAAGCTCCAACCATTTTTCGTCAGCCATGTGTAACCTTTGTTGGAATTCCAGAGTTTGATGTTCCCATCGCTTGTGGTAACGTATCCATCAAAAGAGGTCACCGTATAATTTTCTCTGTCCCGATACGCCGCAGCCATAATGCCCGCCGTAACAGCACACCCATTGCCTTGGAACCAAGGTACCGGATGATTTTTCTGGCTCAGCCATACAGGGATAACAATTTTCCCGCTAGTGCTACCACCGCCGCTAGTCTGCGTAGTGCAAAGCTGCCATACCTGATTATCTGCACCAGATGCACTTTCCCACGTCAGAGAAGCACCGTTCGAATTGGATGCCGGAGTCAGGTACAGGTTGTGGTTGATCATCTTGATGCGGTACAGGTTGTTGGCTGCATCGACAGTCAGCAGATCAATCAGCGCATCTCTTTCGTTACCAGAAACCCGAAAGAAATCGCACACGCTGCTAGCCCCGCGGCCATAGATGTTCAGACCATACGCATTGTTGAGGTCAGAAAGCAGTTGGCAACCACCGCTAACCTGATGGATTTTAAGGCGTTGATCTGCTGCACCAGTTGCCGCATACAGCGTAGCTTTCTGGTGATCTGCAATGCTACCATTGCCATAGCGATTCAGCCAGAAACTGCTGTTGCCGCGATACGGACGGAAATAGTAAGAGTGCTCAAAAGTGTAAGCCATCATTTTTTCACTCCTTCATTGAATTTTGTTCTTGCACCTCGTCAGGTGCTTTTGTGAACGTTCATTAAGTAAAGAGAATGGGAACAGATTTTTGTAAACTAATATTAAAAAATCAACGCAAAATCTGTGATGTTACCGACCTTTTTCAGAATGCTATGCTTTCCCCTTCATACGCGCCTCCGAAGCTGTTCAAAGAATTTTCTATGTATTTTATATGAGGAATAAATACAAAGTGTGTCGTGCTACTGCTTTTTTAACTTGATGATAATAGGATTTCTTGCCTAAAAGGAGGGTTTACTTATGAAAAGACCAAAAGCACTCGCAATGATTTCAATTACATTAACTGCTTTTGTGATTTCTGGATGTGGTATCACCATAGCACAATCTTCTTCCAACTCGAGCGATTCTGAAAGTAGAGCACCTGCTTCAAACAGCCCCAAACAGAATGCTTCTGATTTGCCATCTACACCTCAAATTATTTCGACGCCTGAGTCTTCTGTTTTAAACAAAGCACTTAGTAATACATCGGAATCTTTTTGGCTCTTAGCCAATCATGAGCAGTATTTGACAGGCGTAGTAACTGATTGCCATTTTGAAACGTATCCGCAAAAATCATATATCTGTTTTACTTCAAACGGACAAGAATATCGGATAGAAGGTAGCTTAGGCCAAGGGGGTGAAGGTCTTTTACAATTTCATAATCAAGGCTCCTATTCTGGAAAAGATTCTGAGGAATGTCATTCCGGCTGGTATATAGTCGCCTATTTTGAAGATGATTTAACTACAGGGCAAACCACGATTACGCAGCCTAAAGACATTTTTCTTTCAGCTTCCGAGGATGTTTACAATCAAATTCCAAAAGTGGATTATTCATTATCTGTGTTGCATAAAAATTTTGATGATATCGATGACAAAAGAGTTTTTATCCCATCTGAAGCAATGCAGCGAGTTTCCGACTATGCTGGATTAAATGGTATGCAAAAGCAAAGCCTCTCCGCAGGCGTTTACATATATACCAATGGGCTGCACACATTATCTTTCCAAGGCCTTCATTATAACGATTATTATCATTTGGACCGGGAAACCGCCGCTAAGATATATTCAGATGACCCGACTTTATCTGTAAAGTATCGTGATACATCATTTCCTGGTGATGGTATTACATCACAACCATTTATCGAATATGAAATCATTGACAAGCATGGAGACAATACCGACTTTTACTATGTCACTATTAGTGGGGAAGTCTCTCCGCTTCAAACGCTTTACGATATGGACGATGGCGTTTTAATCAAAAAATAAGAAACGGGAACTGCCCGATGCAGTTCCCGTTCCCGTTATTCGCCAGCCATGTATCCGTACGGACGAATCGTAGTTAAAGGATTACACTGTGCCAGTTTCAGACGATATACGCCACCGAAACTTACAGCCGGTTCCAGCGTAATAACGGTATCCTTGTCCGCAGCGGAGTTCAGGTGCCAAACGATACAATTGGTATTTTCGGTGTTGTAATTCAGGGCATACCAACCGCCACCGCGCTGAAGAACAATTCGCACTTGGTTATCACTGCCATAGCGTTCGAGTGCCCAACGCTGATCGGGGTTGTTCGTGCGGGCGTACATGGTGACTTTTTCACCGTTGTTGACCACATTATTTTCATGGTCACCGTTCAGGTTTACATACTTGCCACCATTATAGATTTCATAATAGTGATTGTACTGAAAAGCCATTTTATATTCTCCTGTTCTTTTTATTTGTTCCTCGGCAGGAACCTGTTTGAACGTTCATTAAGTAAAGAGAATAGGAAACACTTTTTGTAAGCCAATATCTGTGATGTCACCAATCTTTTTCAGGATGCTACGCTTTCACCTGCATACTTGCCTCTGAAGCTGCCCAAAGGATTTTCTACGTATCCTATGTGAGGAATAAGTAACTATGAAGAAATCAATTTTGTTATTTATTGGTAGTATTATACTTTTCAGTCTTTGGAAGTGTGTATTTTTTCCGTCCAAGGATTCCACAAGTAGTTCTGAAAATTTTCCTATCCCATCATCATCTTCAGATACCACTTCCAAAGAGCCAAATGAATCCGATGCCGTTTTGAAATCCTCCAATTCCATGCGGGAGTCATTATCGTCCTCTTCGAGTACATCTGACGAACCCTTTTCGACAGATGAGTCAAACGATTATAAATCCGAAGAACTTATTGATACAACAGCACAGAAATTCTTTTCAGTTCCGGAAAATCTTGCTTATTTCAAAATATATCTTGAAATTCTTGCATCTTATGTGTATGAGCCCTGTGAGATGTCAGGTCTTGCAAGTCATCAGATTATAGACCCAGCCATCTTTATGTGTAGCCACAATTCGTTGATTATTGATAACTCGAATGGAATAATCACATTAAAAGAGTCGGATGTCGAAAATTGGGGAAAGAAACTTTTTGGCACTACAATCGACTTTAATCAGATTGATGAACAAAGGCCGTATGCCTTTTTTATGCAGTATGATAATGCGAATCACATAATTTCCGCACATTCTTTCTCCGATATTATCGCCGTCCGAGGCTATGGAGTAGATAGTGACAATGTTCAAATCCAAATAAATGGAACGACCATATATGTAATTGCTCCTATTTTAAAAATTGAAGATCGCGGTATTTGGGAAAATTACCACGTTTTGCGTTACACCTTTGAATTCCGAGACGCTGAAACAGATGCCCCATATTGTCTGCTTCAGAGCGTGGAATTATGTTCCTAAGATTGTGCTACGGGATCGTTCATTCGGGTTACTATTTGAGTTTTTCGCTTATAGAAAAACTCCTTCTGGAATTCTAACGCATAGCCAAAATTCCAGAAGGAGAAAGTTGTGGAACATTCTCAACAGAATTGAAATTGTTTTTTATCAATCTCAATGGTGTGTTTTATATCTTTTTAGTGCGTAATATAATTGAGCGGGTTCACCCAAATACCAGAATGATACAGTTCTTGAACAGTCGAGTTGTTGAAATAAGTCCCCGTTTTAACCTCAAAATGAAGATGAGATCCATCGCCATTGATAGCAACAACTTTACCAGTATTGCCAACATAGCCAATCAGATCGCCTTCCGCCACATATTGGTCGGCAGAAATCAAGCTAGTAGGCGCCTCGCGCAGATGGTAGTAACAGGTCATTCCGCAAGTGTTACCCTTGCTATCAAAATGTTCCAGAAAAACAGCATTGCCGATAGAGTCAACGGCAGCTTCGTTTGTGGATCCCTGCCAGCTATAGACGCGAATTACGCGCCCACTTGTTGCTGCATAAACAGGAGTACCCTTACTTGCAATATAGTCTACCCCGCGGTGCCCACCATCAACAAACTTCGTACTAATTCCGGAATAAGAAACAGGGCATCGCAGCGAGAGACCGTTGCCAGTTGCACTGCCGGGATTGGCACCAGGTTCCACGAAAGAGAAAATCTGATCATTATTGTTAGTAAAAGCCATCCACTTCAGAGAAGATCCCACAACAGTAAGGTACAGATTACGCTGTGCCAGTTTCAGACGATATACGCCACCGAAACTTACAGCCGGTTCCAGCGTAATAACGGTATCCTTGTCCGCAGCGGAGTTCAGGTGCCAAACGATACAATTGGTATTTTCGGTGTTGTAATTCAGGGCATACCAACCGCCACCGCGCTGAAGAACAATTCGCACCTGGTTATCACTGCCATAGCGTTCGAGTGCCCAACGCTGGTCGGGATTGTTCGTGCGGGCATACATGGTGACTTTTTCACCGTTGTTGACCACATTATTTTCGTGGTCACCATTCAGGTTTACGTACTTGCCGCCATTATAGATTTCATAGTAGTGATTGTACTGAAAAGCCATTTAATATTCTCCTATTCTTTTTTATTTGCTCCTCGTCAGGAACTTGTTTGAACGTTCATTAAGTAAAGAGCGTAGAAAGTACTTTTTGTAAACCAATATTTGGGAAAATCAAGATTGATATTCATGATTCAAGGAGATTAAGATGAAAAAATACTACGTTTTTTTATTTGGCATTATTTTCATTTTTATTTTTACTGGCTGTTCGTTCTTGTCTTTTAATTCTCCAATAAGTTATTCCGAATTTGATGTCGGTTCATCTTCTTCGGAGACGGATAACATAATACCACACGAGGAAGATTCCAGTTCTGATAATAATGATGTTTCTTCCGCCGAAAGCGCGCTTTCAGCAAATGAAGAAAAAGAACTTTTCCTGGATTATTGGAATGACACGCACTTCGGCAATATAGTCAATGTGCCCGATGATGGTGATTCGTTCCAACAATATGATTTTTGGTTGATCTCTTCGCTTTATTTACAGAAAAAATTTCCGGACAAAAAAGAATTTGACACAAATGGTAATGAATGCTATCCTACCGACTACTATTCCAATCTTTTACATTCTATGTTCGGTGATTCAATCGATTATAGTAACTATCTTCCAAAATCAGAAAACGGATTGACTCAAATTTGTGACGCATATGACTATGGGTATCTTTATGCTGAATTAGATTCAGATAGTATTTCGTTAGATGGTCAAACACTTTATTGCAATGCAAAAATGATATGGAAAGAACCTGGATACGTGGATGATTTAGGTGTTTTGAATTACACTTTTGCTATTCATCCAGAGAACCAATATAGTCGGTATTTACTTCTTTCTTTGAATGATTCCTCTATCACAAAGTGATTTTTTTGGAGTATATTAAAAAGAGACGTTTTGCTTAACCTCACCGGAGTTCAGCAAAACGTCTCTTTTCGCTATTGATTTTGTTGTGCAGTGTTATTCATTAGAGGCTATACTCAGGGAATGCATATACCGGGTTGAAATCCGGTAAGAACTTAATTTGAATCCAGCCTGTCTGGCCCGGTGCCAAAGAGCTCCCGTTGCCAACACTGATGCTAAAATGCAAATGATTTGCGCTAGAAACACCAGTTGTTCCAATGGTGCCAATGATCTGTCCTTTCTTAACAGTATCACCGGGGCGTACAGTCGGGTTTTCTGCCATATGCATATAAATAGATCTTGCGTATGCACCAGAACGATTGTCAGAATGACCATTAAATGGATTCACGTGATTGATTGCGATGCAGTTGCCCATGGATTCCATTGTGTTATCGTGACTAGTAGTGCCCGGCTTCCAACTGCCAGAGGAATTTTGTGTATATGCAACGATACCATCTGCAATTGCATATACATTATGATCCTGGGCAATATCACGAATATCCATTGCGGGGTGAGAATACGAATACGTTCTGCTATATTTCCGAGAAACGGTCGGATAAACATAGTCACCGTACGGGCCTACACCACCGCCACTATTGGTAGAATCGCCACCACTGGAACCACCGCTGGACTGTGATGCACAAAGCTGCCACACCTGGTTATCGGCGTTAGATGCCGTTTCCCAAGTCAGCCCTGCATTGTTCGCGTTAGATGCCGGAGTCAGATAAAGATTGTGCTTGATTAGTTTGATGCGATACAGGCTATTGGCAGCATCAACAGTTAGCAAATCAATCAGCGCGTCATCGAAATTGTTATACACAGGGAAGAAATCGCAAACGCTGCCTGCTTTACTACCATAGATGTTCAAGCCAAACATCTTCGTCTCATCTTTAAAATCCGTCGAAAGAGCCGAAATCAGCTGACACCCACCATCGACTTTGTGAACTTGAAGTCGCTGATCCGCAGCCCCCGTTGCCGTATAAAGCGTGGCTTTCTGATGGCTAGAGATAGCACCCTCACCATAGCGATTCAACCAATAATTGCTTTTGCCTCGATACGGGCGAAAATAGTAAAATCTTTCAAAAGTATACATGCTTTGTCACTCCTTTGATTGATTGGCATTCGCACCTCGTCAGGCGCTTTTTTGAACGTTCACTAAATAAAGAGCTTATGCAGAAGGTTTTGTAAACCAAGAACCGAAAACAATTAAAATCCATTAATGGCATTGGCCTTATCAACAAGTTCCTGAAGTTTGTTGGAAAGGTAGGGGCCGGGGCAGGCAGTAGCGGCATACATGCTGTGCCACGTCAAGTTTTCCCCTTTAACTAATTTGCCCAGACTGTTGCGGCGGGCGATATCTGCAACCAGCGTTACAAGAGTATTGAACGTCGTATCCGATACGGGCCAATCTGGAGCACCAGCGCTGTTAGAGGTTTCAATCGTTACTGCGCGGCAGTTTGCCTCCCAGTTACCGTTCGTCCAGGCCACATCATTCTCGTGGACATACTGGCCGATGCTGGTTTCAGAAACACCGTAGTGGGAAGACCCCTTTCGTCCTTCACGCTGCCACAGTGCGCCCAGCGCGTCAATGGTCAAAATGCTTGCGCAATGGTGAATTGTGATTTCAGAAATAGTCCCACCCTGTGCTTTGCGGTCTTTCGTGTAATTTCCTTCGTAAGCCGGAATAAATTTGGTTACCAGCTTCGAATCGGGAACATTAGAGACTTCTCCGCTATCACTGCCATCACTGCCGGTGCCAGGTTTCAAAATGGTGAACATCTGTTCTTCTTCGCCCGTATAGGCACTCCATTTTAGGGCAGTGCCAACAGCCGTCAGGTAAATGCTGCGGTCCCGCAGCATAAGATAATAAGTATTGGGGCGATTTTCTACCTCAACGGTAGTAATAACCGTGTCAGTATCATCCGCGGTATTCAGGTGCCAAACGATGCAATTGGTGTTTCGCGTATTATAGTTCAACGCGTACCAGCCTTCGCCCCGCTGCAAAACAATGCGGACATTGCCATTGCCTCCGAAATTTTCCAACGCCCAACGCTGATCAGGGTTGTTCGTGCGGTTGAAAAGGTTAACCGTTTCACCGTTTTTTACGGTACCATCCTCGTGATTGCCCAGGACGTTCACGTATTTACCCGTAGCTACGTTCTGAATCTCGTAGTAATGGTTAAATTCGTATGCCATTTTTATTCTCCTTTTTTCATCTTTTTGAGTGGCCACTCAAAAAGTAAAGAGAGCAAATACTGTAAAATGTAAATCGCGTTTACATTTTGCGGTATTTACTCTCTTTGAATAGTAAATGAGCAAAAGGAGAATCTATTGAGGTATGCAAACAGATTCTGTTGAAAAGGCTGCCGGTGTTGGTGCCATTGGCTTATGGGCTGCAATGCACGGCTGGCTTGGTTGGCTTGTTGTCTTGTATGCTGCCTGTATGATGCTGGATTGTCTGACCGGCACAGCACAAGCCATTAAAAATGGCGAATGGAGTTCCCATAAAGCCAGGCAAGGGTTGTGGCATAAAGGCGGAAGCATCATTATGGTTTTTGTCAGTGTCTTGACCGACATTTTGCTTGGATTAACGCTGAATCACATTTCAGGACTTACCCTTCCTTTTAATTATGACATGCTGCTTACGCCAATCGTCCTGTTTTGGTACATTGTATCCGAATTGGGGAGTATTCTGGAAAACGCAGAAAAGATGGGAGCATCGATTCCACCATTACTAAAAAACGCTATTGAGAAAATGCGTGACAGCGATAATGATAAACATAATACTTCCATATAAAATTCATATCATGAAGATGTTACAGACGTTGATTTTAAATGGGCGTAAACAAAAAATAGCCGCCCATCGGTCAGTGCGGACGGCTATTTTGCTTATTAGTGGATTCACTATTTCATCGATGTTTTTCTTTACAATTTACGTTCCGAAATAACTCATTGCGTCTGCCCTGCTTCCGTTTACATGTACCTCCAAGTGCAGATGGCTGCCTGTGGCTCGCCCAGTGTGGCCGACATAGCCGATGACCTGCCCGGCCTGCACTTGTTGGCCGGTGGTGACACAAATGCGGGAGCAGTGGGCGTACAGTGTTTCCAGCCCGCCGCCGTGGTCGATTTGAATGTAATAACCGTAGCTGCCGCCCCAACTGTCAAGACCGTTGGCAACGGTGACGATGCCATCTGCAGCGGCGAGGATCGGCGTACCCTCGGCGCAGGCAATGTCGGTGCCGGTGTGGGAGCTGACTTCGCCGGTAATGGGATCCACTCGGTGACCAAATTGAGAAGTAATCGTACCCGCCACTGGCAGCGGCCATTGCAGGGTGCCTGTCGGGATGCGGGTGCTGTCCGGGTTCATAAGTTTTCCCCCGCCCTGCTCAAAGCCGCCGAGCAATTCTGCCCACAGTTCCTCATACTGCGGGTCTTGTAAAAGTTGCAGATAGGTGTTCTGACGGGTGGTGAAATGATAATCTGCCGCCATCTCATCGGGTGTTTTGTGGGTCAGCTCAATAACAAGGACGGTTTCAGTTATCTCTGTGGTGGTCGGGTTTCCGTCCTCATCGGTGGTTTCTATTGTGGTAGTCTCCGGGTGGGTGGAACAATCCACCGCATTCATCGCCCACATAGTTTCCCGCAGTTTATCTACCTGCTCCTCTGTCAGTGCCGCAACGGGTGCGCCTTGTTCATTTCCTGAAACATACGAAGAAAAGACCGCCAGGACATCTTGCCAACGAATGTAGTACACGTCATCGTTGGCTGTAATGTCTTGGCGGTCATGCTGTACGGTGTCGGAGATTTCTTCCAGCCTGTCGCGGTATTCTGCTGTCAGTGTTTCTACTGCCTGTTGCACGGTAATTGTGTCGGTGTTGGGCGCATTGGCGGCAAAAAAGATGCCATAGGCCGAGCCGGACACAAAGGCCACAAGGCTGATGACAATAATAATGCTGAGTGCCACGCTAATCCCTGCAGCAATGGCCGCGACAAGACTGTGCAGGCCGACAAGAAAATGCCGTATTGCCGAGCGCACCGCCACAGCCGTCTTGCGGGTGCTGCTGGCGGCTTTCTGGATAGCAAGCTGCACTTGACGGGTACGGGTCTGCATTTGTGCTTGGGTTGTTATGCTCCACACAGTTTCATTTGCGGCGGTTCGCAGTTGGCGCTGACTTTGGGTCACACCGCGAATATCGCGCGGCACGGTCTTGGCGGTGACGGCTTTTTCTTTTGCTCGCTGGCGGGGCAAATCCGCCCCACGGCGCGAGCGCTGCTCTGCATCGGTCAGCGTGTCGTACCCAGCCTGTTTCGGGCTGACACCGCGCTCACTGGCGGTGTGGGCGCGGGTGGTTTCGGTTTGTTCTGCGGCATGGCGTTCTCGGTACTTTTCTATCTGCTTGCGGGCAAACTTGCGGCCCTGCTGTACGGTGAAATCGGTGTTTTGTTTGATAGCCGAATAGGATGTATCGGTTACCACCGTGCTGGTATCTTGCGCAGTGGTATAATCACCGTCTCCCTGCGTAGAAGTGCTTTCTCGCAGCATGGTTCGGCTTTTCTCCTTGGCCTCCGTCCACGCCTTTTTCAGCGCAGCTTTCGGGATTTCCCCGGTTGCATTGCTTCTCGGCATATGCGCGGTTGGCTTTTCTTTAATATCTTTCATGGCATCACCCCACGTCATAAATTATTCAAATTGAATTTCAAAATCGTTCAAACAGCTTTTAAATTCTACACACAAGTCGCCGCTATAATAAGTCTCGTAATCAAAACAAACGCGGGAAGCATCCCGCACACCACTGCGCCTTAGACCATGCCAGAGCAATCGCTCGGTCAAGGCCAGACAACAAATTAGGCTGCAAGGCCATTACATATAAAAACAATGCTGTATCTTCCAACTCTGGGCGATGCAGCATTTTCTTTGCAATTATAAAAAATGTCGTTATAATAAGAGTATAACTTTGAAACGCGAGGTTCACCCATGAATTTATATATCAGCGCCACCGAATATGATTGCCACACCCTGCTGAAAGCAGCCGAGATGGCAGGGCTTGCGGGGATCATCGGTTTTCATGAGGCCGGGGACGGCTATCTGGTGACCTTCCCGCAGAGGGAAAATGTTCAGGCTCTGATAGATGACTATAAGGGACGGCTGCGGGATTTGGAAAACAATATTTGGCAGCATTAAAATAGGTCTATAAATTTGCAAAATGAAAGGGGCGAACAAACTCCGTAATGAAAAAATATCCATGTCCTTGTTGTGGATTTCTTACCTACAATGTCCCGGCAGATGAAGATTGTGGGTATATTTGTCCCGTTTGCTTTTGGGAGAATGACCCGTTCATCACTTCTGATAACGAGCCAAGCGACTCCAATCATGGAACAACACTAAAAGAAGCAAAATCCAATTTCTTGCAATTCGGTGCTTGCGTAAAAGAAATGCTACGCTATGTTCGGCCACCGAGAGATGACGAAAAGGAAATATCATAGCGTCGTATTCCAGTTTGCAGCACCCCTTCGGACCGCTTCGGCGGTCCTTTATTTTTATATGTCATGGCTTTACTCCTTTTTCTCGGACGGGTTAGTCGACATCAATTTATATAGCTTAGTATTTTTGGGAAAAGAATTTGTAAAAGGCACGATATTTCCCGCGCAGCGAATCAGCCCGCAGCCTGCGGGGACATTGGTGACATAGCCCAGCTGGTTGTCGGAAATGTTCAGCAGCTTCGCCAGTTCCGCGCGGTCGGTGGCGCTCTGGTTCAGCATCACGAGAAACTCCGAGTTTGCCAGCATCAGGCGGGCGGTGTCGGAGCGCAGCAACTCATCCACATTCTGCGTCAACCCGGTCACAAGTCCGTTGTATTTGCGGATGCGTTTCCACAGCTTGTAGAAAAAATTCGCGCTGTACTCATAGCGGAACAAAATATAAAACTCATCGCAAAAAATCCACGTCCTGCGGCCTTTCTTCCAGTTCTGAATGACGCGGTTATAAATCGCATCCAGCGTCACCAGCATTCCCAGCGGCATAAGCTGCTCACCCAGTTCGCGGATGTCGTAGGCAATAATGCGCGCTTGCGTGTCCACATTAGTATGCCGGGCAAAGGTGTTCAGTGTGCCTGTAATGAACAACTCGGACGACAGTGCCAGCCCCTGTGCTTCGGGTTCCGGCTGCATTTGCAGCAGACGGTAAAAGTCCTGCAGCGTGGGCGGCGTGCCTTTGTAGCCGTTGCGGATGTAGGGCAGATACACCTGCTCGGTGCAGCGGCCGAGGATGGACTTTTCCTTCGCGGTCACCATGCCGTCACCAATCAGCTGCTCGAACAGCGACAGCACAAACTCCGACTTGCTGACGATAGGATTGCGCTCGTCACCGTAGGCACGGTCCATGTCCAGCGCGTTGATGTGGGTATCGGACGTAGCCGAAATGCGGATCACCTCGCCGCCAAGGGCTTCGGTCAGATAGCCGAACTCCGACTCCGGGTCGAGAATGAGAATGTCATCCTCGGTTGAAAGCGCGATCTGCACGATTTCTTCCTTGGCGCTCATGCTCTTGCCGGAGCCGGACACGCCCAAACGGAAGCTGTTACCGTTTAGCAGCAACCGCCGGTCCGCCACGATCATGTTCTTGCTGACGGCGTTCTGCCCATAGTACAGACCGTTCGGCTCCATGATTTCCTGTGCGCGGAACGGAATCAACACAGCGGTGCTTTCTGTGGTAAGGGTTCGCAGGGCTTGGATTTTCCGCAGCCCGTAAGGCAGCACCGTGTCCAGCCCGTCCTTCTGCTGCCAGCGCAGCGTGGAAAGCTGGCACAGGTGCTTGCGGGCTGTCGAGTAGAGCGTTTCGGTGTCGCTGTCGAGCTGCTCTTTGCTGTCGGCCAGATGCACCAGCGTCACCAGCCCGAACATCATGCGCTGGTCGCGGGTCGTCAGATCGTCCAGCATCTCCTTGGTTTCCTTGCGCTGCAACTCCATGTCGTAAGGAATCGTCGCGGTAAAATTGTTGTTGGCATTCTGGCGGCGCTGCCAGTTGGTGACGTTCGTCTCGATCCCTAACAGCGTGCTTTGCAGCTGGCGGGCGGCCTCGTCCGTTGGCACAGGCAGGATATCGATGGATAACATCAAGTCGCGGTCAAGGTCGCAGAGTTCCGACACAAAGCTGTCCTTGATGTAGCTCGCATAGTCCTGCAAATACAGCACCCGACCATAACGGGCATCCAGCTTGAAATGGTCGGCGGCAAACTCCATGCTGTCCGGGCAGAACCAATCTTTGAAATGCTGGCCGCGTTTGGCGTGTTCGTGGATGTTGAACTCTGCCGCAGCCTGTTCCCCGGCCTTGAAAAAGTCGCGGAAAATATGCAGGCGCTCATTCAGCGTCAGTTCGGTTGCCACCGAGGAAAGCTGTGCAAGGTGCGTCACCAAATCTGTACCCACACGGGAGAAGTAACTGCGGGCCTCATCCGCATTGCGCTTTACCACGCTGACGGTCAGGTAGCGTTCCCGCACGATGCTGTTGCTGGTGCCGGTCACTTGGGCGGTCAGCATCTGGTTGAATTCGTGGCGGTACTCGTCCAGCCCGTCATCCTTGTCGGGCAGCAGGACGCTGCGCTCGAACTCAGCCTTGTTGATGCGGCGGTTATAAATCGTGATTTTGGCTGACGCGCCGGAATCGAGAGCGTTCAGCAGTTCCGAGTAATCAAGGAACATACTGGTTTTGTCCTCTTTGCCGGCGATGGCGTAGTTGATGTCGGTAAACGACCACGTCTTGGAATACCGGTTGCCGACTTGGAAAATCCCATCCGCAAAGATGCGGCGGATGGGAATGGCATCCTGCACACTGCGCGGAATACGGAACTTTTCGCGTTCCATCTTCTGCGCTCTCGTCAGGGTCTTAATCAAACGGTTTCCTCGCTGTCATGGGTGTTTTTCTTCATAGGCTTGCCTCTCTTTCGTTTCATGCCCGCGCGGATGGCGGGCTGCATGGCTTCGTAATAATAACTGTCGGACTTGAACACAAGGAGTTTCGGGCAGAGGATTTCAGACTTGAACCACGCCCACAGCACCTGTTCGGCGGTCATGCCGTGATAGGTGAAGAACCCGCAGGCGGCAAACGGCGCAGCACCTAAAATGCACATCCAACCGATTTCCTCGGTGCCGACATACGGCTGCAAGGCAAAGTAGATGCCTACGGCCACGCCGACCGCCAGCACCGAGCAAATAAACTGCCGGGTGTTCAGCCCGAAAAAGATGTTTTCGTGGTAGTCGCGGACTTCTTTCGGTATTTTGATTTCTATACTGCATTCCTTCCTTCTTTAATAAATAGGTTGAATTTATCCTATAATTCGTGTATACTATACTCAAAGGAGGCGTTGAATTATGGTTATTAACACAGACAATCTTGTATCCATCACGGAGGCCAACCAGAATTTTTCCCGTGTAGCACGGATGGTTGATGAGAACGGCGCGGCGGTCATCTTAAAGAATAATGTCCCGCGTTATGTGCTAATGGAGTTCAGCCAAGTCGAGGACGAGCAACAGGCGAAAGACGAGGACATTCTCGAAATCTCCAAGCGTCTGATTGCCAAAAACAAGCAAGCCTATGAGGTACTTGCCAAATGAAAACGCTGAGCAAGGAACAGGTTTTAAGGCTGCATAATGCTCTGTTGGAGACATTTGGCGGTACTGCCGGCATCCGTGACGATGGTTTATTGGAATCTGCTTTGAATGCTCCTTTTGCTACATTCGGCGGGCAGTATCTATATCCATCCGTGCAGGCAAAGGCGGCACAGCTTGGATTTGGCTTAGTCTGCAATCACCCATTCGTGGATGGCAACAAGCGCATCGGCGCCCACGTTATGCTGGTTTTTCTGGCAATTAACGGAATTGAACTTGACTACACGCAGGAAGAACTGATTGACATTATTTTGCAAATTGCAAGCGGTCGTGCAAAGGCAGCGGATTTGCTGGAATGGATTCTCTATCATCAGGCGTAATATTTGCGGCGCACCATAATGGTGCGTCGCTTTTGCTTTACAACCCCATAATTTCTTTCACGATGCGGTCACAGCCCTTAATGGCTCCGACCAGCACCAGCAGGTTAAATGCCAACTCGCCAACATACGTCCACACTGCCGTCACCACAGATGCACCGGTATCCACGGCGGGCGGGCTGGACGAGATGGCGGAGAAAATAATACAGGACAAGGCAATCACCACGCCCTGCAAACAGACCCCTGCATAGCTGCGGATGAAGTTTTTGCCCACGCTGCTGGTGGGTTCACCCGCAAATGTGGACAACGGAATCGGCGCAATCGCGGCGTACATCCACAGGCTGAACATTCTGCCGTAAACGGTCAAAATCATGGTAAAAGACAGAACTGTTATCAGCAGCCCGCCGATCAATGTGACCGCCCACAGCGGAATGGAATCCCAAAAGCCCACGTTGTTGATGGCGTCGATCAACTCCTGCGGCAGCGATACGCTGCTCATCCCGGAGCTGCCCGATTGGGTAATAATGGTGGACACCATGCCCTGCACAATGGAAAACACCGCCAGCATTAACTCCAACCCATAGGTCACCGCGCCCTTGGCAAGCGCAAAGCGGATGAACAGTTTGAGGGCGTGTTCGGGCTTTTTCACTTCCACAAAGCTGCCGCAGGTTTTCATAACGCCCACGGCAAAGAAAAGCACCAACAGCCCATAGCCAATCGCCTGCAAAGCGCCGTGAATGCCGGTCATTACGTTCCAGACTTGCCCGCCTTTGAAGGTCTGCGGGCTTTCGGTCAGCAGCGACCATATTTCTGCCAGCTTGTCATTCCATGTGGAGAGTGCGACGTTTAAGTTGCTGACGATCCATGACTCACCCACAGGACATCACCGCCTTTCCTCTTGGTATGACCCTCACGCGGTAATGAGGTCGAGGATTTCTTTGGCGAACGTAATCACCAGCCCGCCGGCCAGCGTCAGGAAACCTTGGCTGCGCTGGCTGGGGTCGTGGCTCTGCAAAGACAGACCAACCTGCACGATGCCCCACCCCAGCAGGATAAGCCCCACCGCGCGGATCAGCGAAAAGATGAACGTGGAGAGATTTTCCACGACCACCAGCGGGTCACTGGCGGCAAAGGCGGGCATGGCAAAAACAACGCCGCACACCATGACGGCGTACAGCGCAAACAAATTGAGAGAAATTTTCACGGATTTTTTGTTATGATTCAGCTTCATTTGGGTCTCCTGATTCTTTGTATGGTAGGCTTCATTTCTGCGGGTTCGGCGGGCAGAAAGTCGTCCATATCCAGCAGTTCGTAATTTTCGGGTGCGCCGGGCAGATCGTCCCGCGCGTTGTCGGCAGCGGTGTAGTCGTAAGGGGCTGCGCCGCCGTCCTCGGTGTAGCGGATGTTCGGATGTTTGAGCAGATTATACTTGAAATCCACCACAGGGCGTTCTCCTCGGATGAACAGGATGCACTTGCCGTTGTCCAGTAACCGCACCTCGTCCGGGGTCATAAGATCACGCCCGGATTGCTGGTTATTGATGCTGTAACTGCCGCTGCGGCCTTTGCTTTGGTTGTAGCTGGTGGTGGAGATAGTCTCCTTGCCCAGCAGTTCCGAAACGTACTTGTGGGTTTCTTTCTCGGTGCCGCCAAGGTAGAGAAACTCATCGCACAGGCCAACCAGCGATTCCCAATCGTCCTTGTACATGGCCTTTAGCTGCGCCATGTTCTGCACGATGATGGAGCAGAAAATAGCGCGGGAACGCATGGTGGCAAGGGCAGACAAAAAGGTGTCTTTCGGCAAGGAAATGTTCGCGTACTCGTCCATAAGGCAATGCACCGGCACAGGCAGACGTCCTTTGTGTACGCGGTCCGCTTGACGGTACAGCGTCTGGATTAGCTGGGTATAAATCATACCGACCAGATAATTCAGCGACTTATCCGAGTCCGGGATGCAGCAGAACAGCGCGATTTTGCGCTCGCCCAATTCCTGCAAATGCAGTTCGTCCGTCATGGTCAGCTTGGCGATGGACGGCAGATTGAACGCGGCAAGGCGCACACCTACACTTACCAAAATCGACTTCGCCGTTTTGCCAGAGACGAAAAGTCAAGGACTTTTTCATCAAATTCACAAAGTAGTCACATTTTGCGGACTTCCTCACGGAGCAGACGCTTGATTTTGTCCTCCATCGTCTCTTTTGCGGTCTGGCTGAAATGGACACGGACGATATAGGTTGTCTTGCCGATCTGCTTTCTGACAGTAGGGCAAGGGGTGCTGTTGGTTGCGGTATTGTTCATTCAAAATCCTCCTGTAAATGAAAAATGCCCGGTGACTATTCATCATCGGGCGGTGTCGGTATAAGGGAAGAAGGCAAGGCGGCAACATTAAGGTATCTATAAAAACCTTGCCGTCTTTGCCACGCTTGCCGTGTTCCTGTTGTCAGTCTCGGAGATAGCAGACCCATGCTGTGCCGTCTTTCTCGGTCACAAGTCTGTCCCCGATCGTCTGCAAATGCCATGCTCACGCTCGTCCAGCGTGTAGGGGCAGTTCGCACATTCCTCGCCGTACTGTCTCATGATAACAGGCAGATAGCCCAGCTCCTGCAACATATCAATCTGGCGGTCGGTGAGGGTGGCTTCAAAGGCAAGGCATTTCCGGGTGTGTTCGTCCAGCTCGATCAGGTCGGAAAGCGGTCTGCCATCGGTCAAAGCTTCTCCGCTCAAAAGGCGTTTTGCCGTTCTGCGGATGGGGTTGTACTCGTTCTTCCAGTCGTATTTTTTCATCGTGTCATATCCTCCTTTTTGTGTCGTGTTTGGGGTCGATTTTGGAGCATTTGTTCCTCTGTACGCTCGTTAAATCGGGCGGCAGTATCTACACACGACTTGACCTTCCAAAGACGGTGTAAATCGTCTCTGACGGTCTTAAACTCGCCGTAGGTGGTGTTGTGCGCCAGTTCCAGCTCGTCATACTCTTCGGTCAGCTTTTTCATATCCACCTTGCCGTCCGGGAACTCTCCGGTCAGCTTGCGTCTGGCGGCGTAGAACTGTTTCAGTTCCGCTTCATGCTCTGCCTTGTACTTGGCTCTGGGCTTCTCAAACTTGATTTTCTGCAAGCCGTCATAGACAGGCTTCAAGCTCTGGAAAGCAGCGGAGCTGTCATAGAGCTGCTTAATTGCTTTCATTCGGGCGGTCTGTTCGTCCAGCGTTTTCTTCAAGCTCTCTGTGGCAGCACTGTGTTCGCTGACACGGCTTTCCAAATCTTCAAGGGAGTAAATGCCGTTTGCCCGGAGATAATTGAAAGTCTCGTTCATCTCCTTTAGATTGCTGACCTTGCCTTTCTGCGAATACGCCCCGGCTCTGCGCTGGGTGTAATAGGCGTTCAGCAGAGAAACAAGGTCGGGTGCCTGCGGCTTGGCAAGCTCTGCTTTTGCTTCGGCAATCCAATCGAACAGGAGAGCGATTTTCTTCTTGATGTCCCGGATAACGGCATTGGTTGCCTTGATCCAGCGGTTGAACTCGCCCTTTTCGGTGCGTATGCCTTTCTTCTCCATTGCCCGGACGGTTGCGCCCTCGTGGACGGTGGGAAGAAGCTCCACGCCCTGACGCTCATAGCTTCGGTGGTCGATACGAACGTCAAGCTCCTTTTCCGCAAACTTGGCGTTGCATAGCTCCGCCCATGTCTGCCGCCAGTATTCCAGCGTTTCGGGACTGCCCCAGTCGGTAGTGGGAACGGCGTTGAAAACAAACTCGCCGTTCTGGTCTCGGATACGGTTGCCGTCCTCGTCCAGCTCATACACCCGGCGTTGCTTTAGTCCCCATTTGCCGTTCTGATCGATGGGGCGGATAGGGCAAAGCACATGAAAATGCGGGTTTGGTATGCCGCCGTCCTCCCGGTCTGGCTGGTGTACGGCGAAGTCAACCACCATGCCACGGCTCACAAAGTTCTCCAACAAAAATTGCCTTGCAAGAGCGATGTTTTCCTCAAGGGAAAATTCATTCTGCAAGGCAATGTCAAAGCTGTATGCAAGCTGGGCGTTCTTTCCACGCTCGGCTTTTTCCACGGCGTTCCATAGGGTCTGGCGGTCTGCGTATTCTGGCGGTGCATGGGACGGCAGGAGAATGTCGGAGCAGATCACGCCGCCCTTGCGGGTGTAGTCGCTGTATTCGCCGTAATACTCGCTATACAATCGCTCCCCGGCACGGTAGGCGGCAGAAGCAATAGCGGACTGTCCTGCGCTTCGCTTAGTCTGCGTGACGCTCAGATGAAATAGTGCCATCGGCTTTCAACTCCTTTTCTCTGTTCGCTTGACTGATATGGGTAATCGCCATGTGACGGACGGCTCGCTGGACTTCGGACAGGGAAAAGATGTGTTCCATCAGCTCTGTCATTTCGGTGCGTGTGAGATCTTTGACCTCCGGGGCAAGGCTCTCAATCGTGCCGCCCAGATTGCAAAGGCGGTGGGTGCGCTTGGTGCGTTCGCCTTTCTCCAGATACTTCTTTCTGTTCTCCAGACGCTCCAGCTTGTGCTGTTCCTGTGCAAGCTGCGTCTCAGCTCGTTCCTTTTCGGCTCGGAGCTGGTCGAGGGTTTTCGGTTTTGTCATTGGGATTGACCTCCTTTTTTGATTTTGGGGATAAAAAAAGACCGTCAACTTTTCGCATAGTGCGACCAGTCAACGGTCAGTTTTTCGGTATTCAGTTTTTCAAACTTGCTGGCGGCGAACAGCATTTTATGCTGTTTGCGGACGGCAAGTCCACAGGGGATAGCCGCATTAGCGGCGCAAGGGGGTGTAGCCACCTTGACGGAACGAAGTGACGCAACATTCTCGGTCATGCAGTTTTCTTCTGCTGACCGGGAATGAAGCTCCGCAGGACGCACTACTCTCGATAGGAGAGTATAGAAGTGCGCCCTTTAGTTCCTAAAGGGATTTTATCAGTTCGCCAAACTGGAAGTTATAGTGCAATCTTTTTCCATTTTCTAATCTTGGTTCTAAAGGTTCCGAACGGAGCAACTGTATTAACATGTATGAATTTGTATACTTCCCAGACAGCTGTTTTAGTTGCTTCGTCAGCCCATTTTCTCATATGTGGTTTAAATAATTCTTCATCACTCAGAGAATCAATCATTGCATAAATAGAGTTGATATTCTCATTCAATCTGTCTTTCAATTCTTGCAGTGACAGCTGAGCATATGTATCTGTGAACCATTGATATAATTCGCCAAGCTGATTCCACTTAAAATTATCCGAAGGAGTTTTGACAGGAATACCCTTTCTTTCGTCTGATTCCCATTTAATAACAAGAGTTGTCCAGCCAACCTGATAAGCAAGATTTTCTGCCGGAGTTCGATCGATCTCATCAATTCTCTTATCTTTTAAATGCTCCGGAATATCATTAAATTCTGAAATATATTTTGCAAAGCTTTTATTTATCTCGTTTTTAAGTTCGTCTTTATTCTCATATGTTCTCAATAGTCTATCTCCTCAGCTTCCGATTTGTTGCTCACTTTTCGTATTCAAATTATACCATAAAACTTGTGAACATTTCTACCGCAACTTTGGACTATATGAGAAAAGTCCGAACAGTTTTCTGCCCGGACTTCCTCGCTCAATCGTAAATCAATTCCGCTTTCACAATCTCCTCTGCCTGTGCCTTGCAAGCGTTCATCTGCCGCACCCATTCCATTTGGTTTTCGGCTTTCAGCCTTTCGGTCACGCCGTACTGCTTTGCCAGTTGCGGCACGATCAGCTCCATTCGGTTTTGTGCCGCTTCGTCAATCTCGGCGCAATGCTCAAAGAGCCTATCGGATAGCACCAGCTCATTGAACAGTATCGGGCGGTGCATTTCCAGATACGCCTTGCGGAGTCTGCCGTAGTGTCCGAGGGGCTTTGTCTTGCGGATAATGATGTTCGGGATAAGATAATCACCGTTCTGTGTGTAAGTGATATTCATGCTGTTTGTACTCCTTTCATCGGCTCTCTCTGCGGTAAACTGCTGACGGGAACGAACACTCCCTTTGCAATGTCCTCCGCACGAATGGCGGCTTTCTTGGCTTCGATTTCTGCCTTTTTTCTCCCCTTGATTTTGTCCTCGTATCGCTTCTGCGCTCCGCTGGCTTTCCGCTTCAAGTAGTTCTGATGAAGCCTGTCCTTGCGTTCCTCACGCTTGCGGATTTCCTCTAATTCTTCCGGGGTCAGCTCCACTTCTCCAAACGCCGGGGGAACGAATCGCCCAACAAAATTGAAGTAAATCTCGACCTCCTGTGTGGTCTGTATACTGCCTTTGCGGTCACGCTCATGCACAAGGATTTTCTCGATAAACTCGTTGAGCATGGCAATGGTCAGCTTGTCGAAGTTCTCGTACTTGTCAATCAGAGCGATAAAACGATCAGCGTCCTTTTCGTGCTTCTCATAGCTCTTGACAGCCTTTTCCAGAGTAGAGATTTCGGCGGTAAGCTCGGACTGTTCCTTTTCGTATTGAGCGTCCAGAGTGGCGTATCTGCTGTCGGACAGCTTTCCTAAAATGTTGTCCTCATAGATTTTACAGAGCAGGACTTCCAGCTCGGACACTCTCTGCTTTGCGGTGGCAAGGCGTGTCCGCTGTTTCCTGACCTCAGTGGTCAGCTGGCTGGACTGCGCTTCCTGCACCACACGGACAAACTCGGCTCGGTCATGCTTGGCATACTCGGCAATAGCTTTGAGCATTTCGGAAACAAGGGACAGTACCACATCTTCATTGATACGGTGCTGTGTCGTGCAGAGCTTTCCAACTGGGACTTTGCTGTATTGGGAACAGGTATATTGAGAAATACGCTTGCCGTTGTTGGTACGGTGGACATACATCTTGCCGCCGCAATCGGCACAATAAAGCAAGCCTGTGAGGGGAGCCGCTTCGCCCCAGCCGTCCGGGTAGCGCCTGACATTCCCACGGATTTTCTGCACAAGGTCAAAGGTCTGCTGGTCAATGATAGGCTCATGGGTATTCTCGAAAATTGTCCATTCGTCCTCCGGGACATAATGGCTTTTTTTGTCCTTGAAGTGCTTTCGGGTCTTGAAATTGATGGTGTGTCCCAGATACTCACGCTTTTCAAGAATGTTGCAGATGGTGGAAGAACCCCAGCCGTACACATCTTTGAAAGTCTTGTTTTTGTTCACGCCCTCGCCGTGTTGGGCAAGGTAAGCAGACGGAATAAGCACCTTTTCCGATTTCAGTTTGCTGGCGATCTGATACGGACCGTAGCCGTCAATCGTCATGGCAAAGATGCGCTTGACCACATCAGCGGCTTCGGGGTCAACCAACCATTGGTCTCTGGCTTCGTTCCAGAGATAGCCGTAAATGACCGTGCCTGTAAGGTGCTTGCCGGACTTGCCTTTGGACTGGAAAGTGGAGCGGATTTTACGGCTGGTGTCTCTGGCGTAATACTCGTTCATAATGTTGCGGAAAGGGGTAAAATCATCGTCCCCTCTGGCACTGTCCACACCGTCATTGATGGCGATAAGGCGAACGCCACGCTGACGCAGAATTTCCATAATCTGACCTACTTTCAGATAGTCACGACCCATGCGGCTCATGTCCTTGATACACAGATACTCCACATTCCCGGCTTCCACTTCTTTCATCATTGCCAAAAATCCGGGACGGTCAAAGCAGGTGCCGCTAATGCCATCGTCCGTGAAATGGACAATGTTTGTAAAGCCCTGCCGTGCGGCGAACTCCTCCAACATAGCTTTTTGATTGGAAATGGAATTGCTCTCACGCTGTTGGTCATCATCTTTGCCAAAGTCATCACGGCTCAGTCGTTCGTACAGAGCAGTGATTTTCTCGTTTTTTCTCATAACTTGCGCTCCTTTCTTCGGTTTTAGGTTGTGTGTTCTAAGAGACTTCCCAACTGCTTGATTAAGAAGTCTTTTAGAGCATACAACACCCGCCGCTTGCTTGAAAATGCGGTACTGCTTACAGGCGATGCTGTCGGGTTCGCGCATTTCCAAGCGCTCGAACAAGATGTCCAGCGGGGATTGGTAGTTGTCATCATCCTCGTGGACTTCAGCAGCGGCGATCAT
This sequence comes from Oscillospiraceae bacterium, assembly GCA_025757985.1. Taxonomy (NCBI): domain Bacteria; kingdom Bacillati; phylum Bacillota; class Clostridia; order Eubacteriales; family Oscillospiraceae; species Oscillospiraceae bacterium. The sequence goes on from CP107210.1 coordinate 954,819, forward strand.
TTCCATCACCATAGAGAAGTTTTGTTCTTCGGGCGGAGCTTCGTGCAGCAGGTATAGCATGAGGGCTTGGAGCAGGGCGGTTTCGGACTTTTCCCAGAAGGGGTCGCTGCTTTTTGAATGTGATGGTGTTGTGTTCTGAATCAGATTTTCAATCAAGGTCAGCACTTCACGGTCATCATGTACATACACAAACGGGTTATAACAGAACGATGCAGCGGGATTTATAAGGTCAAAAACAAGTACCTCATAGCCCTTCTGCTTCAACAAATTGCCGGTTTTACGCAAAATTTCCGACTTAGGGTCAGTGATTACCATAGAGCAGGCACATTCCAGCACATTCGGCACACCGTAGGTGCGCGTCTTGCCTGCGCCGGAGCCGCCGACAATGAGGATGTTGGTGTTGTGCTTATGTTTGTAGCCATCTATCCCGATGTGAAAGTGTTGGGTCAGCAGCAGATTCGGTCCTCGCTTGTCCATGTAGAACTTGTTTAACCGGAACACGTCACCCCAAGCCGCCGAGCCATGCTCCGCGCCGGGGCGGGTGTTCTTCTGATCCGTCACGGCCACGATAACTGCTACCGCATAAGCCACCGTGAACACAAGCAAAAAGCGTGGGCTGTCTTGACTCCACGCCAACGCAAACGGCTCTGCCAGTGCGCTGTTCAGCGCATCCAGCAGAGCCGTTATCTTCATGCCCGGCTGCCAGCGGCAAGCCACCGCCAGCGCTGCCCACCATACAACGGGCAGCGGCAGCAGCCAGACCCACCAAGGATTCTTTCTTCCCGGCGTGGTGGGCTACCTTTCTTCACCGCGATAGGGCGGGCGCTTTGTACGCTCAGCATCCCATGCCTGACGCTTTCTCCACAACTTCGGCAAAACTACGGAAAAGTCCTGCGGCATACGTTCCGCCTTGATTTGCGGCAGATTTGCAAACAAATCGCTTTGCAGCGTTTCCCATGCAACCTTATCCGGCATATTTTGAGTATAGAATTCGTTGTAGCTGTACGCCAGCCCACTGGTATCTATGTAGTGCTTGACTTCCGTTCGCAGCATTTGTCGTTCCCATTCGGTTTCCGGCGCACGGTGGGGTACAAGCTGTTCCTGCATAATTGCCTGATGTAAATCGGCAGACGATTTCAGCAGAGCCGGATACTTTCGGAATAACTTGGCGGCAATTCCTTCCTTTTCAAAATAGGTGTGCAGCTTCTGCCCCGCGTAGGCATACCACGCCACATTCCCGCATCCCATCCACTCAGTATCTCGGAACGGAATGTTGAGCGCCGCAAGGTTATCGGGGTCAATCAGCGCCTGCCGATAAGCATCGTACCCCTGCATAATCAGCCAGTTACGGAAATCGGTAAATCTGTCATCCGAACTGCCGTCATTGATGATGCAGGCCGCCGCGACCATTCTGGGAAAGTTGGCTTTATTGCGATAACTTTGCCATGCGCAATCAAAGCCGAGCAGTTCATCCTGCGGCAATTTGATGAGTTCCGTGTAAAGGAACTGTTTCACGGCCGCTTCATCCTGCATATCCGCTTTGGCGCGGACTCGGTCAATGATCGACCAGAATTTTTCCCATGTCATAGCCGGATTCACCAGATAAACAGCGGCGTGTGGGCGTACAGCAGTCGGGTCAGCGCGTCATCCACGGCATCAGTGTAGCCGCCCTCTGCCAAGCGTTGGGTGCGCAGTTGGTTGAGGGCTGCTTTTGCCAGCCGATACTCTGCCGCCGTCAGCGTCAGTTTGCCGCCTGCAGGCAAATCGTTCACCCGCAGGATGAGCCGTCCGGTCACCTCGGTGCTGCCGCCGTTGGCACGCTGGCCGTAGTAGACATCGCCCAGCGCCCGGAGCAGGATGCTTTTGTTGGCACGGTCAAGTTTAACTTTACGTTCTGTCATTGTTTTTCACCATCCTTTGCTCACAGCATATCATAGAACTGCCGCAATAGCTATCCGTCATTTGAAAACAAACGGAAAACAATCAGCCGCGTTCCTGCTGGCGGGAAGGCTTCTTTGCAGGCGGCACGGCAACAGCGTATTCTGCGGCGGGCAGTTCGCGGGTCTGTACAGCCAGCGTGCGACTCAGACTGCGCAGCAGCCCACCACCAACGGTGTTCACATCCGACAGAAAGCCCCGCTGCTGTTCTTTGCCCAGATTGCCATACAAGGCAACCACGCGGTCAAAGTTGAAAGCGGTGGTGTCAAGCCCATACCGATGCGCGACCATGTAGGCGGCACAGTAACTCGGCGCAGCGTAGGCTTGGCGGTTGTAGGTGTAATCCTTGTGAAAATCTGCCTGTGCGCATTCCCGGACGATGGCGCACAGCGTCGTGCCTGCATCCATGCCGTTGCGGACATAAATCGTGCGGTTCTTGGGAACATACTGCGCTTGGATGCCGTCCGGCAGACTGTCCGAGATCTGAATCGGCACTGGGCTGCTCTCAATGGTCGCGGCGATCAGTTCATCCACTTGGTATTCGGCGGGCGGCGGTATCGGTCTGCCGCGCGTCTGTGTAATGTCGAACACCTTGCCGATATTATACCCGGAAGCCTTTCGGCCGTTATTCTCGTACACCTGCCCCACAATGGCCGTGTAACCTTCCTCTCCGGTACGGATATGCCTTCCGGCATCCTTCCATTGCTGGAATGTGCGGGCGTCCGTGATGTCGGCGTTCTGCCCGGACAGCAGAAGCTGGTTCGGCAGCGAGTTGCGGCATTGCGACATAAAGTCGAGAAATCCCTGCAAGGTCGAGGCATCTGCCAGCACCTCACCCATGCGGGCATCCACCTGCACCCAAACCGCTTCACGCTCGGTTTTCTTCATAGCAGCGTATTCTTCCTTAGAATACTGCGGTTCTGACGGCGCTACGTTGTTGAGATAATTATTCAGGTCCATTTACAGTGTTTTCTCCTTTCGCTTGATTTTTACCGGCATCCTAGGCATACGGTTTTTCGGCGGTTCAACTTTGCGGCGCAGGTAAGCTGTGATGTCGCTTAATTCCATGCGCACGCTGGGGCGCTCACCCTTGGCCCGAAGCTGATCGGCGCGCGGCGACGGCGAGTTTGCAAAAGATTTGCTGCTGTCGGAGAAAGGCTCGGACGGACTGGCGTTCTCCGAGCCCTGCGGAAAACCCATGTTGAACTGTTCCTCGTCTGCGCCGACCTCAAAATCTACCGCACCGTCCTCGGTCTGGACGCGCTCGGTTTCCGGAGCGGTTTCACCACGCTCCTGCTGCACAGTGTCGATAAGTTCTGCCGTGCCGGTGTCCACAATAGCCAGTTGCAGCTTATCGATGATGCGGTTGGCTTTGGAGGCATCATCCTGTAAAATGGCGATCTCAATGTGGTCGGGGTCCATCTTGTCACGGATGGGGCAAAACAGCAGACCATGCGCCTTGGCGGCGCGAGCAAAATCGTGCATACGGTCTTTGTCTACCGTGAAAAATTTCAGCGGCTTCTGCTCTTTCAGCAAGCGGATTAGGTGCGTTTTGCCGTGGGTCTTTTTGCTGTCGTGCAGCACTGCCTGTGCGAAAATAAAGAAGTTTTTCGCAGCGGTGCCGGAGATGCGCAGGGCAAACTCTGCACCCTCCAGCGAGTAGCGGACGACCTGGTCTGCGGGTTCAGAGCCGTAATTCATCTGGCATCACCGGCCTTTTCTTTGGGCGAGGGCAAGCGGCTGAACGAGTCCACGCCGGGGATGAGGGCAAGATTGCGCCCGCAGTCCCAATTCATGTGGATTTGTCCGGCATCATCGATGAAATCAACGGTTCCCATAGAGCCTGGCGGAACGGCCATCTCATCTTCCATACAGCTGAGTTGCAGCCGCGTGCCGGGCGGGTACTTGCGGCGCAGGTGTTCGATGTAGTCTTTGTTGGGGTATTTCATAGGCATCCTTCCTTTCAAGATTATAGTGTCAAATCAATGTTAGGGCGGCGGTCACGCTCGTGTTCCTGTTCGCGCTGTTGTTGTTCGGCGCGGTCACGGCGGGCTTCGGTGAGGTGTTGCTGCACTTCTAGGGAGTGTTCTGCGATTTTGCGGCAGAGCCGTTCCTCTTGGCGAAGCTGTTTTAGGGCGGTGTTGACCGATTCATGCTGCGATTGTACTTCATCGGTTTTGGGCAGTTGCTTACGCTTTGTCAGCAACTGCCTAATTTCTGTTTGCAGGGCTTGTCGGTGAGTTTCCAGCTGTGTCAGCGTATCAATATTGTTTCTGGACAGGAACTCCATCTGTCGGATGCGCTGGTCTAACTTGTAGGCATCCTGCCGCACGGCATAGCTGGGGCGGCGCGGCTTGCGAGGGAGTGCGCCCAACTCGTACAAGTAGCGGTAATACAGCACCCGCAGCCCGGTCAGCTTGCGATGAGGCTTCTTCCCGCTGTGCAGACGGCCATGTTGGATTGTTGGTGGATTTTCCACATAAGGGTGGTAGCTTTGTGGATACAGGATGCGCGTCTGGATGGCTTCCGGCGTGTACCGCTTGCCCAGCGTTTTGAATCGAACAAAGCGCTCTTTTCCGGGCGGACGCAAAACGGGATACTTGCGCCCCATGCGGACTTCATACCCTTTGCGTTCCAGCACGGAAAGAAACTGCCGCCACGTAAGGCTCTGCTGAATGGCATCGTCCACATCCTGCCGAATAGCCGTGCGCCATGTGGGCTTGTTGTTTTCCTCAGCCCTCCACTTTTCATATTGCCGCTTTCCTCGCAGCGATTCCGGTGTTTCAATGATGGAAAGCCCATACTTTTGGCAGAGCGTGTCTGAAAGGGCGCGTACCTCAGTGTAATAGCTTTTGCTGTTGCTGTGGTACTTTTTCCCATCCTCCAAGCTGACGGCGCTCCATACAATGTGGTTGTGGTAATGCTTAGTGTTCAAATGCGTTGTCACAATTGCTTGGTATTTCCCATGCAGTAGCTGCTCAGCAAACTCGACACCGATCTGGTGCGCCAGTTCTGGAGTCACCTCCCCTTCTGCAAAACTCTGGACAAGATGGTATCCCTGCACACCGGTTTCTTTGTGCCAGCGAAGCGTATTTAATCGCATATCTTCAAAGGCGCTGGTGGTTGTGCAGCCCAGTCCCGTTTCAAAACAGGCTGATTCGGTTTTATCCCGGTTTGCTGCATAGTCCACAGCTTCTTCCAGAGATTTCGGTGTTGTTTTTTCTTTGTTCTGTACATAGTCCACTGTGCGGTCAAGGCGGCGCACAGGGATCACGGATGTGTAAGCCATTTTTCATAGTGACTCCTTTACCAGTTTTCTTTTACTTCCCGCCAGACCTCTTGGGTTAGCCGGGTCATTTCATCCACACTCCCCTGCCCTGCTGTTCCAGTACTGTTGGCACGGTGGGCAAGCTGATTTGCATTGTTGCACAGCCCTGCCACCTTGCGGAGCAGATCGGCATGGTGCGTGCAGGGACGCGGATGGATTTCTTTGCCTGCAATGAGCGTGCGCAGGTATTCCTCTCGGTTCAGACTGCTGGCCGCAACCTGCCGATTCAAGAATGATAATTCATTCTCATCGACATGGAATGAGACAACAAATCTGCGTTTACGCACGGCAGGGGTTTGGGGCATCCCCAAAATGTGCGTCTGGTCGACCAGACGCTATGCTAGCAAAACACGACACCCCGCAAAACGGTTCATGACACAAGGTCGTCGCCCTCCGAAACGGCTTTCTTCAAACCGTCCAAGGTTGTGACAATACGGTTGTATTTCTGCGCCAAACCGATCTGCGCGTTGGTGGTTGCATCCTGATTGCGGCTGCAGACCACCAGCATCGGGCAGCGCAGCAGCTTATCCCTCACAATAGCGGTGTACTCGCTGCGTTCTACGGCATCTTCCAGCACCAAATACTGGCTGTCCTGCAATTTAGGGCATACCGGCAGGTAGCCCAGCAGGTAGACTTCACGGCAATAGTTGCGCAGGTGTTTGGAGGTTGCGCCCTCGCTGGCGCAGATAAAAGCCCAAGGTCGTTTCATTTTCGTGTTTCCTTTCTGAATTTCGGGAGTGAATCAGATTTATCTGCGTTGCGACTGCCAAAAGTGATAGTTACGATGCCCTCGCCGGTGTCGATGAGCGTACCGCCGCTGTTGGTCGTGCTGATGTCAGCGTTATAATCGGCGTTGCCCAGCCAAATCGTCTGACCGTCCTGTGCTTTGGTAATTTCAAAGGCATACGCCCGCTTGCCCAGAACAGAGCCTGCCGTGCCGGGTTTGGTCACATCCGTCCAATCGCCGTAATACTCGCTGGGTGCGCGGCTCTCCACGATGACGAACTTGCCCTCGTTGCGCTGGGTGTAATAGATATTGTCAGAACCATTGGCATAATTGCTGTGGTTGATGACCTTGTAAGTGCCATCGCTCTGGCGCTCGACCTTGTACCGGTTGTATCCGCCAAACGGGATATAGCACTGCCGAACGGTATCCCACTCGAAAATCTTAAACTCGGCATCGCCCTTGATGCGCTGCTTGGTTTCGCTGTCGATTTTGTCGATGCTGACCTTTACCGACCATTCATCGTTCTGCATTTTATAGTCATTGGAACTATTAGCCGGAACAGTAATAGTCTGGTGGCTGCCCAGCGCACCGGGCGTGGAATCAAAGCCGTGCGGGATGGTGACCTCGTCATAGCTGAATGTAATATTGGCAAGCTGCGCCCGCGCCGAGGCAATAGCGGCATCTACCATGCCCTGCGCTTCGTTCTGCAGCTGCCCGATGGCTGCATTCTTGGCGGCTTCGGCAGCGGCATCCGCTTCGGCTTGGCTGGCGAACGGTCCTTCTTGCCCGCTGAGCGTACTGGTGCTGGTCTTGGACACCTCGTAGTGAACCGTCCATGTGGCAGAACCGTCGCCGCCGTTCAGGTGGTAGGTATCGTCCTGTGTGTGACCGCCTGTGGTAATGGTACCGGGAGTTTTGCCGATTGTGACCGTGTTCTCATCTGCGTTCAGCGCATCGGCATCCATATGGGCATCTACGCCGTCATACAGGTCAGAAACCCACGCGGAGATACCGATTTTTGTTTCGCCGGTTGCCACGGGCAGACCCATGCTGCCAAGGTAACTGCCGGTAGGCGCGTCCGGCAGATCGTCGTACAGATTTTCAGTGATCTGCGAAAGATTCGGTGTCGGGACATTGGCTTCAGCGGTTTCCGGTGTGGCCGCTGAAGCTGTCTCCGGCGTGGCAGGGGCATCCTCTGCAAAGGCGGGTAGCGCTGCGCCAACATTGGTAAACGTCAGTGCGCCCGCCAGCAGCAGCGACAATCCCTGCTTTATTCTGTGTTTGTTTTTCATACTGGTTCTCCTTTTGTTGCAAAAGAAAAAGCCCGCTGCGGGTTGCAGCGGGCTTGGTTAGCGTTCGGGAGCGTGTTTCTTTGGACAGGGCGCGGCTCTGGCCTTGTAGGCTTTGCGGTATTTTTCGTCAGCATCATAGAACTGCTGCGGAGAGATGCCCGCATCCAGACACCCCTGCAAAACAACCGCATTGTAGCGGCTGCTGACCGGGAGCAACTGGTCACGGTACGGTGCGTTCATCGTGTAAACCATGATTTCGTGCGGCGTTCCGTCTGCATCCGTGACCGTTAGGGTCTCCTTGTCATAGAATGTCGGGTAGCCCTCGTAACAGTCAAGCTGGGATTCGTCGTGGTCGGTGACAGACCAGATCAGCCCTTCGACGCTTGCGCCCTCTTTTGGCAAAATCGTCAGAAAGCCGCGCCGGAACGCCAGCTCATAGCCATCCAGCTTGGCAGTGCCTACCACCGTTGCTTCGGGACAGCGGTAGGCCATCTGTTCAAAATTCAGATTGGAGCCATAGGCAAAGTATTCATTTCGAGACATTGGGTTTCTCCTTATCTGACCTCATCTGTATGAAGCCGTGGTTGATTGCTGGGATACAGCGACTTGTCGTGCCGCCACGCCTTGTCACCGGGCAGGTTCTTCAGCAGGTGCATACGCACATTTTTGTACTCAGGACCGATGAGCCCCAGCCGCAGCAGAAAGGTGCGGAAGGTGAACGCCGGATTATCCCCGATGGGCGTTTTCCGGAACTGCGTGTACTTCTGGTTGATGCCCTGCGCCGAGATCGCCATAGCCAGAATGATGTTGGCTTTGGCTTCGCCCGCATGGAGCGTGGAGTTGAACAACCGCCATTCGATTGTACCGTGATAGAATACAGAATGCATATTGCAAGCCCTGTACCGTGACGAATGGTAGTGATAATCACTCCCATCCCGCCCTTGATACCAGCGGTCTTTCAGTTGATCCATACTCGCACCGCTGGGCAGCTTGCGGATTTCTTCCAGAATCGGTTCATCCACCGGCTGGCAGTAGCTGGAGATTCGACTGGGGTTTACTTTCAAGGCTGCAAACAAAATGTCTTCCTTGGAATACATAATGGACAGCACATTTTTGAGGCTCTGCGGTGTGTGCTTGCTGGCGTCCACATGCACGTGCATACCGCAGGATGAATTGACCCTTCCGCCTGCACGGCGCAGGCTGCGGATGACCTCCTGCAACTTTTCCATCTCAGCGTATTCCAGTTTGGGGGAGTTCAACTCGACTTTATACTCGCCCGAAGTAGAGGAGCGCCGATATCCTTCCGGATGAATACTTCCGTCCCGGACGATTTTCCACTCTTTACCGTCCAAATCTTTGACACGGTAGGCATCGTAGCCACCGCCGGAATGCTCGGCGCGGGTTCCAAACAGATTGGCCAGCGCATGGGCTGCCGTGGCGCGGGTTATTCCGGTCAGCTCAATTTCACAGCCAAAATACTGGTCGCGGAAATCAAGGGGCAAGTGCCTCACCCCGAAGTTCCGCGTCCATGGCGGCAATGCGGCGACCGATGGCTTCGATTACATTGACCGTGACGCCGTTGCCAGCCTGCTTGTAGGCTTGGTTATCGCTCTGGATGGCAAGCATCGTGTCGATGCGGTCATCCGTCCAGCCCTGCAGCCGCAGGCATTCGCGCGGTGTCAGGCGGCGGATGCGCCCCTCGCACAGAACACCGTGACGGTCTTTTGTGGTAAGTGTATGCATGGGTGCGCCGGGCTTACCGGTGCGTTCGGTGTTGCGGGCGAGGTCGGACTTGATGGGATTTTTGACCGGGCGAACTTCAACAGTGCCTTGTTGGCAGCCCGTTGTAAGTGTATGCGCAATCTCTTTACCAACCCGTCCGCGCCGACTGTTGACTGTGGCGTACCGCTTGATACAAAAACCGGAAATGCGATTGCCGATTACATTCTCCATGCCCGGCCCAAGTGCAAATCTGAGTATATATTTTTGCGGGTACTGCGCCCCTATACAAAGATTGGAAGTATGTGGACGGTGATTGCAAAATATGCACACATTGCATTGGGAAAGGACCAGAAGATGAATGGGCCGCATGCTTTCCGGCGAGGAATGGGAAGACAATTGCTGGAAGCAAATATTCCTGCGCCACTAATCTGCGATATTCTAGGACACTCGTCGTCTGTGTCCTTGCGCCAATATACCGCGTCATCCCTAGAGAAATTAAAAGTGTGCGCAGGTACTATTTCTGCAATTCCCATTGCACAGGAGGCCTTGTTATGACAAGACCATCTTTGAAAAGCCGTTTTGGAGAACAGATTCGCGCCTTTGTAGGCTACAAGAACAGTCTTGGTTTTCCTTACAATGAGAGTATCCGTATTCTAGGGAGGTTTGACGATTTCTGTGTAGAAAGGTTCCCTGAAAAAGATTGTCTGGATTGTGAACTCGCACTTGCATGGCTGGAGAAACGAGATACGGAAAACACAGCAGGCCACCGAAATCGTATTATGGTCATACGGGAGTTTGCAAAGTATCTTCGGGCTGTTGGAACAGAAGCATATATGATTCCCATATCCATGACCAGCAAAGGCCCCAGGTATGTTCCACATATCTTCAATGAAGCGGAGATAAAAGCGTTCTTCCACGGTGCTGACAGCTTTCGGCCTCACGGGAAAGCTCCGGCCAGACATCTTGTTATCCCGGTATTTTACAGATTGCTGTATTGCTGCGGATTGCGGCCCGCAGAAGCGAGACTGCTCAAGAAGGAAAATGTGGACTTGGTTCGCGGTTCTGTCTACGTTGTGGAATCCAAAGGGCACAAGGACCGTGTCGTTGCGGTTGCAGATGATTTGCTTCAGATTATGAGAAGCTATTCCACCCTGATCTCAGAAATTTACCCGGACAGCGATTACTTTTTTCCGAGATACGATGGGGAGGGGCCGTATACGAAGCGTTGGACAGAAGAAATGTTTTGGAGATGCTTCAGTATGGCCGGAATTACTGCGTTTGAGGGACCTAAACCTAGGGTTTACGATTTCAGACATACTTTTGCAACGGAATGTATCTGTCGTTGGATGCGAGAAGGCCGTGATATTGATGCAATGCTGCCGTTTCTCTCCGCATACATGGGACACGCCCGTTATGAAGATACGCTTTACTATGTCCACATGGTTCCTGATTTTTATGAGCGTGTTGGAACAGTAGACCGTACTGCATGGGAAAAATTGCTTCCGGAGGTGCATGATGAAGGTTAAGGATGCTCAGTTTTTTACGGTTGTAAGTTCGTTTCTGAATGTTTATCTTGTGAAAAACCGAAGCTGCAGTTCTAATACGGTAAAATCCTATGAGGATGCTCTGAATCTGCTTTTTACGTTTTTGGAAGGCACAAAAGATATTCCCAGACAACGAGTAAACTGGAGCCATTTCACCCGCCAAAACATACAGGAATTCGTGGACTGGTTGGAGAAAGTCAGGAACTGCAGTAGACAAACACAGCTGCAAAGGCTTGCCGCAATACGCTCTTTTGTGCGGTATGGCGGCATTGTAGATCTGCGCGTAATTGCAATACAGGCCGACGTGGAGAGAATTCGATACCGAAAACCACCGCCTGCTTTGGTTGGCTATCTCACAAAAGAAGAACTTTCTATTTTCCTCGCGCAGCCGAACTGCAAAAAGCGTACAGGATTCCGGAATATGGTGTTTCTGGTTTTAATGTACGATACAGCTGCTCGGTGTCAGGAAATGTTGGATTTAAGGATACAGGATTTAGTGCTGCACAGAACCTCACCGTGTGTCTATTTCACAGGTAAGGGAAACAAGACACGGGTTGTTCCTATTTTGCCGAAAACAGCGGAGCACCTTCGCAGTTACCTGAAAAAATTCCATCCGGCAGAAAATAGAAAACGAGACGACTATGTGTTCTATGCTTATGGTGGCCCTCAAAGGCCGATGTCTCCTGATACGGTTGCGGCATTTGTAAAGAAATATGGAGAATCTGCACGGCACGTCTGCACATCCATTCCGGAACGGGTACATCCCCACATGCTGCGGCACACACGGGCAATGCACCTATACCAAGACGGTGTTCCATTGGCTATGGTATCCGAATTCCTCGGCCATGCGCAGATTGAAACAACAAAAATTTATGCCCATGCTGATACAGAAATGAAACGGAAAGCCATTCAGCAAGCAGCAAACAAGCTAAACGATACGATTCCGGACGTACTCTGGAATACAGATGACGAGGAGATGATGCTTAAATTAAGAGGCAAACAACAATACAAGTGAAAATATTATCCCGAAGTTTTTATGCAGAAATCCTTGCGCTGCAAGGATTCCTGGCTGGGCTTCGGGATTCTTATTTTATTCGGGATAAGTCTGGCAAGGAAATCCGCCGCAGAGCAACTGGAAATCGGGCATGGTGCTGGGGTCGGCTTTTCGGGCATCTTCAATGAACCACTCTCCCTTCGTGTCAAACAGGGCGTTGTAACTACGGTTGGCGTATTTGTCGATTTCGCAGTGTCCTACGCATTCAAATCCTCCGGCACGGGTCAGTCCTTCGCGGAAACCGCCGATGCCGGAGAACATATCGATGAATTTAATCAAGCACCCGGCTCCTTATGGACTTGGGTGCTATTCTGGGCGTACTTAATAGGCACCCCTCATCAAAAACAAAAGCAGCCCGTCACAGGCTGCACCGAACAAGATTTTTTTACCGTTCATAATGTATAAACCTCCTTTTTCCTTCTGCTTTTCTACCTATTATTAAAACATTGGAATCACCCCCTCTAAAGTGTAGATAAGAAATCGAGCGCAGAGTCTGGTATAGCATTCGCTGGCGGTGGGCTTGGAACAGCGTTGGTTATGTTGACTGCCTGCAACTCCTCCCGCACCACCTTGCGGATGCTTTTCTCCAGCCTATTTGTCTGTTCTGCCGCAAGGATGCTCTGCACCAGAAACTCTTTGCGTTTGGCAGGCGGCATCTGTTGCAGCAACGCCCACGCGCGGCAGTGTTGCGGTTCATTGAGGTTCGGGCGGAAAACATATTGCGGTCGTTTCATACCTCGCTTTTGCGGCGCGACACGGCGGCCAACGCACGCTCGAATCCGACCGCGTTCACTTTGTCGTCCAGCAGGAAAATCGTCTTACAAAGGCCGTCTTTGGGACTTAGGTGGCGGCTCACCACCGATGCGCCGCCGCCCAGCAACACGGCGGGGATGGCGTGCAAATCGAATCCCGCTTCCATTGTGGCAGACAGCAGATGCTCTGTGTACTTGCGCCCCTGCTGATTCACAATGCCACGCACCGCCTCGCTGACCGTGCAGGGGTGACCCGCCAGCATATTTTCGATTTGGGCATCCGTGAGGGACAGCCCGGTTTCACGCCGCACCTGCTCCCGGATGTCATCTACACAGCGGATCATGCCGAGTTCCAAGCTGTGCGCAGTGTCAGCCGCAGGGATGGCGTTGTCGATGCGCATAAGGTCCACTGTCCAGCCGCCCAAATCCATGAGGAGCATTGATGGCTCGTCCTGCAACAGCCCGGTTTCGGTCATGAGGGCGGCGTAGCCCTGCGGAAAAATGGCAACTTCTTCGATGGTGATGCTGTACTCCACGCCCTCGAACTTGTAGTTCACCGGCTGCTTGCTCCGCAGCAGATAATCTCTGAACTTGGGTTTGTCGCGTCCGAAACTGGTCAGCGGCAGACCCGCCGCAATTCGCACCGAGCATTCGGGAGGCAAACCGCGTTGCTGAATCTCCTTTGCGATAGCTGCCAGTGTCAGCAGGTAGTAGTTGTCGTTTACGGTCTTGTCCCGCTGGATAGGCTGCCGCCCGGAGCCACAAACAAAAAAGCACCCGCCAAACTCTAAGAGTCCTTGGCGGGTGTAGGGTTCGTGTTCTCCGTAGCTTGTCAGTCCTGCCGGGAACGAGCAGTGGGCTGTTTTGATGGCGTAGTAGCCGTGGTCGATGCCGATAATGATGCTCATGGGAAATACCTCCATTTTTTGTATTATACAATCTATAATAAACGGTTGCCTTTTAGGGCTTCCAGAATTTTTGCATGAAAAAAGCGGTTCATTGGTATTGTACCAACAAACCGCCATTGAGGAATTGGAGAGCATATTTTGACAGTCCTCTCCCCTTCTGATATAATTTGCTCTTGATTGTCGCCTCCAAATTACGAGGGAGGTGAACGCTTGAGTTTTCAGGAAATAATTTTGCTGCTTACTTTTATTGGCAACTGCATATACGCTACCGTATCTCTTACACTAAAAGTTCTTGCATTTCTCCTACAAAACAAAAAGAGCCGCTGACTCGGTCAGAAGTCAGCGGCAATGAAAGCACTCACACAAAGCGGCAATCATTATGAAAATAGCCTTACGTTTCCGTAAGGCTATTTTTGGTGCACCATCGGGGACTCGAACCCAGGACCCACTGATTAAGAGTCAGTTGCTCTACCAACTGAGCTAATGGTGCATATATGAGATTTACGCGATACATCGTTAAATCTCAATTTGAATAGTTCAGTCGAAGTTCATCATTCACAGCTTTAGTGCGAGTTAATTACGCTACCAACTGAGCTAATGGTGCATATAAGAGAAGCCGGCATCTACCTATTTTCACAGGCCGTTTCCAGCCAACTATCTTCGGCACAAGTGAGCTTAACTTCTGTGTTCGGAATGGGAACAGGTGGAACCTCACCGTCATCGACACCGGCCAACGCGTGACCTTCGTCATGCTTCTCTTTTTGTTGAGGATGTACCCTCAAAACTGAATATCGAACCGCTTTTGCAAATAGAGTATCTGATCAAGATGGGGTCAAGCCCTCGACCTATTAGTACACGCTAGCTGAACGGATCACTCCGCTTACACTGTGTGCCTATCAACCTTGTAGTCTTCAAGGGGTCTTACCTGATTGACTCAGTGGGATATCTTATCTTAAGGCCGGCTTCACGCTTAGATGCTTTCAGCGTTTATCCGATCCGAACATAGCTGCCCAGCTGTGCCACTGGCGTGACAACTGGTGCACCAGAGGTTCGTCCATCCCGGTCCTCTCGTACTAGGGACAGCGCCTTTCAAATATCCTGCGCCCACGACAGATAGGGACCGAACTGTCTCACGACGTTCTGAACCCAGCTCGCGTACCGCTTTAATTGGCGAACAGCCAAACCCTTGGGACCGAATTCAGCCCCAGGATGCGATGAGCCGACATCGAGGTGCCAAACCTCCCCGTCGATGTGGACTCTTGGGGGAGATCAGCCTGTTATCCCCAGGGTAACTTTTATCCGTTGAGCGATGGCATTTCCACTCACATACCACCGGATCACTAACTCCGACTTTCGTCTCTGCTCGACCCGTCAGTCTCGCAGTCAGGCTCGTTTATGCGTTTGCACTCATTCATCTGGTTTCCGTCCAGATCGAACGAACCTTTGAACGCCTCCGCTACTTTTTAGGAGGCGACCGCCCCAGTCAAACTGCCCACCTAACAATGTCCCCCGCCTCGATTCAGAGGCGCAGGTTAGAATTCCAATGTCGCAAGGATGGTATCCCAACGTCCGCTCCAGAAACGCCAAAGCGCTTCTTTCCCAGCGTCCCATCTATCCTGTGCATGCAACACCGAAACCCAATATCAGGCTACAGTAAAGCTCCATGGGGTCTTTCCGTCTTGTCGCGGGTAACCGGCATCTTCACCGGTACTACAATTTCGCCGGGCGGGCTGTTGAGACAGTGCCCAGATCATTACGCCTTTCATGCGGGTCAGAACTTACCTGACAAGGAATTTCGCTACCTTAGGACCGTTATAGTTACGGCCGCCGTTCACTGGGGCTTCAATTCAATGCTTGCACATCTCCTTTTAACCTTCCAGCACCGGGCAGGCGTCAGCTCGTATACGTCATCTTTCGATTTAGCACAAACCTGTGTTTTTGGTAAACAGTTGCCTGGGCCTATTCTCTGCGGCTCACTCTCGTGAGCACCCCTTATTCCGAAGTTACGGGGTCAACTTGCCGAGTTCCTTAACAACCCTTCTCCCGTTGGCCTTAGAATCTTCTTCCTACCTACCTGTGTCGGTTTGCGGTACGGGCACCTTAGATATACACACAGCTTTTCTCGCCTCTTATCCAGCCAGACTTCGGTACTAAATTTCCCTCGATCACTACCAGAACCAACACCTGGCTCCGACCTTCTAAAAGTGTCCCTGTGCTTAAATCTTTCGGTGGGGACGGAATCTCTACCGTCTGTGCATCGGCTACGCCTTGCGGCCTGACCTTAGCTCCCGCCTAACTTGGAGCGGACGAACCTTCCTCCAAAAACCTGAGGTTTCCGGCCATGTGGATTCTCACCACATTCGCGCTACTCATTCCGGCATTCTCACTTCTGTAAACTCCACAGCCGCTTACGCTACTGTTTCTCCGCTTACACAACGCTCCCCTACCCCGCATCTTACGATGCAGCCTAAGCTTCGGTTTGTATCTTAGCCCCGTTAAATTTTCCGCGCAGAGACGCTCGACCAGTGAGCTATTACGCACTCTTTAAATGAGTGGCTGCTTCTGAGCCAACATCCTGGTTGTCTGCGTATTTCCACATCGTTTTCCACTTAGATACAATTTGGGACCTTAGCTGTAGATCTGGGCTGTTTCCCTTTTGACAATGAGATTTATCTCACACTGTCTGACTCCCATACATCAATACTCCGGCATTCTTAGTTTGATAGGCTTCGCTACCCTCTCGGGCGCTAGGCCATTCAGTGCTTTACCTCCGGGTATCTAATATGAGGCTAGCCCTAAAGCTATTTCGGGGAGAACCAGCTATCTCCGAGTTCGATTGGAATTTCTCCGCTACCCACAATTCATCCGCCGCCTTTTCAACGGAGGTCGGTTCGGCCCTCCATGAAATTTTACTTTCACTTCAGCCTGATCATGGGTAGGTCACCCGGTTTCGGGCCCATTGCATGCTACTGAACGCCCTATTCAGACTCGCTCTCGCTACGCCTCCAGTCCTTAAGACCTTAAGCTCGCAACATACAATCGCTCGCCGGACCGTTCTACAAAAAGTACCATATCACACGTTGATGTGCTCTATGTGCTTGTAGGCACAAGGTTTCAGGTTCTATTTCACTCCCCTCCCGGGGTCCTTTTCACCTTTCCTTCACAGTACTATACACTATCGGTCACTGGGTAGTATTTAGGGTTGGAGGGTGGTCCCCCCATCTTCCGACCAGGTTTCACGTGTCTGGCCGTACTCTGGAACTCGCGCAGCTCTCGTCGTTTTCACCTACGGGATTCTCACCCTCTTTGATTGGCCTTCCCATGCCATTCAGTTAACAACTCAAGTCCTAAAAGCGGTCCATACCCCGGAAGGATTTCTCCTCCCGGTTTGCCCTCTTCCGCGTTCGCTCGCCACTACTAACGGAATCTCGTTTGATGTCTCTTCCTCGCCCTACTTAGATGTTTCAGTTCAGGCGGTTCCCTTCCTGCACCTATGGATTCAGTACAGGATACCGGAGTATGAACTCCGGTGAGTTTCCTCATTCAGAAATCTCCGGATCAAAGGATGTTTGCTCCTCCCCGAAGCTTATCGCAGCTTACCACGTCTTTCATCGGCTCCCAGTGCCAAGGCATTCTCCTTGCGCCCTTTGTAGCTTGACCGTTGTTTATCTCTCGATAAACATATCTTATTTCAGATTCTCCATTTGCCAACGAGATTTTACCATTTACTGTCGAACTTGCGTTCTTCAGTTCCGCTTGGTGAAATTATAGATTTTAATTTAAAATCAGGAATTTTACATAGCTAATAAAATCTCATTTCGCAGTTCTATATTCAGTTTTCAAGGTACATCAGCTACTTGCGTAGCTCCATAAGGGATTTGTGGGTTGCCCTCACAGGCAACCTGTGGTGGGCTGAAATGGACTCGAACCATCGACCTCTCGGTTATCAGCCGAGTGCTCTAACCAGCTGAGCTATCAGCCCAAATGGTGGAGATAAAGGGATTCGAACCCTTGACCCCCTGCTTGCAAAGCAGGTGCTCTCCCAACTGAGCTATACCCCCGCGTTATTCACGTTTCGGGTTTCGCTGTCCCTTATGCTTTGAAGATCTCGCATTTCTGCAAGGCCTTCAAAATTGAACAATACTGAAACTTGCTTTCCTGTCCATTCAACCAAAGTCCAGCTTTGACTGAATGTCTGACTCCCTAGAAAGGAGGTGATCCAGCCGCACCTTCCGATACGGCTACCTTGTTACGACTTCACCCCAATCACCAGTTTTACCTTCGGCGGCGTCCTCCTTGCGGTTAGACTACCGACTTCGGGTCCCCCCGGCTCTCATGGTGTGACGGGCGGTGTGTACAAGGCCCGGGAACGTATTCACCGCGGCATGCTGATCCGCGATTACTAGCAATTCCGACTTCATGCAGGCGAGTTGCAGCCTGCAATCTGAACTGAGACGTTGTTTTTGAGTTTTGCTCCACCTCGCGGTCTTGCTTCTCTTTGTTAAACGCCATTGTAGTACGTGTGTAGCCCAGGTCATAAAGGGCATGATGATTTGACGTCATCCCCACCTTCCTCCGTTTTGTCAACGGCAGTCTCGCCAGAGTCCTCTTGCGTAGTAACTGGCAATAAGGGTTGCGCTCGTTGCGGGACTTAACCCAACATCTCACGACACGAGCTGACGACAACCATGCACCACCTGTCTCGATGTCCCGAAGGACTTCATGCATCTCTGCACTATGCATCGGATGTCAAGACCTGGTAAGGTTCTTCGCGTTGCTTCGAATTAAACCACATACTCCACTGCTTGTGCGGGCCCCCGTCAATTCCTTTGAGTTTCAACCTTGCGGTCGTACTCCCCAGGTGGATTACTTATTGTGTTAACTGCGGCACTGAAGGGGTCAATCCTCCAACACCTAGTAATCATCGTTTACGGCATGGACTACCAGGGTATCTAATCCTGTTTGCTACCCATGCTTTCGAGCCTCAGCGTCAGTTGGTGCCCAGTAGGTCGCCTTCGCCACTGGTGTTCCTCCCGATATCTACGCATTCCACCGCTACACCGGGAATTCCACCTACCTCTGCACTACTCAAGGCCAGCAGTTTTGAAAGCAATTTATGGGTTGAGCCCATAGTTTTCACTTCCAACTTGCCGGTCCGCCTGCGCTCCCTTTACACCCAGTAATTCCGGACAACGCTTGCACCCTACGTTTTACCGCGGCTGCTGGCACGTAGTTAGCCGGTGCTTTCTTGTTAGGTACCGTCATTATCGTCCCTAACGACAGGAGTTTACAATCCGAAAACCTTCTTCCTCCACGCGGCGTCGCTGCATCAGGGTTTCCCCCATTGTGCAATATCCCCCACTGCTGCCTCCCGTAGGAGTCTGGGCCGTGTCTCAGTCCCAATGTGGCCGTTCAACCTCTCAGTCCGGCTACCAATCGTCGCCTTGGTGGGCCGTTACCTCACCAACTAGCTAATTGGACGCGAGTCCATCCTGAAGCGAATAAATCCTTTTCCCGCAGATCCATGCGGATCCGTGGGCTTATGCGGTATTAGCAGTCGTTTCCAACTGTTGTCCCCCACTCCAGGGCAGGTTACTCACGCGTTACTCACCCGTTCGCCACTAAGCTTAAAAAGCAAGCTCTTTAAGCTCCGTTCGACTTGCATGTGTTAGGCGCGCCGCCAGCGTTCGTCCTGAGCCAGGATCAAACTCTTTATAAATGGTATTTAATCGCCATTTAAAAGCGTTAAATCGCTGTAATCACTCAGACACAATCGCTTGCGTCCTGTATGAATTACTTGTAAATTTGGAATTGATTTACGTGGGTTTCCAAACCCACGATCAAGGTTCCACAAGTTTCAGTTTTGTTCAATTTTCAAGGTCCTGCTGTGCTGTCGTGTCTCCGTGACAGCTTGTATATTATATATCAGAAACGCTTGATTGTCAAGGGGTTTTCTGAAAGTTTTTTGAAGAAGTTTTCTTCAAAAAACGCGTACAAACTGTTGATAGAAGCGCTTGCCGCGGCTTCCGCCGCGGGACAGCTTGATTATTATAGCAATGTGTATGACTGTTGTCAAGGGTTGTTTTTGATTTTTTCGACAAATTTTGAGAGGGATTTTTGGGCAAGGTGCATGTTGGGAATTTGCTGCGCATTGGCCACAAGTTGTGGTATCGGGTAGGTTGCGGGCCGGGCATGCCCGGCCCCTACAGGGTGGCAGGGGGTAGGTTGGTGGTATTGGCGTGGTGCGCGGGCGGCATGTATGCCGCCCCTACGGGTGGGCCGCTTTTTGAATAGTTTCCGTGAGGGGCAGGTTGGGTTGCAGCCGTATTTCACAGTGCTTCCAGCAGTTGTTCGCGCATCCATTTCAGGATGCGGCGCTCGCGGCGGGATATTTGGACCTGCGTTGTGCCTAGAACGCGGGCCGTTTCGCTTTGGGTCCGGCCTGCAAAAAAGCGCAGCCGGATAAGCTGGCGGTCCCCATCGCTGAGCCTGTCCATCACCTCCGCAAGGCCGATCCGGTCGGAAAGTGCCTCCTCCGGGGAGTCGATGGGCACATCGAATTCCTTCAGACCGTCCTCATCATCGGTGGGCGTCAGGCTCAGGGCCGGCAGCGCCGCCCGGATGGCGAGGGCGATCTGCTCCGGGGTCGTGCCCAGTGTTTCTGCCAGTTCTGTGACGCCCGGCTCCTGCCCGGTACGCTTCAGACAGCGCTCCCGCTCCTGATTGATCTTCAGTGACAGCTCCTTGAGAGAGCGGCTTACCTTGACTGTGCCGCCGTCCCGGAACAGCTTTTTGATCTCGCCCAGAATGACCGGTACGGCGTAGGTGGAAAAGCAGACGCCGCGGCCGGTGTCAAAGCCATCGCAGGCCTTGACCAGACCCAGACAGCCCGCAGCGTATAACTCCTCGTATTCGATCCCCCGCCCCTTGAACCTTCCGGCACAGGCGTGTACGAGTCCCAGATTCTTTTCGATAAATTCTTCACGCGGCAGCTGTCGGATATCGGCAGGCATGGCTGTCCCCTCCTTTTATATATGTAGAGGGTCAGGTGCGGGCCTGCAGGCGCTTTGTCAGGGTCACACGGGTTCCGCGCCCCGGTGCAGACGAAACCCGGACCTTATCCATAAAGCTCTGCATAACAGCAAAGCCGAGACCGGCTCGTTCCTCGGCGTCACCCGTTGTGAACATCGGTTCCATCGCCTTGGCGACATCCGGGATGCCGACACCACGGTCCGATACCGTAATACGAACGATTCCACCCTCATAGATGGCTGCTGTCACTGTCACAGGGCCGATATGATCCGGATAGGCATGCACGATACAGTTGGTCACAGCCTCCGACACTGCGGTTTTTATATCCGCCAGCTGGGGCACAGTCGGATCCAGCTGGACCAGAAACGCCGCCAGCGCGGCGCGGGCAAAGCCCTCATTGACAGAGCGCCCCGCGAAGGTAAGCTTGACCTGATTGAGCATCTTCATCGTCTTTTCCTCCGTTCAGGCGTAGGTTATGTGAGCAAGGTCGAGCATTCGCTGCACCGCCCGGGGCGGATTCTGGACGGTCAGCCGTCCGCCCAGCGCGCCGATATGCCGGCCGCGCCCCAGAATAAGCCCCACACCGGAGGAGTCCATAAAGGTGACGCCCGAGAAATCCAGCGTCAGCAATTCCGGAAGGCGGTCATCTATCTGCGCATCGATCTCCCGCCGCAGCGATTGGGCGGCGTGGTGGTCGATCTCGCCGCTGAGGTAGGCGGCAAGGGTGCCGCTGCCCGGGATGAAGGTTACTTTGGCCATGGAAGGTTGTCCCCTTTTGTAATAGAGTTGCAGCAGGTTGGCGGTTGAGGGTCGGGATGGATAAAATTCCCCCTACAGCATAAAGAAAAGCCTGTACCGTTATGATACAGGCTTCAGGGTGCATATTTTGTTGGAATTGTGCGGGCAGCGGTTATTTTTCTGCCTCCTTGAGGAGAAGTGGGCGGGCCTCCGCCGCAAGATAAAGCGAGCCGCAGACAACGACGCCCGCGAGGTTGTTCTCATCGGCGTAGTCGATGGCCTTGCGCAGGGCGTCGGCCACACTGTCGGCGGCCTCGGCGTCGGTGTGGAAGCGTGCCTCCTTCTGCAAGTCCTCGGCGCTCAGCGCACGGGGGCAGTTGGGCGTGACCGTGTAGACCTTCGCGAAGCAGGGCGCGAGGTCGGAAAGCATTTCCTTGTAGTCCTTGTCCGCCAGCACGCCGAACACGCCGACGAGGTTTTCCTCAAAATCGGCGCGGGTCAGCGTCGCAGCCAGCATTTTGGCGCCGTCCGGGTTGTGGCAGCCATCCAGCAGCAGCAGCGGATGGCGGCGCAGCACCTCGATGCGGGCGGGCATCTTCGCGTTGGCGAGGCCTTCGAGGATGGCATCGTCCGAAATATCGTAGCCGAACTCGCGCCAGAGCGCCAGCGCGATCTCGACAGCCATGGCGGCGTGGTTAGCCTGATGGGTTCCGGGCAGTCCCAGCGCCGCACGGTAGCCGCCATAGTCGATGCGGTTTTCCAGCCGCTTGCCGCGCAGCAGCGTCAAATCATCCTTGTCGGGCGTGATGATGCTGGTGTGGGCTTCGGCCGCAGCGGTCAGGATCGGCCCCATCGCCTCGGCAGGCTGGTCAGGGTAGTTGACAACGACCGCGCCCTCCTTAATGATGCCGGCCTTCTCGGCGGCAATTTTATCAAGGGTATCTCCCAGAACTTCCATGTGGTCATAGCCGATCTTTGTGATGGCAGCCACAAGCTTGTGCGGCACGATGTTCGTGGCATCGCAGCGGCCGCCAAGACCGGTTTCCAGCACCACAAGGTCGCACTTTTCGCGTGCGAACCAAAGCAGTGCCAGCGCCGTGACGGCCTCGAACTCGACAGGCATTTCGCCGCCCTCAGCCTCGATGGCATCCGCTGCGTCCATGACCTTCTCCGTCAGGTTTGCCAGCGTGCGGGGCGGGATCATCTCGCCATCGATCTGGAACCGCTCACGGAAGTCCACCACATACGGGCTGATGGTCAGACCGGTCTTGTAGCCCGCTGCCGTCAGGATGGAGGACGTCATGGCCGCAAGGCTGCCCTTGCCGTTTGTGCCCGCAATATGGATGCACTGCAGGTCCTTTTCCGGGTTGCCCAGGTGGTCCATCAGATTTTGCATGCGGGCAAGGCCGGGTTTCCCCTGCCCCATACGCGGCAGGGCGTGCAGGGCCTCGATTGCCTGTTGGGTCGTCATTCTTCGTCCTCCTCATCGTATTCGTCATCATCGGGTTCCGGGCGGTTCAGCTGCGCCTCATGGGCGCGGTGGGCAGCACGGCGCGCCAGCCGCTCATGCTCGCGGCGGCGCAGCTCCGCGCTCTCGGCGCGCAGAGCGCGGTTCTCCTGCTTGACGCGGATGAATGCGGTAACGCCGCGCACGATCAGCAGGATGATGAGTGCAAACAGCAGTCCCGCCACGACGCCGGACATATCGATCCAGACATCCACCACCGACGAGGTGCGGTTGGGGCTGTGCAGCTGGATGGTCTCATCCATCAGCGCCGTTGTCATACCGCCGAGCAGCGGCCAGCTCATGTGGCGCACAAAATGCTTTGTGTACACGCGGATGCAGAGCATCAGCAGAAAGCCCTCCAGCGCAAACTCCGAAAAGTGCGCGAGCTTACGGATCAGATGCTCCGACAATGGGCCGAGATGCACCTTGGCCAGCGCACTGTTGACCAGCTGCATGACGGCTTGGCTGCGTGCGGACGACTGGG
Source organism: Oscillospiraceae bacterium (assembly GCA_025757985.1). Classification (NCBI taxonomy): domain Bacteria; kingdom Bacillati; phylum Bacillota; class Clostridia; order Eubacteriales; family Oscillospiraceae; species Oscillospiraceae bacterium. The sequence continues at coordinate 977,845 of CP107210.1, forward strand.
CACCGTTTTCCAGTGAGTTGCGAAAGATAAACATAATGCAGGCGATCAGCGCCGCCGTAAATACCACGCGGAACAAGATCAGCCACGGACTGGTTCTTTCTTTTTCCATAATACTCCTTTATAGATACTCCTCTATAAACCTGTATTATAGCACGCAGCCCGCATAAGAGCAAGCGCCCTGCTGCAGTTTCCCTCATACTATAGGCCCGGCCTTGTAAGTTGTCAAGGTACGGTTTTTGTGGTATCCTAATGAAAAAAATGTATTTTGTGGGGGGAATGGCCATGAACATCCAGATTTTCGGCTCAAACAAGAGCTTTGACACCAAAAAGGCGCAGCGCTGGTTCAAGGAGCGCGGTATCAAATTCCAGATGATCGACATGAAGGAAAAAGGCATGAGCCGCGGCGAGTTCGACAATGTCTGCCGCGCCGTCGGCGGGTGGGCACAGCTTGTCGATGAGAGCGCAAAGGACAAGGACACGCTGGCACTGCTGCAATGGCTGGACGAAAGCCAGCAGGCGGACAAGCTGTTTGAGAACCAGCAGCTCATCCGCCAGCCCATTGTGCGCAACGGCAGGCTGGCCACCGTGGGGTACTGCCCCGATATATGGGAAAAGTGGGCGTAAGCGCATTTATTATCCGGCGATGCCCTTGACAAATTCCCCGCACTGCGGTACATTATAAGATACAAATGCAGTGCGAAAGAGTGTGCCCGAATCGTACTTTTGCAGCAAGCCGGGGGTTGATGCAAGCCCGGCAGAGCGCGGCGGGCGCTGTCACTTTCAAGCAGATGCAGTGAGAGGGGTGCTTCCCCTGCCAGCCGCATCCGGGTTTGCCGCCGTTATCCGGGCAGGCGGGCTGTTCGGCCTGCCGCAAAGCGGCCCGTAGCCGGGCAACTTGGGTGGTACCGCGACTTGAATTGATTCAGGCCGTCCCATGATAACTCATGGGGCGGCTTTTCTTTTTTGCGCAAAGCGCCCCGCACATTTATCAGGAGGTTTTATCACATGCCGAAAGAACTCGCCAAACAGTACGCCCCGCAGGGCACCGAGGACCGCATCTACCAGAACTGGTGCGACAAGGGGTATTTCCATACTCAGGTCGACCGCAGCAAAAAGCCGTTTACCATCGTAATGCCGCCGCCAAACGTCACCGGCCAGCTGCACATGGGCCACGCTATGGACGAAACCTGGCAGGACATTCTGACCCGCTACAAGCGGATGCAGGGCTACGCCGCCCTGTGGGTGCCCGGCACCGACCATGCCTCCATTGCAACCGAGGCCAAGGTCGTGGCCAAGATGCGCGAGGAGGGCCTGACCAAGGAGATGGTCGGCCGTGACGGCTTTTTGGAGCGCGCGTGGGACTGGAAGAACACCTACGGCAACCGCATCGTCAGCCAGCTGAAAAAGCTGGGCTGCTCCTGCGACTGGCAGCGCGAGCGCTTCACGATGGACGAGGGCTGCTCTGACGCCGTCAAGGAGGTCTTTGTCCGTCTGTACAACGAGGGTCTGATCTACCGCGGCAACCGTATGGTCAACTGGTGCCCCCACTGCAACACCTCCATCTCGGACGCCGAGGTCGAGTATGAGAGCAAGGACGGCAGCTTCTGGCACCTGCTCTACCCGGTCAAGGAGACCGGCGAGATGCTGGAGCTGGCCACCACCCGCCCCGAGACGATGCTGGGCGATACCGCCGTTGCCATCAATGCGGAGGACCCGCGCTACAAGCATCTGCACGGCTGCCATGTCGTGCTGCCCCTGCTGGGCCGTGAGATCCCCATCGTCTGCGATGAGCACGCCGACATGGAAAAGGGCACCGGCGTTGTGAAGATCACCCCCGCCCACGATCCCAACGACTTTGAGGTCGGCAAGCGCCACGATCTGCCGATGATCCGCGTGCTGACCTACGACGGCCACATGACCGGTGCCGCCGACAAGGCTGCCGTCGATGCCGAGAAGGCCGCCGGCCGCGCAGCCGCCGATGAGCCGGATGTTCTGGACTGCGGCAAATACGCCGGCATGACCGCGCTGGAGGCCCGCGAGGCCATTCTGGCCGATCTGGAGGCATGCGGTGCGCTGAAGGAGACCGAGCCCCTGACCCATGAGGTCGGCACCTGCTACCGCTGCCACTCCGTCATTGAGCCGATGGTCTCCAAGCAGTGGTTCGTCAAGATGGAGCCGCTGGCCAAGCCCGCCATCGAGAGCGTTGAGAAGGGCGAGATCAAGTTCGTGCCGGAGCGCTTCACCAAGAACTACATCAACTGGATGAAGGGCGGCCGCGACTGGTGCATCAGCCGCCAGCTGTGGTGGGGCCACCAGATCCCCGCGTGGTACTGCGATGACTGCGGCGAGACCGTAGTTTCCAAGGATGCTCCCTGCAGCTGCCCCAAGTGCGGCAGCACCAAGCTGACCCAGGACCCCGACACGCTGGATACTTGGTTCAGCAGTGCGCTGTGGCCCTTCTCCACGCTGGGCTGGCCCAACGAGGACGCCGAGGACTACAAGTATTTCTACCCCACCAATACGCTGGTCACCGGCTATGACATCATCGGCTTCTGGGTGTCCCGCATGATCTTCTCCGGCCTCGCCTACACCGGCAAGGCACCGTTTGACACGGTGCTGATCCACGGCATCGTCCGCGACAGTCAGGGCCGCAAGATGTCCAAATCTCTTGGCAACGGCATCGACCCGCTGGAGGTCATTGAGCAGTACGGCGCGGACGCTTTGCGCATGATGCTGATTATCGGCTCCACCGCGGGCAACGATATGCGCTACAGCGATGAAAAGGTGCTTGCCTGCCGCAACTTTGCCAACAAGCTGTGGAACGCCTCCCGCTTTGTGCAGATGAACCTGCCCGAGGACTTTGAGCCGGGCCTGCCCGCCGAGGATCTGCTTGACATGAGCGACAAGTGGATTCTGTCCGAGCTGGCCAAGGTCGCCGCCGAGGCCACCGCCAACCTTGATAAGTATGAACTGGGTCTGGCCGCCGAGAAGGTCGAGAACTTCATCTGGGAGGTCTACTGCGACTGGTATATCGAGATCTGCAAAACCCGCCTGAACGGCGAGGACGCGGCCGCCGCCGATGCAGCCCGCAAGGTGCTGGTCTATGTGCTGGACAAGGCGCTCAAGCTGCTGCACCCCTTCATGCCGTTCATCACCGAGGAGCTCTATCAGGCCCTGCCCGGCAGCGGCGAAACCATCATGACCGAGAAGTGGCCCGGTGATGAGAACATGAAGATCTGGGCCGAGGATTGCGCCGACTTTGAAAAGCTGATGGACTACATCAAGGCTGTCCGCGCCATGCGCGCCGAGATGAATGTTCACCCGGCCAAAAAGACGAGCATGATCATCGAGACCGCCAGCCCGGCCGCCTTTGAGAAGGGCGGCGCCTATCTAGCCCGCTTCGCCTTTGCGACCGATGTGACTGTCACCGGCAAGTACACCGGCAGCACCGAGGGCATGGTCAATGTGGCCACCCCCGATGCCAAGGGCTTTATCCCGATGATGGAGCTGATCGACCGTGAGAAGGAACTGGCCCGCCTGAACAAGGAGATGGCGAAGGCCGAGAAGGAGCTGACCATGTTCGAGAATCAGCTCAAGAACCCGAAGTTTGTCGAGAAGGCCCCCGCCAAGCTGGTGGAGGAGACCCGCGCCAAGCTGACCGCCGCTCAGGACAAGCTGGCCAAGCTCAAGGAGAGCATCGCGGCGCTGGGGTAAGTCTGAAGGCTTCCCCCGTGGGGGAAACTGTCATCGCAGGTGACTGATGAGGGCAGCGTTTCCGCCGCAGCTCGTTCACGGGCAATACTGGCACACTCGCCCCTCATCCGGCCCTTCGGGCCACCTTCCCCCGTAGGGGAAGGCTTTTCAGCCACAAACAAAAAATAACCCCGCCCCGTCAGGAACTGCATCCTGACGGGGCGGGGTTTTCTCGTTACAGCACAAAAATTGCAGGGAAAAAGTTCAAAGCAAATTACTTGCGGCGCTTGCCCTTGCCGCCCTTGCGGGTGTTGGCCTTGGCAGCGGCAGTCTTGACGGCCTCAACAGCCTTCTCAGCGGCAGGCTTCACAGTCTCGACCGTCTTTTCGACAACAGGCTCGGCGGCCTTGACAGCCTTCTCAACAACAGGCTTTGCGGCCTCAACAGCCTTCTCGGCGGCAGGCTTCACAGCCTCGACCGTCTTTTCAACAACAGGCTCAGCAGCCTTGACAGCCTTCTCGACAACAGGCTTCGCGGCCTCAACGGTCTTTTCGACAGCGGGCTTGGCAGCCTTGACAGCCTTCTCGGCGGCGGGCTTTGCGGCCTTGACGACCTCGGTAGCAGCCTTCTCGGCAGCGGCCTTGGCCTTGACAGTGGTGGCCTTGACGCTGGTCTTGGGCTTGCGGGTCACCTCATCAATGGTCCAGAACTGGTTATCGCCGTTGACATCGGCCCAAATCTGCAGCACAGTGCCGTTCTCGGTAGCCATGCCGGGATCCAGCAGCTTACCGGCCAGGTTGGACTTGATCTTAACGCGGCCGTCGTTGGTAGGCTCCACGACCCACAGCTGGCTGGAGGCCTGTGCGCCCTCCCACTGGTGGACGCGGGTGCCGTCGCTGACGCCGCCCATATCCAGATCCATCATCTTGCCGGTGAAACGGTTCTGGATGCGGTAGACGCCGTCACCCGCTGCGACAAAGCCCCACTGCTGCCACTCAAAGTTGGCATTGTCCATCAGCTGGATCTTTGCGCCGTTGTCGATGTTATAATCAGCAACCTCAACGACCTTGCCGTTGGCGGCGCTGATGGTGTAGAACTTACCCGCGGTAAGTACAGTCTGTGCGATCTTCTTTCTGGGTGCCATAATGCAATACCCTCCTGTTTATCATAAAAAGTAAACTACCTTCAGGGCGGCCGTTTTTTCCCTCAGGCCGCAGCGTAAGACACTGCATTTTGCGTGTCTACGCATCCTATTATAACCACTTTTTTCCTGTCCGTCAACTTTTTCGCGCTGTTGCGGCATTTTGCACAAAAACTGCCGGGGCAGCACAAGCTATCCCGGCAGTTTTGATTGATTTCAGGCTGATTTGCGACCTTTTTCGACCGCTGCCGTATCAGCTGTTCTCGGCAAAATTGCCGGTGTACAGCCGGTAATAGCGCCCCTTCTGGGCGATCAGCTCGTCATGGGTGCCGCGCTCGATGATACGGCCCTGCTCCAAAACCATGATGCAGTCAGAGTTGCGCACCGTGGACAGGCGGTGGGCAATGACAAAGGTGGTGCGGCCGTACATCAGGCCGTCCATGCCGTCCTGCACAAGCTTCTCGGTGCGGGTGTCGATGGAGGAGGTTGCCTCATCGAGGATCAGCACCGGCGGGTCGGCAACAGCGGCGCGGGCGATGGCCAGCAGCTGGCGCTGGCCCTGGCTCAGGTTCGTGCCGTCACCGGTCAGCATCGTGTTGTAGCCCTCGGGCAGATGCTTGATGAAGGTATCGGCGTTCGCCAGTCTGGCAGCGGCCATGCACTCCTCATCGGTGGCAGTCAGGCGGCCGTAGCGGATATTCTCCATAACCGTGCCGGTGAACAGGTGGGTATCCTGCAGCACGATGCCCAGCGAGGAGCGCAGCGCGTCCTTCTCAATGGCCTTGATGTCCAGACCGTCATAGTAGATCTGGCCCTTCTGGATATCGTAGAAGCGGTTGATCAGGTTGGTGATGGTCGTCTTGCCGGCGCCGGTGGAGCCGACAAAGGCGATTTTCTGGCCCGGGCGGCCGTAAAGGTTGATGTCGTGCAGAACGATCTTCTTCTCATCGTAGCCGAAATCAACATCCTTAAAGACGATGTCACCCTTCAGCTCGGTGTAGCTGGGCTTTCCGTCAGCACCCACATGTTTCCACGCCCAGGTGCCTGTGGATTCGTCCGCCTCGGTGACGGAATCGTCCGCCAGATATTTCGCGTGGACCAGCGTCACATCGCCCTCGTTGACCTCGGGCTTCTCGTCCAGCAGGGCAAAGATACGCGCACCGCCGGCCAATGCCATGACGACCGAGTTCAGCTGCATGGAGATCTGGCTGATGGGCTGGTTGAACTGGCGGTTCAGCACAAGGAAGCTGGCCAGCCCGCCCAGAGACAGATTGCCGCCGAAGCCGCTGATAACCAGCGCGCCACCGATGATAGCGCAGAAGACATAGCTCAGGTTGCCCAGCTGGCCGTTGACCGGCATCGCCACCAGAGAGTAGGCGTTGGCCTTGTCGGCGCTTTGGAACAACTCATCATTGAGCTTGTCGAACTCGTCGATGGCGATCTGCTCATGGCAGAACACCTTGACGACCTTCTGGCCGTTCATCATCTCCTCAATGTAGCCGTTGACCTTGCCCAGCTCCTGCTGCTGCCTGAGGAAGTATTTGCCGGAGTTTCCGGTCAGATACTTCGTGACCAGCAGCATAACGCCGACCATTGCCAGCGCCAGCAGCGTCAGAGGGATACTGAGGTAAATCATCGATGCCAGCACGCCGACCAGCGTGACGATCGTGTTGACCAGCTGGGGCAGGCTCTGGCTGATCATCTGGCGCAGGGTGTCGATGTCGTTGGTGTAGATCGACATGATGTCGCCGTGGGCGTGGGTATCAAAATATTTGATGGGCAGCGTCTGCATGTGGGTGAACATCTCGTCACGCAGATTCTTCAGCGTGCCCTGTGTGATGCGGGCCATTAAACGGTTCTGCACAAAGATAGCAGCAATACCGATACAGTAGAACGAAGCCACACGCAGGATGGCGGCGGCCAGACCGCTGAAATCCGTGCCGCCCGAACGCAGCAACGGCAGAATGTAACCGTCAATCAGCGTCTGGGAAAACATGACGCCCTGCAGCTGGGCAAACACTGCCAGCAGAATGCAGCAGAGCACGATGATGACCTGCGCCTTGTACTGATTCATGACATACCCAAGGATACGCTTGAACACCTTGCCGGGGTTTTCGACCTTGGGGCGGGGGCCGTTATTGCGCCCGCCGGGGCCGACTTTTACCACTTTCGCTTGCTGTGCCATCAGGCCTCCCCTCCCTTCTCATCAAAATCGCCGGAGCCTTTGGTCTGGCTGTTGTAGACATCCTGATAGATCGCGTTGTTTTTGAGCAGGTTGGCGGGGGTGTCAAAGCCGCTGACCCTGCCGTTGTCAAGCACAAGGACCCGGTCCGCATTCTCAACGGAGGAGATGCGCTGGGCGATGATAAACACCGTCGTGCCGGGGATCTTCTCGGCAAAGGAGTGGCGGATCTTCGCATCCGTGGCGGTATCGACAGCGGAGGTCGAATCATCCAGAATCAGGATACGGGGCTTTTTCAGCAGTGCGCGGGCAATGCAGAGGCGCTGCTTCTGGCCGCCCGAGACATTGTTGCCGCCCTGCTCGATGTGGGTCTGGTACTTATCGGGGAAGCGCTCGATAAACTCATCGGCGCAGGCCTGCTTGCAGGCGTCCTCGATCTCGGCGTCGGTGGCGCCGGGGTTGCCCCAGCGCAGGTTGTCGGCAATCGTACCGCTGAACAGCTCGTTCTTCTGCAGCACCATGGCCACATTGTTGCGCAGCGTGTCCAGATCATAGCTGCGTACATCGACACCGCCGATGATGACGCGGCCCTCGGTCGCATCGTACAGGCGGGGCAGCAGCTGCACCAGACTGGACTTGGCCGAGCCGGTGCCGCCGATAATGCCGATGGTCTCGCCGGATTTGATTTCGAGGTCGATATCCTCCAGTGCCTTTTCGCCGTCCTTCTTGTAGGCAAAGCTGACATGATCGAACTTGACCGAGCCGTCCTTGACCTCCATGACGGGGTCCGCACCATTCTTGAGGTCGGACTGCTCGTCCAGCACCTCGGCCACACGCCTTGCGGAGGCCATAGACATCGTGATCATGACAAAGACCGTCGAGAGCATCATCAGGCTCATCAGGATGTTCATGCAGTAGCTCAGCATGCTCATCAGATCGCCGGTGGTGAAGGCGGTCGCGCCGGAGCTGACAATGAGCTGTGCACCCAGCCAGGAGATCAGCAGGATGCAGCTGTAAACGGTCAGCTGCATGAGCGGGGCGTTCCATGCAAGGATCATCTCGGCGCGCATAAGCAGGCGGCGGACATTCTCGCTGGCCTTTTTGAACTTTTTGCCCTCAAAATCCTCGCGGACATAGGCCTTGACCACGCGGATGGCGGAGACATTCTCCTGCACGCTCTCGTTCAGGTCATCATATTTGCGGAAGGCCTCGCCGAAGTACTTGGTGGCGCGGCTCATGATAAAGACGAGCGCGCCGCCCAGCAGGATAACAGCGACCAGATAGACGCTTGCCAGCTCACGATTGATGGCAAAGGACATGATCAGCGCCACGATCATGCTGGCAGGCGCGCGGATCGACATGCGCAGCAGCATCTGGTAGGCGTTCTGGATATTCGTCACATCGGTGGTCATGCGGGTGACAAGGCCCGCCGTGGAGTATTTGTCGATGTTGGCGAAGCTGAAGGTCTGGATGTTGCGGAACATTGCGCGGCGCAGGTTGCGGGCAAAGCCGGTGGCCGCATGTGAGCCGGCAACAGCGCCCAAAATACCGAACAGCAGGCCGAAAAGCGCCGCCACGATCATCTGTGCGCCGACCGTGTAGATGACCTGCATATTGCCCGGCGTAACGCCGTTGTCAATGATGGAGGCCATCAGCCTCGGGATGATCATTTCCATGATGACTTCCGCGATCATAAAGACCGGTGTCAGCACGGATACCAGCCGAAAGCCTTTTGTTTCGCGTCCGAGTGTTTTTAACAAGTGGTATTTCCCCTCTCTTGTGTTATATTTCCTTCTTCCAGGATATGCTGCGCGTTTTTCAGCGTCAGCTCCAGCACAGCGCGGGCCGCGGCAGCCTGCTGCGGGTCAATGCCGGCCTGCAGATCATCCTCAAACTTCGCAATGCAGGCTTCGATCTGTTCATGGCAGGCACGGCCCTTGTCTGTAGCCACCAGCCGTTTCAGGCGGGCGTCCTTCTCAACCGCACAGCGGGTGATAAACCCGTCCTGCTCCATCCCCTGCAGCATCGCCGTCACGCTTGAGCGGCGGATGTTGAACCACTGCTCAATATCGCGCTGGTAGACATCCCGCCCGCTGCGGTTGCCGCGGACAATGTCGCCCAGCACCATGCCCCGCACACCGGAAAGATCCGGGTTGACGCCGGAAATGCGGGCATCGAGCGCCCTGCGTATGACCCGCGCGGTCTGGTTCAGCAGTGCGCCGAAGTGAACATCGGCACAGCAGCCGCATTCATTTTGCGATTCAACGCACATTTCTTCCCTCCTGTTCTGATTTTCAAGCAAAAATCAGTTAGATTTCTAATTGTTCGCAATCTAACTGTTCGTTTGCGCACTTTACAAGTATAGCACAGGTTTGGGAAATGTCAAGAGGGATTTTCAGCTTGTGCCCGCGTAAAAAGGCTCCCCTTACAGGGGAGCTGGCCAAGCCTGCGAGGCCTGAGGGGCTTTTCCCGTTTGCCATCACCCTACACCGTTGGTTTTATACCGATATACGGCAGCGCCTTTTTCAGCACCTCGGCACAGACCGGGCCAGAGAGAGCGCCGCCGCTGGTGGTCCAGCTGTGGGGTTCGTCCAGACAGACCAGCACCGCAATTTTGGGGTCATCTATGGGCGCGACCGACACAAAGCTTGCGATGCGCGCCCCCTCGTTGGCGCTGTCCAGCTTCTGGCTGGTGCCGCTTTTGCCGCCGACACGATAGCCCGCCACAGCCGCCTGTTTGCCGGTGCCGCCGGTCACAACGCCCTCCATCAGGCGGCACATCGTGGCCGAGGTTTCCTCGCTGATGACCTGCCGCTTCACCACAGGCTCTATCTCCTTTATGACTTGCCCGTCCGGCGCGGTGATTTTGCTGACGAGATACGGCTGCATCAGCTTCCCGCCGTTGACCACCGCGCAGACGGCCGTAAGCATCTGCAGGTAGCTCACCTTGCTGCTCTGCCCGAAGGAGCAGCTTGCCAGCTCCACCGGACCCATCCGGTCGGCCGTGTAGTACTCGCTGCGGCGTATCTCGCCCGGCAGGTCAATGCCGGTCGGCTCCCGCAGTCCAAATGCCGCGAAATAGTCGCAGAAGCGCTCCTTGCCAAGCCTCGCGCCGATCTGGATAAAGCAGGGGTTGCAGCTGACGGCCAGCCCCCTGGCAAAGGTCTCGCTGCCGTGGATATGGCCGTTGGCGCAGCGGAACCGTGTGCCCGCCACCGTGATCCTGCCCGCGCAGGTAAAATAGTCCGTGGGCTTGCAGGCACCGCTGTCCAGCGCCGCCGCAGCCGTAATAAGCTTGAACACACTGCCCGGCTCGTACAGGTCGCTGATGGCCTTGTTGCGCCACTGCGCCTGCTGCGCCCGCTGCAGGGCGGCGCTGCGTTCCTCGCCCTGCAGGGCGTTCACCGTATCACGGGCTTCCTTGTTTATAAGGCTGCGCGGTGAGTTGGGGTCGTAGTCCGGCTGGCAGGACATTGCCAGCACCGCGCCGGTGTGTATATCCATAACGATGCCGACACCCCGCTCGGCAACATGATGCTCGGCCACGGCGGCGGACAGCGCACTTTCCAGCCAGTGCTGGATCTGAGCGTCGATCGTAAGGGTCAGCGTGTTGCCGGGCACCGCATCCACAAGGGTCTGGTAGTGGGTTGGCATGTCGTAGCCCCATGCGTTTTTGGCGGTCAGGATGCGCCCGTTCTCCCCTGTCAGCTCGTCATTGTAGCGCAGCTCCAGCCCCCACAGCCCTGCATTGTCCACATCGGTAAAACCAAGGATACCGCCCATAAAATTCCCCTGCGGGTAGACGCGCTTTGTGTCCTGTCGGATCTGAACACCCTGCACACCGTTGTCGCGGCACCAATCCCGGACCGCATCGGCCATCGCCTTGTCCACGCGGCGGCGCAGCAGGCAATCGTTGGAGGTCCGCTGGCTGAATTTTGCCAGTGTTTCGGCGTAGTCCAGCTCCAGAATCTCGCTCAGCGCCCTTGCGGCAGGCTCCACGGCTTCGTCCGCCATCTCCCGCGGGGCGGCGCGGATCGTCCAGCAGGTCTCGCTGGCCGCAAGCAGCGTGCCGTCTGCAGCGTAGATCTCTCCGCGCGCGGCAGGCAGCGTGGCCCCGCGCAGCTGCTGGTCGGCGGCGCGCAGCGCATAGCCGCCGGGGTCGCGCAGCATCAATACAAAAAGCCGCACCGCCAGCCCGCCCAGACACCCGACCGCCAGCACCGCCGCCAGCAGCCGCGTGCGCAGGCGCATTTTTGTGTTCAGCTGCGGTGTGATATGACGCATAACACCAGCCCCCTTCCCCATACGATAAGCGTATGAGGACCCGACTGGCAAAATGCCGAATAATCGCGGAGAAGTTCTCCGTATTGACGATTGACCTTTTATACAAAAAAGAGGTATACTGTTAATACTTAATTGTGACATTTAATTGTCAAAGTACGGAGTATTATTATAAGGAGGCAATCCCTATGGCTAGATTTACTTTACCCCGTGACCTTTACCATGGCCCCAATGCACTGGAGGCATTGAAGACCCTGCCCGGCAAGCGCGCCATGATCTGCGTTGGCGGCGGCTCCATGAAGCGTTTCGGCTTTCTGGATCGCGTGGAGGCTTACTTAAAGGAAGCCGGCATGGAGGTCGAGCTGTTTGAGGGCATCGAACCCGATCCCTCCGTCACCACCGTCATGAAGGGTGCCGAGGCAATGCTGAAGTTTGAGCCCGACTGGATCGTAGCGATCGGCGGCGGCTCCCCCATCGATGCAGCCAAGGCGATGTGGATCAAGTATGAGTACCCCGAGATCACCTTTGAGGAGATGTGCAAGGTGTTCGGCATCCCGCCGCTGCGCCGCAAGGCACACTTCTGCGCCATCTCCTCCACCTCCGGCACTGCGACCGAGGTGACGGCCTTCTCGATCATCACCGACTATGACAAGGGCATCAAGTATCCCATCGCGGACTTTGAGATCACCCCCGATGTCGCCATCGTTGACCCCGAGCTGGCCCACACCATGCCCAAAAAGCTGGTCGCCCACACCGGTATGGACGCCATGACCCATGCGATCGAGGCGTATGTCTCCACCGCTAACTGCGACTTTACCGACCCGCTGGCCCTGCATGCCATTGAGATGATTCAGGCGGATCTCGTTGGCAGCTACAACGGCGATATGGAAAAGCGCGATGCCATGCACAATGCACAGTGTCTGGCCGGCATGGCCTTCTCGAACGCTTTGCTGGGCATCGTCCACAGCATGGCCCACAAGACCGGCGCCGCCTTTGCTGATTACGGCGCTCACATCATCCACGGTGCTGCCAACGCCATGTACCTGCCCAAGGTCATCGCCTTCAACGCCAAGGATCCCACCGCCAAGGCACGCTACGGCGTCATCGCCGACAAGATGCATCTGGGCGGCAGCAATGACGATGAGAAGGTCGCGCTGCTGATCAAATACCTGCGCGGCATGAATGACGACCTGAACATCCCGCACTGCATCGGCCACTACGGCCCCGACTCCTACCCCTGCGAGCAGGGCTTTGTCCCGGAGAATGTCTTCCTTGAGAGACTGCCCGAGATCGCCAAGAACGCCATCGCAGACGCCTGCACCGGCTCCAACCCGCGCCAGCCGAGTCAGGAGGAGATGGAAAAGCTGCTGAAGTGCTGCTACTACGACACCGAGGTCGATTTCTGATTATAACAAGCCCGCAGCTGCTTTTCTGCGCTGCGTGACCCCTGCCCCGGCCGCATAAAGCGGCCGGGGCTTTTGTGCGCCGCAAAAGTGGACAATATACTTGCGATTTGTTTTTTTGCGATTTTGGCTGCAAACGCTGTCGCCGCGGGCTTTTCAGCGCATTTTTGCCGCACAGCCCACCCATTGATTTCGCATACATTTTGCTGTATACTATCAGTGTAAAGCCTATGCAAAACGCATGTCAAAAGGAGCAATACCATGGCAGTCACCGCAAAACCGCAGGCACCCATGTTTACCAAACGGGCGCTGTTTACACTGATCTGGCCCCTTCTGCTGGAGCAGACCCTCAGCGTCACGATGGGTATGGCCGACACCCTGATGGTTGCCGGCGTGGGTGAGGCCGCTGTCTCAAGTGTTTCGCTGGTCGACAGCCTGAACATTTTGATCATCCAGATCCTGTCCGCACTGGCCACCGGCGGCGCAGTCATTGCCAGCCAGTATCTGGGCCGCAAGGATACCGAAAACGCCGGGCGCAGCGCGGCCCAGCTGTACAGCGTGCTTGGCCTTTCGACTGTGACAATGGGCATCCTCTGTATGCTGCTCTCCCGCCCGATCCTGCGCGGCGTTTTCGGCAGCATTGATGAGGATGTCATGCGGTTTGCCCAGCAGTATTTCCTTATCAGCGCCGTGTCCTACCCCTTCATCGGCCTGTACAACGGCGGCGCGGCTCTTTTCCGCGCGCAGGGCAACAGCCGCATCAGTATGCTGGCCAGCCTTGTCATGAATGTCATCAACATTGCAGGCAACGCACTGCTGATCTACGGCTTCGGCATGGGGGTCATCGGCGCAGCACTGGCCACCCTGATCGGCCGTGTCTTTGCCGCCGTGTTTATCCTGTGGCAGAACCAAAAGCTCTGCAACCCGCTGCGGGTCCAAAGCCTTGCCGACCTGCGGCCGCGGCGCACCCCCATCATGCAGATCCTCTCCATCGGCATCCCGTCCGGCCTTGAAAACGGCATGTTCCAGATCGGCAAGCTCTGCGTCAGCAGCCTGACCTCCACGCTGGGCACCTCGGCCATCGCGGCCAACGCCGTTGCCAACACACTTTCAACGCTGGCAAACATCCCCGGCAATACGATGAGCCTTGCCATGATCCCCGTTGTCGGCCAATGTCTGGGCGCAGGCGAGAAAAAGCAGGCCAAGCGGTATGTGTTTCTGCTGATGAGCATTGCCATGGTCGGTCTGGCCGCTGCCAATGCCGCACTGTTCTTCCTGATTCCCCTGCTCGTGGTCTGGTTCAACCTCTCGGCGGAGGCCTCCGCCCTCTGCACCATGGTCGTGCGCATGTTCAACATTGCCAGCGTCTTTTTCTGGGCCTGCAGCTTTACGCTGCCCAACGCCCTGCGCACCGGCGGCGATGCCAAATTTACCATGACGGTCAGCATCATAAGCATGTGGCTGTTCCGCGTTATTCTGAGCTATGTCTTTGTGCTGCAGTTCCATCTGGGGCTGGCCGGCGTCTGGCTGGGCATGTTCATCGACTGGCTCTGCCGCGACATCTGCTTTATCGCCCGCTTTATCAGCGGCAGATGGATGGAGCATAAGGTCATATAAAATACAAGCCTCCCCCGCCTGTGGTATGCGCAGTGCATATCACGGGCGGGGGAGGCTTTTTTATGGGTCAGATTTTTCGGGCAGTCACTCGACCATATACTCAAAGTCAATACGGCCCAGCGCCACATCGGCGGCGGCCACCTGAATCTTCATCGAGGAGCCGAGCATCCAGCTCTTGCCGGTCAGTGGGTCGAGCATGCTCACCCCGTCAATGACCTGCGGCTCGCCCTTGCAGAGCTGCGCGGCGGGCACAAAGCCCTCGACCGTGTTCTCCAGCTCAACAAAGACGCCGCGCGGCGTGATGCCTGCGACCGTGCCGGTATAGACCTCGCCCAGATGGTTGTGCATATACTCGGCCTTATACAGGTCCTCGACATCGCGCTCGATGCGGACGGCTGCAACCTCCTGCTTGCTGGACTTCTCGCTGGCCTGCTGGGCAAACTCGTTGAAGTCCTTCTGCAGCTGGCTGGCGGACGCACCAAGCAGCATCTCGCTCAAAATGCGATGGATGGCAAGGTCGGGATAGCGGCGGATGGGGCTGGTAAAGTGGGCATAGTCCGCCAGCACCAGACCGTAGTGACCAAGGGGCTGCGGTGCGTAGCGGGCCTTCTGCATACTGCGCAGGATGCCGGTGTGGACCGGGATCTGGATGGGCTGGTCGCGGGTCTCATCGAGCAGGGCGGCCAGCTCCAGCTGTGTCGGGATGGGGTTCTTGAACTTGGCGTTCAGCCCGCAGGCCAGCAGCGTGGCGGACAGCTTCTCCATCTTTTCGGCATCGGGGGCCTCGTGTACACGGTAGACAAAGGGCACCTTGTTGGTGCGGCCTGCGTTGGCGGCGCACTGGTTGGCCAGCAGCATGAACTCCTCGATCATGCACTCGGAGGTGCCGCGGTCACGCTTGACGATGTCCACGCAGCGGCCGTTCTCGTCCATGACAAGCTTTGCCTCGTTGGACTCAATGTCCATGCCGCCGCGGGCCTTGCGCAGCACAAGGCGCTTGCGGTACAGCTCGTCCATGGCGGGCAGCTGGTCCAGCACAGCCTCATATTTCGTCTTGAGGTCAGTCAGGTCGGCGTCTGTTTCAGATTCCGGGGGCTCCAGCAGGGCATTGATCTCCTTGTAGACACCCTTGACGCGGCTGCAGATGACGCTCTTGACAAACTTGTAGCTGCGGATCTCGCCGTTTTCGTCCAGACGCATCAGGCAGGAGAACGCCAGACGATCCTCGCCCTCGTTCAGCGAGCAGATACCGTTGGACAGCTGGGTCGGCAGCATCGGAATGACCTTGTCGGCGTAGTAGATGCTGGTCGCACGCTCGTAGGCCTCCTCGTCCAGCGCAGAGCCGGGGCGGACATAGTGGCTGACATCCGCGATGTGAACACCCAGCTCATAGCCGTCCTCAAGCTTCTGCAGGCTGATGGCATCATCAATATCCTTCGTCTCGGCAGAGTCGATCGTAAAGATGGGAATACCGCGCAGATCCAGACGCTTAGCCGCCTCGGTCGGGTCGATGACGGCATTATCGTATGCGTGTGCCTCCTCCAGCACCTCCGGCGGGAATTCCTGCCGGACGTTGCGGCCGTAGAGGATCGCCTTGGCACACTCGGAGGCGTAGTCGGAGGAGCCGAACTTTTCGACCACGGCGGCGCGGTGGTCGCTGTGGCGGTTGCCGCGGTGGGTAATAAGGAAGCCGACCTTATCACCCAGATGTACGCCCTCGCTCCCCTGCTTGGCCAGCAGGAACTTCACATCGCGGCAGCCGTCCGGCTCGACCGCCATGCGGCCGTCCTCAGACAGGCAGACCGTACCGGCAAAGCGGTTGTTGGGGACAGTGACCTCCACGACCTCACCCTCAGAGGAGCCCTCCACACGGGGATGGTCGAACAGCTTGACATTGATCTTGTCGTTGGGCATCGCGCCGTGCAGTGCGCGCCCCGGGATAAAGATGTCGCCCTCGCCGTCATCGCGGCTGGCAAAGCCGAAGCGGGCTGCCAGCTTGACCAGCGTGCAGGGAATGGCCGCCGGGGCGTTTGTGTTCTCATAGGTGGCAAAGCCCGGCACATAGGTGCCGTTGCGCATCGACAGCTCGCCGGTGGCGACCATAGCTGATACGCTGGTGCGCAGGCGGGAATTGTCCACCTGCAGGTTATTCTGCAGTTCACGCAGCGTCATGGGGCGGCGCTTGACTGCGTTTAAAATACTTTTCTGTAACGGTGTCATGTGTACTCCTTTAATTTACGCCGCACCGCCGTCCGGCGGTGCCCTTCCGATATACTCCCACAAAAAACGGCCCGCCGGGGCGCTGCTTGCAAAGCTGACGCGCTTGGCGGACCCATTTTGTTTCTTTGCTTACCCTGCGAGCATCACAGGCGTGCGCTCAGGACGCAGACGACCAGCGTAACGACGAAGAAAACAACGCCGCAAACCTTGGTCAGCTTAGCCAGCTTGGCGTCCACGCCGCGCTCACGGCCGGCAGCCATCGTAGCAGAGCTTTCGCCCATGATAGCGCCGGACAGGCCCTGACCCTTCTGCTCCTGTGCGAGGGTAAAGACGATGATCAACAGGGACACGACGACGAGGACGACGCCGAGAGCGATCTCATACCAGTTCATTGCTTAGCACTCCTTCTATTTCTATCCACGCCGCCATGGCGCGAAAAGTCTCATGCACCGTACAGTATAGCATAGTTTTCTGTGCGTTGCAAGCGCTTTTTTCGCGTTTTTAAAGCAATTCAGTTCTGAAAGGCAATTTTCTCCCCCTGCACCAGCGGATAGCGCACAAGCCGGGTGCCGTCCAGATCCTCACGGTGCATAT
The DNA here is from genome assembly GCA_025757985.1 of Oscillospiraceae bacterium. Classification (NCBI taxonomy): domain Bacteria; kingdom Bacillati; phylum Bacillota; class Clostridia; order Eubacteriales; family Oscillospiraceae; species Oscillospiraceae bacterium. Next base: position 994,976 of record CP107210.1, read on the forward strand.
CCACTGCCGTGATCTGGTGGTTGCCGTAGGTCGTGTAGTAGTAAATTCCCTTGTCGGCGTTGCAGCAGCTTGTATACAGCGTGATCTCATACTTGCCGCCGTCCAGTTCGCAGCAGCCGCGCTGCTGTTCGACCGCGTGCAGGATGTGGAAGAACTGCCCCACACTCTCGGTCTCGCTGTCACCGGATTTTGAGTTCATCTTGACAAATGCCGCCCGCACAAAGCGGGACTGGCTGGACAGATCCCCCGGCAGGCCCAGCCCGCCCAGCCCGCGGCTGTAGACCGGCAGGTCAAGGCCGCCCGCAAAGGCATTTTCGGGGGTACGGGGCGACAGCGCGCGGTAGTTGTTCAGCGCAAAAAGCTGCTGCGGGAAGGGCGGGTTGTTTGTCAGCACACCCACGGGGTTGTCGTAGATATGCAGCCCATCGGCGGTGGATTCCACCGTAATGCTGCCGGTCTTGTCGGCCACAAGCCAGTGCAGCTGGGCCAGCGGCAGCTGGTCACTGAACGGAATATTTACAATGTTGGCCTTCTCCAGCAGGGCGCGGGCCTCTGCCAGCGTTGCACAGCTGCCCAGCAGCCAGGGGATCAGCTCAAATTGGGTGATGTTGTTTTTACCGTCTGCCGCCGGGTGGTAGACGGCGTTGCCCACAAAGTTCAGCCCGGCAACGCCGAGGCCCTTTTCATTGATGGCATCGTAATACAGCGGGTACTCCCCTGCCACATAGGCCATGCCGATCATGGCATACCTTGTGCGGAAATCCCCCATGCAGCGCAGGGCAAACGGATAGCTGCGCGGCGTGACCGTGACTTCATCCCCATAGGAGAATTCATAGTCAAGATTGCGTCCGAAATAGAAATCTGCTGTCTTATAAGTTGCTGCGGTACACATGGCAAATGCCCCTTTCCTATTTCCTGATACGGCTAGTGTAGCACGCCGGGGCCGGATAATCCACCATAAATTGTAAACAATCCGGCCGGCAGCCGCTCTTACAGGCCGGCAACCGAGTCGATCGGCATCGACATAAAGATCCCCTGCGCCGCACTGTGCATACCGCAGCTTTCGCCCAAGGATTGCATAAGGGCCACCTTGTTGGCGGATTCCGTCAGAACCAGAACGATTTCCTTTTCATCCTGCACGCTCAGTCCCCAAAAGCCGGTCGCCTCCTCATTGCCGATGCGCCGGCTGCGGATGACGGTGCCGCCGGTGGCACCCGCCGCACGAACCGCCTTCATCACATCATCGCTGAAGCCGCTGTTCACGATCGCTGCAACCAGAGAGTGTTTCGTTTCAGACATACTGTTTTCTTCCTTTCCGCTGGTATTCAGAACATCCTTGCCTGCATCGTGGTCCAGAATACGCAAGATCATGTTGTTTGCACCGTTCAAAGGGATCGTAAAAGCAATGCCGGTGTTGGCTTTGTGCAGCTGCAATTCTGTGTAGAGCTTTTCCATCAAAATCGGGGACAAATGCTTCGGGACCATGCTGACCAGAACACTTTTGTCAATGCTGCCAAGGCCTAGCATATCCATGATCTCGCTGGAGGCCGTCCCCTCGGCATTAAAGCGGTATTGCAGCGGCAGCGCCCCTTTTTTGAACATCTCGGCTGCGTGCTCCGCCAGCTTCGGCGTTGTGATCAGCACCAGCAGCTGAAATGACACTTTCTTCGCATGCTCCATTTTAGTCGCCCTCCTCAAGATCAACGATCATGTCGCAGTCATCGGCGATTGCAGCCGGTACGGTCTGCGTCCGCTTGGCGGTTTTCAGCTTGTATACCAGCCCCATAAGCTGGATGGCGATCAGCGGCGTCAGGGCAACAAGCGCAACAACACCGAACGCATCGGTCATCAGGTTGCCGCCCAGCGCCTCACATACGCCGATGCTGAGCGGCAGCAAAAAGGTCGAGGTCATCGGGCCGCTGGCAACGCCGCCGGAGTCAAACGCAATACCGATAAAAATATCCGGCACCATACGGGACAGCACCAGCGCAATGATGTACCCGGGGATGACAAACCACTGGATGGATATGCCGGTCAGCACGCGCAGCATGGCCAGACCGACACTGGCTGCCACACCGATCTGCATACAGCGGTTCATCATTTTGACCGAGATGGCGCCGTTTGTGACGGCCTCCACCTGATGGTTCAGCACCTGAATGGCAGGCTCTGCCTTGACGATGTAGTAGCCGATCAGCGCACCGATGGGAACCAGAATCCAGCGGAACGACAGCCCTGCCAGCTCCTTGCCAAGGTAGGCGCCAACGGGTGCAAACCCGACATTGGCACCGCACAAAAACAGCACCAGCCCAATATAGGTGTAGCCAAAGCCGACGATGATGCGCTTGATTTGCAGCCCATGGTAGCGGTGGGTCAGCCATTGGAAAATCAAAAACACCCAGAGGATCGGCACCAGTGAAAGAAGCACCTCCCTGGCGTAGAGCGGCAGCCCCTGCGCAAACACCCGGGCAACATCCTGCGTGGTGACAACGGTGGCAACATCGGTAAGGGTGTAGGCCGCCTCGGTCGGCTTAAAGAAACAGCCGAGGATCAGCACCGCCAGAATCGGCCCCACGCTGGAAAGCGCCACCAGACCGAAACTGTCATTTGCCGCATTTTTATCGCTGCGCACCGAGGCCAGCCCGACACCCATAGCCATAATAAAAGGTACGGTCATCGGGCCGGTGGTGACGCCGCCGGAGTCGAAGGCCACTGCCAAGAACTCCTTGGGCACAAAAGCAGACACCAGAATGAGTGCCAGATAGCAAACGATCAGCAGCATCGACAGACTGATCTTATAGCGGATACGCACGATGGCCAGCGCCAGAAACAGCCCCACGCCAACAGCCACCGTCATGATCAACACCATGTTCGGCACAGACGGCACCTGCCCCGCAAGAACCTGCAGGTCCGGCTCCGACACGGTAATGATGACGCCCATGAGAAACCCTGTCAGCAGGACTGTAAGCAGTTTTTTCATTTTGGAGATCTGCACGCCAACGCCTTCGCCGAGCGGCGTCATCGCCATCTCTGCACCGAGCTGGAAAAAGCCCATGCCAACGATCAGCATCAGGGCGCCTGTCAGGAACATGACTACGCTTCCCAGCTCCATCGGGATCACAAAGATGCTGAGCATCAGGACGATCCCGGTGATCGGAAGCACGGCAGAGAGCGACTCTCTGATTTTTTCTTTCAGTTTTACATTCAATTCTACGCCCACCTTTCAACAGAGAGTTGTTTTTTGCACGGTGCCTTCGGTGGCGCCGCATTCCCCCAAAAGCACGTCATTTTGTATATTTGCGTGCTCACGCAAATATCATTACCTACATTTTACACTACAAACGCCCCCGCCGCAAGTTCTCTGCGGCAACTGTATTCATTCCGGGTTATCTGAATTGCCGCTCTGGTATCGGCGCATAAAAATTTCCCGGTAACGAAAGTGGAAATCACCGGGAGAAGGAGAAGCAAAAAGCGCTGCAAGCCCCAAAAAAGGCTTGCAGCGCTGCTTTTTGGCGTCCCAGAGAGGATTTGAACCTCCGGCCCCACGCTTAGGAGTAGACCCGATACGACATCGGGAAGTGGCATCTAATGCTTAAAAATGCTTGGAAATACAAGGTTTTTCAGCATTTCAAATCCCATCTGATACTACGCTGTGATAGCTAATTCAGAGGGATTTTACACCGTCCGATTGGCTCGAAATTAGCAAGTCTTTCGATTTTTGGTGGACGTTGCAAGTGCAAGTAAATGTCACTATGTAACTTCTCGTGATGCGAAATGATAGGAAATCCTATTCATTCTCGTGTGAGGGTGCGGGTGTCCTTAGACACAGATTTCAGTCTGTTTTATATATCATTTCAAAATGAATTTTTCAACCAGAATTATTAAGAATTTCAAAGGTTTTTCAGACTCAATGATTCTATGTAATTTAGACCCGCCGAAGCAGGTCTTTTTTTATTTCAGCATAATCTCTCTATCCTCAGCGCCGAGCATATAAGCACCCTTGGCAAAAGCATCCCTTGCAAGAAGCTCTGCTACATCAACCCTATCGAACAGCATCCATATTTCTTTCTCTTTCGGAGTCAGTTCATGGCTATGGTCAAACAAATGCTCAAGTCCCAATCCTTCAAGCAATGCCGACTTTGCTGCTTTGTATTCCTCAGCTCTGCCAACATATTCGTCGTTCCTTTCCTTGGAAAATGCCTCGATATTGTCAGCTCTCAGATGCTCGTAATACTCGTCCATAAAGATTCTATCCATACTCGTTGACCTCCATAACAAAAAAATAAGGGCAGACCCTTTTACAGCTATTGTAGCTATGTAAAAGGATCTGCCCTTGCAGTTACTATAATGTTTTTGCCAGCGACTTCAGGAGTGCTGCCATTTCCGGATTTTGCAGAAGCTTCAGAAGAAGTTCTTTATCATCAGCGGAGCTTTCCGTTGCGGCTGGTTGAACCGGCTCAGGCGTTGCCTGTCTGCCTGAGTAGAACGCAGCTTCCATTCTTTCAGCGTTCAGTCTGCGGTCATCGTCGATGATATGGGAGTAAACATCCGCTACCATCTTGACCTGTGCATGACCGGAATCGCCTTGAACGGATTTCATATCGCCGCCGTTCAGCTTCAGCTTGTAAGTGATACTGGAATGTCGGAGACTATGGAAAACCACTTTCGGCAGTCCCTTCTCCTCAATCAGCTTATTGAAAGCACGGTTGATAACCTGCCCCTCAATCGGCTTGCCATTGGAAGAACAGAAAACCAGATTGAAGTCTACGAACTCGTCACCGAAAAGGTCTTTCAGTTCTTCGATGTCAGCCTTTCGCTGTACCAACATTTCCGCTACGGTTTTCGGTAAGAACACCTTGCGGACACTTGTTTTGGTCTTAGGAGTTTTGAGAACCAATGCGGTATGCGTACTGGCGAAGGTCGGTGGGAACTTGAACATGATGTCCTTACCGTCCAGATCTGCCATCGCTTCACGATTTACTCTCTGCAACTCCTTTTCAACGAAGATGCTTGCCTGACCAAGTTCAATACTGGTGGGGGAAATGTCAATACAGTCCCAGGTAAGCCCCAGAAGCTCGCCCATTCGCAGGGAACAGGAGAAGGCAAGGTTAATAGCCAGACGAAGAATATCATCGTCACAGGCTTCCAGAGCCTTCTGGAGCACTTCTGCTGTCCAGATATCCCTGGTCTTGTGTTCTTCTTTCGGCAGCGTAGCGTGCTCCACAGGGTTTCTGGTCATCAATTCCCACTTGACCGCTTGATTGAAAGCATTTCGCAATGTCTTGTGAACCTCTCGGACAGTATGCGGAGTCAGATATTCTGTACGGGCTTTTACATACTTAGAAGAAACCGCTTTGACAGAAAGCAAATCTCGGTAATACTTGTCCATGATTCTCGGCGTGACATCCTCCAGCTTCATATCACCGATGAGGGGACGAATATAGTTTGCAATCAGGCTCTTTCTGCTTTCATAGGTAGACATCGCCCAGGTGTTCACACCATAGATTGACATATACTCATCCAAAAGATCATTGACGGTTTTAGCAGAAGGGGGAATAAAGGTTCCGGACTCCTGCTCATATTCAACCTGCAACTTCCTTTTCTTTGCTTCGGCATTCGTTTCAAAGGTTTCCCACTTCTGACGCTTGTTGCCGTTCTCATCGGTGTATGTATAAACCACAGAATACTTCTTTTTTCTCTTAACGATAGATGCCATGTAATCAGCTCCTTTCCTGTCTATCTTCCGCTAACTGGTAGCGGGTCTGATTGTGATACCATTTTTCAAAGCTCTCTTTGGTAGCTCGCTTATACCTGCCAACCTTGATAAGCTCAAAATCTTCATTGGCAACGATATAGTAAATGGTCTGACGATGTACCCCAAGCATTCTTGCCATTTCCGGCAGACCGTAGGTGGATGCCATAATATCTGCATCCAGTTCCTGATCCTCTACCGTGCGGTAATCGGTTTGAGAAGCATACCATCTTTCAAAGCTCTCCTTTGTCACTCTGCGCTTGCCCAGGACATCGACCACATCAAAATGCCCTTTGGCAACCAGTTCGTAAGCAGTCGCTTCTTTCAGCCCAAGGCGCTGTCCAAGCTCCTCCATTGAATATGTAGTTTTCTTCAATTCCTCGCCGGGAGGGGTTCCATCGACCTTCTGGTATTTGAACTGATTGGCATACCATTCTTCAAAGCTGTCGATCATCACCCTCATGGTGTTGCCGACAAGAATGGTTTTGAAGTAATTCTTCTTAATGAGCCAGTATGACTCCGTTTTACCAAGACCGAGCATCCTGCCCATTTCCAGAACAGACATACTCGTGCGTTTTCTCATTTCCGCCATCGTACAACCTCCTATGTAAAAAATGTAGCCATGTGTTTCTTGTCATGGCTACATTTTATCGAACTCTCAATATGTTTTGAAGTTTGTCGCCGGGTTGTACGACGCCCTTGACAAATCTTACATTTGATGATCCAACCACTCATCAAAACTCTTTTTGGAGATTCTGATACTGCCACCGATGCGGACGCTATGGAAAACTTTCTTTTTCACAAGGTTGTATGCGCTGGTTCTGCTGATGCCCAGAATATCCTGAATCTCATCAACCGTATAGGTTCTCTTATCAAACTGAACTGCGTTAGCAGCCATCGCTTCTTCGGTGCGCTGATTCATGGCAGCGATTCTTTCTTCAAACATTTATGTTCACTCCTTCGCTCTCTTTGCTTTATGTTTTGGGGAACGCTTTTTCAGCTGTTCCATTGCCAGGCTGACAGATAAGGCTTTCTCAATCGCTACCATTTCACGGGGCGTTACCTTACCTAAGTAATTATCAATCCTGCTTTTATCAATGGTACGAATCTGTTCCAGCTGAACAACGGACGCTTCTTTGAATGCAGGATTGTCGTAAATAACAAAGTGCGTCGGCATATTCGCTTTCTTATGGATTCTGGTGGTGACCGTTGCCACAATCAATGTGGGAGCGTGTTTATTACCGGTATCGTTCTGAATGACGATAACCGGACGGATGCCGCCTTGTTCCGACCCAACTACCGGGTCCAGCTTGGCGCAATAAATATCACCACGGCAATATACCCAATTTTCTTTCATCATGTGCCATGACCTCCTTTCGTTGGCTATGTAATAACTGACTGCCAGAAAGGAATCAGGCAGTCAGTCCAAAAGTCTATGTGTCCCATATTTGCCACGCACCCCTGGGAAAGAGGGCTTACGCCCTCAGGGAATCACCGAACGACTGATTGCGAATCAGTTCCATAGGAATCTAACCTCTGCCGGGTTCTCCGCCAGCTCCGTAGAGAAGTATCTTTAATCCTGTTGCTTTCATGGCCGTATTGGGAGCAACCCAATATTTACAAGCCAGTATTGATCGCTGGCATCGGGAGAGAGACAAGCGCTTAATTTATAGAAGAAAGTCGTTCTGTTTCTCTATCCGATACGTCTCGGCGTACCGCTGATGTGGCTGATGCTCTCGCACCGGCAACAGGAACGTATTCGATGACTGTGTATTCAGTTTTCAAGGATCAAGCAGCCGATTTTCTTTGGCTGTATCTAAATTGTACCTGTTCCTCATGCAAGTTTTTATTGCCTCGTAGGTATAGTTTTGAGGTTATTCACGACCTAAAAATATGTAATCAAGGGTTGTCTCAAAGCGCACAACCAGTTCGATTGCCAAATCAATAGAGATACCTCTGTTGCCGGTTTCAATTCGTGCAATGGTGTTTGCGGCAACACCTAACTGCTCCGCAAGCTGTTCCTGTGTAAGCCCATGTTCCTTTCTCAAGGCTTTAATTCTTTTTCCGCTTTCAACCAAGTCGTAATACATTTTCGTTCCTCCGTGTTTTTGAATTTGTGAAGTTGCAAAATCAAAAACAGCGGGAGGAGATCGTGCCCGATTCTCAATACCCTTTGCCATCTGCCTGTCCTCCTTGCAGGCATAAAAAAAGAGCCGGAGTAAATTACTCCAAGCTCTCGTTCATGCCTTTGTGTTAATTATGGGGGAAAATAGGCAGGTATAAAAAAAGCCCCGTACCCATTACAGGCACGAGGCGTAACTCTCTCTATTCAATTTTATGCCGCTATCTCCCAGCATAGCCATTTTAACACTGGACAAGTCGGACTTTCAGTAGGGGAACCGTCGTATTTTCATCGGATTTTAGTCGGACTAAAATCCTGTCTTAGCATTCACAATAACACAATGCTTCTTCCTCCCGGGCACTTTCCAGGAAATCTTTCAATTTAGGAATGGCTGTTCCCCAAAGTGACAGACCAAATAACAGTATCGCTTCTTTCTTTCGGTCATAGTAGGTGCTGCGTTCCATATTCAAAACCTCCAGCATTTCTGATTCCCTGTACTTGAAGCGGTTGAGATATGCCTTTGAGATAATCTCACAGTACAGAGCGCCTTTATCTGGATATTCTCTGATTTTCAACATAGCCATATCTACCAGTTCAATGATCCACTTTGTCTCAAATAAGCTGCGAATGCGTTCTTCAAATCGTTCTCTCGCTTCATCCGGAGCAAAGTTCTCCAGATAAATCAATGCACCATCTAAGCTGTCACCGTAAGTACAAATAAGGGTATCACATACATCATTCGCACGATCAATGGTAGACCAGCACACCTCTCGATATATGGATAAAATCAGCTTTGCTCTTTCATACAGAACCTTCTCGTCAATGTTCTGCATCCGGCAAAGCATTCGAATACTGCTTAATACCTGTGTATTATATCTGCTCATTCAGAATCTCCTTTCAGCCTAATCCATAAAATAAGAATTCCTTTCTAACTCCTGTCACTTGGCTAAAGGGAAACAAATACCATGGGACAAGAATGACTATAACTTCCGATATTTGATTAAAATAACAGAAGTGAAATCGGAAGTTCTTGACTTTATAAAAGTTCCGATATATAATTAAGTGGAATTAAAACTTCTGTTATGATTCTTATTATAGCATTTTCCAGAAGTTTGTCAACAAATAATCGGAAGTTACGAATAAATATTTTTGAAAGGAAGGATACTACCATGACATTTGGAGAAAAAATTAAAGAAGCTCGTTTGGCTATGAACCTATCTCAAACGGAGCTTGCCCAGATGACCGGCATTTCCGAAAGATCCCTTTACACCTATGAGCAGCTCGGAACACTCCCCAGAAAAAGCAACATCAGAAAACTTGCTGAAGCACTGCATATCTCTGTGTCCTATCTTTTGGACGAATCTGAAACGGATAGCCAGAGCCATATAGATCAGGATATGTTTATTTTAGAGGCAAAGGAAAACTTCGGTTCAAAAGGAGCAAAAGAAGCTCAGGAAGTGTTGGGTCGTGTAAATTCTCTGTTTGCCGGTGGAGAATTGGACGAGGACGCAAAAGATGTATTCTTCCAGGCGATTATGTCAGTTTATATGGACTCTAAGAAAACAGCACGGGAAAAGTACACTCCGAAGAAATACAGAAAGCATAAAGATAAAGAGTAAAATCCTCAAGCACAGAATATGTTTTCTGTGTGCGATTCGGAGGTGAAGCAAATGAAAACGGCAGAGCATATCATTGAAACTGTCGATAAGCTTGAATGCGGAAATGGCAGCTTCTCGCATAACAGCCATAGCAAGGGTAGGGGTCATAACACGACCAACATTCAGGGTCTGCCCGTAAAGGGTCGAAAAAAGTCGAGTAGCGTTAATACCAACAATCCAGTCGGCTCGTTCTCGACACAGTGCTGCTTCATACAAAGCATCATATTCCGTTCCAGACCTGAGATTTTCAAAGCCCTCCTTGATTGCTACATCTTCCATCGAGGAAATCCAAAGCCGCTCAAACGGCTTTCTGCACCCGGCTTTGTGGTACACCAACCGAAAGATCAGCTCGCCCTCACGACCGGCATCTGTTGCACACACAAGACTCGCAACATCTTCTCTGGCCATGAGCTTTTTCAGAATCCCAAACTGTTTTTTCGTACCGGCAGAAACCTCATACTGCCAGTCCATCGGGAAGATAGGAAGGTCTGCATAAGCCCATTTGCTGTACTTCGCATCATAGACTTCCGGCTGTGCCAGCTCCACCAAATGCCCTACACACCAGCTGACCACATATCCGTTTCCCTCTAAGTAGCCATCCTCACGCTTGGCAGCACCTAACACTTTGGCAATACTCTGTGCAACCGAAGGCTTTTCAGCCAAAACTAATTTCATTTGCATCTGCTCCTTTCACAAAAAAATAAGCAGCCACACACCGTAGTGCATGACTGCTATGTAAAAAGTTCGGAAAGGATTTTTGCAACCTGATACAATTTTCTGTTCTACAATCTCCGTCATAATAAAAATATCTCCATCATTTCAAAAGAGAATGACGGAGATATTTCACCTTGCTTATTCTTGTAGCAACCAATCGGCTATATCGTGAATTTCGATTCCTTCATAGCTATATTGGGGATGTTTGGTTCTGGCAATAATCATTTTCGGATAAGCGTCTCGAATCTGAAGCAGAGGAGAGCATTCTCTCTCAAATGTTTCCTGCCCGGAAATGTTGTCGCTGACCTGAATATAAATCTTTTCGCTACCTCTCTGAGCAACAAAGTCGATTTCCTTTTGATAGAGCTTGCCGACATAGACATCATATCCACGGCGAAGAAGCTCGATACAAACAACGTTTTCATATACTCTGCCATAGTCTATATTTCTGCTTCCCAGTATTGCATATCGAATACCGCTGTCACACAAATAGAACTTTTCAGAGCTTTCAAGGTATTTCTTACCTCGGATGTCATATCTCTTAATATCATAAAATACAAAAGCATTGCACAAATACTTAATGTACTTGCCGACGGTTACATGATTGGTTGGAGTCTCATTTGCTGTCAGTAGCTGACTGACCTTATTCGGAGAAGTCAGGTTGCTGATATTATCCATAAGGAACTCGCTCAGACGTTGTAAAACCAAAGTGTCCGGGAGAGTATATTTCTGTACCAAATCCCTTGTAACAATCGTTTCGTAGACCTCTTTGATATAGTTTGTTCTGTCTTTTTCGGTTCTATAAGCATAGGAACCTGCTAAACCGCCCTTGATAGCGTACTCATCAAAGAGCTTATCTTTGTCACTAATATCATCATAATACTGGCAATATTCCTGGAAGCTGAAAGGAAACACATGAATTTCAATATAGCGTCCGGTAAACAGAGTTGCCAGATCTGCACTCAACAGGAAAGCATTAGAGCCTGTTACATAGATGTCGTATTTTCCCTTAGAGTACAGGCTATTGATTGCCAACTCAAACTTGGGACACATCTGAACCTCGTCTACAAACAGGTAGTTCGTTTTTCCTTCCTGATAATGTTCTTCCACATAGGCGTGTAAGGCATGGTATTCCTTGATTTCTTCATACGCCAAATCCATGAAGTCGATGAAGATAATATTGATGTTTTCAAAATTGCTTTTCAGATACGCAATATACGCCTGCATCAATTTGGACTTACCAGATCGACGAATGCCCGTGATGATCTTGATGTCAGGAGTACCATTCAGTTCAATGATTCTATCGAGATATTTTGCTCTCGTGATTGTTTTCATATAGTCACCCGCTTTCAAAAATTGAAGTTTTTTCATTTCTCGAAACCGCTTCGCTGTACTTATTATACTGTCTGCTAATAGTATATGCAAGATGTCACTTTCAAAAACGCAAATTTTTTTATTTTTTGAAAGCGGAAACTATGTAAAGGCAACCCGAAGGCTGCCCCAGGCATCAAGCCTATCCTGTTTACACAGGTTCATTATCATCTTCATCGACGGAGCTATCTTCATCGTCGTCCTCAAACTCCGGATCGTACCCATAGTCCTCGTCATCGTCCACATAATCAGCATCTGGGTCAGGCTTTGCCGCTTCCTGTGCCTTCTTCTTTTCCTGGACTTTCTTAAATACGAAGAATCCACCACCACAGGCAAGCACAATCAGAGTAAGAATCGCCGGGAGCATATTTGTGGATTTCGGCTTTTCCTCCGGTGTCGGTTCTGTAATTTCAGGAACTGTTTCAACTACTTCCGGCTTTGTTTCCTCAACCGGCTTGGTGAACTCTGCAACTTCTTCCTCGTCCATCAGCTTGAGCAGGTCGGCTTCATCCACCTGATTCAGAAAATGCACGGTTTCCTCGCCCTTATCATCACGGTCAATGATGATATAGAAGTAGTTTCCGTTTTTGGTTACAGCGGTAATGAACTGCTTTCCGCTTTTCGTAGGCGAGCCAGCGTCATCAACCAAAGTCAGATTGCCGTCGGGAGTAAGCGGTAGCATCGGCTCCTCCGGCTCTGTTTCGGGAACTTTTTCTTCGACCGCAGGTTCTTCAGTCGCTACGCTTTCATCTACATAGGCAAATGCCGTTGTAGAAAACACGCCAAAACACATTGCACACGCCAGCAATGCGGCTCCAATTTTCTTAAATCTCATTCTGCGTTTCCTCCTCATTCATAGTATTGATCGTATCAGGCTTCGGAGCCATATCCGCAGCAAACATACGGAGCAGCTCGGAAAGCTGTTCGGGATTCAGGTTCGCAGCATGAACCATCTCATGGATTTCGGAATTTTCCTCCTCACGGTATCTGCGTTCCAGGTCTTTCACCTTAGCATCCCATTCTGCCCGTTTCTTACGGGCTTTTTCAAGGTCTGCACCTATTCTGTCTAACTTGGCACTCAATCGCCATCCCTCCTTTAGTTTCTGATTCTGCCGAAGCAGTAAAAATGCTGTTGCCAGTAATTCGATTCGATAGAAGCGTAGGAAATGGGGTTTCCGCAGTGGATCATCATACCATTGCCAACATAGATACCAACGTGTGATGCACCGGAGGTATCATAAGTGCCTTGGAAGAAAATCAAATCTCCCGGTTTGGCAGAGCTTTTCGGGATAATGTCGCATACGCCCATCAAACCGTTTGCGGTCAAACGACCAACACTCCAACCGTTTCCGCAGTGATTGATTACATAGGAAACAAATCCGGAGCAGTCAAAGGAGGTAGACGGGCTGCTGCCGCCCCACACATACGGGTATCCCAGATATTTTTCAGCTTCCCGAATCATATTGGCAAATCTTGTGTCTGTCAGCGCTTCGCCCGGAATATCATAATCGGTGTACTCGCCGCCAGGGGTGGCGTAAATGTCATTTCCGAAAATATCCGGTCTGTTGCCCCTTGTCTGAAGCAAAATTCTATATCGCTCCATATCATCTTCCGACAAGCCGGAATTTGAAATCACACTGTTCAAGCCCTTATTTCTGAGCTTCACATTCAGAATATAATATTCGTAATCTTCTTCCTCTGTTGTTGTCTCTCCCGTTTCGGGATCAGTAGAAGATGTTGTTCGTGTACGAATCTCTACTACTTCCGTCAGGGTCAGCTCATATTGTTGCTCAAATAGCCATTGCAGGGTAGCCTGCACCTCATCTCTGGTGTAATCCTCAAACTTCACCGTCAAATACGCCGCCAGCTCATAAGGATTGTGGTTGATTTCATCAAGGTCATACCGGTACTCGTCATATCCGCTATGAGTACGCTCGATATTATTGATTTTATTGCGGAGCGCAGCTTCCAAAGCCTTGTAATCATTGTCCGCACCAATAATATCTTCCTCTTTTGCAGTAAAAGAAGTTCCCAGAATGATCTGTGTGCCGCCTTGGAACATAGCCGAACAAGACGAGAACATCCCTGAGAGTATCATAAAAAGCAGTCCGGCAATCAAAACAAACAGAATCGTTTTAGAGTGTGTGGTGCAGAACTCCGTTACTCTTTCTGTGATGTTCTTGGCTCCCTGAGCTGCTTTGCCCGTTGCCTTGCCTGCACCCTTAGATGCAGAAGCCGTTGTCGAAGCGGTATTCTTACCGGCTTTGGCGGCAGCATATTCTTTCTTGATTGCCCTTTTCTGTTGCCAACGGGAAAAGGGATTGGAACCGGCATCGGGGTTGTCCTTTTTGAACTTCTCATACAGGGCATTTACATTTGCTTTATCTGACTTCTCAACCAGCTTTTCCGCCTTGTCGTAGGCTTTCAGCTTGTGACTGTAAACGGCATGATCGACGGTATAGACAGTGGATTCAACAGCCTTGGTCGTTTCCTGCACAGCCTGAACGCCGATATTATCATCCTCATATTCTGACACCGCCCGATGTGCTTTGGATGTGAGCGTGACTGCGGCACCACGGCTTGCCATGTGCTTTGCCACAGATGGGCGCTCGATTTCCGTAAACTCCGCTTTTTCAAAACGGAGCTTTGCTTTACGGGAACCGGCTGCATCTGTTTCCAGCTTTAGCTTCGGCTTTGCCTTTTTAGAAGCCAATTTGTCTGCCGCTTTTTCAGCCCTATCAACCGCCTTATCTGCACGGTCGGCAGCTTTCTTCACATGAGAATCTGCAAGGTCATCTTCGGTAAAACGGAGTCGTGTAGGTCTTTTCGCCATACATTACGCCTCCTTTTCCTGTGCCACCTCGTTTAACTTCGTGGTCATAATGCGATACAGTTCCAGATCTGTCGGGAATCGGTCAATGAACGGCAGAATCACATTGCCATAGAACAGAAGTCCTTCGCCCTCACCGGAGTTGGTTACATAGGACAGCTGATGCGGCGAAATGTTCAACCGCTGTGCCAGAATACTTCGGTCATCGCTTGCCTGATTCAGCATATAGATGAAATCAGAGTTTTCGAGGATGTTGGCAATCTCCGGGGAACGAAGCAGGTCTTTGACATTCTGAGTAATACCGGTCGGCAAGCCGCCCCATTTACGGAATCGCTTCCAGATTTCTACGGAATAGGTTGCCGTCTGTTCTTCCTTCAGAAGCAGATGGAACTCGTCAATATAATATCTGGTCGATTTACCGGCAGAACGGTTGGCAGTTACACGCCCCCAGACCTGATCCTGAACGATCAGCATACCGATTTTTTTCAGCTGATTGCCCAGCTCCTTAATGTCGAAGCACACCAGACGATTCTGAATATCCACATTGGTTCTGTTGTTAAACAGTTTCAGAGAACCCTTAACATAGATTTCCAAGGCGGTCGCTACATGGTGGGCTTCCTTTTCGTCCTGTTTCAGAAGGGCATCATACAAATCCTCAAGGATCGGCATATTCTCAGGGGCAGGATTGTCGAAATATCTCTGGTAAATCTGATGCACACAACGGTCGATAACCGTCTTTTCGATAGGCTGCAAGCCATCCTTACTGCCCATAATCAACTCACAGAGGGACAGGATAAAATCAGCTTTCAGTGCTACCGGGTTGTCATCCTCAGAGTAGTTCAGGTTGATGTCCATAGGGTTGATATAGTTGGTACTGGAGGAGCTGATTTTTACCACCTGACCATTGAACTTGTGAACCAGAGCCGCATATTCCGCTTCGGGGTCGCAGATGATAATATCGTCATCCGTAACCAGGAACGCATTGGTGATTTCACGCTTTGCGGAAAAGGATTTACCGGAACCGGGAGTACCCAGAATCAGTCCGTTGGGGTTCTTGAGCTTCTTTCTGTCCACCATGATAAGGTTGTTCGACAGAGCATTCAGCCCGTAATAGAGCGTTTCTCCACCATTCTGGAACAGCTCCTGCGTGGTGAAAGGCACAAAAATAGCCGTGGAACTGGTAGTCAGGCCACGACGAATCTCAATCAGGTTTTGTGCCAAAGGCAGGCTGCTCATCAGTCCGGATTCCTGCTGAAAATCCAAACGACGCAGATTGCAGTTATGCTTCTGGGCGATGCTCTGTGCCTGGAACACATTGTTCTCCAGTTCCTGCTCGGTGCGCCCGGTGTTCAGCACCAGAAATGTCACCATGAACATTCGCTCATTCTGGCTCTGCAATTCTTTCAGAAGTGACTTCGCATCTTTACCATAGGTAGCAAGGTCAGATGGGATAATGTCCATGTCATAGCCAGAACGCACAGCCTTTTTCTGTTCCTCGATTTTGGAACGGTCAAGCTCGGTGATGATTCTCTTGATGGTCTTAATCGCCGCAGTCTGGTCAACCGACTGGATGTGCATGGTCACGATCTGCGTGGATTCCATATCCAGAAAATCCGCCAGCATACGATCAGACAGGTCTGATGCCGTAATTGCCAGATAAGACATCGAACCGAAGATACTGCCCATCTGGAAGGTGCGGTTGGTCTTAAAGGCAAACGCCGTCGGAGCAATGAAGTCCTTTACGGACAGCCCGGATTCCACAAGATACTTCCAATCGAAGAAGAACTTATCATTATCACCCATGTGGAACATAGAGTGCATCAGATGCAGCCGCTCTTTGCCGTTCATGGTAGTGGCAATGACACCCAAACGCCGAAAGTTATTGAGCAGATCGTTTTCGATATGGTTGAGTCTCGGCTTTGCCTGCCGCATGGATTCGGCTTCAATGCCGAATGTCAGGTACTTGGTTTTGGTCAAGCCGTTGTTGCCCTGCGCCAACTGCTTTTTCAGCATCTGGCTATACTCGGCACGGACGGGATTGAAGCTGTCCTTCTTGAACGGGATACGGATACTCTTTTCAAAGCTTTCAGCATCGGTACTCAGGTTCATAAAGGAAAGCTCAAAGTGAATGGAGCTGTCAAAGAAATTCAGGAAACTGCACCACTCATCGAAGATGGCAGTCTTATCTTCCTGCTGTGCCAGCTGATAGTTGATGTCCTGAAACTGAATGGTCTTGGTGTAATAACTGTCAGTGACACGGCAGATGCCATCCGGGAACATTCTCTGAAAGGGAATGGACTGCTGTGCAGTCTGCGGAATACCGTTGTCCTTCTTTGCCCGTTCCACAACAGCTTTAATTTCTCGCTGCTGCTTCCGATTCAGATTTGCAGGCATTTTGATGTTTCTTGCCTGTGGCTTCTTTTTGAAAAACAATTCGTTCAACCTCCTTTTCCAGTTTGTACTGACGCATCAAAGCGTCATAATAGTTGTCCGTCTGATAAGGGCGAACCTTGGGACGAACGAATTTGGTCTGAATGAAGTGTTCTACAACCACTTCCAACGGCTGACTATCCTTTTCATACATTGCCAGAAAGAACAACGGTAACATGACGATCATCATGGACAGTGCTGCAAGGCTCACATTTCCGGTTGCTTTGACCAGAAAGAAAATCGGCACTCCGATGAGCGCCGCCGCACCAAAGCAAAGTAACTGCCGTTTCGTCAGATTGAAGAACACTTTTGTTTTTACCCTCGTCAGGTCACGAGGTACGGGAATATACGCTGCCAAACAATTTCCTCCTTCCCTTAGTGAGCGCTGAATACACCCTTCGCAAGCGAACCAGTCTTAAACAGGGTGAAGCACAAAAGGACGGTGTAGCCCATAACACCCCAGATAGAACCGATGATGTCATCACTGAATGCGATAGACTGAATCAGCACCGCATAAATGCCCACGCAGATCATAATCAGGAATCCCTGGAATCCGATTGCAAACAGCGAACGCAGATAATTCTGTCCGATATTGCTCTGTTCTCTGTTTCCAAAAGTGGAAAGCGGAATCGGGGCAAGGCTGACCATCAGATAAATTTCAATCATTCGACCGTAGACGATCACAAAGATGATGATTGCCAAAGCGGACATCGTGACCTGCACGATAAAGGATTGCAGGAACAAGCCGAGCAAAGGACCCAAATCCATTGCCATCAGCGTTTCTTCCATTGTTTCCAATGCCGAAGCATCTATGGCAGTATTTCCGGATATGATACCGGCGCTTGCGTTTATAACGTGCTGTGTCACATCAAACACAGCCATCGTGATATTGAATGTGTTTGTGATTAACATGACCGCAACAAAAGTCTTGAACACCCATTTGAAGAAGATCCAGGTTTCAAAATTTGCCAGATTGTTGTGGTCAATAATCATCTGAATTAGCTCATAACAGGCAATGAAGGTCAGAATCAAGCCTGCGATTGGGATAATCACTGACTCGGAGATGTTTCGTACCATGGCAAAGACACCCGGCGAAAAATTCGCCGGGGTCATGCCAACGGAGGTTGCTATCTCGCCAACCTGGTTGTTGACGGACTCAAACATCCCCGACAGATTTCCCATAATAGCTGAAACGAGCATTTCTTTCAGCCAGTCTGTGATCTGTTGGAGTATGCTGTCCAAAGGCGATTACCTCCTTGTTTTGTGATTAACCGAACAGTCCGGAGAGCAGAGGTACAAGGGTGGTGCCGATGAGGGCAACACCGCCGCCAGCCATGAGCTGTTTTATACCCAATTAGGTGTAAAACTCTGCTCGATGGCGGGCGGCGGCGTACAAAAAATCTATATGGTGTTTTTAAGAGAACCGTCCCGGCGGGACAGGTCAGGCAGTGACCTGTTCCACCTCTGGGATGGGTTTGAGATTAAAATGAATTTCGATAGAAATGTGTCTTGTTTTATCTTCGTCAATGCGCTCATGCACGACGATTTCTTTGATTAAGCGGTTGAGGGTGGCTACGTCCAGCTCTGTGATATTGGCGTATTCCTGAATGGCTTCCACCCATTGTTTTGCGTCATTGGCAAGCTGGACTTCATCGGACAGCCGCTTTCTGCCCTCGGACACTTTTGCTTTAAGCTCCGCTTGCTCGGTCTGTGTCTTTTCCAGCATGGTGTTGAAATTCTGTTCACTGATACGCCCTGCAATCATATCCTCATAAAGCCGCATTACCATTTTGTCCAGAACCTCAATCCGTTCCTCGTCCCTTGTGAGGGAGCGTTCCATTGCTTCCCGCTGTTCCCGCTGCTCGGCTTCACAGGTATTGGTCAAGCGGTCGGCAACCGCTTCCCCGTCCATCAGGGCGGCTCTGGCACATTCCCGGATTTTCCGCAGCACATGGCTGTAAAGGGTGTCATAATCAATCCGGTGCTGGGTGCAGTGGTTCTTTCCAAAGGCATTGTAGGTTTTGCAGGAGTAAATCTGCTGGGGATGTTTTGCGTTTGTGTAGCGTATCGTCAGTGACTTCCCACACTCACCGCATTTTATCAGTCCGGCAAACAGGCTGATTTCATTGGTCTGCCCCGGACGCTGGCGGGATTTCAGCTTGTTCTGCACAATGTCAAAGCTCATGCTGTCAATCAGCGGTTCATGCTGTCCCTCCACCACAATCCAGTCCTCCGGCTTCTTTTCCCCAATCGTGCCGATTTTGAAACGGTAGTCCTTTTTCTGGGAAGCAATCGCCCCGGTGTAGACGGGATTCATCAAAAGGTCTTTGATAACGGAGAAGTCCCACATATACCGCCCGTTTTCCGGGTCTTTCTTTTCCCATTTGGTGCGGGTATTGCGAAGCCCCCGTTCCCGGTTCCACCATGTGGGGCAGGGGATTTTTTCTTCCTCCAGCCGTCTGCGGATATAGTTCGGACCATGACCGTTTAGGGCATATCCGAAAATCAGCCGCACAATCGGGGCGGTTTCCTCGTCAATGAGCAGATGGTTTTTGTCCTCCGGGTCTTTCCGATACCCGAACGGGGCAAGACACCCGGTAAACTGTCCTTTCTGCGCTTTCAGAAGATAAGAGGAATGGACTTTCTTGGAAATATCCTTGCTGTACATCTCGTTCAGGATATTCTTGAACGGGGCAATATCGTTGTTATCACGCAGGGTGTCGATACCGTCATTCATGGCGATATAGCGGACACCGTTTCTTGGGAAAAAGTCCTCAATCAAATGCCCGGTTTGCAGATAGTTACGCCCCAGTCGGCTGAGGTCTTTCGTGATGACAAGGTTGATTTGCCTGCGCTCAATGGCTCTCAACATTCTCTGTAAATCAGGACGCTCCATATTAAGACCTGTGAAGCCATCGTCCTGATAGACTGCCACAACCTCCCATCCCTGCTTTTCGCAGTATTTTTCCAGCATATCACGCTGGTTTGCGATACTGGCACTTTCGCCTTGCAGGTCATCGTCCTTTGACAGCCTGCAATAGACCGCTGCACGATACCCTCCGGCAAGTGCCGAACCGATTGTTCTGTATTCCATTTCGTTCATCATAGCCATTTACCCACACAATCCAGACGGTATCTGGCTCTTTTGAACCTCATCTTCATTATAGCTCATATCTTTCCTTTTAGCAAGATATTCTTTCGTATTTGTCTTACCGTATTTCTGGGAAATCAGGCTGACGAACACATCGGTTGCGTCCAGTTCCCCGTCAAATACCGTTGTAACATGAATCTCTGTTTTGTTTTTTGCCATAGGCAGTTATCCTCCATACATGAAAATAGCCAGACAGAGGGTGTCGGCAACGAAGTCCGGCAACGGGCTTCAAAAGACCTTGCAAACAATCTCAATCTGGCGATGGTTACTATTTATACTTTTCTTTTATTTTTCTGTTGTTTTGGTTGTTATAAGGGAGAAAAGCCCGCAGTTATGGGGTTTTCCCCGGCAACCGGCTCGGCAACGGGATAGCAACAGGGGATGCAACGGGCTGTCATTTTCAGAATGGAAGCTCCATCTGTTCTGTGACCTCCACAAAACCGTCCATCGTTTTTTCAGACGGGTTGCCGGAGTCCGTTGCCGGGTTTTCACGCTCCCAGCCCTTTTGTCTGCCATATTCGGAAAACATTCTTGGGTTTGGGAAGTACCGCCAGCCGGAAATGCACTGGTTCATAATCTCGTTGATTTCCCGGATTTCCCATTGCTTCGGCTCGTCAAAGACATGGTTCAAGGCTTCCTTGTAGAGCTGCTTGGAGCAGACCATGCTCCCGGTGTACTTATCAAGATACGCCTGTATCATCCCGGCTTTGGTGTCCTCCGGCATAAAATCCCTCTGGTGTTCTTTGAGATACCGCTGCATGGCGGGGCTGAAAGCCAGCTTGAACCTGCCGCTTCGGTAAATCTCCATCGCTTCCGCCCACATCTGCTCGATATAGGCTCTGGAAGCAGCTTCGTCCTCTAAAATGTGAACCTCGGCTTGCTCCGGGTACACCATGACGGGGATAAAGCGGCGGTTGCCGGAACGGTCAAGGGGCAGGAAGTCAAGGGCATTGGAAGTGCCGCCAAACACGCACTGACGGGGGCGGTCTGCCGGGTGGGTTTCATAGGGTATCTTGTAAACCTCTTTCTGCCGGCTTAAAAATGACTTGATTTCCTCAATGCTCTTGGCGTTTGCGGTTGCCATCATTTCCGACATTTCGATAATCCAGTGACCTTGCAGCTTGCGGTACACATTGTCATCGTCCAACTTCCGCAAATCATCGGAGAACCACTCGTCCCGGACTGCCAGCAGACGGAAGAAGGTGGACTTGCCAGCCCCCTGACCGCCTACCAGACAGAGCATGATTTCAAACTTGCATCCGGGCTGAAAGGCTCGTGAGATTGCACCCAGCAGGAATAGCTTCAACGCTTCATAGGTGTAATCGTCTGCGTCAGCCCCCAAAAAGTGCCGCAGGCAGAAGCGGATTCGCTCTGTCCCATCCCACACAAGGGTATTGAGATAATCCCGGATGGGATGGTACTTGTTTTCATTCGCCACAATCCCGATGGCGTTATCAATCTTTTTCTCATTGGTAAGCCCGTAGGTTTCTTCCAGATAGAGAAGCAGATACTTCATGTCCGTATCGTTTAAGGCGGTGCTTTCCCTGTGGAAACCGATGGGCTTTATGATGTCTTTGCGGTCGGTCAGGATGTTGTAGGCGATAGCCCCGGAAAGCAGCGGGTCACGCTGGAATACAGTCAGGCAGTTTCGTATGCTCTGACGGACACCGCCTTTCTCGGTAGTTTCCAGCCCCGCCTTGATTTCCTCAATGCTCTGGGGCGGCTGCATGGCGTTTATGGTGTTTTTTAGTTCTTGCTGCGTCTGCGGCTGCAAGCTCTGCCATTCGCTGTTCAAGCTGTATCACATCCTTTCCGTAGTCCGTAATCAAAGCCGCTTTTTCCTCGGTTTCCCCGAACAGCAGCACATCCAGCAGATATTCCACATGGGCTTGCTTCTGTAAGGCTTCCACAAACCGGGGATGAAAGGCTTCCTCCGGGGAGTGTGGGGCATAATCTTTTCTCCATTCCCGGAGTAGGTGGAGATAATCGGCAAGGATACGGAAGCAGCGGTTCTTTGCTTCCTGAAACTGTTCCTCCGGGGATTTCTGCCGGGGCTTGGGCTTTTTTGCCTTTCCCGGCGGTTTCCAGTCCTCATAGGAAAGCCCGAAGTCCTGTGCCAGTTGTACGGCGGCTTCTTTCTTTCCCAGCCCATACAGGGCGGCGGCAAAATCAATCACATCCCCATCTGCACCGCAGCCGAAGCAGTGATAACGCCGATCCAGCTTCATGCTTGGGGTTTTATCGTTATGGAACGGGCAGCAAGCCATCCCGTTCCGACCTATATGGATTCCATAATGCTCCGCAGCCTGTCTTGTTGTGACGGACTGCTTCACAGTTTCAAATACATTCAAATCTATCCCTCCTTGAAAAAAAGAAAAGCACCTGACATTCTCAATCTGAAAATGGCAAGTGCCTGTTAAAGTTCCATATCCTGTTGTTTGTGTTTTGTCTGCACCGGGGCAGTTCTTTGTGCTTTTTTCTCGTCAGCCTTATCCTGCAAGACTTCTTTGATAGGCTGTTTCTTGGGCGGCTCTTTGCTTTCCTCTGTGCCGGGGGTGGCTTTCCGTACCCAGTAACGGATATCCCGCAGCTTCTTCAAATCCTCCTGTACCTCGGTCAGCGGTGTTTTCAGGGCTGCAATTTCTTCCAGAAGCGTTTCCTGCTCCTCTTGCAGCTCCTTTTGGGTACTGTCCTTATCGTCCGGGTGCTTGGCAAGGTAGGCGGCGGCTTTCTCATACCGGGCAACCTCCGGGTGTTCCTGTTTGAATTTTTCCTTTGTTTTCTTAAAAAATATCTTCTGGTACTTCTCATAGACAGCCTTACATTCTTTGCAGTCTGTCCGGCTGGCAAGAATCCCGTCAATCACTTTGCTGCGGGCTTCCTTTGGCTTCATCTGACTGCGGTAATCTGCGGCTGATTTCCCGGAAGATTCCAGAAATACTTCTAAGTCCTCCACAGTAGAAAGCCCCTTTTGACGGAGATAGGACAGGGCTTCGCTGACTGCCTTTAAGTCCTGTGAAGTCCCCCGGTTCTGTCCAGCCCTTGTCCAGTCCTTCCGTTCTTCCTTTCGTATCTCCATATACTTCATCAGCAGATTGGGAAGAAGTGTCGCTTCCTCCGCCGCCTTTTGTGCAAGCAGTTCTTTTCGTTTTTCTCCCAGCTCGGTAATCCAGCCTTTGAGGTTTTGGATAAGCTGCCGGATGGACTTCATCAGGCGGTTGGCGGCTCTGATTTCCCGGTTCAGGTTTCCGATATTCGTCTGGATACCACGCTTTTCCATCTGCCGGACAGCAGCCCCCTCATGGACAGTGGGGACAATATCAAGCCCCTGTCTGGCATAGGAACGCAAGTCCACACGCTCCGGACGGTCATTGGCTTCCAGATAGCGGTTCTGGATGACCTCCCATTCATGCCGCCAGATTTCGCAATACTTCTGGTCGTTCCAATCCACCGTATCCTCCTTGTGGCTTTTCCATCTGCCGGACGGAAGTTTTATCCGTTCCCCGTTTTCGTCAAGGTCATAAACCTTGCGGCTCTTGGGAAGCCATTTTCCATGTTCGTCCATTGCCCTCATAGTGAGCATGACATGGGCGTGGGGATTGTGTCCCGGCGGATGGGGGTCATGGATTGCAAAATCAGCAATCATGCCTTTGGAAACAAACTGCTGCTCACAAAACTCCCGGACAAGGACAGCATACTGGTCGGGTGGTATCTCTCTTGGGATGGTAAGCACCCACCGCCTTGCAAGCTGGGAGTTCCATTGCTTTTCCACCGCTTCGGCGGCGTTCCATAAGGTATTGCGGTCTGCATACGACCGTGGGGCGTTTGCCGGGAGCAGAATTTCATTGTGGACAATACCACGCTTTTCCGGGTAGTGCTTCACTTGCTGGTCGTATTCACAGAACAGCTTTTCGCCGCTTTGGTAAGCAGCGGCGGCAACCGCAGACTGCCGCTGGCTGCGCTGAACAATCGTGATTTCGTTGTGTGGGCAGGGCATTTCGTGTCCCTCCTTTCGGTAATTGGTGGATGAGGTGGCGTTTTACCACCCCACCTTGGGCAGAAAAAAAGCAGGAGACCTTTTCAGATTTCCTGCTTGGTGTGCCACTGTGTAGGCGGCGGGTATTTAGTTGTGAAAGTTCGGGGCAAGTTGACCCGATGTGTAGGGAATGAAAAACTGGAAATTATTTTTCTTTGCATTTTATACCGTAATTTCCCCTACTACCATTTTCGTAGCCCCGATATATTTCATATCTTTTTCCATTTATCTCCACTTCGTCATCGTTAATAAATGTATAAGACTCGCCATTTTCTTCACAATATTTTGAAATTGCTTCCATAGTTTTTGCAAGAGTTGGGTAATTGGTACTATCCTCATAAGGAACCCAAAAAGCCTTTTTAAACATATAAAATACCTCCTTCTAATTTGTTAAATAATCCACGAATTTTCAAATCTTTGTAAAATAATAGTATCATACAACTTCGCAAAAGTCCACTTATAACTTCTAATTTGTTGCTGTCTTTATTATACTGCATTGCCTATCGAAAAGATAGTATATTTTATAAAACTTGTCGGCTGGGAACAGCTTGCAATGCAAGGTGTCCCCAGATGGCAAGTCCACAAAAGGGTAGCTGGCGAAAGCCAGCGCAGGGGAAGCGTAGCGTCCCCTGTTTGATTTGGAGCAGACCATGACTGCGGAAAATCACAGCCCTCCGGCGAGGAGCCTTCGGAGAACGCAATGCACCAACCTCTGGGTGGTGTATAATTGCGCCCTTAGTAAACTAAGGGGTTTCCGGCTTCTCCCGTTCCAGCAGTTTTTTCAACAGTTCCTGTGTGTCCTGTCTGTGAAAAATGAGTTTCAACAACAGCATGACATCATCATCTGTCAGGCGTTCCGGCTCTTGTAGAAAACTTTCCAGCATACCGCCACGAGTACAGAGCCGGTGCGTCCGTTCCTTTCGGGTAAGCTGCTTTAACTGGTGCTGCAATGCCTTTTCATCATTGATGGCTTTCCGCAGTTTCTTTTCGCTTTTCTCCAGCTCCCGGTTTAGCTTTTCCAGCTTTGAGGTATCAGGCAAGGGCAGCGTCCCCCTTTCCCGGTATCAGCACATAAATCCGGTTTGGTTCTCCAACGCCCTGACGCACCCGCATGATAAGTCCGGCGGTTTCCAGTTCATTCAGAGAACGCTTGACCGTCATAGGACTGCGGGACAGGACTGCGGCAATGGCTGTGACAGGGAAGCAGACAAACAGGATTCCGTTCTCGTCCTCCTGCCCTTTGGATAGCATAGCGTCCAGCATCCGGCAGTACATGACCTTTGCGGTGCTGCTGACTGGAAATCCTGTCAACGCTCTGGGAAATGGCATACAGGGCGGCAGTGGTGTGTCTATCGTCATAAATTCAAAATTCATTCGGTGTGTTCCTCCTTTTTCTTTGCTCGTTTGGATAAATAACGGGGGCAGTCAATCACAACCGCCCGGAAGCTCTGCTTGCACCCATGCTGGCATTTCCGGCATAATTCGTTGTAAGTGACACGCCCCCGGTCATTGAGGTAAAAGGAAAGCTCCTGTTTCCTCTTTTTGCTCATTCTCGGCATATTGCGCTTCCTCCCGTTTTTGTGTATGGTTTCGGGGCGATTTTCGGAAAAATTACAGCCATAGAGCCGCCTAAAATCTCCCGAAGTATCAGCGATAGGGTAGACTATCCCCCTATCAGATTGTCGTGTTTCGGTATCATTTCGGTGTCAGTTCGCCAGTTCTCCCCGGTGTCGTTCCTCCCCTGAATCTCACAGCGGCGTATCGCTCCCTTTGGTACGCTCGTTTCGGTCAGGGTTCCTCCACATCCCTGCCAAAAGTCATGGCACTACATCGCCGGGGAAGCATATCCCACACAGGCTGGTCATTCGATTGGAATAATCCATCGATGAACTACCTGTATCATAGAACATTTTTGTGCCCTGTGCCGTATGTCCACAAAGTAGGAATTAGGGGTAAAAATCAGAAATTTCCACGATTGCGGAAAGTGTGCTATAATCCAGTTAAGCGGCAGCAATGCAACCGCCGGAAAGGAGCGTGCGCCCATGAAAGGAGCAACAAGCATACAGGAACGCCTTTGGGAACTCCGCAAGGACAAAGGCTTAAATCTGGAAGAACTATCAAAGCTGACGGGTATTTCCAAATCTGCTCTCGGAAGTTATGAAAAAGAGGATTTTAAGGAAATCAATCATGGCAACCTTATCACGCTGGCAGACTTCTATGGGGTTTCCGTTGATTATCTACTGTGCCGGACAGAGAACAGGGAGCAGATCAACACGTCATTGACGGAGCTGCATTTGAATGATGAGATGGTTGCTCTCCTGAAAAGCGGTCGGATTAACAACCGTCTGCTCTGTGAGCTTGCCACACATAAAGATTTTATCAAGTTTCTTGCAGACATTGAGATTTATGTGGACGGGATTGCCACCATGCAGATTCAAAATCTCAATGCACTTGTCGATACCGTCCGGCATGAAATCATTGAACGGTATCGCCCCGGCGAAGATGACCCGCATTTGAAAGTGCTGCAAGCCGCCCATATCAGCGATGATGAATATTTCAGCCACATGGTTCTGGATGACCTCAATCTCATTATCCGGGATATTCGGGAAGCTCACAAAAAGGACAGTGAGAGTGCGCCCCAGACCACCGTTGCCGATGAACTGAAAGAAAATCTGGAAGCGGTCGAAAATTTCAAGGGCAGTCGGGATGAAAAGCTCGTTGTCCTTTACTGCAAGCAGCTCGGTATCAACTATAAAAATCTGTCAGATGAAGAATTTCGCTGGCTCATTCGGATTCTCAAAAAATCAAAGAAAATGGGAACGCCTATCAGCCAAAGGAAAAAACGGTAAAGAAAAACCGCTGTTGCATGGTTTGTTAGCTTCCATGTAGCAGCGGTTTTTACTGTGGTTATTCAGTTGAAAATCAGAACGATAAACTGGAAGTTATCGATTTCTTTGTGCGCTGTATCTAACGGACAGCACAATGCTTACTGATGCGGTAATGACCTTTGCAAATACGGCGCTCCACCAAATCGTGATTTGACCGCCAAACACCGGCGGCAGCATCAGCATCAACACCAGCATGATGATGGGTTCGATAAAGGTCAGAACATAGGACAGCACACTTTTTTCGGTTGCGTAGAAAGCCGCCGCGGAAACTCGTGTGATGGCGTCAAACGGAACCGACACAAGGAAGATCGGCATGACCTTTATGACCCCTGCGTTTACCTCGGCAGATGAACCGAACAGTAGTCCAATCTTTCCACGGAGCAGGTAAATCAGAATCGCACTGATTACCGCCAAAACCATGGAAAATTCATACGCCAGCGTTTTGGTTTGTTTGAGCGATTTTTCTTCGCCTGCTCCGTAGAACTGACTCATGAGCGGCTGGCTACCATCACCGACACCCTGCAAAAGAAGATAAACAATGCAGATGATATAGGAGATACAGGCATAGGTGGCGATAGCCTCCTGTCCGCCATAATAAACCGAAAATCGGTTGATGATCACAAGAGAGATATTTGGGGCAAGGGTCAAGCCAAATGGAGCAAGTCCGATTTTTAATATCTGAAATGCCGTTTTCGGGGTATCAACAGGTGCGATTTTCAGAGTGAGGTTCTTTTTGATGGCGCAATACACGAGTGCAACCGCCATGGTAACTCCCTGCCCAATAATGGTCGCCAATGCCGCACCGTACATGCCCCGTCCAAGAACCCACACAAAAGTATAGTCAAGAGCAACATTGGTAGCAAAGCCGCAGATCATAGCGATCATTGCCCACAAAGAACCGCCGTAATTACGCATAAACGGAACCAGTCCGGTGCCGAACACCTGTAAAATCGCTCCAAGGGCAATTACCTTGATATACTCATTTCCCAGAGTAAGCAACTCGCCCGATGCACCAAGGGCAGAAAGGATTTTCTCTGAAGTGAAGAAAACGGTGACAGTCAGGACAGCGCTGAAAAGAAGCATCAGCCATGTTGCACCGGCAACGAACTCCCGTGCTTTTTTCTCATTTCCTGCTGCTTTCAGAATGGAGTATTTGACTGAACCACCCATTCCGATTCCTGTCCCTACGGATTGCAGGACCGCCGTGATGGGATATGCAATGTTGATTGCGGAAAGTCCGGCATCCCCGATTGAGTTGCCTACAAAGAAACCGTCAACGATGGCATACACCCCGGAAAGCGCAAAGGATAACACGGACGGAATCACATACTGAAAGAAAGTCCGCTTGTTATTCACTGCCCAGACCTCCTCTCAGCTCTCTTTCAAAGAGAAGATTGAAAAGGTCAAGAATTTCACACATGGCTTGGAGCCGTTCGTTCCCGATTGTTCTATAAACCTTCTCCTCGGCTTTTCGTAAAGGCGCAATCATTCTGTGGGCGTATACCTGTCCGCTTTCAGTCAAGACGATCCGCTTCTCACGTTTATCGCCCTCGCTGGCCTCCAACAGTAAATAGCCCTTCTTTTGAAGTGCGCTCACGACCGTATGAACCGTCTGTTTTTGCATACCGAAATTCTCTGCGATCTGCTTTTGCGTCAGTTCTCCCATGGATTCCAGCGCATACAGCACCATCATTTCCGGGTATCCGACGCCAAGTACTGAAGCTGCTTTTGTATATAGCGCAGTGCTTTTCGCCCACGCAACGTTAAAATGATTGTTTTCCATAAGTCCTCCTCTTACAAATAGTATTTACAAATACTATTATAGTATATTGTAAGGACTATTGTCAAGGGCGTATGGAGCAAAAAATTCTTATTTGTCATAATCATTCTACCATACCGTTATGAATAAATCATCTCTTGCAAAATAATTTCTTCTGCCCGGTTGTGAATGTTATTGCAACGCCGCACCCATTCCATTTCTTGGGTTCGTTTCAATTCCTCGGTCACGCCCTCGGCATCTTTCATCTGCTCCATGATGGTGTCTAACCGTTCCTGTGCCTGTTCGTTCAGGTCTGCAAGGTATGTCCATAACTCCCCGGTCAAGGTCAATGTGTTCAATCTGACTGGGTGGACTTCCCTTAAATATTCCCTGTGCATCCGTCCGTACTTTCCAATAGGGCGGTGTTCCTTCGGCAGCTTCAAATCCGGGATATAGTAATCTCTGACAAGGATATAATCAATTCCGTTTTCCGTTATTCTTGGTTTCAGTTCGCTCATGTTCCTTACCTCCTGTGGAAGTAGGCTCGTCTGGTACTAACTCAATCACATCGGTAATCTCACAATTCAGCGTTTCGCAGATACGGGCTAATGTGTCCATGCTGATGTGCTTTCCCTCTTTACTCATGTTGGCAATCATATTCGTTGTCATACCAGCGGCAAGCCTTAAATCTTCTTTTCGCATATCACGCTCTAACAGTGTGTGCCAGAGTGGTTTATAGCTGATACTGCCTTTGCGGTCACGCTCATGCACAAGGATTTTCTCGATAAACTCGTTGAGCATGGCAATGGTCAGCTTGTCGAAGTTCTCATACTTATCAATCAGAGCGATAAAACGGTCAGCGTCCTTTTCGTGCTTCTCATAGCTCTTGACAGCCTTTTCCAGAACAGAGATTTCGGCGGTAAGCTCGGTCTGCTCCTTTTCATATTGAGCGTCCAGAGTGGCATATCTGCTGTCAGACAGCTTGCCTAAAATGTTGTCCTCATAGATTTTGCAGAGCAGGACTTCCAGCTCGGACACTCTCTGCTTGGCGGTGGCAAGGCGTGACCGCTGTTTCTTAACCTCTGCTGTCTGCTGGCTGGACTGCGCTTCCTGTACCACACGGACAAACTCGGCTCGGTCATGCTTCGCATACTCGGCAATGGCTTTGAGCATTTCGGAAACAAGGGACAGTACCACATCTTCATTGATACGATGCTGGGTCTTGCAGAGCTTTCCAACTGGGACTTTGCTGTATTGGGAACAGGTATATTGAGAAATACGCTTGCCGTTGTTGGTACGGTGGACATACATCTTGCCGCCGCAATCGGCACAATAAAGCAAGCCTGTGAGGGGAGCTGCTTCGCCCCAGCCGTCCGGGTAGCGTCTGACATTCCCACGGATTTTCTGCACAAGGTCAAAGGTCTGCTGGTCAATGATAGGCTCATGGGTATTCTCGAAAATTGTCCATTCGTCCTCCGGGACATAATGGCTTTTCTTGTCCTTGAAGTGCTTTCGGGTCTTGAAATTGATGGTGTGTCCCAGATATTCACGCTTTTCAAGAATGTTGCAGATGGTGGAAGAACCCCAGCCGTACATATCTTTGAAAGTCTTGTTTTTGTTCACGCCCTCGCCGTGTTGGGCAAGGTAAGCAGACGGAATAAGCACCTTTTCCGATTTCAGTTTGCTGGCGATCTGATACGGACCGTAGCCGTCAATCGTCATGGCAAAGATGCGCTTGACCACATCAGCGGCTTCGGGGTCAACCAACCATTGGTCTCTGGCTTCGTTCCAGAGATAGCCGTAAATGACCGTGCCTGTGAGGTGCTTGCCGGACTTGCCTTTGGACTGGAAAGTGGAGCGGATTTTACGGCTGGTGTCTCTGGCGTAATACTCGTTCATAATGTTGCGGAAAGGGGTAAAATCATCGTCCCCTCTGGCACTGTCCACGCCGTCATTGATGGCGATAAGGCGAACGCCACGCTGACGCAGGATTTCCATAATCTGACCGACTTTCAGATAGTCACGACCCATGCGGCTCATGTCCTTGATACACAGGTACTCCACATTCCCGGCTTCCACTTCTTTCATCATTGCTAAAAATCCGGGACGGTCAAAGCAAGTACCACTAATGCCATCGTCCGTGAAATGGACAATGTTTGTAAAGCCCTGCCGTGCGGCGAACTCCTCCAACATTGCCTTTTGATTGGATATGGAATTGCTCTCACGCTGTTGGTCATCATCTTTGCCAAAGTCATCACGGCTCAGTCGTTCGTACAGAGCTGTGATTTTCTCATTTTTTCTCATAACTTGCGCTCCTTTCTTCGGTTTTAGGTTGTGTGTTCTAAGAGACTTCCCAACCGCTTGATTAAGAAGTCTTTTAGAGCATACAACACCGGCAGCCAGCTTGTATTTTTTATACTGACGGACTGCAAAGTGATTCGGCTTTTTCTTTTCCAGGGCTTCAAACATCAGATCCACCGGGTTCTGGAACTCCTCATCATCTTCCCGCACCTCCATTGCGTTCAGGAACTCAATCAGGGTGGAGAAATTCTGTTCCTCAACCGGAGCTTCATAGTGGATATATCCGATCAAGGCACAGTAGAGCAGCGTTTCCGCCTTCGTCCAGAACTCATCACCGGCTTTTCCATCACCCTTTGTGTTGGCAATCAGCGTTGTCACCAGTTTCAGAATGTCTTTTTCTGAATGGATATAGGCAAATGGGTTATAGTGCATCGACTTCTGAAAGTTGATGGTGTTGAAAATCTTGATGGTGTAGCCATGCTTCAAAAGGGCGTTGCCGCACTCAATCACGATGCTGCCTTTCGGGTCAGTGACCACATAGGAACTGTGCATCTGGAGAAGGTTTGGCTTCAACCAAAAGCGAGTTTTACCGGAACCCGAACCGCCGATAATCAGAACATTCTTATTTCGGGCATTGGCAGGATTCTTCGGGCGATTGCTCATCATCAGCCGCTCCGTTTTCGTCAGGATCACATTGTCCTCGAACTTTGGTGCAATAAACGGCTCAATATCTTTTGCCGTTCCCCAACGAGCAGAACCGTACTCAACATTGTGTCGGTACTTCTTTGCGTTTTTGCCTTTTAGATAGACAGCCAGCCGAAGTCCTGCGCCGCAGAGAATACCAATCAGCAAATCCAACGGGTGAAAGCTGGGAAACGGATTGTTCAGGGCTATCGGAAGGGCATGAAAAAAGCTGAGGATTTTCGCAGATGAATCTGCCCCCTCAGCCAATCTCCATGCTTCTCCTAAATTCGTAGCGAACAACCCTACCAGAAAATACGGTAAATTCAGAATCAGGAGCTTTTTCATTTTTCTCTTATCCATCACAGATCACGCTCCTGTTTCTTCTCTCGAACCTTCTTCGGAATCGCTGCGACAATTTCCTTGAACTTCTTCAGCTGCGCCAGAACGCTCGGCTTTTCATTCTTGGTTAATGCCCTTGCCTGATGTTCCTTGCAGATTGCATCCAAAGCATCTGCATCTTTAGAACGGACAAAAACAAGAAACCGGGGAGGATCAACGGACTTATCTTTTCTTACGGCAAAGTCCACGCCATACTTCTTGGCGAGCTTTTCAAAATCACGGATACTCTCTTTGTCGATCTCAACATTCGTAGCACCCTGATTCTGTCCCAAAAGCTGTTTCACGGATTGCTTTCCATGAACGGCAGGGTCTCGTGCCTTTTTCATCTTCACTTTTTCCCGGTGCTGCAAATACTTGCGGATACCGGCAATGATAGTGCGCCCCGTCAGCTTGGTTGTGCTGATCGCCAGGTTTACTGTTCTGTTTTCAACTTCTTCCTGCATGATTCATCACCTCCTGCAAGCAGTAGAGTGAACAGATTATCGTGCCATATCTCTGTGGTCGTAATACAGATTGCCCTTGGCAACTGCGGCATGGCTGATAATCTTGATATTGCCAGCTTTCTGGTTATCCAGAGCCTTCTGATAACCCACATCGCTCAAATACAGGCGATTTCTTTCGCCTTTCCAACCGACAGGCGATTCATCGGTCAGCACATCGAAAATAATCATGTGCTTGGTGGCGTCATCAAATCGTGCCAAGTCCATATAGGTATGTCCCTGGTACTCCTTGGCACCATCCTGAATCCGCTTTCGCTCCATCAGCTCTCCA
This sequence comes from Oscillospiraceae bacterium, assembly GCA_025757985.1. Taxonomy (NCBI): domain Bacteria; kingdom Bacillati; phylum Bacillota; class Clostridia; order Eubacteriales; family Oscillospiraceae; species Oscillospiraceae bacterium. Next base: position 1,027,839 of record CP107210.1, read on the forward strand.
ATCGTCGAATTTCTTTGCATAAGAACCTCCTTACAGAACATCTCGGTCAGGGTTACTTTTGTGGGGAACCGAATCAGCTTTGACAGGTGCATCTTCTTTCTTCACCATGTCATCCGGCAGGGGAAGCGCCATAATGCTGCGCCCCATGCGTACAAAAGTCTCAGGCTGATGAAAGTGTTCCTCAAACTGCTTCATCAGTTCCGGGGACAGAGAACAAAAATCATCCTCGCCCAATCCCACAACCAGAAAATCACCGGCGATAATGTCATAAATATCGCCGTCATCATCACGCAGCGCACGGTTCAGTTCTTTGCCTACGAGTTTACCTTCGTCGTGCATCACCAGTGCAACCGGCTCATTGAACGGATAAGTTGCCTCAATATCGCCACCTACGGCTTTCTGCAAATCCTCCAGCTCACAGCCGATCTGCACAGCCTGCGGATACATGAACGGCTTTACCAGCAACACATTCATGGTATCTGCCTGTTCTTTCTGAACCTCCCGTTCCTCGGTCGTGCCGAACGCAACACCGGTAAAGTTTTCGGAGTCCAGAATGTACTCCGAATTGTAATAAGCGGCTCTAACCTGTTCCTCTGCCGCATCGTGAGATTCTGCTTGCACCGTAACCGTTTTCTCCAAGGTTTCGGTGATCTTCACATCGTATTCTTTCAAGTTTCGATACCTCCGTTTCTTTGGAAATAAGAAAAGCGACCATCCATGAACCTGTTACAGTTCATAAATAGTCGCATCCACATCGGCTAAAAGCTCGAACAAGCAAATATCGTCCAGTTCGCAAATCAGGGAACCCATGTCGAAGAAAATATCGTCCTCGCATTCCACCGTAGTAACCACGCTGCGGTGTTCGTTAAGACAAATGGCTTCTTCCTTGTCCATCGTGATCGTAGACATACAGGACACCACATAGAATGTCATATCTTCTGCTAACCACAGCTCCTTGCTCTGAATCGTGCGAACTTTTTCATCGCCGCTCATATCTTCTACATAGGACAGAAGCCGCACGGCTCTGCTGTTCAGAAGTACCTTTCCCTGATAGTCGATACCCTCACCAGCAGAGGACAATACTCGATACTCGCTAATCATCTCGGCATTTTTCTGAAACGACTTTGCCAGAAGCGCAGGAGAAATATCATCGAACTCCTCACTGTAGTTTACGAGCATATCTACCATATAATCAGGATCGCAAAGGTCGTAGAGTTCTTCCAAAGCGCCCTGAATGTTTTTGGGTGTAAACATTTTTTACCTTACCTTTCCATTGATTTTTCTCTTTTTTTCTGCCATTGCTCCAAAAGCTGAATGATTTTATCCTCCATCTACTTGTTGGTATAGGACTTCGGGAAGTATTTTCGCAACGAATCCGTTTTGAAGGTTACTCTGTCCAGCTCTCCCTTCTTGATTTCATTCATAATCTCGCACATCGCATCCAGCGTACACTCGCCCTCCTGTGCGAGCTTTTTAATTCGCTGTGCTTGCGAAAGGGAAGGAGCTGCTTGAGCATAATCCATTGCAGAAAGAAAATCCTTCTGTTCTTCACTTGCCAGATAGGAAAGCTCCACCGCAGGATTGAATTTGATCTGACCCGTATCTACCATATCCAGCAGTTCCGGAATCAGTTCGGTCAGACGGATATAACGGTGTACCTGATTTCTGCTTTCTCCTGCCTCCTGACCGACTATATCCATTGCCTGCAACTTCATCCCAACTTGGGATGAAGTTAAATCGGTGCGTTGACCTTGATGTTTAATCGCATCCAGCTTCATCTTATAAGCAAATGCTCTTTCACTCGGCAGGATACTCTCCCTCTGCAAATTCGCATCAACCATCAAAATAATGGCTGCATCATCGTCCAGGTCACGAACAATCGCAGGCATGGTTTCCTTACCCGCAAGCTCCGATGCCCGGTGCCGCCTGTGACCAGAAACGATTTCATAACCACCGTCGGGGTCAGGACGGACAATCGCAGGAGTGAGAACTCCGAAATCTCGGACGCTCTCTGCCGTTTTCATCATTTCTTCATCATCAACCACACGGAAGGGGTGTCCCTCAAAGGGGTGTAGCTCAGAAAGCGGAATTTCCTGCACACGCTCCTGCTGGGCTTCAGCTCTGGATTGATCGGTGGAGAAAATATCATCGTACCCCTTCAAGCTGATGTTTGCGCCTTTTTTCTGCATTGTTTAACACCTCCTTCGTCAGAATTTTATAGGCTTCGGCAACTTTGCCTTTGGGATCATGCTTGAAGATACTGGTTCCCTCTGCGCTGATTTCCTCTGCACGGACAGAGCGGGGAATGTCGGTCTTGTAAACCTTCAGCTTTCCGCCGTAGCTCTCCCGAATCAGATTGCTGATGTCTTTGGAGTAGTTGGTGCGGCTGTCCACCATCGTCAGAAGAATCCCTTCAATCCTCAGTTTCGGGTTGATTTGCCTCTTGACCTTGTTGATGGTTCCAAGCAGCTGTTCCAGACCCTTTGCAGGAAGGTATGCTGCCTGAACCGGTATCAGCACATTGTCGGCAGCTGCCAACGCATTGACGGTCAGCATACCCAAAGACGGCATACAGTCAAGAAGAATGTAATCATAATTCTGTTTGACTGTATCCAGGTATTGCCGAAGAATGGTTTCCCGGCTCATGGCATTGACCAGTGCTACCTCCATACCTGAGAGTTCGATGTTGGACGGCACCAAATCAACGCCCTCCGGATGATGAAGAATCCCTTCATCGGGAGTAATAGGGTTTTCCATCATAATCTTTCCCATCAGATCGGAAAGTGTCGGAGACAGATCATCCGGGCAGGGATTGCCCAAACTGACCGTCAGGGAAGCCTGGGGATCGGTGTCTACCAGAAGCACCTTTTTTCCTTCAAGAGCCAAGCCAACGCCAAGATTCTCGGTGGTGGTGGTCTTTCCAGTGCCTCCTTTCTGATTGACCACCGCAATGATGGTTGCTTTTTTCGACATTTATCGTCACTCTCCTTCCTCTCGCTTCATTTTCAATTTCTTAAATCCTCCTTCCAAATATCCGTGTGACATATCGTGCCGAACAAGAGCATCGTAGTAGGTGTCTATTGTCGTCGGCGCATTGTATATCGTAGTCAGCATATACTGACGGATATTTCTAATCTTTGTGGTGTTCTCCTTGAAGCAGTCCATAACATATCGAATGTGTTCGGCATTCAGTTTCATAAACCGACTGCGGACAATTTCTGCCGGACGCTCCTCTGCACCAATGCGAATCAACGGTCGCTTCGTGCAAACTGTTTCAACGATCAACTCCAGAATGTTATCCAGCATTTCGGAATCGTAAGGGTAATCCTTCTTCAACAAATCCATACTAAGCTGATCCGAGAAATAATCAAAGTATTCTTGATACCGGTCATTCTCGTCCATCATTCCACCATTTCCGGAAGGAAAGATAGAATCAGTATCACTAAATTCAGTATTTTTAATATCAGTATTATTACATTGTGATTTCGGAAGTTCTTGAGTTGTGATTTCCATTGTTCCAGAATTGTGATTTTCACAATTCAAGAGTTGTGAATCCACAGCAGAGATAAAGTTCTTCACATAGATCAGGTTGGGCTTTCCCAAACCCTGGCGCTTACGTTCAATCAATCCTGCTTTCTTCTCAAGTTCACTGAGCAGCTTGATAGCCTTTTGTTCAGCACAGTTCAGAGCCATCTTCGCTTCGTCGATTGTAAAAATGATATACACTCTACCGTTTTTATCTATCCAACCATTCTTGGCAGACAGGCTCATGCGGTCAAGCAAAATGCCATACAGCATCTTGGCATCGGCAGAAATATTCCAGAACCTCTCGTTCGTGAACAACACCTTCGGAACTCGATAGAATGTGAATAGATCGGATTGCTGACCGTAAAAATAATCAAAACTCACACGGCTTCACCACCTTCTTTCTGCGGAAAACTTTCTGTTGTCAGCGGAATGCTGCGGAAAGTCGTATCCGTCTTTTCGTAAGGACATCGGGCAAAATAGTAGAAGCGGTATTCCTGTTCATACACATCCATATCAACGAAGCCCCACTTCACGCATAACCTTCTTCGTACACCAACCAATGCACGGGTGATCTCGCCCATAGGGACAGCCATCACATTCCGACTTGGGTTTCGGCGGCAAAGAGATTAAGTAGTAGCAATTATTTCTACCCAGACGGCAGCCCTTTCTGCCATTCGTCCAGAAGTAGCAGTAATGACAGTCGCTCGGCTTGTCTGCGGTATAAACAGGCTTGCTCAAATAAAACACCTCCAATCTCTTGTATTTGCCCATGGGTTTGGGCATAAAAAAAGAGCGCCTATCCATCCCCAATGCGGGGCAAATAGACGCTCTATGTACATAACGATATTTAATTTTATCTGCTATAACTGCATGGTATTCAAAACATCCGCCTTTTTTGATTAGCTGGATTTTTGGCACGATTTTGGGGCTGATTAGCAGGAAGGGCATTTTCATTAGCAAGAACAGCCCGTTTTCTGCTAAAAATTAGCTGGCGATTTTGTCTTATAACAACCGTTCGATTCTGGAGGGGTTGTCAAAAATCAAATTTTGGAGTAGAATTTTATCTCATACAGTGAAAGAGCTTTTTCGTAGCTTTTTATATAAGAAAAGCCGAAAACCCTTGAAAACAAAGGCTTTCGGCGTTGTTCACTGGCGTCCATAAGAGGATTTGAACCTCCGACCCCACGCTTAGGAGGCGTGTGCTCTATCCAGCTGAGCTATATGGACGTGTCTGATATATGATTATAGCCCGATCAAAGTCGAACTGCAATCCCTTATTTAGTTTTTTTTGAGGTGGCCGTTGTAACGCAACCTTAGGAGGCGTGTGCTCTATCCAGCTGAGCTACTGAGACTGATATTCAGTTTTTTGGGTGCCATGCAAAGGTGCTATAACAAGGCTATTATACCCGCTTCCACCGCAAATTGCAAGTGCGCAAGGGAATAAAACCCTGTCGGGGCAGCACTGTAAAATGCAGCTGGCGCGGTTGCATTTTACAGTGCTGAAACAAAGAAAAAGTCGCGGCAATATACTTGCCACGACTCTTTTGGTGGGAGCTGGTGGATTCGAACCACCGAAGCATTAAGCAGCAGATTTACAGTCTGTCCCCATTGGCCACTCGGGAAAGCTCCCATATTCAGTTTGTGGCCGCCGTGTCTCCCGGCGACGTATGTTATTATAGCAGAGGGCTTTTCAAAATGCAAGCCTTTTTTTGATTTTTTTTGTGATTTTTTCAAAAAAGCGCATTTTCATCACAGCATCGAACAAAAACTTTTCTTGACATACAGTTGCAGTAAGCGTACATTTATAATAGTAGTATAAATACAGCATTGGGAGGTTTTTACTATGGCGATTCGTGTTGGCATCCTGACTTCCGGCGGCGACTGCCCCGGCCTGAACGCTACCCTGCGCGGCGTGGCCAAGGCGCTGTATCACCGGATGGGCGATAAAGTTGAGATCGTTGGCATTATGAACGGCTATGACGGCCTGATCAGCGGCAACTACCGCGAGATGTCCCCCGACGAGTTCTCCGGCATCCTGACCGTGGGCGGCACCATTCTGGGCACCAAGCGCACCCCCTTTAAAAAGATGCGCGTGGTCGAAGACGACAAGGTGGACAAGGTCGCCGCGATGAAGAAAAACTACCGCGCCGCCAAGCTGGACTGCCTGCTCTGTCTGGGCGGCAACGGCACCCACAAGACCGCGAACCTGCTCAGCCAGGAAGGGCTGAACATCATCGGCCTGCCTAAGACCATCGACAACGACATCTACGGCACCGACGTCACCTTCGGCTTCCACACTGCCGTGGACATCGCCACCGAGGTCATCGACCGCATCCACACAACCGCCGGCAGCCACAGCCGCGTGATGTGCATTGAGATCATGGGCAACAAGGCCGGCTGGCTGACGCTGTACTCCGGCATTGCGGGCGGCGCAGACATCATCCTGCTGCCCGAGCTGCCCTACGATATCAAGAAGGTTGCCGCTGCTGTAGAGAACCGCGCCAAGGCAGGTAAGAACTTCTCGATTTTGGCCGTGGCCGAGGGTGCCTTCTCGGTCGAGGAGGCCAAAATGAAGCGCAAGGAGTGGACGGCCAAGCGCGCCGAGGCCGGTTACACCACCGCCACCGCCCGCATTGCGAAGCAGGTCGAGGAGTTGACCGGCGCCGAGACCCGCATCTGCGTGCCCGGCCACATGCAGCGCGGCGGCAGCCCCAGCGCCTACGACCGCGTGCTGGCAACCCAGTTTGGCTCCTACGCGGCCGGGCTGGTGGCGGACGAGCATTACGGCGTGACCGTCGCCATGGTGAACCGCCACGTCACCGCCAACCCGCTGGCCGACATTGCCGGCAAGACCCGCGGCGTGCCCGGCGACTGCGACATGCTGAATGTCGCCCGCGCCATGGGCATCAGTCTGGGCTGATTCTCTACCCGCACAAACTCTTTTACCGCTCTGTTTTCTGCCCCTGCCCTTTGTGGCGGGGGCAGCTTTTGTATAAGGCATCCCTGCACAAAAAAGGCCGCTCCCATTTGAGAGCGGCCTTTGCCATATACAAGTTTATTCTGCGGTGTAGTCCTTTTTAAGCAGGCTTAAAATCACCGCGCCGACAGCGGAACCTGCGGCGAGGGCCACCACATAGAGCAGTGCGTGGTCAACAACCGGGAATACGAAGATACCGCCGTGCGGGGCGCGCAGCGCGCAGCCGAACACCATGGACAGCGCACCGGACAAAGCCGAGCCGATAATGCAGCTGGGCAAAACACGCAGCGGGTCCGTGGCCGCATACGGGATTGCGCCCTCGGAGACGAAGCAGAGGCCCATGACATAGTTGACGATGCCGTTGCGGCGCTCATCGGGGCTCCACTTATTGGGGCAGAAGGTGGTAGACAGCGCGATTGCGATGGGCGGGACCATGCCGCCGACCATGACCGCCGCCATGACCTCATAGTTGCCGGAGGCCAGCGCCGCCGTGCCGAACACATAGGCTGCCTTGTTGAAGGGGCCGCCCATATCCACGCTCATCATACCGGCTACGATCGCACCCAACAGGATCTTGGAGCTGCCGCCCAGCGCGTTCAGCCAGTCACTCATGGCCGTGTTGATGATGCCCATCAGCGGGTTGATGCCGCACATAACCAGACCAATGACCAGAATACCGCCCAGCGGGTAGATCAGCATCGGGCGGATACCGTTCAGGCTGGTGGGCAGCTTCTCAGTGATGTTCTTGAGGAACTGCACAATGTAGCCCGCCGCAAAGCCGGCCAGCAGCGCCGCGAGAAAACCGCCGGAGATGCCGGTCGTATCACCGGAAGCAAGCCCCGCAAAGTTTGTGCCGTTCATTGCCAGCACGCCGCCCGCAAAGCCGACCGCCAGACCCGGACGGTCGGCGATGGACATTGCGATAAAGCCCGCAAGGATCGGCAGCATATAGCCGAACGCCGCGCCGCCTACCGTCTTGAAGAAGGCGGCCACCGGGGTGTTCATGCCGAAGTTGGACGGGTTGATGCTGTAATCATCGAGCAGGAAGGCCAGCGCGATCATGATGCCGCCGCCCACCACAAAGGGCAGCATGTGGGAAACACCGTTCATCAGGTGCTTGTACAGGCTGTGTGCCACCGTGTCGCCGGCACCGCCCGCGCTCTGGCTCTGCGCCGCGCCGCCCTTGGCATGGAATATGGGGGCCTCGCCGTGGGCGATCTTCTTGATCAGCTCCTCTGGCTTATGGATACCGTCATCCACGCGGGCAAACAGCACCGGCTTGCCGTCAAAGCGGGCGGTCTCAACATTTTTGTCCGCCGCAATGATGATACCGTCACAGGCGGCAATCTCCTCGGCCGTCAAAATATTCTTTGCACCGTCAGAGCCGTTGGTCTCGACCTTGGTGGGCAGGCCCAGCTTATCCCCTGTCTTGGTCAGGGCCTCGGCCGCCATGTAGGTGTGGGCAATACCGTTGGGGCAGGCCGTCACGGCCAGCACGCGGTAGCCGTTCTGGGGGATCTCCTGCTCGGTAAAGCTCTCCTCGCCAAACTGGGCGTCCTCCTGTGCGTCAATGGCATCAAGGAAGGCGGCAGGTGTCTTGGCGGCGCGCAGCTTCTCAACAAAATCCTCGTTCATGAGCATCTGCATCATACGGGCCAGCATGTCGATGTGCAGGCTGCCGTTTTCCGGTGCGGCAATCGCAAACAGCAGGTCCGTCTTGCCGTCATCGTCCGCATTATACTGCACCGGCTCGCTCAGGCGCAGGGCCGCCAGGCTGGGCCGTGTGACACAGGCCGTGCGGGCATGGGGCACCGTGATGCCGTTGTCCACATAGGTGGATGCCTCGGCCTCGCGGGCATAGAGGGCTTTTTTGTAGGCGTCCTTGTCGGTGATGTTGCCGTGGGTCGCCTGCAGATCAACGAGCTTGTCGATGATGGCAGCCTGATCCGGGGCTGCGACATCCAGCGCGATGGACTGCGCAGTGAACAGTTCCGTAATACGCATAAGACAGTTCTCCTTCGCTTGTTTCTATTGAGGTGTAGGGGCCGGGCATGCCCGGCCCTCGGCTTTATGGGAAATGCGCATTTATGGCCAAGTTGCGGGCCGCACATGTGCGGCCCCTACGGTGCGGCGCGTCTTTGTAGGGGGGCGGATACTTGCATCAGTCCCTACAAGTCACGGCCTACTCCATCGTCTTGAGCAGCTTATCAATGTCCGCCTTTGTCGCCAGACCCAGACTAAACGCGGTGGCACTGCCGCAGGCGGTGCCAAGACGCAGCGCAGCCTCATAATCTCCGCCGCTCTGCTGGTAGCCCGCCACAAAGCCGGCCACCATACTGTCCCCTGCGCCGACACTGTTGACAACCTTGCCCTTGGGGCAGCCGATGCGGTGCACGCCCCCCTGCTCATCCAGCAGCAGGGCGCCGTCCCCTGCCATGCTTACGAGTACATTGCGCGCACCTTTATCCTGCATCATCTTTGCCGCCGCTGCGATCTCCCTGTCGGTGGTCAGCTTTACACCGGTGATTTCGCTCAACTCATGGTTATTCGGCTTGATGAGGAACGGACGGTAGCGCAGCACATTCACGAGCAGGTCGCGGGTGGCATCCACGACCGCGCGGACGCCGCGGCCCTCGAGCCGGGCCAGAATCCGCTCATAGGTGGTCTGCGCCAGACTTGCGGGAATGCTGCCTGCCAGCACCAGAATATCGTCCTGCTGCAGGCGGTCAAGCTTTTCCTCCAGCGCCCGCATTGCATCCTCGGGGATGTCGGGGCCGGCACCGTTCAGCTCGGTCTCCTGCCCCGCCTTGATTTTGACATTGATGCGGGTCATCCCCTTTGCAAGGCGGACGAAATCGGTTTTCAGCCCCTGCGCAGCAAGGCCGCGCTCCAGCCAAGCGCCGGTCTCACCCGCCACAAAGCCGAGCGCCACGCTCTCACAGCCAAGCTGTGCCAGCACACCGGATACATTGATGCCCTTGCCGCCCAGCACGCAGTCCTCTCCTCTGGCGCGGTTCACATCGCCGACCCGCAGCTCTCTGTCAAGCCGCACAACATAGTCGATTGCCGGGTTGAAGGTTACGGTGTAGATCATCGCTCTGTCTCCTTTACAAGTGTCAGTTGGCCGTATTTCGGATCAGGGCAGCGATTGGTCAGGATCGCAGCATCGCCAAGCGCGCTGATAACGGCCGGATAGATACGCCCGAACTTTGAATCATCCGTCAGGAACCAAATCTGCCGGGCGCGGCGGATCGCGGCGGCCTTGACGGCGGCCTCCTCGGGGTCAGGGGTCGTAAAGCCCGCCTCCATCGCCACGCCGTTGGCCCCCATAAATGCCTTGGTAAAATTGAACTGCTGCAGCGCCGTGACAGCCGCTGCGCCGATGATGGCCTCGGTTCTGGGGCGCAGCAGCCCGCCCGGCAAGCAGACATGGCAGCTTTTCTGCGCCAGCAGCCGCGCATGGGCAATGCCGTTGGTCACATAATGCGCCTCGAGTGCGGGGCCGTTCAGCGCCCGGACCATCGCAAGCGTTGAGGTGCCCGCATCAACATAGACGAAATCCTCAGCAGTGATCAGCGCTGCCGCTGCCTCGGCGATGCTCTGCTTCTGGCTGACGGCCAGCGACTCCTTGGCAGCCATCGTCGGCTCGTCCGCCAAAAACTGGCCGTTCGGCAGCGTTGCGCCGCCGTGGACCTTATTCAGCCGGCCCTGCCGGTCAAGCTCGGTCAAATCGCGGCGGATGGTGGATTCACTGGCGTTCAGCGCCTCACAGAGCTCCTGAACGGTGGCAGTGCGTTTTTCTGCCAGAAGGTCTAAAATCAGTGCAAAGCGTTCTTCTGCTAACATAAGCAGCTCCTTTCCCGGTCTTATGCCTGACCGTTTTTGGTGTTTTGTGATGTTTTCTGGTTGATTGTATCTGTATTATACCACACATCGCGTCAAAATCAATCAGTTTCGGTCATTTTCGCTCACCAAAAATCATGGTTGTATTTTGTGCATCCTGCACAAAACAAAAAACCTCCCTCTGTGAGGGAGGCATCGCGTGTTGAAAAGCAGTCTTTCCTGCTGCTGATTCAGCTCACACAAACAGCTCAATGACAAACACCAGCGCGCAGCAGATGACCGACACAGGGAACAGCCCCGCACCGCACCATGCTGCGATGATACCTGCTGCCAGAGCAGCCGCACCCGAGATCGGCGTCTGGGTAGCGCGGATGATGGCCGGGAAGGTCATGACCGCCAGCGTCACATAGGGCACATAGTACAAAAACGACTGGATAAAGCGATTTTTGATAGGCTTGCGGATCAGCGTAAGCGGCAGGATGCGGATGGCGTAGGATACCAGCGCCATAACGGCAATGTAAATGTAGTTATTCATTGTCGCCCACCTCCTCCTGTGCCGGCACCGGGAACAGCACCGCCGCTGCGCCGGAGATCAGCACCGTCAGCAGGATCGTGCGGGTGCCGTCAGACAGGGCCGCAACGCCCGGCAGGTAGCTGCAGGCGAAGCTGAGCACAAAGCTGAGCAGCACCAGCGCCGCCACAACGCGGTCCTTGCGCGCCGGGGGAATGATGATGGCCAGAAACATACCGTAAAGCGCCACGCTCAGCGCACTGACGACCCGCAGCGGCAGGGCGTTGCCTGCCACGATGCCCAGCGCCGTGCCGATCGCCCACGCCGGGGCTGCCAGCAGGATCGCACCGTAGGTGTAGCAGGGGTTTAAGTATCCGGGCCTCGCAATCGTGATGCCGAACAGTTCATCCGTGACATCGTACCCGATGAGCAGCCGATGAAAAAACGGCGTCTCGGGCGAAAAGCGCTGAGCCAGCGCACAGCTCATCAAAAGATACCGTGCGTTGGCGATCAGGGTGATGATGGCCACCTCCAGATAGGTAGCCTTGGCGGCGATCAGCGTAAAAGCCGCATACTCCCCCGCCGAGGCATTGTTCAAAAGGCTGGCCCAAAAGCCCTGCATCGGCGTCAGGCCCGCATTCCGGGCCGCAATGCCCAGTGAGAACGAAACCGCAAAATATCCCAGCGCAATCGGAAACCCGTCCCGTATACCGTCACAGAATACCCTGCGGCTGAACTGTATGGATTCCTTCATCTTATATACCTTCCTTTCACCGGATTTTATTATAGCGCAGGGCCAAGGGAAAAGAAAGGGCTGCGCAAATTTTTTCTGCTTTGCAATGTTGACCCCTGCTGCCTCGTACTCTACAATGAAAGTGAAGGGGGTCTTTTCCATGAATCGCGACGCCATCAAAATGCTTGCCATGTTCACCATGCTGCTCAATCACATTGCAAACGCCCTTCTGCCCGCTGGGCAGCCGCTGACGAACCTGTTTTTGTTCATCGGCTACTTTACCGCTGTGACGATGTGCTATTTCCTTGTGGAGGGCTACGGCTACACCCGCTCCAAGCGGAACTACGCTGCACGGCTGCTGGTTTTTGCACTTCTTTCGCAGCTGCCCTACCAGCTGGCTTTTCCGGACTACGGCATGGCGGGGTTTGTGCAGCTCAATATGCTGTTCACGCTGCTGCTCTGCTTTTTGGTGCTGCTGGTGCAGGAGACGGTACACGACCGTGTGCTGCGCGGCGTCTGTATTGTCCTGCTGATCTGCGCCTCTCTTTTCTGTGACTGGGCCTTACTGGCGCCCATCTTTACGCTGCTGTTCTCGTGGGCAAAGGACACACCCGCGCGCAAAAAAGCCGCCTTTGCCGCAGCGGCGCTGCTGTACGGCGGCATGGCCGGGCTGGGCAGCGGTTCTCTGGCAGATGCCCTCGGCTGCGCAATGCCGGTCTTAGTGTCCGGCTTCGTCATCCTGTACCTTTATAACGGAAAGCGGGCCGTCAGGGGCCGCACCTTTTATAAGTGGTTTTTCTATGCGTTTTATCCCACCCATCTGTTGATTCTGGGGCTTCTCCGCCTCCTTGCGTGATATTTTCCGTATGCGCCGCAGCCTACCGCTGTTGGGGCTTGACGCCTGCACCCTTCGTGTATTATAATAGGTAAGCTATAAGAACGAGGTGTTGCGCAGTTGGTAGCGCGCGTGGTTTGGGACCACGAGGCCGCAGGTTCGAGTCCTGTCACCTCGATACTAAGAGTGTGAGCCTACAATACAACCCCTGTCTGTAAGCCATGGAAAAGCAACTTCTATGATTTCCAGACGGTCGAAGCTGGTGCTTCACACTCCATTGCCCGTTTTGCATGAAAATGCAGAGCGGGCGTTTTTATTTGCATGGCAGAAAAGCCGTATTTTACCCCTTTCCTGTGCAGTATTTCCTGTTGTGTTTTCCCTGCAAAAAAGCTATAATAATTTCAAATTTCTCTTTTTTTCGGGAGGGCTTATGGAAAGGATCAAGCGTCATCTTCGCAGTGCCGCCGGGTATCTGCTTGTCTGTGCCAAATGGCTGGCGCTGGCCGCGCTGGTCGGCTGTGTTGTGGGGCCGCTGGGGGCGGCGTTCGGGCTGGCTCTGAACTGGGCCAACGCCACCCGCGCCGCGCAGCCGTGGCTGCTGTATCTGCTGCCTGCGGCGGGCCTTGTCATCGTATTTCTGTACGAGCATCTTGACCCGGACGGCGGCGGCTCGACCAATCAGGTCTTTGTGTCCGTGCGGGAGCATAAGCCCCTGACCCTGCGCACAGCACCGCTGATCTTCGCCTCCACCGTCATGACCCATCTGTTCGGCGGCTCCAGCGGCCGCGAGGGTGCCGCGCTGCTGCTGGGCGGCTCGGTATCCGGGCAGCTCGGCAAGGCGCTGCATCTGGAAAACCACGACTGCTGCCTGATGACGATGTGCGGCATGGCGGGTGCGTTCTCGGCCATCTTCGGCACGCCGCTGGCTGCCACCATCTTTACGCTTGAGGTCGTGGATGTCGGCTCGATGCAGTACGCCGCACTGCTCCCCTGCCTGCTCTCGGCGCTGCTGGGCGTCTTTATCAGCGGGCAGATGGGCCATGCGCCCGAGGCCTTTGTGCTGCAGGCCGGGGCCGATGCAACGCCGCTGAATCTTGTGCGTGTCATCGTGCTGGGAGCGCTGCTGGCCGCGTTGAGCATCTTCTTCTGCGAGCTGCTGCATGCAGCGCCCAAGCTCTACAAAAAATTTCTGCCCAACGCCTATCTGCGCGTTGCGGCGGGCGGCGTGCTGATTCTGGCGCTGACAAAGCTGCTCGGCACGACCGACTACAACGGCGCCGGTGCCGCCGTCATCGAGGCCGCCATCAACGGCGAGGCCGTGCCGTATGCGTTCCTGCTAAAAATGCTGTTCACCGCACTGACCTTGGGCGCAGGCTTCAAGGGCGGCGAGATCGTTCCCATCTTCTTCACCGGGGCGACCTTTGGCTGCGTGGCCGCGCCGCTGCTGGGTCTGCCGCCGCAGCTGGGCGCTGCGCTGGGCATGGTTGCGCTGTTCTGCGGCTGCACCAACAGCCCGCTGGCGTCCATCTGTCTGGCGATCGAGGTCTTTGGCGGGCAGTGCATCTCCCTGTTTGCACTGGCCTGTGCCGTTTCCTACATGCTCTCGAGTTATTTCAGCCTTTACCGTGAGCAGCACTTTCTGCACTCCAAGCTGCGGATCGTTGGTGTGCAGCGGGTCCATGGCCGCTGGTCCGAGACGGATGCCAAGCATTTTACCACAAACGATGACGGCGAAAATTAGTTGCGGGAACGCTGTTTCCATGGTATAATTAAGTGTTATGGAGGGATGGGCGTTTATGAGTAGACTTGCACTGGAAAAGCACTGCTGGGCCGAGATCGACCTGACAGCATTGCGCAGCAATTTTGAATATATCCACCGCGCGGTAGGTGGCGATATCTGTGCCGTTGTCAAGGCTGACGCTTACGGCCACGGCGACACGACCATCGCCCATGCCTTGCAGCAGGCCGGTGCGGCGGCGTTTGCCGTCAGCAGCTTGGGCGAGGGACGGCACCTGCGCCGCAGCGGCATCACAAAACCGATTTTGATTCTGGGCTTTGCTGACCCGTCCTATGCGGCAGTGTTGGCAGAAAATGACATAGCCACGGCCTGTTTTTCCACCGAGTACGCGCAGGCACTCTCCGCTGCCGCCGTCAAGGCGGGCGTACAGGCCAAGGTACACCTGAAAATCGACACCGGCATGGGCCGCATTGGCTTTGCGGTGCGTTCCGGGTTTGATGAAACGATCCACGAGCTGGAAGCCCTGTACACCCTGCCGGGGCTGGATATCTGCGGCGTGTTCCAGCATTTTGCCGTGGCGGACAGCAACACCCCTGCGGACACCGCCTACACCGATGAGCAGCATGCGCTGTTTGCCAGAGTGGTAGCGCGTTTGCAGGCCGATGGCTTTGCCACCGGCACCGTACACTGTGCCAACTCGGCCGCGCAGCTGCGCCACCCCGAGTGGCGGCACGATATGACCCGCGCGGGCATCATTTTGTACGGGCTTGACCCCAGCGACGACGTCCGCTTTCCTGCCCTGCAGCCGGTCATGTCGCTGAAATGCGTTGTGACCTTTGTCAAGGACTTGCAGCCCGGCCAGAGCGTGAGCTATGGGCGCACTTTCACAGCCGAGCGCCCGATGCGCGTTGCCACGGTCTGCGTAGGCTACGCCGACGGCTACCCCCGCCGTTTGTCCGGCGGGCTTGGCGTCATGAACATACACGGCCACGCTGCCCCCGTGGTGGGCCGCGTCTGCATGGATCAGACTATGCTCGATGTAACGGACATTCCCGACGTCAAGATGGGCGACGAGGTCACAGTCTTTGGCCCGGGCGGCGGCGACACCGCCGACACCATTGCGGCCAAGACCCAGACCATCAACTACGAAATTGTCTGCGGGTTGGCGCGCCGCGTGCCCCGCGTATACAAAGAGAACGGCAAGATCTGCGAGATCTGGAACGATTTGGAGGAAACCTGATGGCCCGCAAAAACATCCGCAACTTCTGCATTATTGCCCACATCGACCACGGCAAATCCACCCTGTCCGACCGTATGCTGGAGCTGACCGACAGCGTTGACAAGCGCACCATGACCGATCAGGTGCTGGACAATATGGACATTGAGAAGGAGCGCGGCATTACGATCAAGGCCCGCGCCGTGACGATGCGCTACAAGGCCGATGACGGCGAAACCTATGAGTTCAACCTCATTGATACCCCGGGCCATGTGGACTTTCAGTACGAGGTCAGCCGCAGTCTGGCCGCCTGCGAGGGTGCCGTACTGGTGGTGGACGCCAGCCAGGGCGTGGAGGCCCAGACACTGGCCAACTGCTATCTGGCGCTTGACCATGACCTGGAGGTCGTGCCCATCCTGAACAAGATCGATCTGCCCAGCGCCGACCCGGACGCCGTTGCCAAAGAGGTCGAGGATGTCATCGGCCTGCCCTGCATGGAGGCGCCCCGTGTTTCCGCCAAGCTGGGCATCGGCGTCAAAGATGTGCTGGAATGTGTCGCCAAGGACATCCCCGCCCCCACGGGCGACCCCGCCGCGCCGCTGAAAGCGCTGATCTTCGACTCCATCTACGACAGCTACAAGGGCGTTATCGTCTATGTGCGCATCTTTGAGGGCACCGTCCGGCCCGGCGATACCATCCGCCTGATGAGCACCGGTGCCGAATTCCAGCTTGTCGAGGTCGGCCACATGGGTGCGACCAGCCTGACCCCCTGCGACAAGCTGGAGGCCGGCGAGGTCGGTTATCTGACCGCCAGCATCAAGACGGTGCGCGACACCCGCGTCGGCGATACCGTCACGCTGGCGGCCAACCCCACGCCGGAGCCGCTGCCCGGCTTCCGCACCGTGACGCCGATGGTGTTCTGCGGCATCTACCCCGCCGACGGCGCGGACTATCCCGACCTGAAGGACGCGCTGGAGAAGCTGCAGCTCAACGATGCCAGCCTGACCTTTGAGCCGGAGACCAGTGCGGCGCTGGGCTTTGGTTTCCGCTGCGGTTTTCTGGGCCTGCTCCACATGGAGATCATCACCGAGCGTCTTGAGCGCGAGTTCGACCTCGACCTGATCACCACGACTCCCGGCGTCCAGTACCGGCTGACACTGACCGACGGCACGGTAGAGATCATTGACAACCCCTCCGCCTATCCAGACCCGACCCGCATCGTCAAGCAGGAGGAGCCGTTCGTCAACGCCCACATCTACACCCCCAACGACTATGTCGGCCCGCTGATGGATCTGTGCCAGACGAAGCGCGGTGTGCTGGTGGACATGAAATATATGGACGAGACCCGCGTGGACCTGCACTACCTGATCCCGCTTGGCGAGATCGTCTATGACTTCTTTGACGCGATCAAATCCCGCAGCCGCGGCTACGCCAGCTACGACTATGAGTGGGAGGATTGGCACGAGAGCAAGCTCGTCCGGCTGGATTTCCTGCTCAACGGCGAGGTCGTGGACGCACTGTCGATGATCGTATTTGCCGACAATGCCTACGCCAAGGGCCGCCGCATCTGCGAAAAGCTCAAGGAGAATATCCCCCGCGCGCTGTTTGAGATTCCTGTGCAGGCCGCTGTCGGCGGCAAGGTCATTGCCCGCGAGACGGTCAAGGCCATGCGCAAGGATGTTCTGGCCAAGTGCTACGGCGGTGACATCACCCGTAAGAAGAAGCTGCTGGAAAAGCAGAAGGAAGGCAAAAAGAAGATGCGCCAGCTGGGCAGCGTGACCCTGCCGAGCGAGGCATTCACCGCCGTGCTGAAGCTGGATTCGGATTCTTAACGGGGGTTTTCCGGCCTTTTTACAAAAAGGCCTCGGCGAAAAATTCCAAATATTTGTAGGGGAGGGATTTATCCCTCCCGGGAGGTTTGCGGCAACGCCAACACCCCGGGAGGCATGAATGCCTCCCCTACTTATATTATCCCGCCGCCGTGCCCTGCAAATTTTGCCGCTCTGTAGGGGCCGCACATGTGCGGCCCGCAACCTTACGGCAAAAGCGATTTTACGGGAAGGCTGCGGGCCGGGCATGCCCGGCCCCTACAGTGCAATAACAAAAAGAGGGTACCTGCCATTTCAGCAGATACCCTCTTAAATTATGTAATACTAAATTACATCAGGCTGCGGTACAGCTCTTTGATCTCCTCGACATTCGTGTCGCGGGGGTTGCCGGGGCAGCAGGCATCGGCAAAGGCGGACTCAGCCAGGAACTGAACATCCTCCTCCTTGAGGATGCCCTTCAGGTTGGCGGGGATGCCGACATCGGCAGAGAGCTTCTTGACCTCGGCGATCGTCGCATCGGCGGCCTCGGCGTCGTTCATCTCGTCGATGTCCTTCACGCCCATAGCCTTGCCGACAGCGCGGTAACGCTCACCGGCGGCAGCCTTGTTGTACTCCAGACCGGTGGGCAGGATGATGGCGCAGGCAACACCGTGGGGGGTGTCATACAGGGCAGACAGACCGTGCGCCATGCTGTGAACAATGCCAAGACCGACATTGGAGAAGCCCATGCCGGCGATGTACTGGCCCAGAGCCATGCCCTCGCGGCCCTCCGGGGTGTTCTGCACGGCACCGCGCAGATTCTCAGAGATCAGCTTGATGGCCTCCAGATGGAACATATCGGAGATGGTGCAGTGGCCCTTGGTGATGTAGCCCTCAATGGCGTGGGTCAGGGCGTCCATGCCGGTGGCGGCGGTCAGGCCCTTGGGCATGCTGGACATCATATCGGGGTCAACAACTGCGACCTCGGGGATGTCGTTGGTGTCAACGCAGACGAACTTGCGCTTCTTCTCGACATCGGTGATAACATAGTTGATGGTGACCTCGGCAGCGGTGCCGGCGGTGGTGGGCACGGCGATGGTAAAGACCGCATGCTTCTTGGTGGGGGCTACGCCCTCAAGACTGCGGACATCGGCGAACTCAGGGTTGTTGATGATGATGCCGATAGCCTTGGCGGTGTCCATGGAAGAACCGCCGCCGATGGTCACGATGCAGTCAGCCTCGGCAGCCTTAAAGGCGGCAACGCCGTCCTGAACATTCTGGATGGTGGGGTTGGGCTTGATCTCGCTGTAGACAGCGTAGGCAAAACCGGCGGCATCCAGCAGGTCGGTGACCTTCTTGGTGACGCCGAACTTGATCAGATCGGGGTCAGAGCAGACAAAAGCCTTTTTGTAACCGCGGGAGGTCAGCTCGGGAACGATATTCTCGATCGCACCGTGGCCGTGATAAGAGATCGTGTTCAGAACAATACGACTTGCCATAGAAATTCTCTCCTTTTATTGTATCGGCTTTTGGCCGATGATTTCAGCTTTCAAGCCTATTATACCGTTATTTTTTTGACAGCGCCATTTGGAAAAGTAGCGCGGACTTTGTGAAAATTCTACAGCAAAAAAGTAGGGGCGAGCAATGCTCGCCCCTACAGCGCACCCGCAAGGGTCACGCTTCTTCTTTCTCTTTCTGCGCCTTGATGACCTTTAAGCGGCTGAATTCCTCACGCTCGCGCTCACTCAGCACCTCATCAATGGATTTGATCGTCCTTTGCATCTGCGGAATCTGCACATTGCCGAGGGCGTTCGCGCGCTTCTGGGTCTTTTGGATGGCCTCGGCCAGACGGATAACACTGATCTCGACCTCTGCCAGCTCGACCGTCAGGGTCTTGACCTCATTGAATTTGAGGTAGGCCACATCGAGGGTGCCGTTTGTCGATTCCAGATCGTAGTACAGCCCCAGCGGCGAGGTGGTGTTCAGCTTGAGGGTGGGCAGCTCCACGCCCATAACGCTGCGGGTGCTGAGCTGCACACCGCGCTCCACCGGCACACCGGCCGCATAGCCGCCGACAGAGCCCAACATGATATTGGCCTTTTTCAGGGCCTCGTAGGCCTCGGCATAGGCCGCCGAGATGCGGTCCTGTATACCTGCCGCACGGTCGATCAGCTGCATCATCTCGCGCACCAGGATATTGCGCTTGCGGTCCATCAGGTCATAGCCCTGCGCGGCCAGCGCCAGACTGCGCTTGGTCGCCATCAGGTTAGATTTTGTAGGAAAAACCTGCTGTGCCATTGGGTACTCCTTTTATACTGCTTTGGCTTCCCCTGCGGGGGGAAGCTGTCACCGAAGGTGACTGATGAGGGCCGAGTGTGCCATTATCACCCGTCTACGGGCATTCCCCGCACGCTCTCCCCTCATCCGCCCCTGCGGGGGCACCTTCTCCCCCATGGGGAGAAGGCTTTGGGGTTACTTTTTACTGATTCTCGCCTTGGCCGGCTCGTAGTATTTATCCAGCGTTTCGGCATCGCAGCGATCCAGCGCATTGCGGGGCAGCGCAGCCAGCAGCTCCCAGCCGAGGTCGAGCGTCTGCTCCATCGTGCGGTCAGTGTTGCCCTGACCGATAAACTCCTGCTCAAACGCACGGCCGAAGGCCATCAGCTGCTTATCGCTCTGGGACAGCTCCTCCTCGCCGATGACGCTCGCCAGCGCCTTGGCGTCCTGCACCTTGGCGTAGCAGGCGAACAGCTGGTTCGACAGGGTGACATGATCCTCACGGGTATAGCCCGCGCCGATGCCGTCCTTCATCAGACGGGACAGGCTGGGCAGCACGGATACCGGCGGGTACAGGCCCGTGGCGTCCATACCGCGGTCCAGCACGATCTGACCCTCGGTAATATAGCCGGTCAGGTCAGGGATCGGGTGGGTGATGTCATCGCCGGGCATCGTCAGGATCGGGATCTGCGTCACAGAACCCTTGCTGCCCTTGATGATGCCGGCCCGCTCATACAGGCTGGCCAGATCAGAATACAGGTAGCCGGGGAAGCCCTTTCGGCCGGGGATCTCGCCCTTGGAGGACGAGAACTCACGCAGGGCCTCGCAGTAGCTTGTCATATCGGTCAGGATGACCAGCACATTTTTATTCAGGTCAAAGGCCAGATACTCGGCCACCGTCAGCGCGGCACGCGGGGTGATGATACGCTCGATGATCGGGTCATTGGCAAGGTTCAGCAGCATGACAACGCGCTCCATCGCGCCGCAGCTCTCAAAGCTCTCACGGAAGTATGCAGCCACATCGTTCTTGACGCCCATGGCGGCAAAGACGATGGCGAAGTCCGAGCCATCGGCCACGCTGGCCTGCTTGACGATCTGGACGGCCAGCTCGTTATGCTTCATGCCGGAGCCGGAGAAGATCGGCAGCTTCTGGCCGCGGATCAGCGTGGCCAAGCAGTCGATGGAGGAAATGCCGGTGTGGATGTAGTTGCGGGGGTAAACACGGCTTACGGGGTTGATGGGCGCGCCGTTGACATCGCGGCGGGCCATAGGGTAGATGTCGCCAAGGCCGTCAATCGGGCGGCCGAGACCGTCCAGCACACGCCCCAGCAGTTCGGGGCTCAAGTCCATCATCATCGGGTGGCCGGTCATGACCGTGCGGTTGTTGACAAGGCTCAGCCCGCGCGTACCCTCGAACACCTGAATGACGCAGCGGTCACCGTCCACACGGACGACACGACCGACGCGGGTCGAACCGTCGTCGAGGTGCAGCTCGACCATTTCGTCATACTGCACGCCCTTGACGTCGTCCAGCACGACCAGACTGCCGTTGATTTGGGAAAGTCCGATATGTTCCAGAATCATGTTGTTCCCTCCTCATCAGCCCTGGGCCACGGCGGCCAGCTTGGTATCGATGGCTTTTTGCAGCTCATCCAGCTTGGCAAAATCGTCGTTGGGCACGGTATATTTCATCTGCACCAGCTCGTCAAACAGGCCGGTGGCCAGCAGACGGCTGACCGGCACCTGCTTGGCAACGAGCGCAGCGCACTTGTCATACAGGTACAGAATGGTCTCCATCATCTTCAGCTGCTTTTCCAGCGGGACATAGGTGTCCACAGCGTGGAAAGCGTTCTGCTGCAAAAAGCCGACGCGGATAACGCGGGCGATCTCGATCGTCAGCTTCTGGTCATCGGGCAGCACGTCAGAGCCGATCAGCTTGACGATCTGCATAAGGTTGTTCTCCTGCAGCAGCAGGTTGGCGATGCGCTCACGGCAGGACATGAAGTCGTGGCCGACATTGTCGTAGTACCAGCCGCCGAGGTCGCCGAGGTACTCGCTGTAGGAGTCGTTCCAGTTGATAGCGGGATAGTGGCGGGCGTAGGCCAGCGACTTATCCAGCGCCCAGAAGCAGCGGGTAAAGCGCTTGGTGTTCTGGGTGACAGGCTCCGAGAAATCGTTGCCCTGCGGGCTGACAGCACCGATAACGGAGACAGAACCTTCCGCACCGTTCAGCGTCTTGACATAACCGGCGCGCTCGTAGAACTCCGCCAGACGGCTCGGCAGGTAGGCCGGGTAGCCCTCATCGGCAGGCATCTCCTCCAGACGGCCGCTGATCTCGCGCAGGGCCTCGGCCCAGCGGGAGGTGGAGTCTGCCATCATGGCGGCGTGGTAGCCCATATCGCGGTAATACTCAGCCAGCGTAATGCCGGTGTAGATGGATGCCTCACGCGCGGCAACAGGCATGTTGGAGGTGTTGGCGATCAGCACGGTACGATCCATCAGGCTCTTGCCGGTACGGGGATCGACCAGCTCGCTGAATTCCTGCAGCGCCTGCGTCATCTCGTTGCCGCGCTCGCCGCAGCCGACATAGATGATGATGTCCGCATCGCACCATTTTGCGATCTGGTGCTGGGTCATCGTTTTGCCGGTGCCGAAGCCGCCGGGGATGGCCGCTGCGCCGCCCTTGGCGAGCGGGAACATCGTATCAATGACGCGCTGGCCGGTGATGAGCGGCCGGGGCGAGGTCATGCGCTCGGCAGACGGGCGCGGGGTGCGGATGGGCCACTTCTGGCAGAGGGTCAGCGTGTGCTCCTTGCCCTTGGCGTCGGTCAATTTGACAACAGGCTCGTTGACGGTGTAGCTGCCGTTAGCGGCAACCCATGTCACGGTGCCGGAAACCGTCGGCGGCACCATGCAGCGGTGCTGGATGGCCGGGGTCTCGGGGCAGGTGGCGTAGATCTGGCCGGGGGTCAGGGTATCCCCTGCCTTGACAGTGACGGTCACATCCCACTTGGCTTGCTCATCAAGGGACGGCTCATGCGCGCCGCGCTCGATAAAGCTGCCCATATCTTTTTCAATGGCGGGCAGCGGGCGCTGGATACCGTCATAGATGTTGCGCAGGATACCGGGGCCGAGCGTTACCGACAGCGGGCCGCCCGTGCTTTCGACAGGCTCGCCCGCCTTCAGGCCGCCGGTCTCCTCATAGACCTGAATGGTGGTCTCCTTTTCGTTCATGCGGATGACCTCGCCGACAAGGCGGGCCTTGCCGACATAGACCATCTCCATCATTTCGAGGTCAGTCTTGCCCTTGATAGTGACAACGGGGCCGTTGATGCTGTAAATTTTATTTTCCATTGCTTTGCCCCTCAAATATTGATCTCCAGCCCGGCGTTTTCCAAGAACCACTCGTGCTGGGCGTTAAGCCGTGCTGCCAGCGTGTCGTCGGCAGCCAGCCCCTTGGCGGCGTTCGCGCCCTTCAGGCCGCCCAGCTCAATGCTGTCATCGGCCGTAAGTGTCGTGCCTGCGGGCAGCTTGACGCCCTTGAGCAGCGGCAGGTCGATGCTGCGGACGGAAAGGTTGGCGTTCTCCCCCAGCGCCTCGGCCAGTGCGGCGGCCTCGGTCTGCAGCCAAGCAGCGTACTTGTCGCTGGCAGCAAAATCCGCTAACTGCGCCTTTGCCTTGGCAAAGGTCTCGTCCGCGATCTTCTGGCGCTGGTCGGCCAGCTTGGCGCGGGCCGCCATGCGCGCGGCGCTCAGGTCACGGTTGGCGCGGGTGCGCGCGCGCTCGGTCTCAAAGCGCAGGGTGCGCTCCACCCGGGCATTCTCCGCCCGGCGGGTCTCGTCCAGCCGCCCGGTGACTTCGCGCTCGGTCTCCTCACGGATGGCAGCGCAGGCAGCCTCGCCCTCGGCGCGGATGGACTCCAGAAAGCGCTCGGCGCGGGTATCTAATTCGTTCATGGTCACACCTCTCAAATCTTCACGCCGATGGCCTCGCGGATATAGCGGGTCAGGCGGTCCTTACCGGCAGCACCGCCGCCGGTGGAAGGCACGGTAATGAGCAGCGGTCCACCGGCAGCGCGGGCACTGTCCAGCGTGGCTGTGTAAGTCTCGGCGATCTTCTCTGTGACGAGCAGCACAGCAATGTCCGGCTGGTTGGCGGCATCGGCCAGCGCATGGCGCAGATCGGCCTCACTGCGGGCTACGGTGCCCTCAATGCCCGCCAGACGCAGGCCGTTCATGGCGTCGGAGTTGTCGCTGATGAGAAAGAACCGCATAGCATTACACCAGCTTAGACAGGATCATGATCGAGATGACCAGACCGTACAGAGCAATGGACTCGCCCAGAGCAACGAAGATCAGGCTCTTACCGAAGGTCTTCTCATTCTCGCTGTTGGCCGCGATGGCAGCGGGGGCAGCGGAGGCAACGGCCATGCCGCCGCCGATACCGGCAAGGCCGGTGGCCAGTGCGGCCGCGACCAGACCGATGCTCAGGGAGGAGTTGTGGTCATTGTCGGTGTTGACAGTCTCGGAAGAAGAAGCGGCGGCAGCCGTATCGGCGGTATCATCGGCGGCAAAGACGCCCAGCGCACCGCAGCAGGTAACGGCAGCCACGATCAGGATGGTAACGAACAGTTTGCTGAACTTGGTTTTCATAATGGAACCCTCCGTAATTTTTTATTGTATCCGCGCCTTTTTGTCAGGCGCTTTTGTAGGGGCCGGGCATGCCCGGCCCGCGGCTTCGATTCTATCGTCCGATTGTGGGATGGTTGCGGGCCGGACATATCCGGCCCCTACGGCGCATCTTACGCTTTTGCTTTCTTCAAATCAAACGCCACGAACTTGCGGCCGCCGCCCTTGTAGCAGCGGCTGAACATCTCGTAGAACTCCAGACGGATGCCCTGAATGGCGGACAGCAGCGCCTCGAGGCAGATGACCACGATGTTGCCCAGAATGACGACCACGATGTTGTTGGGCGTACCGGCCAGCGTGAAGACGACCATCATCATGCTGGCGTGGACAATGACGAACGCGCCCACGCGCAGGAAGGAGATCGTGTTGGAAAGGTAGCTCAGCACCGTTTCCAGCAGTTCAAACACGCTCTGCATCAGGTAGTTGCCCATGCCGCCCGCAGGCTGCCAAGGCTTGCCCTCGACCATCGGGGCCAGCAGCTCGGCAAACAGCAGCAGAATCAGACCGGCCACCATGCCGATGACGGCAGCCGCCTGCGGCAGGAATGTGACCGCGCCCATATAAGCGGATGCCAGATCAACGCCGCACAGGTAGGTCACCATGCCGACAAGGCCGTTGGGCGAGAAGATGAACTCGCCCCACTCCTTGTGGCGGGCGTGGGTGTACATGTTCAGGGCCATAGCCGCCAGCACCAGAACAATGCCGATGTAGACAGCCACCATCAGGATACCCGTGATGGAATCCATGACCGAAACGGGCTTGCCCGCCATGCCAATGGCATGGTAGAGCGGGTCGAGGGCCTCCTCGTAGCCAAAGAGAGAACCGTAGACCAGGCCAAAGATCGTGCTCGAAATGCCGCAGGGGATCATCAGATGGAACAGGTCATTGTGCTTGACCTTCCACATAAAGGTGCTGAACAGCGCCAGCACAATGCCCTGCCCGACATCGCCAAACATCATGCCGAACAGCACGGTGAATGTGATCGCTACAAAGCCGGTGACATCTGTCTCGCCGTAGGCGGGCAGACCGTACATTTCGACGAAAAACTCAAAAGGGCGGCTCCACCACGGGTTTTTCAGCTTGGTGGGGGGCGTCATCTTGCCGGCGGATTCCGGCCCATCGACCGTGACGCGCAGCCCCTTGACGGCGCGGGCCTTACCCGCGACCTCGTCCACCTCCGACGCCGGGACCCAGCCGACGCAGAAGAAGTGTTGGCCCTTGACCGCAGCCATGCGGCGCAGATCATACACAGCGGCATAGTAGCAGGCCGTGTTGTAGAGCAGCTGCACCTTATCGGCGTTCTGCTGCCACAGAGCGGCAATGCGGCCGTTCACATCATCAACACTGCGGTTGACGACATCGAGATTTTCCTTGAAGTGGGTGATGATTTCCTCGGGCGAGCCCGCCGCACCGGGCACATGTACCGGCTCAAAGTACAGCATCGAGAAGATGCCGTCCGTTTCCAGTGCCTTCTCGCGCGGGGTCATGTAGACGCCCCAGTAACCGGCCTTGGTCTGGCTGCAGGGGGTAAACAGGATATACGGGTCATCGCCGTAGTTGTTCATCAGCTTGTTATAGCCCTCGGTCGGCAGAAAGCCGAACCGGACCTTGACATGGGCACAGCCGAGAATATCATCAACATTGACCTTCAGCCCGGTAAAATGGCTGTACTGTTCAATGCCGTCCTCGCAAAGCTTTTTCTGGTCGAGCAGAACTTTGCGTTCTGCGCACAGGTCGTCGATTTTCTCCAGCAGGTCGCTCAGGAAACCGCGCTGTTCCTCGTCCACCGGGTCGCTGTGCTGCTGCCCCTCGTGCAGCTCTATGTTGGCTTCCTCAGCCATCGTCTCGATCTGGTCGCGGATCGCGGTGTGGGGGTTCTCCTCGTTCAGAGCGCCGTACCCCAGCGATTCCGACATATATCTGGTAGCAGGCTCAAGATCAAAGCGTCCGTCCATGCAGCACGAGCCGATAAACTCGTTCAGCTGGGGCATCGTGCCCTGCACCCGCACCAGTTTCATCTTTTCAACCAATCAGTTCACACTCCTTAGCAACCTTGCCCCTCTCCGGTCTTTTGCCGCTTCGTAGGGGCGGGGCTCTGCTCCGCCCGCCAGCTTTACGCAGCCGCTCCTTTCCGGGAAAGCCACACACGGCAAAACGGCCACGGGCGGAGCAGAGCCCCGCCCCTACCGTGCAATTTCTTACAGAGAGGCAAGTTTAAGAATCAATCGTTCTCATCAAACCCGACCAGCAGCGGCTTCAGCTCCTCGGGCGGCAGCTTGTAATGCACGCCCTCAATGATGTGGTCCAGATCCTGCACCTCGCAGCGAGCCAGCCAGACATAACACATCATGACCAGCGTCGGGTCAGTCGAGAAGCGGAGCCACTTTTTGCACCAGTCGCAGCGGTAGTGGAAGAAGCCCTCCTTCAGCACGCTGTATTCGTGGTGGCCCAGCAGCGGGCCGTACTTCGTTCTGGCGAACCGTGCCTTGAACTCCGCAAGGTCCCGAGCTGCCAGAAGGTACTCCCACTCGGCGGCGGTCAGGGCCGTGCAGTCGCGGCGGGCGTTCGTGCGCACCACCGAATCCGGCGCGCTGATGCGGATGAGCCGTGCGGCGTTCGAGACGGCGGAGGTGTCGCACTCCAGTTCCACAAGGTCGCGCAGCGTAGGCGCAGCGCTTGTGCCCTTCCCCATCGGTGCAAGCGCCACCAGCGCCTTGTGGCGGCGATCCTGCAAAAGCGGCTCGGCCTGAGCGGTCAGGCCGCGGTCAGGCTTGGCGGTTTTCAGCGGTGCCAGAACCTTTTCCCACGGCGTACCGGCCACAGCAGCCAAAATGCCATCGAGGCTCGTTGCCTTTGCCAAGGCGTACAGGTCGATGCAGCAGCGCTGCTGCATGAACTCAGGCAGCCGGAACAGGTAATCACCCGGGCGGCCCGCATCCAGGCAGCGCATCGCGGCGGTCAGCTCGTCCACCTCACAGCAGAGGGTAAAGTATTCATACACCTTGCTGCCTGCGCTGCGGTCATACCGGCAAAGGCTGTCATACCGGGTGTACAGGCTCTGCCGCAGCAGGCTTTCCAGCTGGGCGCGGCGGGCGTACTGGGGGTTGACATCGGCCAGCGCCGCGCTGTAGAGCGGCTGCTCCTTGAGGGCGGCGGCCAGCTCAGACATTGTGCGGCAGCCCATCAGGCGGCGGTAATCCTCTGCCCGCAGGCGGCGGCCGTACAGCGCCCGCGCCTTGGCCAGCACCGCATTGCCGGAGGCATTGCTTGCCTTCGTCATTGTGCGGCCTCCCCGCTCAGGGTGCGCTGTACAAGCGCTGCGCACCATTCAGCTTCATGGCTCCGGGCGGCGGCGGTCATGGCCTCGGCAGCCTGCTGGCACTGCTGCTCCAGCGCAGCAAGGGCGGCGGCGTTGCCCTGCTCGGCAGCCTTGGCGGCGGCCTCGCAGGCTGCCTTTTCGCGGGCGTCACACTCCGCAATGATCTTCTGCTTCTGCTCGTCCAGCGCGGCCAGCCGGGCCGTGCGTTCCAGCTTGGCCTTTTCACTGACCTTTCGCTGGGCGGCATCCATCTCCAAAATAGCCTGCATCAGGTCGTTCACATCTTTCATGCAATGCACCTCACTCTTTGAGAGCTTTACCTGAGAATTGTAGCCACCCATAAACCGTAGGGGTGCTGCGGGCGTAGGGCGGTCAGTCCCCTGACCGCCGCCGGATGCAGCCTGTTTATTTATATAAATAGGTACACCCAACTTTCAGGTTCAGCCGTAATTATAGCACTATGACCAAATATAGCAAGTGGTCTTTGTGCAGTTTTATTTGTTACAAAAATAGGTTTGTGTTTTTTCTGTCGATGTTTTGCGAAATCGATCTCACTGCTTTTTCATGGGCGGCCAGCCCTTTGCCGAACACGAACCGCACCAGCGGGCCTGCGCCGCACAGCTGCCACAGGAAGGCTGCGGGATAGTTCAGCGCCGTGGTCTGCACCAGATGGCAAAAAAGTTCGCGTTATGGCTGTCCTTGAAGAACAGCGTGGCGAAAAAGCTCATCAGCGGGCACATCATCCACGCGGACAGGCAGGAGATGCGGCAATCAGGAACACCTGCTTGTCCTTGCCGGGGGTGAACCAACCCATAGCGATGCGTATGGCTGCGGGGCCGACCAGAAAGGTATCCAGCAGGAAGCCGATGTACGCCCATGATGGCAGCTCGCTGAGGGGCAGCGGCGAAGATGAAATTCTGCATCCCGCCCACATCCAGTGCGATATTGTAGCAGACCATCCCGTAGACCATGACGCAGACCATCATGACGGTGTAAACGATTCCTGTTTCTTTGTTTGCGGCATTGCAATTACTCCTCATATGTATGTTATTTTCTCCAAACAAAAAACAGCCGCAGGGTGTCGCTCAACTCGTTGCGACGCCCTGCGGCTGTTGTCTCACTGCGTTGGAAAGTGGAGTCAGTATACCGCAAATTTTCCGCTTATGTAATACCCCTGCACAAATTTCTGCACTTTGTATAAAATATTTCTCCGTTTTGCCGCGTCATTTTGGTACAAAACGCCGCATGTGTCGCCGTAAACTTTACAGCGGCGGCGCGGCGCGCTATAATGGGCAATGATTGCAGGGGCGGCCGTTGGCCGCCCCTGCACGCGCAGTCACATAGAGAGGTCGGAAAATCATGTCACATTCACTATTGCATCACCGCGGCCAGATGTCCGAGGCGTTCCGCACGGTCATGTTTTTGTCCGCATCGGGCGGACTGCAGGATGCCTACACCTACATTGGGCGCGGCAAGGTGTTTGCCAACGCCCAGACCGGCAACATCGTCCTGATGAGCCAAAGCCTGTTCGAGGGCGATTTTTCGCGGTTCGCCCACTATTTTATCCCCGTGCTGTCCTTTGCGCTGGGTGTGGCGGCGGCGGAGTGCATCCGCCTGCGCTGGCGCGAGGCAAGGCGCGTCCACTGGCGGCAGCTGGTGCTGCTGGCGGAGATCGTACTGCTGTTCGTGGTCGGGTTCTTCCCTGCCGCGTGGGACATGGGTGCCAACGCATTGGTATCCTTTGCCTGCGCCATGCAGGTACAGGCCTTCCGCAAGGTACACGGCTATCCGTTTGCCAGTACCATGTGCATCGGCAATCTGCGCAGCGGCATGGATTCTCTGGTGGCGTTCGGCCATACGCGGGATAAAAGCCTGCTGTACAAGGCACTGCACTATTTCGGCGTCATCCTTGTCTTTGCGCTGGGTGCCGGCGTGGGTACCCAGTGCGTAGCTGTGCTGGGTGCCAAGACGATCTGGCTGTCCTGCGCCCTGCTTGCGGTAAGCCTCTGCTTTATGTTCATCAAGGAGGATCTTGAGGACTGAGCAAAAAATCCCCCGCAGACCATGGCGGCCTGCGGGGGGGATTTTTTTTTATGCCTGCTTGCGGGCGTGTTTGTTTTTCAAGTCATTATAGATACCGTGCAGCCGCTCGCCAAGGAAGGTCAGCCCTGCCAGTGTCGGCGCACTGAGCGCCAGCAGCACGATGAGTACCAGCACACCGCCCAGATTCAGGCGGACCAGCGGCAGCCACGGTGCCAGCAAAAGCGCCCCGCCAATGCCCGCCGCCGCCATGCTGCCCCAGATAGCCCAGTGCAGCGGCGTGAACGGGATACAAACGCCCCACAAAATCTGCAGACCGACACAGAGGATGGCCAGCGTGCAGATCGTGCCTACCATCTCGGATGGGATGTCGAACGCAAAGCCGAAGCCCTGTGCGCAGAACACCAGCAGAAAATCCGTCAGCCCGCCGGGCATGGCGGCCCGCATGACATTGCGCATAAATTTGCCGCGCACCAGTTCATGGTTCGGCTCAAGCGCCAAAAAGAATGCCGGTGCGCCGATGGTGGCAAAGGTGACGAGGGACAACTGCAGCGGCTGGAACGGATAGGCCAGCGGCAGCCCCAGCGCCACGATGCTGAGCAGGAACGAGAAGATGTTCTTGACCAAAAACAGCGAGGCCGAGCGCTGGATGTTGTTGATGACACGCCGCCCCTCGGCCACCACGCTGGGCAGGGCCGCAAAGTCGGAGTCGAGCAGCACCAGCTGCGCGACCTGACTGGCCGCCTGTGCGCCCGATGCCATGGCAATGCCGCAGTCGGCATCTTTTAACGCCAAAACGTCATTTACGCCATCTCCGGTCATGGCTACGGTGTGGCCGCGCTTTTTGCAGCGCGTGGACAAGCTGGCGCTTCTGCTCAGGCGTCACACGGCCAAACACCGTGCATTTTTCGGCGGCCTCGGCCAGCGCCTGCTCACTGCGCAGGGTGGCGGCGTCCACCCAATGCTCGGCCCCCGCAATGCCCGCGTCTGCAGCCACATGGCTGACAGCCTGCGGGTCATCGCCCGAGATGACCTTGACATCGACCCCCTGTCTGGCAAAAAAACGGAAGGTCTTGGGGGCATTCTCCCGGATGCGGTTCTGCAGCGGCAGCAGCGCCAGAAATTCCAGCTGCGCTGCATCCAGAGCCGCGGGTGGGTCAGGCAGGGCTGCGTTGTATTTTGCCAGCAGCAGCACACGGCGGCCCTGTGCCAGCAGCGGGGAAAGTGCGCCGGTCAGCTCCCCGGCGCGGGGCCCCGCCAAAATATCCGGTGCGCCCACCACATAACAGCCCTGCGCGCCGAAATCCTTAGCGCTGTACTTGTACGCCGTGTTAAAGGGCACCGTGCGCACCGCAAACCAGTCGGCGCCCCCCTGCCCAAAGCGATCGGTCAGGGCGCGGCCGGTGTCGTTGTCGGGCTGCTCCCCGCGTAGAAGGCGTGCAGGATCTCGTCCAGCGGCGCATTTTCTGCCAGCGGCAGCGGGTCGTCTGCCTGCATGGCGCTCTCGGTGATTGTGCCGGTCTTGTCCACGCAGAGAGTATCCACCCGGGCAAGCGTTTCAATGCAGTTCATATCCCGCGTCAGCACCCTGCGTTTGGCAAGGCGCATCATGCTCACGGCCAGCGCCACGCTCGTCAGCAGGTAAAGTCCCTCGGGGATCATGCCGATGAGCGCCGCCACCGTGGCATTGACAGTCTCCTTCATCGTCAGCTCCAGCACCCAGTGCTGCTTCCAGATCAGCACCGCGCCGATCGGGATAAGCGCTATGCCGATAAATTTGATCAGCCTGTCAAGGCTGCGCATCATCTCACCCCGGGCGACACGGTGGCCGTTGGCCTGAGCCTCGGCTGTCAGCTTGCTGGCGTAGCTGTCCGCGCCGACATGGGTCAGCCGCGCTGTGCAGCGCCCCGCCATGAGAAAGCTGCCTGAACGCAGCTCACTGCCCGCCTCCTTCGGCACAGCCCGGGCCTCGCCGGTGATGAGGGATTCGTTGGCCTGCGCGCTGCCGTCCAGCACAACGGCGTCTGCCACGATTCTGGTCCCCCGCGCCGAACTCCACCACATCGTCCCGGACCAGATCATCGGAGAGCACCTCGCACCATTGGCCATCGCGCAGGCAGCGCACCTTACGGGCCGATACAAGGGTCAGCTCATCAATGGTCTTTTTGGCGCGCAGCTGCTGCACGATGCCGATGAGGGTATTCCAGAACACGATGCCGAGAAAGCCCATGTTCAGCCACGAGCGCACGAGCGCCAGCATGACGGCCAGTACCAGAAAAACAAGGTTGAAATAGGTACAGATATTGTCCCGCACGATCTCACCGGTGGTCTTGGTCTGGGAGCGGGGCGGCTGATTCGTCTGGCCCGCTGCGCGGCGCGTTTCGACCTCGGCAGCGGTCAGCCCGTGATACGATGGCATGTAGGAGGCTCCTTTCGGGTGGAATTGGGTGGGTTGTAGGGGCCGCACATGTGCGGTCCGCGGCTTTCCCGTGATTGCGCGTTTGCCGTTCGGCTGCGGGCCGGGCATGCCCGGCCCCTACAGCATAAACGATCCACATCGCTTTATTATGGCAAGTATACCCATCAAGTATGAACAAAACAAGTGCCCGGCTGCATTTTGGTGCAGTCGGGCAGTTTTGTTCATATTGGTCAGCAGGGCAGCGCCGGCTTAGTCCTCCAGCGGTGCAAAGGCTGCCGTGGGGTCGGCCTCCACAGCCTCGAGATTTTCGGTCAGCTGTGCAAGCACCTTATAGAATATGGCCAGCTCGCCGGGGTCTATCCCCTCATCGGCGCGGCGCGACACATCGGCCACCACGGCCCTTACCCGCGCGGCACGGTCGCGGCCCGCATCGGTCAGCCGGTAGATAGCGTTATACTTGCCGGGTGCGCCGCACTTCTGGACCAGACCGCTGCGGACCAGATCGGCCAGCACGCGGGAGATCATTGCCGGGTCAAGGTCGCACCGCTCGGTCAGTTCCGAGAAGCGATACCCATCGGGGGCAGCATCAAGCTGGCAAAGCACCAGCGTGTGCCCGGCCTTCAGCTCAATGCGGTTCATGCCGTCCGTCTTGATGCGCTGGATGACCTTCTGCAGGCGGGACAGCGAGACGGACAGGCGGATAAAACGATCATTCATATCAGACATCCTGCAGCTCGCCGCGGGAGCTTGCCTTCAGATAGGCATAGATGAAGCCGTCCAGATCACCGTCCATAACAGCCTGCACATTGCCGCTCTCGTAGTTGGTGCGGTGATCCTTGACCAGCGTGTAGGGCATAAAGACATAGCTGCGGATCTGGTGACCCCAGGCGATCTCATTCTGGACGCCCTTGATGTCATCGATCTTATCCTTGTGCTGCTGCAAAGCGATCTGGTACAGCTTGGCCTTCATCATCTCCATGGCGTACTCGCGGTTCTGCAGCTGGCTGCGCTGGGTCTGGCAGGTCGTCACGATGCCGGTGGGCTTGTGGATCAGGCGGACGGCAGAGGACGTCTTGTTGATGTGCTGGCCGCCTGCGCCGGAGGAGCGGTAGACCTGCATCTCGATGTCGGCGGGGTTGATTTCAATGTTGATGTTGTTGTCCAGCTCGGGCATGACCTCAAGGCTGGAGAAGCTGGTCTGGCGGCGGGCGTTGGCGTCAAACGGGCTGATGCGCACCAGACGGTGGACGCCGTGCTCGCTCTTGAGCATGCCGTAGGCGTTGGGGCCCTTGACCATCATCGAGGCAGACTTGATACCGGCCTCATCACCGTCCAGCACATCCAGCACCTCAACGCTGTAGCCGTGTGCCTCCGCCCAGCGGGTGTACATGCGGTAGAGCATCTCGGCCCAGTCCTGCGCCTCGGTGCCGCCGGTGCCGGCGTGGAAGGTCAGGATGGCGTTGTTGTGGTCGTACTCACCGTTGAGCATCGTCATAAGCTGCAGCTCATCAATGGCCTTCTCCACACCGTTGACAGCCTCCTCACCCTCAGCGGCGAGGGCGGGGTCGTTTTCCTCCTCGATCATCTCCAGCAGGGTCTCGGCCTCCTCATACTGGGTGGAGAGCTTACCGAAGCGCTCCAGCTTATTTTTGACCTCACCCATCTCACTGATGATCTTCTGGCTGCGGTCCTGATCATCGTAGAAGCCGGGCATCGTCATCTGGTGCTCCAGCTCAGCCAGACGCTTCTCGCTGGCTTCGATGGAAAGGGCGTCCCGCAGGTCGTCCACGGCAGTCTTCATGCCGCCGAGTTTTGCTTTCAGTTCGTCAATCGTAATCATATATCGTTTCCCTCGTCACACATAAGTTGGCATAAAATTACATAGTACCATTATAAGCGAATTGGCGGGCGTTGTAAAGAGGGGAAATCATATATAATGAAGGTTCGTAGGGAGGGGTCTTGACCCCTCCGGGCCGTTATCGGCAGCGGCGAGGTTTCCGGGCAGCATATATGCCGCCCCTACGGACCTTCCGCAGGCTTGTAGGGGACGCATATATGCGTCCCGGGGCAGTCTGCGACAGCCGTCAGGTTCCGCGGAGGGGTCAAGACCCCTCCCTACAACTCCGCTGTAAAAGCCCGTTTTTCCGTTTATCTTGTAAAGTTTTTATGTTTTCTTTGCATTTATCCATTTGATGCGGTATAATGACTTTATGTTACTGGGAGGATATTCAATGACACGCTACACAGGAAACCACTGCCCTGTCTGTGAACAGGCTTTTACCGATACGGACGACATCGTTGTCTGCCCCGACTGCGGCACCCCCTACCATCGGGACTGCTGGAAAAAGGTCGGGGCCTGTATGCACCGCTCCGAGCATGCCGCCGGGTTTGAGTGGCAGCCCGAGATCGGCCCCGAGGCCGTAAAGGCCGCGCATGAGGCCACCTGCCCCAACTGCGGCACCCGCAACACGCCGGGCGCGGCCCGCTGCAGCCATTGCGGCTGTCCCCTGCCCCGCAGCGATGCCGACAGTGCCGATGCCGCCAAGCCCGAGGAGCAGGTACCCATCTACGCCCGCGACCCGTCTGCGGCGAACAACCGCAGCGCTGCCCCCGGCCCGCACATCGAGACCTACAGCGCTGACCGGGAGGGCGGCATCTACCGCCGGGAGATCGGCCCCGAGGATACGATCGACGGCATCAAGGCCAAGGACTGGGCCGCCTATGTAGGCCGCAGCCCGATGTACTACCTGATGCAGTTTTTCCGCATGAGCATCACGAACCGCAAGGCCGCCGTCTGCCTGTCGGCGTTCCTTTTCGGCCCGGCGTACCTGTTCTACCGCAAAATGTGGAAGGAGGGTCTGCTGACTGCCATTCTGACCATTGTGCTGAGCATCCCTACCTTTATAGAGATCATCTCGGTCTTTAATCCCTCGCTTCTCGGCGCGATGCCGCTGGGCTGGCTGCCGGCCGCCGTCAATGTCTGCGCCGTGGCATCTTGGGCGCTGAACATCATTCTGGGGCTGTTTGCGGTCTCCTGGTACCGCAGAGAGGCCAAGAAAAATATCGACCGCATCTACGCCGACTACCCTGACGGCGAGGCCCGCACTGATGCCCTGCTGCAGAAGGGCGGCACAAATCTGCTGGCGGCGCTGCTCTACTTCGGCATCATGCTGCTGCTTGCCTCGCTGGTCATCAATCTGGCTGGGCCCGGCTTTGTACAGTACGCCATGTCGATAAGCGGCTATTAAAAGCTTTGCCATATCGTGTCTGGTAGGGGCGGATGCAGGCGTCGCCCCCCAGATAAACACAGAATCACCAAAGAAGAAGAACGCGCAATACACCAATGGTGTTAAAATTAGGAGGAAAATCATGAAAACTGCTCTGGTTATTATGGCCGCAGGCATTGGCTCCCGCTTCGGCGGCGGCATCAAACAGCTGGCGGCTGTGGGTCCCAACGGCGAGATCATCATGGACTATTCCATTCATGACGCCATCGAGGCCGGCTTTGACAAGATCATCTTTATCATCCGCCACGACATCGAGGATGCCTTCAAGGAGGCCATCGGCGACCGCATTGAGAAGATCTGCGCCGAGCTGGGCGTTGAGATCGACTACGCCTTTCAGGCGCTGGAGAATGTCCCCGCAGGGTATTCCGTGCCGGAGGGACGCTCCAAGCCCTGGGGCACCGGTCAGGCCGTGCTGGCCTGCAAGGGCATCATCAAGGAGCCGTTCGCCGTCATCAACGCCGATGACTACTACGGCAAGGAGGCCTTTGTCCGGCTGCATGACTTTTTGCAGGGCTACACACCCGACAAGGCCGGTGATCTGGCCATGGCCGGCTTTGTGCTGAAGAACACCCTGAGCGACAACGGCGCCGTGACCCGCGGCATCTGCCAGATGAACGATGCCCATTACCTGACCGGCGTGCTGGAGACCAGCGGCATTGAAAAGACCGCCGATGGCGCAGCCGCAGGCGGCAAGAGCATCGACGTCGAGAGCCTTGTCTCGATGAATATGTGGGCACTGACCCCCGAGTTTGTCGATCTGCTCGATGCCGGCTTTGTAGAGTTCTTTGAGAAGGCCGCGCCTGCCAACCCGCTCAAGGCCGAGTATCTGCTGCCCATCTACATTGATGAGCTGCTGCACGCGGACAAGGTCAGCGTCAAGGTGCTGCCCACCCACGACAAGTGGTTCGGCGTCACCTACGCCGAGGACAAGCAGACCGTCATCGACAGCTTTGCCAAGCTGGTCGCAGACGGCGTGTACAGGAAAGACCTGTTCAGCGATCTGAAGAAGTAAACAGTACACCGCGCTTTTCCCCCGCCGTATGACGGGGGATTTTTTATAAGGCAGCGTCATCGTAAAGCGGCGATGTACAATCGGCGGCGTTTGGTTGAAAATTGCAAAACCCTGACACACAATGCTATGGAAAGCGGAGGCAAAAGGCGGTATGGTTAATACAACAGAATACACAACACACCGCTACAGGAGGGCAATCATGGCAAAGAATGAAGTTGATCTTATGACCCTGACCCCGGAGCAGCGTGACGCACGCCTTGCCCTGGATGTGGAGCGCCTGCTGCGCTTCGGCCGCAAGCATAAGCTTATCAAGGATCTCGATGTTCTGGTGGCGCGCAACACGCTGCTGGATCTGCTGGCACTGGCTGCCCCCAGCGAGGCCAAGCCCCCGAAGGAGGACCCCGAGACGCCCGCCGCCCTGCTGGATGAAATGGTGGAGCTGGCCGCCCGGAAGGAGCTTTTTGACGGTGCCGTAAACCAGTACCGCATCAACTTCGAGACCCGCCTGATGGGTGCCCTGATGCCCCGTGAGAGCGAGGTCTGCAAAAAGTTCAAGAAACTCTACCAGAAGCAGGGTGCCAAGGCTGCGACCGACTGGTTCTATCAGCTCTGCGTGGATACCAACTACATCCGCACCGCGCAGATTGCCAAGAACATCCAGTGGAACACCGCCACCCCCTACGGCGAGCTGGAGATCACGATCAACCTGACCAAGCCCGAGAAGGACCCCAAGACCATCGCGCTGGAGCGTCTGCAGCCCAAGAGCGGCTACCCCGCCTGCATGCTCTGCAAGGAGAACATCGGCTACGCGGGCCGCATCAACTTCCCCGCGCGCCAGACCCACCGCATTGTGCCCATCACGCTCGCAGGGGAGCAGTTCTACCTGCAGTACAGCCCCTACGCCTACTTCCATGAGCATTGCATCATGCTGCATGATCAGCATAAGCCCATGGAGATGAACAAGCAGACGCTGGCCGAGATTTTTGACTTTGTGGCACAGTTCCCCCACTATACCTGCGGCTCCAACGCCGATCTGCCGATCGTGGGCGGCAGCATCCTGAGCCACAGCCATTTTCAGGGCGGGCGGTATGTTTTTCCGATGCAGAAGGCCGATATTGCCGTGCCTATGACGGATATTCGCTACCCCGGCGTCAGGGCGGGCATCTTGAACTGGCCTGTTTCCGCCGTGCGTCTGGTTGGCCGCAGCAGCCAGCA
The DNA here is from genome assembly GCA_025757985.1 of Oscillospiraceae bacterium. Taxonomy (NCBI): domain Bacteria; kingdom Bacillati; phylum Bacillota; class Clostridia; order Eubacteriales; family Oscillospiraceae; species Oscillospiraceae bacterium. The sequence continues at coordinate 1,065,285 of CP107210.1, forward strand.
GATGCAGATCGTAGCCAACAACATCCTGAGCGCTTGGCGCGCCTACAGCGATGAGAGTGTCGGCATTCTGGCAGAAACAGACGGCACACCGCACAATACCGTGACGCCGATCCTGCACTACGATGAGACGGACGGGTTCATCCTTGACCTTGCGCTGCGCAACAACCGCACCAGCGAGGAGTTCCCGGACGGTATCTTCCACCCGCATAAGGAATATCACAACATCAAAAAGGAAAACATCGGCCTGATCGAGGTCATGGGTCTGGCCATCCTGCCCGCCCGCCTGAAGGATCAGGGCGCGCAGATCGCGGAAATTTTGGCGGGCCAGCGCCCGAACACCAGCCGTATCGAGGGCGATGCACTGGCTGTCCATGCCGACTGGATTGATGAACTGATTGCCAAGTACGGCACCAGCATGAAGCCCGAGGCCGCCAACAAGGCTGTCAAGGCCGAGATTGGCACGGTGTTCAGCCATGTGCTGGAGAATGCCGGTGTCTTTAAGCAGGACGCTCAGGGTCAGGCCGCGTTTGTGCGGTTTATGCAGAGCGTAGGGTTTAAGAAAGTGTAAAATCGCATAAGAAACAGGGACATCGACCCGGAAGGGCTGGTGTCCCTGTTTTCGTTGCCTTGTAGGGGCCGGGCATGCCCGGCCCGCGGCCTTCTGGCAGGCAGCCGTTTGCCGTGCACCTCCGCGGGGCGTCGAGGACGCCGCCCCCTACAGAACCTCCCGGCAGGTTTGTAGGGGCCGCATATATGCGGCCCGCAGCCTTCTGGCAGGCAGCCGTTTGCCGTACACATCCCGCGGAGCGGTCAAGACCGCTCCCTACAAAGCACCCGTTATCGTCATCCTGTAGGGAGGGGTCTTGACCCCTCCGTGCGGCTTTCCCGCAAGCGCCTGTTTGCCTTACGCGCGCGGGCCGGGCATGCCCGGCCCCTACTGCGCTGCGTTCTCCTTATACCCGCACTCCCACAAAACGCCCCAATCCAGTTCTTCATCTATCCCGGCTTCATACCGTGCCAGATTTACATCAATGACCCGCTGCTTCACATTCACGCAGCAGAGCAGTGTAAAGCTGACCGCCGCCGCAAAAATGGCAAGCTTTGCCGCCGGGATCGGCCTGAACACCCGCACCAGCGCCAGCACCGCACAGACGGCCAGCACAAACAGGCACCATGCCGCCGTGAACCGCCGGGGCGTCAAGGCGCAGAGCGTCACATAGACAGCCAGCTTGCCCGCTGCCAGCGCAGCAAAAGCCACGCCGAACCCGCAGAATACGGCGGCCAACGCTTTGGGCAGCGGCGCGCGGCCAAAGAACTGTATGCCCGCCAGCACCGAAAAGTCAAGCAGCAGGATTTTCAGCAGCTCCCAGAAGCCGTTCACTGCGAAGGCGGCGGTGTCTGGTGCATCCAGCCCCAGCGGCGCAGCGGCAAGCCACTCCCCTGCCTGCACGGCAAAGAACAACGCATAGACGCCGCACAGCGCCGTTACGGCCGCCACCGCCGTGGTGCGCGGCACAATGCGGCAGTTTTCCAGCACAGCGGCACACTGCTGCGCCGTGGTGGGCGGGGCTTTGCGGCGCAGGGAGCCGCCCACCAGCCCGTACAGCCACGCACCCACCGGGAGTGAGGGCAGGATATACATCAGCTGGTCAATGAATCTCACATTGTTCAGCAGCCTGTTCCACCAGTTGGACACCTGCTGCCCCAGCGCGGCAAAGTTGGCATCGGCCGCTGCCAGCAGCCCCCATGCCACACCGCACAACGCCAGCGTCACCGCTGCGGTAACGATGAGGTGCAGAACTTTTCGTGTCCCCGTGCGGTCCTGCAGGCGGGTGCGCAGCGCAGCAAAGACGGTACGCGCCCGCAGGAAGAAATTTCCGAACGGCAGGAGGACAAATCCGGCCAGCGCATCCAGCGGGGCCAGACTGCCGCTCTGCCCCTGCGCCAGCATCCCGCACCGTGCCAGCACATACCAGACGGCGAACAGATGCCATACCATCCACTGCCAGTCCCCCAGCGGCCCCGGCTGGTAGCCGTACAGCGGGTACGCCACGGCCAGCGCCATCCAGCATACGGCCCAGAGCGGCGTTTCCTTAGCGGCGGTGCGGTGCGCGGCACGGGCGGCACAGTCCACATACACAATGAACAGCGCCGCAAAAACCGGCATTCCCCAATCCGGATATGACTGCGGAAACATCACCCCGCGCAGATAAAAATACGCCAGCGGGTACATCAAAAGTGCATACAACATAGCGGAATCACCTTCCTGTAGGGGCCGGACATGTCCGGCCCGGTCGTGTAAAATTACGCGGGCGTTTGCGGGTAAGCCGCGGGCCGGGCATGCCCGGCCCCTACCGATCCTCGTCCGGCACAAACTCCAAAATGTCCCCCGGCTGGCAGTCCAGCGCCCTGCAAAGCGCCTCCAATGTAGAAAACCGCACCGCTTTGGCTTTGTTGTTCTTCAGGATGGACAGATTCGCCGGGGTGATGCCGATCTCCTCGGCCAGCTCGCCCGCCGCCTTGTGGCGGCGGGCCATCATGACATCCAGATTGACCACAATAGGCATCGTGACGCCCCCCTTACACGGTGTAGTCCAGTTCGTCCTTCATGCGGACGGCCTGCGCAAAGGCGTTTTTCAGCACCCGGACGATCAGCGCCATGAACCCTGCCGCCACCGCCAAGAACAGGAACGGCAGATAGATTCCCGCTGCCAACAGGCAGAATCCCGCTGCGCCAGCACAACACCAGCTGATGCACCGCAGAGCCGCAACATTGGTGGAAACAAAGACCTCGCCCGCTTCAATGCGGCGCAAAAACTGATACAGGCTGCACAGCATGACCAGCGCCAGCGCGGCGCAGGCATACCCCATCCCCAGCAGCAGGGGGCCGCTGCGCGGCGGCAGCCCATGTGCCGTAACCATCCAATGCGTGATCTTCGGGCCGCATACCGTCATAACCGCGCTGCCCGCAATCGCCAGCGCCACAACGGCGCGGGTCAAAAGTATGCTTCTCTGATCGTTCCAAAGCTGCTTCATCTGTATCCGCCTCCCGGTTTATTGCCTGCAGTATAGCACATTGCATATCGTTTTGCAAGTATTTTTTATCGTTTTTCAATAATTTTGTAAAACCACTTCGTTTCGTTTGCGTATCTCGAAAAAATGGTGTATCATAGAGACAACTACAAACTTTTGTGCGAGGTGCCCTTCATGAAAGTATCTGTCCTGCTTGCTGCGCTTGGGCTGGCCGGCTGCCTGACCGCCTGCGCCCCCAAAACGCCCGACACCCTCCGGCAGCCCGCCACGGCGGAAAGTGCCGCCCCCACCGCCGCGCCTGCGGCCACCGCGCAGCCTGCGGCAGCCGAGCCCGCCGCCGCAGTGGGCACCGTGCTGCCCGCAGGCGCAGACGCCGGGCGCAGCTATCTGGACGAAACACTTTTCATCGGGGATTCCAACACCGCGCGCTACCTGCTGTATGCCGATGATACGGGCACCGCTTTTACAAGCCTTTCCAACAACATCGGTGTTGTCAGCATGGGCGCGGGCGCGATCACCACGCTGAAATGCGAAAAGTTCAAAGGCTCCTCGACCATGTACACCGTGCCGGAATCGGTTGCCATGCTCAAGCCGAAGCGGATCATCATCTGCTACGGCACAAACAACCTCTCCGGTGCCTCCACCGATGCGACCCGGTTCATCGCCACCTATCTGCAGGGGCTGCAGGCCATCCGGCAGGCGTGGTCCTACTGCGACATCATCGTAAGCGCCATCCCGCCGCTGGACAAGCAGCGCGAAAACACGAACCTGACGATGACGCAGGTCGATGCCTACAATGCCGCTCTGGTACAGATGTGCGAGGAAAATGGCTTTAAATTTCTGAACAGCGCCGAGGTCCTGCGGGACGATACCACCGGCTGGGCCAAAACCGACTACACCCTGTCAGACGGCGTACACCTCTCCAAAAAGGCCGTTGAAGCGTATTTTACTTATGTACGCACCCACGCATACCAGACTGAGGACCGCCGCCCGCAGCCGCTGGGGAGCATCCCGCAGCCGGACGGCGTGCCCGCAAACCTTATCACAAAGGACCCCATCGCCGTGCGCGGTGCCAAGGTCCCGCTGGAATTTGTCGCTGAACACGGCGGCACGCTGTCCGGCACCACCAGCCAGCTTGTCAAAAAGGGTGCGACCGCCGGGGCCGTGACCGCCGTGCCGGACGCAGGCTTTGTCTTTGCGGGCTGGACCGCCAGCTCAGGCGGCAGCTACAGCAGCGAATCCCTCAGCTTTACGATGCCGCAGGACGCCGATGCAGGCGGTGTGGTGCTGACGGCGCACTTCAAGGCCGACGCCCACGAGCACAACTATGCGGAGATCGAGGACACGCGGGTGAACCCCACCTGCACAACCAACGGCTCCGCCAAGTATACATGCACGATCTGCGGTGAAATCATTGAAAAAGAGCTGCCCGCCCTCGGCCACGACTGGGATGGTGGGGTGCGCAGCGGTGACTATATCACCTACTATTGCCGCCGCGAGGGATGCAGCGAAACAAAAACTGAGGAATCGCAGCACACCCACACCTACGATGAAGGCATCGTCACCCAAGCAGCCACCTGCGGCGCGCCCGGTGTGCTGACCCGCACCTGCGCGATCTGTGGCCAGCAGATTCAGGAAGAGATTCCCGCCACAGGGCAGCACAGTTGGCAGCAGACCGAGCATGTTGATGCTCAAGTCGGCGTGGAGGGGCGCAATGTCTACACCTGCACGGTTTGCGGGCAGACCTACAGCGAGGTGCTCCCCGAATTGGAGCCCGCGCCCCCGCCCGACCCCGTTACACCTGTGGAGCCGACCCAACCCGATCCCCCCGCCGAACCTACCGCGCCGGAAACGCCCGCCGAATCCACCCCCGCAGAGGAACAACCCGAAGTTACGGCAGAACCGGCATCGGAGACACCGGCAGAATAACCGCCCTGTAGGGGCGACCATTGGTCGCCCGCGGGACATAGCGGCAGCCGCAAAGCTTCCGGGCGGATATGGAATCCGCCCCTACGGTGTAGAGGTCGATGTCTGGCATCGACCCGAAACCACCGCGCCTGCTGCCACGCTGCACGGGCGAGCAATGCTTGCCCCCACATTTTCTGCATCCATTCTATTTCATAAATCAAACGAAAGAGGTACCCATGTCCGAAACCACTACTCCGCAGCGCCCGAAAAACAGTGCGCTGATCCGACGCTTTCTCCCCTATCTGGTCAAGTACCGCGGCGTGCTGGCCTTTGATCTGTTCTGCGCCGCACTGACGACCCTGTGCGACATTGCCCTGCCCAAAATCATGAGCACCCTGACAAACACGGTCACGGCAGCGTCCCTGACAGCCGAAACTGTGCTGAAGCTGGCGGCGCTCTACTTTGTGCTGCGCGTCATTGACGGTGCAGCCAGCTACTTTATGTCCGGCGTTGGCCATATCATGGGCGTGCATATCGAGACCGATATGCGCCGCGATGCCTTTGACCATCTGCTGCAGCTCGACCACACCTACTACAACAACACCAAGGTCGGCCAGATCATGGGCCGCATCACGAACGACCTGTTCGATGTGACCGAGTTTGCCCACCACTGCCCCGAGGAGTTTTTCATTGCAGGCATAAAGATCGCCGCCTCGTTCGTGATCCTCTGTCAGTCCAACATACCGCTGACCCTCGTTGTCTTTGCCTGTGTGCCGCTGATGGGCGTTGTCTCGGTCAAGCTGAACCACAAGCTGCGCGAGCGGTTCCGCCAGCAGCGCTTTCAGATCGGTGAGCTGAACGCCACCATTGAGGACAGTCTGCTCGGCCAGCGTGTGGTCAAGGCCTTTGCAGCCGAGGAACTGGAGCGCGAAAAGTTTGAGCAGGGCAACCGCGATTTTGAAAAAATCAAGACGCTGGGCTATCACGCCATGGCGGCCTTCAACACCTCCACCCGCCTTTTTGACGGCCTGATGTATTTTGTCGTCATTCTGGCCGGCGGTCTTTCCCTCGTGTACGGTGCCATCAGCGCGGGCGATCTGGTGGCCTATGTGCTGTATGTTTCCACGCTGATCGCCACCATCCGCCGCATCGTGGAATTTGCCGAGCAGTTCCAGCGCGGCATGACCGGCATTGAGCGCTTTGCCGAAATCATGGACACCCCCATTGCCATCGCCGACCTTCCCGGTGCGGAGCCGCTGCAGGTGCGGGAGGGCGGCATCGACTTCTGCGATGTCAGCTTTGAGTACCCTGATGATCACAATAAGGTCCTGCGCCATGTCAACCTCAAGATCCGCCCCGGCGAGAATGTTGCGCTGGTCGGCCCCTCCGGCGGCGGCAAGACCACGCTCTGCAACCTGATCCCCCGCTTTTATGATGTGACAGGCGGCAAGATCCTGATCGACGGGCAGGATGTGCGCAGCGTCACACTGCGCAGCCTGCGCGAGGCCATTGGCGTGGTGCAGCAGGATGTCTATCTGTTCAGCGGCACCGTGGCGGAGAACATCGCCTATGGCCGCCCCGGTGCGACCCGCGCCGAGATCGAGGAGGCTGCCCGTCTGGCCGGAGCCGACGGCTTTGTCCGCGCATTGAAGAACGGCTACGACACCTATGTCGGTGAGCGCGGCGTCAAGCTTTCGGGCGGGCAGAAGCAGCGCCTTGCCATCGCCCGCGTATTTTTGAAGAACCCGCGCATCCTGCTGTTGGACGAGGCCACCAGTGCGCTCGACAACGAGAGCGAGATTCTGGTCGGCCAGAGCCTTGACAAGCTGGCCAAGGGCCGCACGACCCTGACGATTGCCCACCGGCTGACGACCATCCAGAACGCCGACCGCATCCTTGTCTTAGGCCGGGACGGCATCGAGGAGGAGGGCAGCCACGAAGCGCTGCTGGCAAAGCAGGGCGTGTATTATAGGCTGTGGAACGGGCTGGTGAGTGGAGAAACCTTATAAGATGCACGGCTTCCCCCTAGGGGGGAAGCTGTCAGCGACCCCGCCCGCTGACTGATGAGGGGCAGACTTCCCGCAATAACCCATTCACAGGCAAGCAAGGCCGCACCGCCCCTCATCCGGCCTCGGCCACCTTCCCCCTAGGGGGAAGGCTTTTTTATTTGTACCATCATCCTTCTCATATTCAATCCGCAGGTCATCACATTTGATGCGATCATAATCCACAGGAAGCCTGCCATGCCGTACTGCGGCAGCACAAGCCGGATGGCTGTGATGCGGAACACCGAATCCAGCAGCGAATACCGGAAGGTAGCCAGCTGCTCCCCCAATCCCTTGAGTACACCGTCCACCATGCTTTCCAGATACATAAAGGGCGCGGCCAGCCCCAAAATCTGCACATAGCGGCCCACCATGGCATCGCGGTAGACAAGCTCTGCCAGCGGCGCGCCCAGCAGCACAAACCCTGCCCCCGCCAGCACAGAAAACCCGCCGGTGAAGCGCAGCATGGTAAACACCAGCCGCCGCGCAGCGGCTGCATCTCCCCGGGTGTGGGCGCGGGTGATCTCCGGCATCAGCAGGCCGGACAGGGCGGTCAGCACCGAAAACGGAAAAAACAGCAGCGGCAGCGCCATCCCCTTGAGCGCACCGTACTGCGCCATCGCCGCAGTGCGGCTGCCGGTATAGAGGGTGAGCGTATAAGGGATCAGGCTGCTCTCGGCAGCCTGCAGGGCGCTGGCCAGCAGGCGGCTGCCCTCGACCGGCCAGAGGATACTATACAGCTCCCGCGCGGTATAGGGGTGCAGCGGGGCGCCGGGGCGGGGCGCAAATTCCGGTGTGCGGGCTGCAAAGACCAGCATGATGCCGCAGGAGATCCCCTCGCTGACTGTGTTGCCCAGCATGACAGCCGCGCAGCCGTAGCCTGCACCCCACTGCGCCAGCAGGCGCAGCCCCGCCGCTGCCACCGCCATCCGCACAAGCTGCTCAACAAGCTGCGCTGTGATGTTGGGCTGCACCCGCCGCGCCGCCAGAAAGCACCCTCGCATTGCCCCCGACACTGCCATAAACGGCAGGCTCGGTGCCAGGATCAGCAACGCAGTCTCGGCACGGATGTCATGCAGCAGATACCGCGCGCAGGGGCCTGCCAGCACGGCCTGCGCAGCCATGGCTGCCGTGCCAAAGCCCAGCGCCGTGCCGCATAGCCCGCGCAGCGTCTGCGCCATACCGCTGCCGCGGGCCAGACTTTGGGCTGCCAGACGCGCCGAGGCCACATGGATGCCCGCCGTGGCAAAGGAGACGAACACCATGTAAAGCGCCAGAATCAGCTGGTACAGCCCCATCCCCTCACTGCCGAGGGCCGCTGCCACCATGACCCGGAGCCCCATACCCAGCAGCCGCAGCACCAGCCCCGACCCGGTAAGCAGCGCCGCATTGTGCAGATAATTCCTGCGGTTGTTCATACGCCGCCCCCTTCCCCTGCTGATGGATATGCGAAAGGCGCAGCGGGTATACCAGCGCGTGAAGCCTTCCCCCTTGGGGGAAGGTGGCCGCAGGCCGGATGAGGGGCGACATTATCGCGGCCACCCGTTACCGGGCAATCACGGAAAGTCTGCCCCTCATCAGTCCGCTTCGCGGACAGCTTCCCCCTCTGGGGGAAGCCTTTTCGCTGCGCAGCATCTTGCAAAGCTGCGCGAATTTTGGTACACTGTTATAAAAGCATTTTTAAAGGAGCATTTACAAATGAGCGAAGCATGTACCCATGATTGCAGCAGCTGTCAGGCTAACTGCGATCACCGCGCGCCGCAGCATGAGCCGCCGCACGCAAGAAGCCGTATCAAAAAGGTCATCGGCGTTGTTTCCGGCAAGGGCGGCGTCGGCAAAAGCATGACCAGCGCCATGCTGGCCGTCTCGATGCGCCGCCTTGGCTATAAGGCCGGCGTGCTGGACGCCGATATTACCGGCCCTTCTATTCCCCGCCTGTTCGGCGTGAAGGGCCCTGCCACCGGTGACGGCGAGAGCATCAACCCCGTCTGCAGCCGCACCGGCGTTGAGATCATGAGCATCAATCTGCTGCTCGATGACCCCGAGGCCCCGGTCGTCTGGCGCGGCCCCGTCATTGCCGGTGCTGTCAAGCAGTTCTGGCAGGAGGTCGTGTGGGATGTTGATTTCCTGTTCGTTGATATGCCCCCGGGAACCGGCGATGTGCCGCTGACTGTCTTTCAGACGCTGCCGGTGGACGGCATCGTTATCGTATCCAGCCCGCAGGAGCTGGTCGGCATGATCGTTGGCAAGGCCGTCCAGATGGCCCAGATGATGCATGTGCCCATTTTGGGTCTGGTCGAGAACATGAGCTACGCCGTCTGCCCCGACTGCGGCAAGCACATTCATGTGTTTGGCGACAGCCATGTGGACGAGATTGCCGACAAGTACAGCCTGCCGGTGCTGGCAAAAATGCCTATTGACCCCGAGCTGGCCAAGGAGGCCGATGCCGGCATGATCGAGGTCTTTGCGGGCGACTATCTTGACAACGCCGCCCAGACGGTGGCCAAGCTGCTGAAAAAGTAAGGCAGCACCATTGCCCGCCTGACGGCTTAACCGCCGCTGCGGCGGCTGCGGTATTACGGTAAATTTGCTGCGGCGCGGAATAACACCGCGCCGCAGTTTTTGGAAAGAGGGGTTTTCTTGTGAAAAAATTCTGGGAAGAATTCAAATCCTTTGCCCTGAAGGGCAACATGATGGATATGGCCATCGGTGTCATCATCGGCGGCGCGTTCTCAACGCTCGTGACCTCGCTGACTGACAACCTCATCAGCCCGATTCTGGGTATTCTGGGCAAGGTCAACTTTGACGCCATGATGTGGGATGTTTTCGGCGATGGCAAGCTGGTTTTCAAGTACGGTGCCTTCATCACCTCGGTCATCAACTTCCTGATCATGGCTCTGGTGCTGTTCCTCATCGTTAAGGGCATGAACAAGCTGATGGACCTTGGCAAGCATAAGGAAGAGGCACCCGCAGAGCCGGAAGCCCCCGCCGCCCCCACGCAGGAGGAGCTGCTCGCCGACATCCTCGCCGAGCTGAAAAAGCAGAACGAGGAAAAGACGGCGTAACGTTTTTAGTATGCAAAATGACCGCGCAGGGCGAAAAGCCTTGCGCGATTTTTGTTTGGGCGGCGGAGGCATACGGCGCGGGAGGGATGAATCTCTCCCCTGCGGAGCAACCGTAAACGGGCGGTTCCGGGAGGCCGCGGGCCGGGCATGCCCGGCCCCTACAGCGCGGCGCACTGTGTAGGGGCGGCGTTCCCGACGCCCCGCAGGGCGGCATGTACCTTCCGGCAGACCGTAGGGCGGCCAGCCCTCTGGCCGCCGCGGAGGGGTCAAGACCCCTCCCTACGATGCAAACCGGAAAAGGGGTATGCCGTTAAGCCGCGGGCGGCATATATGCCGCCCCTACAACATGTCGCTTGCTTAATTTTATTAGGTTTTACCTTCTCAAATTAAATTTAGAAATCTTTTTTGCTTAATTTCCGTAAAATCTTTTGCTTTAGCATTGTAAAGCACCTGTATCTATGGTATGATGCAGACAAGAACAAAGACGTTCCCACAAGGGGCCTGTGCGCCCTGTGGGGGCGTCTTTTTTGTTTACCCCGAGAGCTGCAGCGTTATGTGCGTAGCTGCGATGCTTTCGGCATTTGGGAAGGAGCGATTACAAGGCATGGAAAACTTTACCGAGCGCAAGTCCCCCGCCGGGCTGTACAGCCCCCAATTTGAGCATGACAACTGCGGCATCGGTGCGGTCGTGGACATCAAGGGCCGCAAGAGCCACCAAACCATTGACGATGCACTGCAGATCGTGGAGCATCTTGAGCACCGCGCAGGCAAGGACGCTGAGGGCAAGACCGGCGACGGCGTAGGCATTCTGACACAGATCAGCGACAAATTCTTTCAGAAGGTTGCGGCCGAGCTGGGCATCACACTGGGGAAAGAGCGTGAATACGGCATTGGCATGTTCTTTTTCCCGCAGGACGAGCTGAAGCGCAATCAGGCCAAAAAGCTGTTTGAGATCGTCTGCAAAAAGGAGGGTCTGCCGTTTTTGGGCTGGCGCGAGGTACCCACCTGCCCCGCGATCCTCGGCCACAAGGCTGTGGCCTGTATGCCCAGCATCTGGCAGGGCTTTGTGGGCAAGCCGCAGCGCCTGGAGGCGGGCATCGCCTTTGACCGCCGCCTGTATGTGGTGCGCCGCGTCTTTGAGCAGTCCAGCCCCGACACCTATGTCTGCAGCCTGTCCAGCCGCACCATCGTGTACAAGGGCATGTTCCTCGTCAAGGAGCTGCGGCTGTTCTACCCCGACCTGCAGGACACCGACTACGAATCCGCCATCGGCATGGTGCACAGCCGCTTTTCGACCAACACGGCCCCCAGCTGGAACCGCGCCCACCCCAACCGCTTTATTTTGCACAACGGCGAGATCAACACGATCCGCGGCAATGTGGATACGATGCTTGCGCGCGAGGAGACTATCGGCTCCAACTACCTAAAGGACGATATGACGAAGGTTCTGCCCATCGTCAATCAGGGCGGCTCCGACTCTGCCCAGCTGGATAACACGCTGGAATTTATGGTCATGAACGGCATGGATCTGCCGCTGGCCGTCATGGTCACGATCCCCGAGCCGTGGGACAATAACAAGGCGATGGACCCCAAACGGCGCGATTTTTACCAGTATTACGCCACGATGCTGGAGCCGTGGGACGGCCCTGCCAGCATCCTGTTCAGTGACGGTGATGTCATGGGCGCGGTGCTGGACCGCAACGGCCTGCGCCCCAGCCGCTACTACATCACGAGGGACGGCCGCTTGATTTTGTCCAGCGAGGTCGGCGTGCTGGATCTGCCCGCTGAGGAGATCGTCCGCAAGGACCGCCTGCGCCCCGGCAAGATGCTGCTGGTCGATACCATCAAGGGCGAGCTTGTCGATGATGAAAAGCTGAAGGCCGACTACGCCGGCCGCCAGCCCTACGGCGAGTGGCTGGACCGCAATCTGGTCCCGCTGTCCGGCCTGAAGGTCCCCAACAAGAAGGTTCCCTCCTACACCAAGGAGCAGCTTGTCCAGCTGCAGAAGGCGTTCGGCTACCGGTATGAGGATGTCTCGACGATCCTGCTGCCGATGGCGAAGAACGGCAGCGAGCCTGCCGGGGCGATGGGCAGCGATACCCCGCTGGCCGTTTTGAGCCACACTCGCCCGTCCCTGAGCGAATATTTCAAGCAGATGTTCGCGCAGGTCACGAACCCGCCGATCGATGCCCTGCGCGAGAAGATCGTCACCTCCACCACCGTCTATGTCGGTGCGCAGGGCAACCTGCTGGAGGAAAACGCCGACAACTGCAAGGTGCTGAAGATCGAGAACCCGATCCTGACCGAGACCGACCTGCTCAAGATCAAGGCGATGGATGTGCCCGGCTTCAAGGTTGTGACGCTGTCCATCTGCTACTACAAGAATACCGATCTGGAAAAGGCCATCGACCGGCTGTTTGTCGATGTGGACCGCGCCTACCGCGACGGCGCCAACATCCTGATTTTGTCTGACCGCGACATTGACGAGTACCATGTCGCCATTCCCAGCCTGCTGGCTGTCGGCGCGGTCAGCAAATATCTGGTGCGTACCCGCAAGCGCACCGCCATGGCCCTGATCCTTGAGAGCGGCGAGCCGCGCCTTGTGCATGACTTTGCGACCCTGCTGGGCTACGGTGCCGCCGCCATCAACCCCTATCTTGCGCAGGAGACGATCGGCGCGCTCATCACGGACGGCCTGCTGGACAAGGACTACTACGCCGCTGTGCAGGACTACAACCAGGCCGTGCTGGCCGGTATCGTGAAGATTGCCTCCAAGATGGGTATCTCCACCATCCAGTCCTACGCCGGCAGCCAGATCTTTGAGGCACTCGGCATCTCGAAAGAGGTCGTGGACAAGTACTTCACGAACACCGTCTCCCGCGTGGGCGGCATCACAATTCAGGACATCCAGAACGATCTGGAGGCCCGCCATCAGGAGGCCTTTGACCCGCTGGGACTGGACATCAACCGCGAGCTGCCGAGTCTGGGTGCTCACAAGTACCGCGGCGGCCCCGCTGCCGAACAGCACCTGTACAATCCGCAGACCATCCACCTGCTGCAGCAGGCCTGCTGGACCGGCAGCTACGACATCTTCAAGCAGTACACGGCGGCCGCCGCCAATGAGGGCGGCGATGCGATGCATCTGCGCAGCCTGCTCGACTTCAACTACCCCGAGGCGGGTATCCCGCTCAACGAGGTCGAGAGTGTGGACTCCATCGTGAAGCGGTTCAAGACCGCCGCCATGAGCTACGGCGCGTTGTCCGAGGAAGCCCACGAGTGTATGGCCATCGCCATGAACCGGCTGGGCGGCAAGTCCAACACCGGCGAGGGCGGCGAGGCCGAGGACCGCTTCGGCACAGAGCGCAACTCCGCCATCAAGCAAGTGGCGTCCGCCCGCTTCGGCGTCACCAGCAAGTATCTGGTATCCGCCAGCGAGATTCAGATCAAGATGGCGCAGGGTGCCAAGCCCGGCGAGGGCGGCCAGCTGCCCGGCGGCAAGGTCTACCCGTGGGTCGCCAAGACCCGCCACTCCACGACCGGCGTGGGGCTCATCTCTCCCCCGCCGCACCATGACATCTACTCGATCGAGGATCTGGCACAGCTTATCTACGATTTAAAGTGTGCCAACCGCAAGGCAGCCATCAATGTCAAGCTGGTCAGCGAGGCCGGTGTCGGCACGATTGCAGCCGGCGTGGCCAAGGCCGGTGCGGAGGTCATCCTGATTTCCGGCTTTGACGGCGGCACCGGCGCAGCACCGCGCAACTCCATCCACAACGCCGGTCTGCCGTGGGAACTGGGTCTGGCTGAGGCACACCAGTGCCTGATCATGAACGGTCTGCGCAGCCGCGTGCGCATCGAGGCCGACAGCAAGCTGATGAGCGGCCGCGATGTAGCCATCGCCGCCCTGCTGGGTGCCGAGGAATTCGGTTTCGGCACCGGCCCCCTCGTTGCGATGGGCTGCGTGATGATGCGCGTCTGCAACCTCGACACCTGCCCGATGGGCATCTGCACCCAGAACCCCGAGCTGCGCAAGCGGTTCAAGGGCAAGCCCGAGTACATCATGAACTTTATGCGCTTTATGGCCGAGGATCTGCGCGAGTACATGGCAAAGCTGGGCGTGCGCACCGTCGATGAGCTGGTTGGCCGCACCGACCTGCTGAAGGTCAAGCCCGCCCCCGCAGGCTCCCGCGCCGGTGAGATGGACCTCTCGGCGCTGCTGCAGAACCCGCTCATCGAAAATTCCAACATTCACTTCGACCCGAAGGCTGTCTATAACTTCCAGCTTGAAAAAAACCCCGACATGCGCGTTCTGATGAAGAAGTTCAAGAAGAACTTTGATTCCGCCGAGCCGAAGCCCGCCACTGTGACGCTGGAGGTCGGCAACACCGACCGCGCGTTCGGCACGATCTTCGGCAGCGAGATCACCGCCAAATTCGGCAATACGCTGCCCGATGATACCTTCCATGTGGTCTGCCACGGCTACGGCGGCCAGAGCTTCGGCGCGTTCCTCCCCAAGGGGCTGACGCTGGAGCTGGTCGGCGATGCGAACGACTACATCGGCAAGGGGCTGTCCGGCGGCAAGATCATCGTCTACCCGCCGAAAAACGCCGCCTTTGACCGCAGCGAGAACATCGTTATCGGCAATGTGGCGCTCTACGGTGCCACGGGCGGCAAGGCGTTCATCAACGGTGTCGCGGGCGAACGGTTCTGCGTGCGCAACTCAGGCGGCATCGCCGTTGTTGAGGGCGTGGGCGACCACGGCTGCGAGTATATGACCGGCGGCACGGTAGTAGTCTTAGGCAAGACCGGCAAAAACTTTGCAGCCGGCATGAGCGGCGGCATCGCCTATGTGCTGGACGAGGACTGGGACTTCTACCAGCGCGTCAACAAGGACATGGTCAGTCTGGAGCCTGTTGAGCATAAGTACGATGTATCGCTGCTGAAGGATCTTATCCGTGAGCATGTCGAGCTGACAGGCTCGCCGCGCGGCAGACACATCCTTGACAACTTTGGCGAATACCTGCCCAAGTTCAAGAAGGTCCTGCCCCACGATTACGACAAGATGCTGCGCCTTATCGCCCAGATGGAAGAAAAGGGCGAGGACAGCGAGCAGGCGCAGATGGAAGCGTTCTACGCCATGAAAAACGCAAAATAAGGGAGGCAGACTACAATGGGAAAACCGACAGGATTTATCGAGATCGCACGGCAGACCAGCCTGGAGCTGCCGCCCGAGGAACGCATCCGGAATTTCAACGAGTTTCATCTTCCGCTGCACACCGATGAGCAGCAGGCGCAGGGTGCGCGCTGCATGGACTGCGGCGTGCCCTTCTGCCAGAGCGGCGTCCAGCTGGGCGGGATGTTCAGCGGCTGCCCGCTGAACAACCTCATCCCCGAGTGGAACGATCTGGTCTATCAGGGCAAGTGGGATCTGGCCGTACACCGCCTGATCGCCACGAACCGCTACCCGGAGTTTACCAGCCGGGTCTGCCCTGCCCTGTGCGAGGCGGCCTGCACCTGCGGCAACGTCACAGGCGATCCCGTGACTGTCAAGGAAAACGAGCGTGCCATCGTGGAATACGGCTATGAGAGCGGCGCTATCCACGCTGTACCGCCCCCGGCGCGCACCGGCAAGACGGTAGCTGTCATCGGCGCGGGGCCTGCAGGGCTTTCGGTGGCGGACCTGCTCAACAAGCGCGGCCACAAGGTGACGATCTATGAGCGCGAGGACCGCGCGGGCGGCCTGCTGATGTACGGCATCCCCAACATGAAGCTGGAGAAGTGGGTCATCGACCGCCGGGTTAAAATTTTGCAGGATGAGGGCATCGAGTTTATCTTTAATGCCGATGTTGGCAGCACCGTCAGAGCCGATGAGCTGAAGGCCCGCTATGATGCGGTCGTGCTTTGCTGCGGCGCCAAGCAGGCCCGCGACATCAATGTCCCCGGCCGTGATGCGCAGGGCATCTACTTTGCGGTGGATTACCTGACAAGCGTGACCCGCAGTCTGCTGGATTCCGGCTTTGCGGACGGCCGCGCGGTTTCTGCCGCCGGCAAGCGGGTGCTGGTCATCGGCGGCGGCGACACCGGCAACGACTGCGTAGGCACGGCCATTCGTCAGAGCTGCGAGAGCGTTACCCAGCTGGAGATGATGCCCTGCCCGCCCGCTGCCCGTGCCCCCGGCAATGACTGGCCGGAGTGGCCGCGTGTGCTGAAAACCGACTACGGCCAGCAGGAGGCCATCGCCCTGTTTGGCAATGACCCCCGCGTCTACCAGACAACGGTCAAAGAGTTCTACAAGAACGAGGTCGGGCAGGTCTGCGGTGCGCTGATCGCCAAGCTGAAAAGCGAGGTTGTGGACGGCCGCCGCCAGATGGTTCCCACCGGCGAGGAATATACGGTGGACTGTGATCTGGTGCTGATCGCGGCTGGCTTTACCGGCTGTGAGCCGTATGTGGCGGATGCCTTCGGCGTAGAGCTGACAGCGCGCGGCACGGTGACCGATGTGAAGTACGCCACCGCCGACCCGAAGGTGTTCGCCTGCGGCGATATGCGCCGCGGCCAGAGCCTTGTCGTGTGGGCGCTGCGCGAGGGCCGCGACACCGCCGCCGTGGTGGATGAAAAGCTGATGGGCTACACGAACCTGTAAATAAATAGGGCCATCCTGTAGGGGCGGATGCCTGCATTGCCCCCTGCAATATAACGCAAAAAGGCACCTGCCGATTCCCCGGCAGGTGCCTTTTTATATCGTATTACCGCTCGCACTTCCAGAAATGACAGCTGTACGGCTCCAGCGTGCTGCCGCCGCCGAAGTCGTGGTCGGCCCCGGTGATCAGGTCTACCGCGCGGCCGCAGCCGGCGTCAAAGTGGGCGTCAAACGGATTGCCGTCCGCATTGATGGCTACCAGCACCCGCTCACCGTCGGCATAGCGTTCAAAAATCAGCTGCTTCGGCTGCACCAGCACATTGCGGTAGCTGCCCCAGCACAGCGCCTTGCTGGCTGTACGGGCATGGGCCAGCGCGGCGATCCATGCGGTCAGGTCGTTTTCCTCCGGCTTTTCAATGGCCGGGCGCAGCGTCGGGTCGCCGTTTTTCTTGTCGCCCTCTACGCCCCACTCACTGCCGTAGTAGACTGCCGGCACACCGGGCATACCGAACAGCAGCCCATAGAGGGGCGCAAGGCAGCTCTTGTCGGTCAGGATCGTCGCAATGCGCGTTACATCGTGGTTATCCACAAAGCTCAGCAGGTGCTTACCCGTGTACAGGCACCACTGCTCCGCGCCGAACTGGCGGTTCAGGCTGTAGCTGATCTCGTGCATGTTGCCGGTGTTGAAGCTGGAATACAGCCCCTTATAGCACTCGTAGTTCGTTACGCTGTGGCAGGCGTGGTCGTTCATCCAGCGGTTGTAATCGCCGTGCAGCGTCTCACCCACCAGCACAAACTCCGGCTTGATGCTGTTTGCCAAGCCGCGCAGCTCCGCCAAAAAGCCGAGATCGAGGCAGTAGGCCACATCCAGACGCAGACCGTCAATGTCATAGTCGCGCACCCAGCCGCGCACGGCATCGAACAGGTAGTTTTTGACATCGGGGTTCTGCAGATTCAGCTTGACCAGCTCGTTGCAGCCCTCCCACGCCTCATACCAGAAGCCGTCATTGTAATTCGTGTTGCCGTCAAAGCTGATATGGAACCAATCCTTATAGGGGCTGTCCCAGCGCTTTTCCTGCACATCGCGGAACGCCCAGAAGCCGCGCCCCACATGGTTGAAAACACCGTCAAGCAGAACCCGGATGCCCGCCGCCGCATGCAGCGCCGCACAGACCTGCTTGAGGTCATCATTGGTGCCAAGACGGCAGTCTACCCTGTTGTAGTCACGGGTATCATAGCCGTGGGCGTCACTCTCAAACAGCGGGTTGAACAGCACGCAGGTTGCTCCCAGCTTCTTGATGTGCTCCACCCAGTCCAGCACACGCAGCAGGCGATGCTCCCCGGCCTGTGTCTGGTCACCGCTGTTCTGCAGCGGCGCACCGCAAAGGCCCAGCGGATAAATCTGATAAACTACCGCTTCATCGTACCACATGTTTTTCTCCTTCCAAAATCAGAACTTCTTTTTCAGTTTTGGCTTGACCACCAGATGGTAATACCGCGTCAGCGCGGCCAGCGCCCGGTCACACAGCCAGAAGGACAGGTTGCCCGCGGCCAAAAGCACCGCCAGCATGGCCGTTCCATCGGCCAGCAGCTCGTCCAGAACAGCGGGACCGAGCAATGCAAACAGCAAAAGATAGACCAGCACAGTGGCCGCATTGAATACAGCAAATTTTATGATCCAGCGCACCCACCTGCTTTTTATCGTGTTGAGCTTCACACGCAGCACAGGGTAATACCCCATGACCAGCACATAGAAAAACGCCAGCTCGGTCTCCGGCACAAGCAGCACGGCCAAAATCGACACCGTTGCGTAGAGAGTCAGCGCATAGCGCGGGCCGTAGTCCTCCAGCACCGGAATAAGCAGAAAAGCCGCGAGCATCGGCGCAGCGTAGGTGCCGATTTGTAAGGCGCTGCCGATGAGCAGAAGCACCACCGACAACGCCCCCAGCATACCGCAGAGCGCGATCTTCTGGCTTTCCGTTTTGCGCATGGTGTTTTCTCCCTCCTGCCTTAGCCTTTCACGCGATTCTTGTACATTATACCCCGTTTTGTTCCACATTGCAAGGATTTGCTGTTTATTTTGTACAATTTTACATAGGCGTGCCCCTTTTCCTACCAGAATAAAGCCTCTGGCGATGTTATGCGGGGCCTTTCGTCAGGCGCGCCGCCTGTGTTACCCGGCTGGCTGTTCCTTTGGCTGGCTTACCTCATCCTTGACGGCCTGCATCTGTGCGACCGTACAAAAGGTATAGCCCTCCTCCCGGAACCATTGTATGATGTCCGGCAGGGCCTTCACAGTCTGGCCGGTGGCCTTGGTATCGTGCAGCAGCACCACGCAGAGGTCGTGCCCCTCGGCATCGCGGCGGATATTGCGCAGGATCTGCGCCGCATCGGGATGGCTGGCGGTGGCATCCTCCGCGCAGACATTCCAGTCGATCCAGTGGTAGCCCTTCTGCTCGGCCTGCGCCTTGAGGGTTTTCATAATGCCGCGCCCGCCGTAGCGGTGGCTGACTGTGTTTGTGCTGCCGCCGGGAAAGCGCAGCCAGTCAATGCCGCCGACGTCAACATAGGGCTCCAGCGCCTGCCGCAGCGCCTTGATGTCCTGCCAGAAGGCATCGGTACTCGCGTAAATTTTCGAGTACTGATGTGTCGCGCTGTGCAGCGCAATTTGGTGCCCCGCCGCCGCAATGTCTGCCACCAGCGGCAGATAGCGCTCGTTGGCGTCCTGCGCGCAGACAAAAAAGGTGGCCGGGACCTGCTCCCGATCAAGGATTTCCAGAATCGGCACGGTATTTTTGCTCGGTCCGTCATCAAAGGTCAGGCAAACGATTTTGGGCAGCGCCGTCTCCCCGGTGGCAGCCGACACGGCAAAACAGTCGTTGGGGGTGTCGGTATCGGTATATTCACAGTGGTACAGCCGATGAATAATGCCGAGCAGCAGCGTCAGCAGCACCGCCGCAGCCAGCGCGGACAGCAGCCGCCCGCCTCGTTCCTCCCGGTTTGCATTGCGCCGCATTACAAGCCCCTCCCCTGTTATGGTCTGGTACAAGGTATGCGGGCGCGGCAGGAAATAGACATAGGCAGCGGTGTATGGTATAATAGAGAAAACGCTGTGGGAGGCCTGCCGCATGAAGCTGAAAATTACCAAATCCGACAAGAAGGCGCTGCTGGCGGCGCTGGCCGTCTGCGGGATCGGCATACTGTTTTCCATCCTTATTGTGCTGGGGATGGATATTTACCGCAAGCATACCTACACCAGCGTGATTTTGCCGGACGCCTATCGCATTACCGACATGAAAGCGACGGCGCACACCTCCTACTCTGTCAATGGGAGCAACACCGATTACGTCTACATCATCACGGTCAAATATGAGATCGACGGCACCAGCTACACGGACACACTGCAAATTTTGCAGGGCACCCATTTTGCCACCGAGCTGCACGCGCGCTACCTGGCCGACAACGCCCCGGAAGAAGTGCTGGGCAATTTGTATTATTCCGAGAAAGACCCATCCTATATTGGGCGGTATGGGGACGATTCGCTATTCGTAGAGTAAGTAACAAAACGCGGGAAACTGCCCTTTTACCGGCAGTCTCCCGCATTTTTCTTTATTTGTTTGGAGTTCTTTTCGGCTCCTTTTTTTGCAAGAAAAGGAATAAAACTCTCGTACTTATTTCGCTCTCGCCTCGTGCATCGCGTTGATGCGCTTGCGCCACAGGCGCGGGGCAAACAGTGCCAGCATCGGGTAAAGCTCCAAGCGGCCTGCCAGCATATCAAAGGCCAGCAGCAGCTTGACCGGGGCGGAAAATTCCGCAAAGCTGCCCATCGGGCCGACCAGCTCCAGACCGGGGCCGACATTGTTCAGGCAGGTCGCAACTGCCGTAAAGGTCGTGACCACATCAAAGCCGTCCAGTGAGACGAGCAGCACCGACAGCGTCAGCAGCATGATATAAATGTTAAAATAGTTGTGTACACCGCGCAGGGTCTTTTCGTCCAGCGGCTTGCCCTCAAACCGGACCGTGGTGACGGCGTGGCTGTGCAGCATCTTGTTCAGATCCTGCCGCGCCGCCTTGAAGATGATGATAACGCGGGAGACCTTTAAGCCGCCCGCCGTTGAGCCGGCGCAGGCACCCACAAAGGTCAGGATCACGATGACGACCCGCGAATAGGTCGGCCAGAGGTTGAAGTCCGCCGTGGCGTAGCCCGTGGTCGTCACGATGGACGACACCTGAAAGAACGCCGTGCGCAGCGCCGTGCCGACAGAGTCGTACAGGCCTGCGATGTTCGCCGTGATGGTCAGGGTCGAGAATGCCACGATGCCCAGATAGACACGCAGCTCCTCCGAGGCGAGAGCCTCACGGAAATGGCGGAGCAACAGGAAATAATACAGGTTGAAGTTGATGCCGAACAGCAGCATGAACACACCGATCACGACCTCAAAATAAGGGTCGTTGTAGGCACCCACGCTCAGCGCCTTGTTGCTGAAGCCGCCGGTGCCCGCCGTGCCGAAGGCGTGAATGAGCGCGTCAAACAGTGGCATACCGCCCGCGCAGAGCATGACCGTCTCGATAACGGTCATGGCGAGATAGATGGCGTAGAGGATCTTAGCGCTGTCGCTCAATTTGCTCGAGATCTTGCCGCAGGTCGGGCCGGGGACCTCAGCGCGCATCAGGTGCATGGCGCGGCCGTCCGTCATGGGCAGCACCGCCATCGCAAAAACAAGAACGCCCATACCGCCGATCCAGTGGGAAAAGCTGCGCCAGAACAGGATGCCGTGGCTCAGCGACTCAACATCGGTCAAAATCGTGGAGCCGGTGGTCGTAAAGCCCGAAACCGTCTCAAAAAAGGCGTCCACAAAGGACGGTATCTCGCCGGTGATGACAAAGGGAAGTGCGCCGAAAACCGACAGCAGCACCCAGACCAGCGCCACGATGGCCAGACCGTCGCGGGCGTAGATCTTGGTGTCCTTGGGGCTTTTCAGGCTGGCGGCAAGGCCCAGCACCAGCAGGATCAGCACCGGGATCAGGAATGCGGGGATCGAGGCCCACTCGCCGTAGATCGCTGCGCACCCCATGGGAAAGAGCATCAGCGCCGCCTCGATCAGGAAGATGCGCCCCAGCACAAACCCTACCATTTTATAATTCATGCCGCCGCCCTCACTTTACAATGTCACGCAGCGCGTGCAGCGTCGTGTCGGTGGTGACGATGACAACATCGTCCCCCTCCTGCAGGGCGTCATTGCCGGAGGGAATGACCGTCTGGCCGCTGCGGCGCACGATGCCTGCCACCAGCAGGCCCTTGCGCAGCGTCAGATCCTTGAGCGGCACACCGATGAAGGGCAGGCCCGGGGCCACATTGAACTCCAGCGCCTCGACCCGGCCGCCCACAAGGCGGTGCAGCGTCTTGATGTTCTCCGACTCAAAGCTGTTCTGCATGGCGCGGACATACATGGCGATGGACTCCGATGTGACCGATGCCGTGGAGACCACACTGTCCACCATGCCCTTGGCTGTGGCCAGATCTGCAAAGGAGCTGCGGTTGATCTTTGCCACCACCTTGCAGGAGTTCATCTGGGAGGCATACATTGCCAGAATGATGTTCGTCTCGTCCAGACCGGTCAGCGCCACAAAGGCGTCCATCTCGGTGATGCGCTCCTCGCTCAGCAGCTCGGCGTCCGCACCGTCCCCGTGGATGACCAGCACGCCGGGGAACTTCTCGCTCATTTCCTGACAGCGAGCCGCATCGCTGTCGATGACGGTGACGCGCTTCTGGATGTCCTGCAGCTCCTTGACGAGGTAGTAGGCCATCCGGCTTGCGCCGACGATCATGACATTGTTTGCCTTCTCCTTAAAGAGGTTCAGCCGGCGGAAGAAGGATTCAAGGTCCCGGGCCGAGGCGGTCAGGTAGATCTTATCCCCTGCCTGCAGCGTAAAGGCACCGGTGGGTATGATCGTCTCACTGCCGCGTGCGACCGCACAGATCAGGATCTTAACGCGGATGTTGCGGTAGAGGTCTGCCAGCTGCAGGCCGACCAGCGGGTTGTCCTCGGTCAGGCGGTATTCGATCAGCTCAAACCGCTGGCGGCAGAACTGCTCACGCTTGATGGCCGAGGGGAAGCGCAGCACCCGCGCGATCTCGCGGGCGGTGGTCTTTTCCGGGTTGATGATCATCGACAGGCCCAGCTCATCGCGCATAAAGCGCAGCTGCTTCTCATACTCCGGGTTGCGGATACGGGCAATGGTGTGCTGCGTGCCGAGCTTTTTCGCCACAAGGCAGGCAAGGATGTTGATCTCATCGCTGGAGGTCGTGGCAATCAGAAGATCCGCACCGTCCTCGAACGCCTCCTTCTGGACCTCATAGCTGCCACCGTTGCCGGGCACGCCGCGCACATCATAGATGTTTACAATATCCTCGATCAGGTCAGGGTTCTGGTCGATAACGACAATGTCATTGTTTTCCGCCGTAAGCTGGGCGGTCAAGGCACGGCCGACTTTGCCAAGGCCGATGACCACGATTCTCATACGAACGCTCCATTTCTTTTATTGCAAACCGGGGCAGCAGGCGAGCCATGCCCGCCCCTGCAGTGCCGCGATACCAGGCAAGAGTTGTGCATTATTAAGCCCATTATAGCAAAGCCGCAGGAAAAAGCAATAGGACATTTTCACGGATTGTACAAGATTTTTTGAAAAAGTCCGCAAATTTGCGCCCTGCAGGGCAAATTTTGCATTGACAAGCTGCCGGAAACTTGCTATAATTAGATGCTGTGTGAAATCACACAGTTATCCTTGTCTTTTCCGTTAAAAGAGAAGGCCTAATGTCCAAAAGGAGGTGCACAGAATATGGCTAAGTACGAAACCATGATGGTTACCACCGCGAACCTCGACGAAGAGGCTTCCAACGCTCTGATCAACAAGTTCAAGAACCTGATCGCAGCGAATGGTACGATCGATTCTGTTGATGATTGGGGCAAGAAGCGTCTTGCTTACCCCATCAACGATGAGACCGAGGGTGTGTACACGGTGATCAGCTTCACCAGCGAGCCCGATTTCCCGGCTGAGCTGGACCGCATTTTCAAGATCACTGAGGGCGTTCTTCGCAGCATGACTCTTGCTGTTGAGGAGTAAGGAGTAAACCAATGCTGAATGTTGTTGCTATTATGGGCCGCCTTGCCGCGGACCCGCAGCTGCGCCAGACCACGACCGGCAAAAACGTCGCTTCGTTCCGCATCGCATGCGACCGCGGACGCCGCGACGCCAACGGCCAGAGTCAGGCTGACTGGCTGGATGTTGTTGCTTGGGATCGCACGGCAGAGTTTGTCTGCAAGTATTTCCAGAAGGGTTCTCTGATCGCTATTGACGGCCGTTTGCAGAGCCGCCAGTATCAGGACAAGAACGGCAACAACCGCACCGCGATTGAGATCGTGGCCAACAACGTCAACTTTGCCGCTCCTAAATCCGCAAACGCCGCACCGATGGGTGATGCCGGCTACGGCGCACCCATGGCAGCCCCCGCCGCCCGTCCTGCTGTGCAGGCCAATCCTGCGCCGAGCTATTCTGCCGGCAGCAATGATGACTTTGCACTGATCGAGGATGAGGGCGACCTGCCGTTCTAAAATCGAAAGTATCATTCTAACAAGGAGGTTTCCACAATGGCTATGGATCGTTCTTCTCGTCCGATGCATCGTGGCCGCAAGAAGGTTTGCTCCTTCTGCGTTGACCGCGTTGATCACATTGATTACAAGGATCTGCCCCGCCTGCGCAAGTACGTGAGCGAGCGCGCCAAGATCATTCCCCGCCGTGTGACCGGTACCTGCGCTTTCCATCAGCGTGAGCTGACGGTTGCCATCAAGCGTGCCCGCTACATGGCTCTGATGCCCTACGTCAGCGACTAATCTCGCCGCGTTGGCATTGCCAAAATGCACTGAAAAAGAGCAGTCTCGCAAGAGACTGCTCTTTTTTGTTTCTTACACCGCAAACGGGAAAAGCCCCTCAGGCCTCGCAGGCTCGGCCAGCTCCCCGCATGGCGGGGAGCCTTTCTGACGGCGGCCTTTGGCCGCCTCAAAAAGCCTCCTCACGCAGTGGGGAGGTGGTCGAGCGAAGCGATGACCGGAGGGGCTTTTCCCACCTGCCGCTATCACTCACTCTTCCGGCTGCGGGGTCGGTTCGGGTGTACTCTCCCCCGCATTCCCCGTCTGGGCCACCAGCGTATCGTCACGCTCCCCGGCAATGCTGACGATTACCGTCACATTCTCGGTATTGATCTTGGTGCCCGCCGTATAGTCGGTCTTGGCCACACAGCCTGCGGCCATCGTGCCATCATTATCGACCATGACCATCTTGTACTGGATGCCGAGTGCGTCCAGCTTTTTGCTGGCGTTTGCCTGCGTAAAGCCGATGATGTCGGGCATCTCCACAAGATTCGGGCCGCTGCTGACTACGATCTGGATGATCTGGTCCTCCATCAGCTTTTCCGTGCCCGCAGGCGGGTCCTGACTGATGACAACGCCCTGCGGCACGGTGTCGGAGCCCTGCTCGACCATGACGATGCGGAATTCGCTGTAGGCATCGTTGCCCTTGATGTCGGTCGTATAGCGCAGCCCCACAAGGTTCGGCACGGTCGCAGCTTCTGCATTCTCCCCTGCTGCTGCGGCCGCTGTGGGCTGCGGCGTGGCGGACGGCGTACCGCCGTTGCTGCTGCCGCCCGCAAGGCTCCAGAGCAGCAGCACGACCAGCACAAAGATAACGACCAGCGACACCGCCATGATCTTGCGGGTGCTGATCTGGTTATCGCCCCGCTCAAACATGGCGTTGGCGACATTCGGGTCGGTCAGGGCGCTCATCAGCTCGGGCACAGTCTGCATCCGCTTGGCGGGGTCCATCCGCATGGCGCAGGCCAATACCTGCGAGAACCATGTGGGGACGCCTGCCTCCAGACTATGGGCAGACTCCAGACTGTCCCGCACCCTGCGCTGGGGCGCAGCCACCGGCGTCTGCCCCGTGACCATCCTGTAGCAGACTGCCGCCAATGCGTAAACATCGGTATAGCGGCCGCTGAACTCGGCGGCGGAGTATTGCTCCGGCGCGGCGTAGCCCGGGTACAGCTGGCTTTTCAGCTCGCTGCCGCCGGTGCGCAGGGCCAGTGTGCCGTAGCCCGTCAGGCGGGCCGTGCCGTCAATGGGCAGCAGGATATTGTCCGGGCAGATGCCGCGGTGGATCAGCCCGGAGGTGTGCAGCAGCGCCACGCCCTCCATGATGGGCTGCAGCAGGGTGCGCGTCTCGGCGGGGGTCAGTGTGCGGCTGCGCAGGTGGAGATAGTGGGAAAGGGTCATGCCCTTCTCGTTCTCCTCCACAGCATAGACCGTGTTGTTTTCCTCCATGACATCGAGGATGGTGGACAGGCCGGTGGCCGGGGTCAGGTTGTGCAGATCGTCGTACAGGTCCTTGAAGTCCATGCGGCTCGTCTTGAAAAGGACTTCTTTTTCCTCCTTGGGCATCAGTGCCCCTGACGCGCTGCGCCCGTTGCAGAGCGTGACCGGGAAATATTCCTTGATAAGAACAAAGCGCTCTTCTGCGTTCAGCACACCGCGGTAGGAAAGGCCATCGCCGTCGGCGCTCAGGTATGCGCCCACGGTATACTTGCCGCCCAACTGGGTGCCGAGGGGCAGCGCACCCTCTGGGTTGCGGTTCTCCAGCGAGCGCCCGCAGTGGACGCACTCGCCGTGGTAGCCGTTGTCCAGCGGCTGCAGGCAGTGCGGGCAAAGGAGTTCAGGCATAGTAACGCTCCTTTTCAATTAAAAACATGCTTGTAGGGGCCGGACATGTCCGGCCCTGAACTTTGCGGCAGCCCGAAAATCTCGGGTCATTTCTACGCTGCAGGCCGGGCATGCCCGGCCCCTACCGTTCTGCCGTACAAAAAAGAGAGCAAAAGTCGCCCTTCACTCTCTTTTTGCATTCTGTGGTTTAGCGGTCGAGGTCTTCCTCGTTCTCAAGGGTGTGCCAGGCGTTCTGGACATCGTCATCGTCATCCAGCGCATCCAGCAGCTTGCCCATCTGAACCAGCTGATCGGGATCGGTCAGCGTGGTGGTGGTGGAGGGCACCTGTGCCACATCGGCAGAAACAAACTTGTAGCCCTTCTGCTCGAGTGCCTCGCAGACAGCGGTGAAGTTCTCGGGGCTGGTGGTGACCTCAGCGGCCTCCTCGCCTGCATCGAAGTCATCGGCACCGGCGTCCAGCGCGTCCATCATCAGCTCGTCAGGATCCTTATCCTCGAGATCGACGACGATAACGCCCTTCTGGGTGAACATAAAGCCAACGCAGCCCATCTGGCCCAGATTGCCGCCGAACTTGTCAAAGTAGTGGCGCATGTTGGCAGCCGTGCGGTTGCGGTTATCGGTCAGGGTCTCGACCATAACGGCGATGCCGCCGGGGCCGTAACCCTCGTAGGTGATTGCCTCATACTCCGTCTTATCGCCGCCCTCGGCGCGCTTGATGATACGCTGGATGTTGTCGTTAGGCACACTGTTGGCCTTGGCCTTGGCGATCAGCGCAGCCAGCTTGGAGTTGGAGGCGGGGTTGCCGCCGCCCTCCTTAACGGCAACGGCGATCTCACGGCCGATCTTGGTGAAAACCTTGGCGCGGGCGCCGTCAGTTTTTTCCTTTTTGCGTTTGATGTTATTCCATTTGCTATGTCCGGACATGGAAAATCCCCCTAATTTGTATTCACAAGGCAGCGGCAGTAAAGCCGATAATTACCATTAAAATAGTATACCACAACAGGTCGTGCTTTTCAAGAGGGGCAGCGCGCTTTATTGCAGGTTGCGCAGCCCTTTTGGGTAATGATTTTTGATGCGCCCGCCGCTGACCTTGCCCCCGCCGAGCGGGAAGCCGTCCACCAGCACGGCGCACCAGCCGTTTTGGGCGGTGGCAGCATCGATCTCCTCGCCGCGCAGCCAGGCGGCGGTGCGCGGGTCGGCGAGCGTCAGCTCCTCCCGGTTCGTGCAGTCCGCGCCGTAGGCCATAAAGAGCGCGTGGGCCGGCTGGAACCGCTTTTTCAGCACACTGCCCGCCAGCACACCGCCCCGCACAACGCGCAGCTTTGCGGTGTTCAGCCCCTCGCTGCCCGGTGCGGGCAGCAGCAGCCACTCCCCCGCCCCGGCCAGCGGGCGGGATGCCAGCGCCGGGAAATAAGCCTTGGCAAATTCCAGCCATTCCGCCGGGGGTTTTACCGCCTTGGGCGGCTTGACCTTGGGCTGGTTCGGCACCTCGGCATCGGCGGCCTTTTGCAGCTTCGCCATAAAATGCCCCTCGCCGCCGTCCGCTGGCCAGATGCGGCGGGTATATTCGGCGTGGAAATCCGGGTGGTCCGGGGCGCGGTTTGCTTCGCCCGGGCGGCCAAAGCCGCAGCCGGACAGGTCGCAGAGGGTGAACTCGGGGTGCTTTGCAAGAAAGGCTGCGATCTGCGCCTCGTCCTCCGCCGGGGCAAAGGTGCAGGTCGAGTAGACCAGCACGCCACCCGGGGCCAGCAGGGCCGCAGCATTTTCTAAAATTTCCGCGCCCAGCTCTGCACAGTGGGCCACAAGGGCGTCACTGTGCTGGGCGGCAGCCACCGCCTCCTTGCGGAACATGCCCTCGCCGGAGCAGGGCGCATCGACCAGCACCCGGTCAAACTGCCCGGGCAGGGCTTTGGCAAGGTTGGCGGTGTCCTCGTTGGTGATAACGGCGTTCGTCACGCCCATCCGCTCCAGATTCTGGCGCAGGATCTCGGCGCGGGCGGCCACAAACTCATTCGCCAGCAGCAGGCCCTGCCCCTGCAGGGCAGCCGCAAGCTGGCTGGTTTTTCCACCGGGCGCAGCGCAGAGGTCCGCCACCCACATGCCGGGGCGCACATCAAGCAAGGCGGCGGGGGCAGATGCACTCGGCTCCTGCGCATAGAGCAGCCCCGCATGGTGCCACGGGTGCCGCCCCGGGCGGAAGTCTGCCGCCGTGGTGAACGCAGTACGGCAGAATTTTGACGGTTCTGCGGCAAAATCCGTGTGTGCCGCAAACCAGTCCGGTGTACAGCGCAGTGTATTGACCGTCACACCGCGGGCAGGCTGCGCCGTGGCGTAGGTATACAACTCCTCAAAGCGGTCCCCCAGCAGCGCCTTCTCCCGCGCCGTAAAATCCTTTGGAAATTCCAAAACGGCCCCCTTTGCATAAAAAAGCCATGGGCGGGCAAACTACCTGTGCAGCCCAGAAGGGCCGCAGATCGCTTTTTACTTGCGAAAGGAGTCAACCACCTATGGCAAAGAATCAGACAAACAATTCGACCAACCGCACAAGCGACAGCACCCAGAAAACCACGAACCGCACCCAGCAGAGCAGCACCAGCCGCACCAACAACAGCACCAACACCACCAACAGCAAGAGCCGCAAGTGAGGCAGACCGCGCCCCAGTGGGCGCGGGGTACATAGGCGGCAACGGCAAACAGCCACGGGCGGATATAGAATCCGCCCCTACAACCCCGATTACCGGGGAAACGCGCCCCTCATCCGGCCTTCGGCCACCTTCCCCCAAGGGGGAAGGCTTTTTGTTTTATTCCGGCTTATACCCATCCCACATCGCGTTGAACAGTTCCTCAATACGGTCGTTCTTGCCCTGCAGGTAAAGCCAGCCCAGCAGGCACTCAAAGCCGGTGGAGGCGCGGTACTCCTGCACGGTGGCATGCTTGGCCACCGTGGCCTTGCTGGCGTTTTTGCCGCGCCGCAGCACGGCGGCCTCGGCGTCGGTCAGCATCGGCTCGATCAGCTCCAGCTCCCGGTTCTGGGCGTGGG
This sequence comes from Oscillospiraceae bacterium, assembly GCA_025757985.1. NCBI lineage: Bacteria > Bacillati > Bacillota > Clostridia > Eubacteriales > Oscillospiraceae > Oscillospiraceae bacterium. The sequence goes on from CP107210.1 coordinate 1,094,790, forward strand.
CGCTTACATAATGCGTAGCCACGGTGTGCAGCCGGTTGGGCTGCAGGCGGGTCGTGCCCACCAGACGGGCGCGAACCAGCAGCTCCAACACAGCATCGCCCACAAAGGCCAGTGCCAGCGGCGACATCTCATGAATGTCAACTTCAGATTTCGTTTCAAACAGCATAATCAATACAGATAATCGAACTCATATTCGCCGATCTTGATGGTATCCTCTTCCTCAACGCCCTGCGCGACCAGCTCGTCCAGAATACCGGAATCACCCAGCTGCGTTTGGAAATACTGCAGGCTCTCGTAGTCCTCGACATTCGTGCCGGCAAGGATACGCTCCAGCCAAGGGGCATCGACAGTAAACTCGTGGTCGCCGGTGCGCTCCACCGTGAAGGGGCGGGTAGGCTGGGCGCTCTTGTCGGGGCGCTTGTACTCTGCCTCGTAGATCTTGACCGGGGGCAGGTCCTTCAGGCGGTTGTAGACCAGCGCGGGCAGGCCGTCCACGCCCTGACGGGTCGCGGCGGAGATCGGCAGGAAGGTCAGGCCCTGCGCCTCGATATAGCTCTTGAACTCCTCGACCTGCTCCGGGGTGGCAATGTCGCACTTGTTGCCCAGCACGATCTGCGGGCGGTCGGCCAGCTCAGCGCTGAAGCCGGCCAGCTCGTGGTTGATCTGCTCAAAGTCCGCCTTGGGGTCGCGGCCCTCGCAGCCCGAGACATCAACGACGTGCAGCAGCAGGCGGCAGCGCTCGACATGGCGCAAAAAGTCATGGCCCAGACCGACACCCTCTGCCGCGCCCTCGATCAGGCCCGGAATATCAGCGCAGACAAAGCTCTGCTCGGGGCCGACACGGACAACGCCCAGCACCGGGGTCAGCGTCGTAAAGTGGTAGTTTGCAATCTTGGGGCGCGCCGCCGAGATGATGCTGATGAGGGTGGACTTGCCTACATTCGGGAAGCCGATCAGGCCCACATCGGCAATGACCTTCAGCTCAAGCTTGAGGTGCATGTCCTCACCGGGCAGGCCGGGCTTGGCGAACTTGGGGATCTGGCGGGTCGGGGTGGCAAAGTGGCTGTTGCCCCAGCCGCCGCGGCCGCCCTTGGCCACGACCACTGGCTCGGAGCCGGTCAGGTCGGCCACGACGAGGTCGGTCTCGGCCTCCTTCAGCACGGTGCCGCGCGGTACGCGGATGACAAGGTCATCACCGTCCGCACCGCTCATCCGCTTGGCACGGCCGTTCTCGCCGTCGGGTGCGGTGTATTTGCGCTTGTAGCGGAAGTCCATCAGGGTGGACAGGTTATCGTCCGCCACAAAGATGATGTCGCCGCCGCGGCCGCCGTCACCGCCGTCCGGGCCGCCCGCCGCCACGAATTTTTCGCGGTGGAAGGTCACCGCGCCGTCGCCGCCCTTGCCGGCGTGCAGCCAGATCGTGGCGGTATCAATAAAATTACTGGTTGCCATTGTGTACCTCTCTGATAACTACAAAAAACGAGCGAGCCGCAAAGGCCCGCCGTACCGGTTTTTTTACTGCTTGACCGTGCAGCGCTTGCGGTCACGGCCCATGCGCTCGAAGTGAACGCGGCCATCGACCAGAGCGAACAGGGTGTCATCGCTGCCGATGCCAACGCCCTCACCCGGATGGATGTGGGTGCCGCGCTGACGGACCAGGATGTTGCCGGCCAGAACGAACTGACCGTCGCCGCGCTTGACGCCGAGGCGCTTGGACTCGGAATCACGGCCGTTCTTGGTAGAACCTACGCCTTTCTTATGTGCCATTGTGATTTACCTCCTTAGCCGTTGATCGCGGTGATTTCCACCTTGGTGTAGGGCTGACGATGACCCTTGCGGACCATGCTGCCCTTCTTGGGACGATAGGTCAGGATGTTGAGCTTCTTGCCCTTGCCGGTCTTAACGACCTTGGCAACAACGGAAGCGCCCTCAACAACGGGAGCGCCGACCTTGACAGAGCCCTCCTCGCCAACGGCGAGAACCTGATCGAAGGTGACTTCGCTGTTGTCCTCAGCGTTCAGTTTCTCGACATAAACAACGTCGCCGACCTTAACGCTGTACTGCTTGCCACCGGTTTTGATAACTGCGTACATGTGATAACCTCTTTCAATAAGTCTCGCTGGTCTGTAGGGCGGTGTGCCGAAAAATGCACACACTTATACAGCCCATACCATGCGGCTCTAGTATCTTACCATATAACCACCGCAGTTGTCAAGGGGGTTTCAAGCGTGGGAAGGTTAAAATTTCAGAATTCTTTTGCCTTCCCCCAAGGGGCTGCGCCCGCTGGCGCGTGTCGGAGCGCAACCGCCGTAGGCGGCTCTTAGCGCGTAGACTGAAGGTGGGCCCGCAGGGCCGGATGAGGGGCAAGTCTGCGGTTGTATCCCATCAGTGAGCTGCAATGGCAAGGTTGCCCCTCATCAGTCCGCTTCGCGGACAGCTTCCCCCAAGGGGGGAAGCCTTTATTAGCGGCCCTGCCGCTTTGCGGCCTCGACTGTGTTCAGCATGAGCATGGCGCGGGTCATCGGGCCGACACCGCCGGGTACCGGGGTGATGTAGGGCGGCCTTCTCGGCGGCCTCGGCAAAATTGACATCGCCGTGCAGCTTGCCGTCCGCACCGCGGTTGATGCCCACATCAATGACCACCGCACCGGGCTTGACCATATCGCCGGTCACAAAGCCCTCGCGGCCGACGGCGGCCACGAGAATATCGGCGGCGGCGCAGACCTCTTTGAGGTTTTCCGTCTTGGAGTGGCAGATCGTGACCGTGGCGTTCTTGGCCAGCAGCAGCAGCGCCGCCGGCTTGCCCACGATGTTGGAGCGGCCGATGACCACCGCGTTCTTGCCGGCGATCTCAGTGCCGGTGGACTCGATCATCCGGATGCAGCCCGCCGGGGTGCAGGGCAGATAGCACGGCTCACCGATCTGCATCCGGCCGACATTGACGGGCGAAAAGCCGTCCACATCCTTCTCCGGCGGAATGGCGTCAATAACGGCCTTCTCGTCGATCTGGGCGGGCAGCGGCAGCTGCACCAGAATACCGTGGACGGCGGCATCCTCCGCCAGCTTTTTCACCTCGGCCAGCAGCGCCTCCTGCGTGGTGTCGGCGGGCAGGTTGATGCTGCGGCTCTCAATGCCGCACTGCGCGCAGTCGTTGATCTTGCCGCGGACATAGACCTGACTGGCGGGGTTCTCGCCTACCAGAATGACCGCCAGACAGGGGTTGATGCCCCGGCTTTTCAGCTCCCTGACCTTTTCTGCGGCCTCGGCCTTCGTGGCTGCGGCCAATGCCTTGCCGTCAATGATGGCTGCTCCCATGATACTTTCCCTCTTTCAAATATATTTTTTGTCGCACAGGGCGGCAAAGCGGTGTCAACTCTTACACCAGCAGCACCTATCGCCGTGCTGCAAGCGGTTGCCGGTTATTCCTGCGGGCCCTCTATTTCTTCGATCTCCACGGTGTTCAAATCCAGCGCATCAAGACGCGCGTTCATAGCATCGGTGGCCTTGACGAATTCGGCGTGGGGCGCATTGGCAGGCAGGGTGTCCGGGGTGAACCGCTCCCCTGCCTCGGCCTGCTTTTTAATGTCCCTCACAGCCAGCGTGACGGTCAGCGTTTTTTCCCTTGGCGCTGCGCAGGCCGATGACCATCAGCACAGCTGCCGCGAGCACCGAGCCGATGGCCACCAGCTGGCTGGCCCGCAGCCCCGTGCTGCCGATCAGCAGCGAGTCGGTGCGCAGCCCCTCGATCCATGCGCGGCCGAGGCCGTACCAGATGACATACCCGAGGAAGATCTGCCCGTTGAAGCGCCGTTTTTTAAAGAACGCAGCCAGCGCAAGAAAGCCGACCAGACACCAGATGCTCTCATACAAAAATTGTGGGATGCACCGGAGATGACATACCGAGGACGATCTGCCCGTGGACCGGATCGGAGATAGATGACATACCCGAGAAGATCTGCCCGTTGTACATGCCCCAGGGCAGCGTTGTGTTTGTGCCGAACGCCTCCTGATTGACGAAGTTGCCCCAGCGGCCGATACCCTGCCCGATGAGGAACCCCAGCGAGACAAGATCAAACAGCGGCAGCAGCGGCACCTTGCGCCATTTGGCGGCCAGCCCGCCAAAGATAAATGCGCCGAGGACCGCGCCGTAGATGGCGATGCCGCCCTTACGGATGTCGATCATCTCCCAGATGCTCTGGTAGGCAAAGGGCGCCATAGCCACATAGTAGATGCGGGCGCATACGATGGCCATCACAGTGCCGATGGCCACCACATCGACCAGCCGGTCGGAGTCAATGCCGTAGTCCACGGCATTGCGGAAGGCGTAGAGCATTGCCAGCAGCATACCCGCCGCAATGATAACGCCGTACCAATAGATATTGAACCCGCCGATGGACAGCGCCACCCGGTTCACGGTCAGGTCAAGGCCCAACCCGGGAAATTGCACATGATAGATCATTTTTACCTTTCCCCTCTTTACGCTTCTGCCGGGTCGATCTGCACATAGGCGCGGTTTTCCTCCCGCAGGGCCGTGCGCAGCAGGGCATTTGCATCATCCACCGTCAGCTCGGCCAGTGCAGCGATCTCGTCAGCCAGGGTGCGGCCCTTCAGGCAGGCCGCAGCGGCCTCCTCGGCAGCATCGTCCACGGCCTCGACATCGCCCAGCAGTTCTCCGTACATCTGGTTTTTCACCAGCATAAAGACCTCGGGGTCCACACCGTCACGGCGCATCCGCTCGATCTCTGCCTGCAGCAGATCCACGACCTCGCGCGGGGTATCGCTCTCACCGGTAAAGGCCACAGCGCAGGCACCGCGCACCGCGATGAAATCGCCCGAGAATTCCGGGTTGACAAGCGCCTCATCGTACAGACGGCGGTAGAGCTTCGTCAGGCCGCCGACAACGAGATCCCCCAGCATATCCAGCAGCAGCTCCCGCTTTATATCCCCCTCGGCCAGCGGCTCCTCCCGGTAGGCCACACCGAAGCAGGGCTTTGTGACGGGCATTGTAAAGACGGCCTCCCTGTGGGGCAGCGGGCCGCTCTGCGCGGGGATCGCCCACTCGACCTCATGCGGGGCGCGGGCGCGGTAGAGCCCGTTGCGCTTGCAGGCATCGACCGCCTGCGCCAGTGTGATCTTGCCGGCCACGCTCAGCACCATGTTGGAGGGCGCGTAGAACGCCTTGGTGCAGCTGTAAAGCATCTGCGGCGTCAGCTCGGCAATGCTCTCGACCGTGCCGGCGATGTCGTCCCGCAGCGGGTGGTCCGCATACAGGCAGCGGAACAGTGCGTTCAGCAGCCGCCAGTCAGGGCTGTCATCGTACATCTTGATCTCCTGCCCGATGATGCCCTGCTCCTTGGCGATGGTGGCCTTGGTAAACCACGGCTTGCCGACCATGCCCAGCAAAATGTCAAGGTTTTCGTCGATCTTCTGGGTGGCGGAGAAGAGATAGCAGGTGCGGTCATAGCTGGTAAAAGCGTTGGCCGAGGCACCGGTCTTGGCATAAAAATTGAAAGAGTCGCCCTTGGGCGTCTCGCACATCTTATGCTCCAGAAAATGCGCCGTGCCGGCGGGCAGCGTAACCTGTTTGCCGTCCAGCTTGAAGGCGCGGTGGATCGAGCCGAAGCCGGTAGCGTAAATGGCGTGTACACTGCTGTAGCCCGGCATCGTGCGGCAAAGCACAGTCAGGCCGCTGGGCAGTACAACGCTTTCACAGCTTACGGCGGCGGCAGCACGGCTCTGGGCCGCCTCAAAAGCGGCGTGGTCGTTATTCAACATCCTCGCTGCCTCCTTTCCCCTGCGTGCCCGGCTCGGCGGTCACGGCGTAACAGACGGAATAGTGGTAGCTCTGCAGCGTCTGGCGCACCTCGTCCAGACTGACGGCGCCGGTCAGAACCTTGCCGTACTCCGGCGGGTAGAGCGGCTCGCCGCGGGTAATCTGGCCGTAGTACCAGTTTTCCAGCGCAGCAAGGCTGTCCCCCAGCGCGTCCATACTGGACAGCAGGCCGCGGCGGCAGTCATCGACCTCTTCCTGCGTGATGGGGCCGTTTTTCAGCCCCTCCAGCTCGGCAAGGATGGCGGCCTCGGCCTGCTGCTCTTTGCCGGGCTCGACGCCGGAGTCGATCATCATGACGCCGGTGGCCCGCTGGGCGGCAGAGCCGCAATAGTAGCAGAGGGACTGCTTTTCCCGCACATCGCGGAACAGGCGGCTGGTCGCAGAGCCGCCCAGCACACTCATCGCAACGCGCAGGATGCTGACGCTGGGCGGGTTGGGGTGCTCCTCGCCGGTCGTGAACAGCATGCACAGCTTGGCCTGCGTCAAACCGGGGATCTCCTCCTTAAAGTGGCGCAGCGGCATGGCAGGCATCGCGGTGGGGGCAGCAAACGGCTGCGGATCGCGGTGCAGACCCTCCAGCTTTTTCAGCAGCAGATCGGCCACGCGGGCCTCGTCCACGCCCTGCACCATCACATCAATGGATGCGGTGGAGAGGATGCGGTCATACTCAGCCTTGAGGCTTTGCGGGGTCACATGGACCAGCTCGCCGGGGTAGCCGCCCAGCTCGATGCCGGCCGGGGTATCGCCGTAGAATTTACGGCGCGCCTGACGCACACAGTAAAGCCGCTTGGAGTTGAACTCCGCCTCAAGACGGCGGGCCTGCGTTTCCGTTTCGATGCGCACGGCCTCGGGGTCAAAGGCACCGTCCACAAGATACGGGTCGAAGATCGTGCCGAACACGATGTCGGCGTAGGCATCGGTCAGATTCTCCCCCGCCAGTGCGTAGGCGTCCTTGATGCCGCAGATGTCGGCGGAAAGCACGCGGTCGGTGCCCGCACTGGCAAGGTCAACGCCGAGGTCCGCGCCGTACAGCTCGGCCAGACGGCGGGACAGGGCGGTCATATCGGGGCAGGCCGCATAGCCGCGCTCCAAGACAAGGGCCAGCACGGCGGCATCGGTGGCAGATTCCCGCCGGGCCGGGAAACGCAGATGCAGCGTAATGCGGCAGCGGTTAAATTTAGCAGCATCCAGCGTGGTGATGTATACGCCGGGTGCGAGTTGTTTACGTTCCAAATCGTTATTCCTTTCAAACATCAATAGATATTGGTATTATACCGCTTTAACGACATAAAGTAAACAAAAAACTTGCAACAGATACTATATATTGTTTATAATAGAGATTATGAAAGCCCGATTTGCAGGGCGGCCAGCCCTCTGGCCGCCGCGGGGTGAGGGCACCCCGCCCTACGCCCCCATGAAAAGGGGCATCCACCGTACACTTGCGGGCCGGGCATGCCCGGCCCCTGCAAAGCAATTTTATACAGAGAGGTCATTTCTATGGATCGTTTCGCCCTGAAAGGCACTTTTTTGGACACACCCACTCCCGATACCCTGCGGGTGCGGGACGGATACCTGCTGTGTGAAAACGGCCTGTGCGCCGGTTTTTCCGCAGCCGCCCCTGCCGGGGTCGAAATTCTCGACTATACGGGTAAAATCATTACCCCCGGTCTGGTCGATCTGCACCTGCACGCACCGCAGTACAGCTACTGCGGCACCGCCATGGATCTGGAGCTGCTGGACTGGCTGCAGCAGTACACCTACCCCGAGGAGGCGCACTACGCCGACCCGGCGTATGCAAAGCTTGGCTACGCCTACTTTGTGCGCGATTTGAAAAACAGCGCCACCACGCGCGCCTGCATCTTTGCAACGCTGCACACCGATGCCACGCTGGAGCTGATGCACCAGCTGCGCGATGCCGGGCTATCCGCCTTTGTCGGCAAGCTGGGCATGGACCGCAACAGCCCGGACAGCTACCGGGAGCCCGATGCGGCTGCCGGTCTGGCTGAGACCCGCCGCTGGCTGGATACCTGCCGGGCCGAGAACACCCTGCACGCGGGGGCCGTGCGGCCGATGATCACCCCGCGGTTCACCCCCAGCACCTCCGATGCCTATATGGCCGGGCTGGGCGCACTGGCAGCCGAATACGGCGTGCCCGCCCAGAGCCATCTGTCGGAGAATCCCGGCGAGATCGCATGGGTGGCCGAGCTTTGCCCTGACACAAGCTTCTACGGCGAAAGCTACAGCCGGTGCGGACTGTTCGGCGGCAGTGTGCCGACCGTCATGGCCCACTGTATCTACTGCCCCGATGCGGAGGACGCACTGATGAAGCAAAACCGCGTCATGATCGCCCACTGCCCCACCAGCAATGAGAATGTCATTGCCGGTATCGCCCCCGCCGCCCGGTATCTGCGCGGCGGCTGGCGCATCGGGCTGGGCAGCGATGTAGCGGGCGGCCACACGCTTGATCTGTTCACCGTCATGGCCACCGCCGTGCAGGTCAGCAAGCTGCGCTGGCGGTATGTTGACCAGCGCGAAAAGCCGCTGACGATGACCGAGGCGCTGTACATGGCTACGGTCGGCGGCGGTGATTTCTGGGCCAATTTCGGCGAGAAGGTCGGCCTGTTTGAGGAGGGCTACGCCCTTGACGCCCTTGTGCTGGACGATGATCCGCTGAAAAACATGCGCACCTTCACCCCCGCCGAGCGTCTGGAGCGGTACGCCTACCTTGGCAAGGGCGCACTGACCGCAAAGTTTGCGCAGGGCAAAAAGCTCCTGTAAGCCTTTATACAACACCAACGGCCCCCGTACACCACACTGTGTACGGGGGCCTACCCATATCCCTCTATATTGCTTTACAAAAGTGCTTAGTTGATGAATGCGTCATGGATGGCGGCAACAGCCTTGTCGGCGTCGGCCTCGTCGATGATGACGCTGATTTTGATCTCACTGGTGGAGATCATCTTGATGTTGATGTTCTGGTTGAAGAGTGCCTCGAACATGGTGGAGGCAACGCCGGAGTGGCTCTGCATACCGGCGCCCACGATGGAGACCTTGGCGCAGCCCTTGTCAACATTGACATCGCCGCCGCCGATACGGCTGGTGGCGTTCTTGAGGGCGGCCACAGCACTTTCAGCATCGCCAAGGGGCACGGTGAAGCTCATATCCTTCTTGCCGTCACGGCCGGTGGTCTGCAGAATAATATCCACATTGATGTTCTTCTGGGCCAGCAGGCTGAAGATCTTGAACGACATACCCGGCACATCGGGCACATCCTTGACAGTCAGAACGGCAACATCGGTGTCCTTTGCAACACCCTTGATGAGCATACCTTCCACTTTGCATTCCTCCTTAACAACGGTGCCGGGCACCGGATTGATGCTGGAAATAACCTCCAGCTCGACATTGTACTTTTTGGCCAGCTCCACACTGCGGTTGTTCAGCACCTGCGCACCCAGAGAAGCCAGCTCCAGCATTTCATCAAAGGTGATCTCCTTCAGCTTGGTGGCCTTGGGGATCTTGCGCGGGTCGGCGGTGTAGACGCCCTCCACATCGGTAAAGATCTGGCAGCGGTCCGCATGCAGCGCGGCCGCCAGTGCAACGGCGGAGGTATCGCTGCCGCCGCGGCCCAGCGTGGTAATATCATCGGAACGGTTCAGCCCCTGAAAGCCTGCCACAACGACAACGCGGTTGCGGGCCAGCTCACTCTCGACACGCTCGGTGTCCAGACGCTTGATGCGCGCCTTGGAGTAGGCGCGGTCGGTGTTGAAGCCGGCCTGCCAACCGGTCAGGCTGATGGCGGAAACGCCCAGCTCCTGCAGCGCCATGGCCAGCAGCGAGATCGAGATCTCCTCACCGGCCGCCAGCAGCATATCCATCTCGCGGTGGGACGGATCCGAGGTGATCTCGGCCGCCTTGGCGATCAGGTCATCGGTGGTATCGCCCTGCGCCGAAACAACAACAACGACATCGTTGCCGGCGTTGCGGGTATTCATGACGATGCGTGCCACATTGAAGATGCGGTTCCGGTCTTTGACCGAGGAGCCGCCGAATTTTTGTACGATCAAGCCCATTGGTAGTATCCCCTCTCCCCTGTTCCTTCGTATATCAGCTCACCACTGCGCCGACATTGTCGGCCAGCAGACGATGCACGGTAAAATGATGCAGCGGGCCGTCCGCCGCAAGCGCCGCCTCGGCACGGGCAAAGAACTCTGTATCGTCCTTATGCACAACGGCCATGATGGTCGGCCCTGCGCCCGAGATGTACACAGCCTGCGCACCCAGATCCTGTGCCAGCTCAAACACCTCATCGCCGCCCTCGATGAGCGGCAGACGGTATTTCTGGTGCAGCACATCCTTGGTTGCCACGCCCAGCAGCGCGTAGTTGCCCTCGCAGAAGGCGGCCGTTGCCAGCGCCGCGCGGGACAGATTGTAAACGGCATCCTTATGGCTGACCATCGCAGGCAGCGCCGCACGCGCTTTGCTGGTCAGCAGGCGGAAATCCGGCACAAAGGCCGCAAAGGCCAGTTCCGGATCGATGTCCTTTTTGACGCTGTAGACCTGACCCTCATCAATGACGCTCGTCACAAAGCCGCCCAGCATGGCGGGGGCCACATTGTCGGGATGCCCCTCGATGGCGGTTGCCAGTGTCAGCATCTGGCGCTCGGTCAGCTTATCGCCCAGCAGGGCGTTGGCCCCCATGATGCCCGCCACGATGCAGGCCGAGCTGGAGCCGAGGCCGCGCGCCATCGGGATATCATTGCGCTGGGTGATGCGCAGACCTTTCAGCGGGATGCCGAGCTGATCATACACGACCCGGGCTGAGCGGTAGACCAGATTGTTGCTGCCCGCCGGGACATGGGTGCCGTCCACCGAGGTGATCTGGATACGGTCGGATTCCTCAAAGGTGAATACATTGTGCATTGAGACGGCCAGGCCCAGAGAGTCGAACCCGGCCCCTACATTGGCGCTGGTTGCCGGGACTGTTACTGTTACCATATTCCCTGTTCCCTCTTACTCTTCCAGTTTTTTCATAGCCAGTGCGACCTTGCCGCCCAGCACCTCGATCTTCCGGGTGACAGCGGCAACCTCGGCAGCCGTGGCGGCATCGATCAGGTAGGCAGCCTCGCCGTTTTCCTCAAAGACCAGATGGCCCGCACCGGCCACGCTGGGCAGCAGCGCACCCGCCACACCGGTTACCCGGATGTACCACGGGTAGGTATTTTTGTCCACCAGCTGCCCCTCCGGCTTTTCGGCGGGCTTCCAGAAAAGGCTGTCATGGACCTTTGCACCGTCCTTCAGTGCATCAATGACATCGGCCACCACGGCGCTGGCGGTGGGCAGCTTGCCCGCGCCCTTGCCGTAAAAGACCACATCGCCGAGCATATCGCCCTTCATCAGCACGGCATTGAACACATCATCCACGCCTGCAAGCTGGTTTGCGTTGCAGACGAGCATCGGCTCCACGCCGGCGGCCATATTCCCGTTCTCGCCCTCGTCATACCAGGCGATAAGCTTGATGGCGCTGTCGAGCTTTTCGGCAGCCTTGATGTCGGCCACCGTGATATCACGGATGCCGCGTGCCGGGATATTGTCGGGGTAGACATGGTGCCCGCAGGCAAGGCTGGCCAGAATGGCGATCTTGCGGCAGGCATCGCGGCCGTCCACATCATCGCCGGGGTCCTTCGTCTCGGCATAGCCGAGCTGCTGGGCGATCTTGAGCGCTTCGTCAAAGCCCATGTTCTCGCGCTTCATCTTGGTGAGCATGAAGTTTGTGGTGCCGTTGACGATGCCGCGGATCTGGCTGATATGGTTGGCGGCCAGGCACTGGTGCATCGGGGTGATGATCGGGGTGCCGCCGCCGACGCTGGCCTCAAACAGGAACGCCGCATTGTGCGCCTTGGCAAGGGCAAGCAGCTCGGCGCCGTAGGTAGCGACCATCTCCTTGTTGGAGGTGCAGACGCTGCGGCCGCTTTCCAGACACTGCCGCACATACGGGTAGGCAAATTTTGTGCCGCCGATCGTCTCGACCACGACCCGGACCTCCGGGTCATTCAGGATGGTGTCGATTGACTTTGTAAACAGCGCCGCGTCGGGGGAATCGGAGAAATCCCGCACATCGAGGATGTACTTGACCTCTACCGGCTCACCGGCACGGCGGGCGATGGATGCCGCATTGCGGCGGCAGACCTCCAGCACGCCGGAGCCGACCGTGCCAAAGCCCATAATTGCAATTTTAGCCATTCTATCTTCCCCTGTTCTTACACTTGGTATCCTGTATATGCCGGGCATATCCGGTCCCCAGCTTTCCCGCCGCAGCGCAGCTTTGGCAGGGCAGCGGGCGAGGCGTGCCTCGCCCCTGCATCATGCCCCGCGGTGGATCTCCACCACGCAGGGCTGGTGGGACAGGCGGGTCAGCATCTCATCGACCGGCATCTGCATCGTGCCGGTGCGGACCGTGACCTCCACCTGCGCCGCGCCATTCTCCGGGCGGGACTGGGTGATGGTGACGATCGAGGCACCCGCCGCCGAAATGCCCGAGAGCAGGCTCTGCAGCGCGCCGGTCTTGTCGAGCAGCGTAGCCACAACGGTGATGGACTCACGCCCGGTCTCGGCATCAAAGACGGTATCCTTATATTTGTAGAAGGCGCTGCGCGAAATGCCCGCCTGCTTGGCGGCGGCGGAGATATTGCTCACCGCACCCGAGGCCAGCAGCTCCTTGGCCTGCAGCACCTTGACAAAAACCTCCGGCAGAACATCCGCATCTACCAGCAGAAAACGCCTCTCGGCCATTGTGTTTCCCCCTTGTGTACAAGTGTTTCTCAATGTGTTCCATGATACCACGCCAACGGGCAGGTTGCAAGCCTTTTGGGGCGGTTTTTGTGCATTTTGTCAGATTGCACAGCGCACAGCCGTTAAAAGCCAACATCTTTTGTGCGAGTACAACTGTATCCCGTACAAAAACAAACCACCCCAACCGTTTTGCGGTTGGGGTGGTTTTTTATAAAGGCTTCCCCCGCGGGGGAAGCTGTCACCGAAGGTGACTGATGAGGGGCAGCTTTGCCTCTATTGCCCGGGAATGGGTCGCTGCGGCAAACGCGCCCCTCATCCGGCGCTTCGCGCCACCTTCCCCCTTGGGGGAAGGCTTTTATTCAGCCCCTGCCGCTGCCTCTGCGGCGGCCTGTGCCAGTGCGGCAAAGGGGTCTTCCTCACTTGTGACGGTATAGCTGCTGTCGGGGAGGTTATCCTCGGTGTAGTAGCCCACGGCGCCGCCGCCGGAGACGATGGCACCCGTGGAGGTGTCAAACCGTTTTTCAACGACATTCTCACCCTTGGCGAATTCCTTGACCGGCAGGTCTGCCTGCAGGTCCTCCATCAGGTATTTCCATGCCAGCTGGATGGGCTTGCCGCTGCCGCCCGCTTTGCCCAGCTTGTCCATCTCGGTCGGGCGGTCACAGCCCCACCAGATGGCGGTGACATAGTACGGCGTCAAGCCTGCAAAGGTGTAATCCTTGTAGTTGCTCGTCGTACCGGTCTTGGCCACGGAATCCATCTCGCCATCGGGGGCTCTGCCGTAGGCAGTACCCTTGGCGCTGTGCAGAACATTCCACAGCATACGGTTCATGATATAGGCCGTGTCGGCGCTGATGGCCTGCGTGGTGTTGATATACTTGTTGTTGTCGAGGATCATGTTGCCCTGATAGTCGGTGACCTCGGTGTAGTAGTGCGGCGTGGTGTAGCTGCCGGTGTTGAACATCGTGTAGGCACCCGCCAGCTGAACCACGGTCAGACCATTGCTCTGCGAGCCAAGGACCAGCGGGCCGAGGTCCATATCGTTCTCTGCGCTGATGTAGCTGCATTCCAGCGTATCATGCACAAAGTTGTACAGGTAATCCACGCCGACCATATCGCCGACCCAGACAGCCACCGTGTTGTAGGACTGCTGCAGGGCATCGTAGATCAGCATCGGGTTGCCCTGACCGCCGACACCGTTATAGTTGGTCGGCCATGCACGCCAGACATCGGTGCGGGACTGGGCTGCCTCGGAATAGGGGCTCATCACGCCGATATACTGATCCTTCAGGACCTTCTTGTCCTCCGCAGAGTAGTACGGGGCATCGAGGATCTGGGAGGAATAGCTGATCAGCTTGTAGTCCAGCGCCAGCGCGTAGGCGCCGATCGGCTTCATCGTAGAACCGGTCTGGTGGGGCGAGGTCGCACGGTTGAAGCCGAGGTCGACCTTCTTCTCACCGATGCCGCCGCCGATGCCCAGAATGTTGCCGTCATAGTCCAGCACGGCTATGGAAGCCTGGGTGCGGACCTTCTCATAGACGCAGAGGTAGACGGTCGTGTCGTTGGGGTAGTCGGGGTCGGTGGACTTGCCCGTCTTCAGCGTTGTGCCTTCCTCGTCAGCGTAGACGGGGATTGCCTCCTGCCCGTAGACCGCGTAGCCGTCCTTCGTGATGGGCAGGCCGGTGGCCTCATCGTACTGGACCTCGTCCCAGCTGCTGCTGTCGGCGGGGTAATCACGCAGGCAGACCGGCTCCTCATGCCACAGGGCGGGGATCAGGTCGTCCTCGTTGTACATCGTCTTTTCTACACCCTCCTGAACCTTGGGGTCCACGGTGGAGTAGATGCGCAGGCCGCCGGAGAAGATCAGCTCCTTGGCCTCATCCTTCGTGTAGTTCAGATCCTCCTGCAGCTGGGTCAGCAGCTCGTTGTACAGGGCATCGGTGAACCAGGAGTTGCTCGAGGAGCGGGTCGCGTTCTCAGCCATGGCCGAGCTTTCGGTCAGGGTGATGGTCTCGGCCTTGGCGGCGTCGAACTCCGCCTCGGTGATATATCCCTGCGTACACATCTCATACAGCACATGGTTGCGGCGCTTGATGAGCTCCTCAGGGTTGGTGGCCGGGTTATATTTGGTCGGGTTCTTGGTGATGGACGCCAGCACCGCACACTCGGAGAGGGTCAGATCCTCGACATGCTTGCCGAAATACTCGAGCGAGCCGGCCTCCATGCCGTGGACGATGCCGGTCAGCGGGATCGTATTGAGGTATGCCTCAAGGATGGTCTCCTTGCTGTACTTGTTGTCCAGACCCAGCGCGCGGAAGATCTCGCGCACCTTACGCATATTGTCCTGCTCGTTATCGCCGGTCAGGTTTTTGATCAGCTGCTGCTCCAGCGTGGAGGCACCGCGGTTGGTACCCCAGATGCGGTTGCCGGTGAAGGCGTTCAGCGCTGCGCCGATCGTACCCTTGAGGTTGATGCCGGGCTCGGTCCAGAAGTTCTTGTCCTCAATGGCGACGACGGCATTTTTCAGGTTGTCCGGCATGGCGGAAAGCTCGCGCCAGATGCGGTTTTCGCCGCGGGTCAGCTGGTCATACTCGTCAACATAACGGTCATAGATGATCGAGGTCTGCTTGTTTTTCTGGTTGTCCAGATCGAGCGTCTCGGCATCATCTGCCGTGACCTGCACGATATACATGGACAGCAGCACGCCGCCTACGCTGCCCGCCATGATACACAGGCAGAGCATACAGCCGATAAAGCTTAGGATCATACCAATGATGCTGCGGCGCTTTTTCGGCTTTTTCTTTTTGTTCTGGTTGTTCTGGGGTGCGCCGGGCTGACCGGTGGCACCTGCGGTCGTTTTTACGCCATCTGTGGAGATATGGCGCTGCTGCTTGGGTTCTATGGGAACCGCCTCCTTTGGTCCATATAAAAGATACGGCCTTACGCCGTAACACGAAAATGCACAATGCTATAGAATGGATTATACCACAAAACGGCAGCAAAAGTACAGTATCGGACGCAAAATTCACAACTTTCGGTGTTTTTGTCTGTCATGGCGGCCATACTAACCGTGCAAGGGGGAATTATTATGCAAAACAGACAAATCAGCCCGCGCGGGGTATATCTCGCGCTGCTGGCGGCGGCTGCGGTGCTCTGCCTGACGGCGGGGCTGGCATGGCTTGTGCGCGGGCAGCCGCAGGCTGCCCCGCCCCGCTACCTGCTGCGGGACTGCGCCGGCCACCCGGCCCTGTATACAGCCGAGGGCACCGGCCCGCTGGCCACCTATGAGGAGATCTACACACACCTGCTGCCCGAAAGCGATGTGCTGGCCCTGCAGCAGGGCGTCTATCTTGCAAACGAGGCCGAGCTGCAGCAGCGGCTGGAGGATTACGGACTTTGATTCTTGCGTCCGCACCCTTTTTATGGTATAGTATAGGCATCTACCATATATATAAAGGAGCTATTACTATGAGCGAACAGGAAATTCTGAGCGCGGTACAGGATATTTTCCGCGATAATTTTGACGATGACTCCCTTGAGATCAACCGCAGCACCTGCGCGGACGATATTGAGGACTGGGACAGTCTGGAGCAGATCAACCTGCTGACCGCCATCGAGAAGAAGTTCAACATCAAGTTCAAGCTGGCGGATGTCCGCGGCCTGAAGGATGTCGGCGATCTGCTGGACCTCGTCGCACGGATGGTGTGATCCCGCAGGCGGATGCAGACATCTGCCCCCACATAACTTTTGCATACTTTCATGGCGGCAATTTTGCCGCCTTTTTCCAATGATACAAAGGAGTCTGCCATGAACCACTACACGCTGGCGGAAATGACCCCCGGCCTGAGCGAGGAGTTCACCGTCACGGTCACGCCGGAGATGATGGACGCATTCTGCACCATCACCGGGGATGTCTCCCCCATTCACATGGATGCCGACTATGCCAAGGGCCGCGGCTTTCCCGGCCGGGTCGTCTACGGTATGCTGGGTGCCAGCTTCTTTTCGACACTGGCAGGCGTTTACCTGCCCGGAGAGCATTGTCTGCTCCACGGCGTTGAGTGTAAATTTGCCAAGCCCATCTTCATCGGGGACACGCTGACCGTCAAGGGGACCGTTGTCTCGGTCAGTGAGATCGGTAGCGAGGCCGAGATCAAGGCGGTCATCACCAATCAGGACGGCAAGCGCGTGACACGCGGCGTCATCAAGGCCGGGCTGGCGAAATAGCCCCCCTGCCGCCCCTGCAACTGTAAGGAGAAAATCATGGCTTATACCTATCTTATCACCGGTGCCACCAGCGATGTGGGCCGCGCACTGATCGAGCGGCTGCTGGCCGACGCCCCCGCCGACACGACTGTGCTGGCCCAGGGCTGCGGCGATCTGGAAAAGCTGGCCGACCTCTGCGCCCGCTTCCCCGGACAGGTGCGCCCCTTTGATGTGGACCTGTCCGACCGTGCCAAGGTGGACACCTTTGTGCAGGTGCTGGCATCGTCCGCCCCTGCGCCGACCCATTTCATCCATCTGCCCGCCCTGCCCGTAGTCAATGCCAAGTTCAAGGCGTTTGACCAGACCCGCTTTGACCGCGATCTGGAAATTCAGGTCCACAGCGCCGTGCGTCTGTGCCGCGCCGTGCTGCCTGCCATGGCCAAGGCAAAATTCGGCCGCGTGCTGTTCATCCAGACCAGCTACACCATCGGCTGCCCGCCCAAGAACACCGCCGCCTATGTCATGGCCAAGAGTGCCATCGGCGGCCTTGTCAAGAGTCTGGCTGTCGAGTATGCCCGCTTCGGCATCACGGTCAACTGCGTGGCCCCCAGTATGATGGAAACGAATTTCTTGAAGGACACCCCCGACCTGATCGTGCAGGCCGCCGCCGAGGAAAACCCGATGGGCCGCAACGCGACCCCCGCCGATGTGGTCCCGGCCATGGCGTTCCTGCTCTCCGATGAGGCGCGGTTCATCACCGGCGTAACGCTGCCGGTCACGGGAGGGTCGGCCATTGTCTGAGACAACCTTCCGGCTGGCGCGCCTCGGCGAGGACGCCGCCATCATTGATTTTATCAACGACAATTTTGACATGCGCCTGCCGCTGCTGAACCGGCCTGAGCTGTACCACCACTACTACGCAGGGCGCGGCGGTGTGCCCCAGTTTGCCGTGGCGGAGGAGGACGGCCGCTATGTCAGCGCCGCCGGGTACATATTGGCCAACACCCGGCGCAAGCCGGACATCTGGGTCAGCGTCTGGGTGGCCGCCAAGGGCCACAACGGTGTCGGGCTGGAGCTGATGAACGCCCTGCCCGGGCTTTTGAACGCCGATGTGGTTGCCTGCAACAACATCCGCCCCAACACCTGCACCTTCTACCAGTTCCTCGGCTGGCGGGCCGAACGGCTTCCCCACTACTACCGTCTTGGCCGCCGCCGCGCTTACTACCTTGCCAAGCCGCTGCGGTATTCCCTGCCCCCGGTCCAGCGCGATCTGGGCCTTGCCAAGGTGGAAGATGCCGCCGACCTGATCCCGCTGGGCATGCCCGCCACGCCCCACACACCGCGCAAGGATGTGTGGTACATGCGGCGGCGGTACTTCCACTACCCGCACTTCAAATATGATGTCTGGGCCGCCTGCGAGAACAACAAGCTGCTGGCCTATGTCGTGACCCGCACAGTCTCCGCCAAGGAGACCGGCTGCGCCGCCGTGGTGCGGCTGGTGGACTTCATCGGTGAGGACAGCGTGCTGCCCCGTCTGGGGGCGGCGCTGGACGCGATCTTGAACCGCGAGGGCGCCGAGTACATGGACTGCTACAACGCCGGTATCCCTGCCGATGTCTGGCTGGCCGCCGGCTTTACCGAGCGCGTTGAGGGCGATGGTTGCATCATCCCCAACTACCTGACACCGCCCCTGCATGAGAACACCGAATATTACTACTTTACAAACAAGCCGGAGAATTTCGTCATGTTCAAGGCCGACGGCGATCAGGACCGACCGAACCTGAAATAAACCAGAACACCCCGCAGCGAAGGGCGCGTACCCTCTCGCCGCGGGGTGTTCTTATCGGTTATGATGATTGCGCCTACCTATTTTATATGTAATATATAGGCACCACAAAAAGAAATAAGCCTGTGACAAAAAAGATGTCACAGGCTTATGGTCGGAGTGACGGGATTTTCCCTCGGACTAAAAAACAGTCCACCGGACTGTTTTTTGCGCGCTGCGGCGCGCCGTCCTGTTCAAACCCTCGTCCCTCTGGCGACAAAAAGGACCCCCAGCCTAAGCTGGAGGTCCTTTTGGTCGGAGTGACGGGATTTGAACCCACGGCCTCTTGGTCCCGAACCAAGCGCGCTACCAACTGCGCTACACCCCGGAAAGAAAAACCGCAGCAGCCAGGCTGCTGCGGTGTGGTTGGGGATGAGAGGATCGAACTCCCACGGGCGGAGTCAGAGTCCGCTGCACTACCATTATGCGAATCCCCATCGCATTTTGTGTCTTGGGCGTCTGCCCTCAACGCTCATATATTATAGCGTGCCTCGCAGGATTTGTCAACGCTTTTTTCAAAAAAACTTCAAGATTTTTAAAAAATCTTTATCCGCCCTGCACAGCCTTTTTCTCTGCTTTCATGGACATTTGCCTGCAAATGGGCTATACTGTTTTCCATAGGGAGGGGTGCTTATGGTACAGGTCGATCTCATCACCGGGTTTTTAGGCTCCGGAAAGACAACATTTTTACGCAAATATGTACAATATCTTATCCAACAGGGACACAATGTCTGTATTCTGGAAAATGATTTCGGTGCGGTGAATGTAGATGCCATGCTGCTGCAGGACCTCATCGGGGAGCGCTGCGACATCGAAACGATCAGCGGCGGCTGCGACTGCGACACCCATCAGCGCCGCATGCGGACCAAGCTGATCTCGATGGCGATGCGCGGCTTTGACCGGGTGGTCATTGAGCCAAGCGGCATCTTTGATGTGGACGAGTTCTACGACATCCTGCGGGACGAGCCGCTGGACCGCTGGTACGCGTTGGGCAATGTCGTTGCAATCGTGGATGCCCGGCTTGAGGACACACTCTCCCTGCAGGCGGAGTATCTGCTGGCCTCGGAGGCTGCCAGCGCCGGGCTGGTGGTCATGAGCCGCGCCCAGCAGGCAAGCCGCGCGCAGGCCGAGGCGGTGGTTGCGCATCTGAATCGCGCGCTGGCAGCCTGCCGCTGCCCCCGCCGCTTCGGTGACGATGTCCTCTGCAAAGACTGGGCCGCGCTGACCGATGCGGACTGGGAACGCATCGACCGCTGCGGGTGGCAGCAGACAAGCTATGTAAAGCTGCACTTTGACGAGCATGAGGCGTTCACCTCGCTGTATTTTCTCGAGCTGGGCCGCACGGCAGAGCAGCTGCAGCGGGCCGCACGCACGCTGCTGCAGGGCGCAGGGTACGGCCATATCCTGCGCATCAAGGGCTTCATTCCCGAAAACGGCGGCTGGCTGGAGCTGAATGCCGCCCGGGATGCAATGACCCTGCAGCCGATCCCAAACGGTCAGGAGGTACTGATCGTCATCGGCGAGGGGCTGGATAAGGCTGCCATCGAGGCGGTTGTAAAGCGGTTGTGAATATTTATAGCATCTGAATAAATATGCAAAGCCCGTATCCTTCGCGTTGAGGGATACGGGCTTTGGTTGTTATTCAGCGCACATTTTGCAGACGGTGCGGTTATTCTTCGTCAAAAACCTTCGTCCAGTTGTACTCTTTTCTTGCAGGGCGGCCGCTGTCATTCTGGTCCCTGCGGGCAGTATACGCGCCGATCACGGCGGAGGGCATCAGCAGCGCCTTCTCGACCTCGGACTGAAAGACCAGCTTCGGATTCTTGATCTTGGGATTCTTCATCAAATCCTTCCAGTAGGTGTCATAGTCCATCATGACCGCCATCGCCTCAAACAGAATGGTCAGGCTTTCATAGCGGGCGATGACCTTATTGAGGGCATCCAAAAATTGCATGTTGGCCTTGCCCTCCATCATGCCGTCATCCTTGCCCTTGACATTACGGCGGCAGAAGTAGGCTGTCATCTGCAGAATATCCTCAAAGGCCTCCATCTGGCCGGTCGTCAGCCTTGCCGAGAGCGCCTCGCGGTCGATGTAGCGCAGCAGGGCTGCCGTGATTTCCTTTTTTGTCGCAGCATCGTCCGGTTCCAGCTGGTTCACCGGCTCGGCGTCCGTCTCCACAAAGTCAGTCGTCTCCACGATATCCGGCGTTTCGGGGTATTCGTCCTCCAACTCCTCCGGCATACCGCCCACGACATAAAGACGATAGTTTTCCAGATCCTCAAGGATCGCACGGGACAGATACGGCAGCGGCGCGCTCTTGGTGCGTGCCACCGGGATGACCTTGGCGGCATAGCGGGTCGCAGCCCCCTCAAACCAGCGGCGCAGGCCGCCGCAGTTGTCGATGACATTGTTCATCGTCTGGAAGAAATGCGCGTTGCCGCCGTCGATCATCTTGTCATTGCCGCGCGGCGTTCCGGCCATCTTGACCATGGCGCCGATGATAGTATGCACGGCCTCCATCTCATCGGCAGTCAGTTCTCGTGCCAGCTTATCCAGCTCTGCCTTGACCTCCAGCTCTTGACGCAGAATTTCCGGCGTAGCACCGTAGGAATACGGGATCGTTGTCTCAGGCACCGAAACATACTCCAGCGTCAGGACATTCGGGTCATCGTCCAAAGTGCCGGTCTCTGCCAGCGTCAGCTTGTTTTTCTTGCTGCGCACCTTGCTCGACATGGATTTAGTGATCTCGTTCAGCTTGTCATCCGCGACCTGCTTGTCCACAGGCTCGATCGTGACGGCGATGGCAATGACGCGCTGGCGGTCTTTTTCGTAGACCTCATAGTCAAAATAAATGTCGGTGTGTCCGTTGATTTCACTTTTCGCCTTGTCCAGCACCGTGCGGCGGACATGGGCCCAGTTGGCTGCGTTGCAGTCCACCTGTTTTTTCAGCGTTTCAATGTTCCAGACGAGCGGCTCGCCCTTCTGCTTTTTCGTCAGGTAGAGATTCTGGTAGCTCTTGCACAGCTCATAAATCTTCAAGCTATACTGGCTCTTCATCGGGAGCGTATAGGTGATGTTCATTGTTGTGTAGAACTCTTTAAGCTGGATCAGGTGCGGCTTGAGCGACTGGTCCAGCGTCAGCACGATCTTACCGGTGCCCTCATCGATCGTTGCGCTGGAAAGCCAGCGGAACATCGTGATTTTTTGGGTGCCTGCCAGACGGATCCACTGTACCTTGGCGTTGGCGATATCCTCGATGTTCTTTTTGACCTGCTTGTACATCGAGCCGTTGTGGGGGTCCACGCCGCAGAGCTTGAGAAACTCATAGATCGACATCTCATAGCGTGGCAGCTCGGTATCCGACGGCTTGATCATGGCGAAAATGTGCAGCATCAGCTTTTGCTGACTCAGCGAAAGACTGTACATTGCGTTCTGGATCAGGTCGTTGGATTTCCGGACGATCGTCTGGCTGCCGCGGCCGCTGTAGGTAGCGACCGGGGCGGTGCTTTGCTTTTTGCCGTTTTTTGCACCGGCTTTGGCCGCAGTCTTTTTGGTGCGGCCGTTTTTGCTCCCTGCCTTGGTGGCCGAGGGGGTGGGTGTGTAAGAAGCCATGCTGAAAACCTCATTCTCAGGCATTGCCGTACAACACCGCAGACGGGACTTGTACGGGATGCCTTTACACGCACTGAAAAATACACATCCCAAGCCCGCAGCCATCCTGCTGCACGGGCCGGAAATGTGCTTTAAATAACAACAATTTTCTAAAAATCTAAAAAAGCATGCGAATTTCCCGAAAAGTATCGCGCAATTCGTTAAGCGTATAATACCAGATTGTGCGCCGGGTGTCAATTATTGTAACATTCAGCACATTTCTTTTTCCGCGCCGGAAATATGCGTTTTTTGTTTTTGGAAATTTTAGGCTATATTTATATATATTTAGAAATAAGGTATAGCTATGTCGAAAATTACAACAAAACTGTGCGGTAGATTCCAACCCTGCTGTGCGCTGTCTAACAACCGGGCTGTGTGCTGCGCTACAATGTGCCGGCGGTAACAACGCAAAAAAATATTTTTTGCGCAAAAATTCTGCGGTCGCAATTTTGGGTAGGATTTTTGAAAAGTGTCAGGTATAACAACCACAAAAAAGAATTTTTTTGAATTGTGCTCTCCGTTACAATACTGATATGGAAAAGCCGCTCTGCAAAAAATGTGCTGCGTTTAACAACCCTGGAAGAAAAAATCCTGCAGACCGGAATTGTGCTGCCGATAACAACCGCGCCCTGCATACGGAAAAACTGTGCTGACCGTAACAACAGGGAATGGAAAAATACAGCTTTTCGTAAAATGTGCGGCAAATAACAACACCCGAAAAAAGATTTTTGGAATTGTGCTTTGTATAACAACAATAGACCGGCGTAAAAGCGTTCTTTTTTACGAATTGTGCTGTGGATAACAACCCTGCCGAAATTCTACAAATTGTAAAATGTGCGCAGAATAACAATAGAAAAAATCGCAGAAAACCAAAATCCCGCACGGGCGAATTGTGCTGCCGATAACAACTGCATTATTTTCAGGTATAAAATGTGTGCTGAATAACAACACCGGGCAAGGCGGAGCAAAGCTGTAAAATGTGTGCGGGATAACAACTCTGCCATGGAAATCCCGACGGGAACGGCCGGATGAAATTATGCGCTGGATAACAACAGCGGGGCGGCAAACTGTGCGCGCTGCTCCAATCCGGGAGGGGGAAAATTGTGTCCCGGATAACAACATTGAGGGGGGGCGCCGCCGCAGAATTGTGCCGTGGATAACAACAGAGCGTGAGAAAATGTGCGCGGAATAACAACCCAAGGCAAGGCGTTCGGCCGGTGTGCCCTCCCCTATATGCTGGGGCGGGGCGGTCCATCCTGCCGGCAAAAGCACACTTTGGAAAAACTGCAGATAAAAATTGTTCCCGGCGCTTGACAAACGCGGCGGAATCCTTTATAATATCATTTGTCAATCGCACATGGATGATTAGCTCAGCTGGTTAGAGCGCTGCGTTCACATCGCAGAGGTCGAGGGTTCGAGTCCCCCATCCTCCACCACAAAGCCGCAGATAGCAGTATCTGCGGCTTTTATTTTTGTCAGCAAACACAGGGCGCGGCTTTTTCTCCGGCCTGTGTACACGGCAAAGAAAAGCGCGCCCCAGACCGCGAAGAAGGCGGTTTGGGGCGCGCGCTTTTGTATAGGGGTTACTTGCTCAGCTCATCGGCCAAAGCGGCGATCTGAGCCTCGGAGGCATCGTTCAGGGCACCCTTGACGGTGACGGTGGTGTCGGCAAAGGTCAGGGCCTTGCTGTTCTCGAGCATTTTGCGCATGACCTTGGCGGCCATCGGTGCCCAAGAACCGTTCTCGATGAAGGCAACGGTGCGGTTCTGGTAGTTGCGCTCGGTCAGGTGGTTGATGAAGTCCTTCATGAAGGGGAATACATCGGCATTGTAGGTAGGCGTGGCCAGTACCAGCTTGCTGAAGCGGAACGCCTGCGCCACGGCCTCGGCCATATCGCAGCGCGCCAGATCCATCGAGACAGTCTCAACGCCCTTGGCGCGCAGCGCCTCGGCCAGCCGGGCAGCGGCCTCAGCGGTGTGGCCGTAGATGCTGCTGTAGGCCACCAGCACGCCCTCCGTCTCGGGGCGGTAGGCGCTCCATGTGTCGTAGGCGGCCAGCACATCGCCCAGCTGCTCCTTGTGCAGGACGGGGCCGTGCAGGCTGCAGACGGTCTCAATGTCAAGGCCGGCGGCCTTTTTCAGCACGGCCTGCACCTGCACGCCGTACTTGCCCACGATGCCGATGAAGTAGCGGCGGGCCTCGGGCAGCCACGGCTCCTCCACATCAAGCGCACCGAACTTGCCGAAAGCGTCCGCGCTGAACAGTACCTTGTCGGCATCATCGTAGGTCATGATGACCTCGGGCCAGTGGACCATCGGGGCAGTGACAAAATGCAGGGTGTGGCGGCCCAGCGGCAGGGTGTCCCCCTCCTTGACAACGATGCGGCGGTCGGCATAGTCGGTGCCGAAGTAGGCCTTCATCATGTTGAAGGCCTGCGCAGAGGCAACGATCGTGGTCTCCGGGTAGGCCTGCGCAAAGGCGGCCACCGAGCCGGAGTGGTCAGGCTCCATGTGCTGCACGATAAAATAGTCGGGCGCGCGCTCGCCCAGTGCAGCGGCGATCTTGGTGATCCACTCGTCGGTAAAATGGGCGTCCACGCTGTCCATCACGGCGACCTTTTCATCGCAGATCAGGTACGAGTTGTACGCCATGCCGTTGGGCACATCGTACTGGCTCTCAAACAGGTCAACAAGGTGGTCGTTGACGCCGACATACAAAATATCTTTGGTGATTTCCATAGCTGCAAACCTCCTGATTAATACGGTTTCCGGTTGTTATCTCAAGCATAGTATAGCATATTTTTAGGAATTTGTCTCGGTCTTTTCAAAAATAATTTGAGAAAATTTTTATTGGGCGGCATTTGTAGGGCGTCGGGGGTGCCGTCCCCTGCAATATGGTTTGTAGGGAGGGGTCTTGACCCCTCCCTACAGAGCTGGATGAAAGCACTGGTAAAACAAAAAGCTCCCCGCCTTATCGGCGGGGAGCGCGGGGATGCTTACCCTAGCTTATACGCGGGTCTTTAAGACTTCGTGCTCAGGCACGGGGGCGTCAATGGGGCGCGGGGTACCCTCGACCCACTGGATGGCCTTCTTCGGGCACTTGGAAACGCAGGTGCCGCAGCCGTTGCACTTGGTGTAGTCGATGGCGGCCACATTGTCCTTCAGGAAGATGGCCTCATTCGGGCAGTTGCGCACACAGAGGCCGCAGGCGATGCAGCCGACCTTGCAGGTCTTGTTGACCAGAACGCCCTTGTCCTTGTTGGAGCATTTGACCGCAGGCTGCGGGGCGATGGGCTTCATCTGGATGACATGGCGCGGGCAGACAACGGTGCAGGCTGTGCAGCCGGTGCATTTTTCGCGGTCAACGACCGCCACGCCGTTGATGACATGGATGGCGTCAAACTTGCAGGCGCGGGTGCAGTCACCCAGACCCAGACACCCATAGGCACAGGCGCTGGGACCGCCGGCAATGCCGTTGGCAGCAGCGCAGGTCTGGATGCCCTGATAGTCAAAGCGGGTGCCGCAGTTCTCGCCGCCTGCGCAGATCACGGTGGCGCGCAGGCTGGGGCGGTCATCGGTGGCATTGCCCATGATGGTGTTGATGGCATCGGTGGCCTTATCGCCGCCCGGCGCACACTTGAAGGTGGGGGCGCCGTCCTCAACAATGGCCTTGGCGTAGTCGGCACAGCCGGCGTAGCCGCAGCCGCCGCAGTTGGCACCGGCCAGACACTCTGCAACCTGCGCAATGCGCGGATCCTCATACACGGCCATGAATTTGGAGGCCAGCACAAGGATCACGCCGCCGGCCAGGCCCAGCACCACCACGACAACGATAGCAAATACGATCGGGTTCATTCTCTTTATTCCCCTTTCTCAGAATATCGCGTTGATGATGTTTTCGACCAGACCACCGAAGCCCATAAAGCTCAGGGAGGTGATGGCGGCGGAAACCAGCGTGATGGGCAGACCCTTGAAGCTCTCCGGCGGGTTGGAGTTTTCGACGCGGGAACGCACGCCGCAGAACAGCAGCATGGCTACGAGGAAGCCGACACCGGCACCGGCGGAGCAGATCAGAGCCTCGGCAAAGGCAAGGCCGAAGCCGTACTCAGCGACAACGGAGGAGTAGTCCTGCACAGCCAGAATGGTGACGCCCAGCACACAGCAGTTGGTGGTGATCAGCGGCAGGTAGACGCCCAGGCTCTGGTAGAGGGCCGGGATATACTTGCGCAGCGTGATCTCGATAAGCTGCACGAGGACGGCAATGACGAGGATGAAGATGATGGTCTGCAGATAGCCCAGATCATAGGCATCCAGCAGGAAGATCTGCAGCGGGAAGGTCACGGCCGTGGCAATGACCATGACAACGATAACGGCGGCACCCATGCCCACGGAGGAATCCAGCTTTTTGGAGACACCCAGAAACGGGCAGATGCCGAGGAACTGCACCAGCACATAGTTGTTGACGAGGATCATGCTGAAGAAGATGGTGGCAAAGGTTGCGATATGAGAAATCATTGTGCGGCACCCTCCTTCTGTTCTTCTTTAGCGGCGTCAATTTTTTCCAGCATGACATCGCCGCAGCTCTTGCGCTCGATGGGCTTGTTCAGCTTGCGCTCCAGCCAGACACAGCCGGCCATCAGGCAGCCGAACACGAAGAAGCCGCCCGGGGCGGAGTTCATGACGGTCATGCGGTCAACGCTCTCGGGGATGATGGTGATGCCCATCCATGTACCGCTGCCGATGATCTCACGGATAGAGGACATGAGCAGCATCGTCAGGATGTAGCCGATGCCCATGCCGAGGCCGTCCAGTGCGGAGTCCGCTACGGTGTTTTTGCAGGCGAACATCTCGGCACGGCCGAGAATGATGCAGTTGACAACGATCAGCGCCAGATAGACGCCCAGCGCCTTATACAGGTCGGGGATGAACGCCTGCAGCACCATCTGCACAACGGTGACGAAGGTGGCGATGATGACGATGTAGCACGGCAGATGCACCTTGGCCGGGATGACCTTGCGCAGTGCCGAGATAACAATGTTGGAGCAGACCAGAACAAAGGTCATGGCCAGACCCATGCCCACGGCGCCGGAAACGGTGGTGGTGACGGCCAGTGCGGAGCAGCAGCCCAGCACCAGACGCAGAACGGGGTTTTCACGGATGATACCGGCCGTAAAAACCTTCCACTTGCTCGGTTTTTCGTTCATCGTTACTGCACCCCCTTGATCTCGTTATTGTAGCAGTCGATGGCTGCATTGATGGCGTTGAACGCGCCGTTGCTGGAGTAGGTCGCACCGGCGATGCTGTCCACGGGGCTGCCGGAGGCAACCTCTCCCCCGTTCCAGCCGATAAAGCCGGAGGCGAAGGAATCGCCGGAGACCTTGGAGCCGATGCCGGTGGTCTGGGTGGAGCCGTCGATCGAGATGGCGGAGATCGCACCCTCGGTGTCGAAGGCGACATAGACGGTGACAGCCTTGCCGGAGTAGCCGGACGCAGCGGCCTTGACCGCAACCGCACCGGCGGAGGTCGTGACAGCACCCTCCACACCATCGGTGGTCAGGTCCTCGACCTCAGTCATGTCATCGGTGACGGTGCCCTCGGGCAGGACGGAGACATAGGCGGCCAGCGTCTCGGCGTGGTTGTTCGCCTCGATGATGGGGGCGGTGACATCGTTCAGCACAGCCAGCAGCGCGCTGCAGACCAGACAGATAACGACCAGCACGATAACGGGCAGCACAAGCTCCTTGAAGGCGCTCTGCTTCTCGGTATTCTGATTTTCAGCCATTATTCAGCACCGCCTTTCTTGGCCTTTTTGGGCTTTTGGTAGCCCAGCGGCGTCTGGTGGCCCCAAGCGTTGAACCACGGGGTCATCAGGTTGCCCAGCAGGATGGCGTAGCTCATGCCCTCATTCATCGAGCCGAAGTGGCGGATCAGGAAGGTGATGAGACCGATAAAGACGCCGTAGAACAGCTTGCCCTTTGTGGTGAAGGGGCAGGTCACATAGTCGGTCGCCATAAAGACGGCACCGAACAAAAGGCCGCCGGACATGCACTCGATCAGGGCGGTGTAGGCACTGCCGGTGTTCAGCGCGGTCAGCACAAAGACGGTGGCCACGATGGTGACGGGGACAGTGGTCTGAATGGTCTTGGTGGCAACCAGATAGGCAAAGCCCAGCAGGATCGCCAGCACGCAGACCTCGCCCATCATGCCGCCGTGGAAGCCGAGGAAGAGGTCCAGCAGGTTCAGGCTGGTCTTGTCGGCCACGGCCAGCGGCGTGGCGGAGGCCAGCGCATCAACGGCCATGTCGGGGTAGACATAGGCGGTCATGCGGGAGGTAAAGCCGAGGAACAGCACGATACGGCCCACCAGCGCGGGGTTGGCAAAGTTGTAGCCAAGGCCGCCGAAGAGCTGCTTCGTGATGATGATGGCCACAAAGGCACCGACCACGGCGATCCAGAGCGGCATGCCCACGGGCATGTTCAGTGCCAGAATGATGCCGGTGACAACGGCAGACAGATCCCCCGCCGTGTTCGGCTTTTTCAGCAGCATTTCATATAAGTATTCAAACGCCACACAGGCCAGGGTGGTCACAGCCACCAGCACAAGAGCCTGCACGCCGAAGATCAGCCCGGCAGCCAGCACGGCGGGCAGCAGCGCAATGACAACATTGCCCATCAGCCCGCGGGCGGTGGTTGCTTCGCGGATGTGCGGCGAGGCGGTAACGATCAGACGATCTTCCATCGGTTATTTGCCTCCTTTCCGCAGCTCGGCCATATACCAGCCCTTGGCAAGGCCCATCGTCTGGCTGACGGGGCGCTTGGCCGGGCAGGCGTAGGTGCAGCTGCCGCAGGCTACGCAGAGATCCACGCAGCGTGCCTTCAGCGCATCAAAATCCTTGTTGGCAAAGTCCTGCGCAATAACCACGGGCTCCAGACCCATGGGGCAAGCCTCGATGCAGCGGCCGCAGCGGATGCAGGCCGACGGCTCAGGCAGGGTGGCGGCGGCCTTGCTGAACAGCAGCAGGCCGTTGTTCTGCTTCAGGACCGGGAAGTCCGCGCTGGGGGCGGCACCGCCCATCATGGGGCCGCCGAAGATGATCTTGCCCAGCTCGACACCCTCCTTGACACCGCCGCAGGCCTCGATGACATCGCGGTAGAGCGTGCCGATGGGGACCTCGATGTTCTGGGGTTTGGCGATGGCATCGCCCTCCACGGTGACGCGCTTCGTCACCAGCGGGATGCCGGTCTTGAGGAACTTGCCTAAGGTAGACACGCTCGTCACATTCATGATGACGCAGCCCACATCGGCGGGCAGACCCGGCTTGCCGGAGGGGCCGAACTGCGGCACCTCGCGGCCTGTGCAGGTCTCGACCAGCGTTTTCTCGGCACCCTGCGGGTAGCGCATCGGCAGGCCCTTGACCTCAACGCCCTTCATCTCGCGGGTTAGCGAGCAGAGCAGGTCGATGCACTCAGGCTTGTTGCGCTCAATGCCGATGATGCAGTGCGGGATCTCGCAGTACTTCATAACCGCGGCGATGCCGGAGATGATGGTGTCGCTGCACTCCAGCATCTCGCGGCAGTCGGTGGTCAGGTAGGGCTCGCACTCGGCTGCGTTGATGAGCAGCGTGTCGATCGTGTTGGCAGCCAGCTTGACATGCGTCGGGAAGCCGGCACCGCCGACACCGACCAGACCGCAGGCCTGCACGGCGGCCAGAAGGCTTGCCTTGTCGGTGACAACAGGCGGCACGCAGGCGGGGTCTACCGTCTGCGCGCCATCGGTCTTGATGGCAACGGCCGTTGCCATTGCGCCGTTGACCATGCGCAGCGGGGCAATGTCCTGCACAGTGCCGGACACGCTGGAGTAGACATTGGCGGACACAAAGCCGCCGGCCTTGCCGATCACGGTACCGACCATGACGGTGTCGCCCTTTTTGACGACAGGCTCTGCGGGTGCGCCGATATGCATCGACATGGGAATGACAACATGCTCAGGCACCGGCATCTTGACGGTCGGCAGCCCGGCTGTAGCCTTCACATGCGGCACAGCGGCACCCTTGGCAGAGCGCTTTAGGGATTTGAACAATCTGATTTCCCCCATTTCTCTTTTTGGCATTGCCGCACCATTCTGACTGCCGATACGGCGGGAATCGTGCGGCGATGACCTTTGATTCTCGCCCGGGCAGGCGTTGTCTGCTCCCCTGCCCGGGTGGATAACAATACAGATATATTGTACCATTTTTCAAGGTCAAGTCAAGCAAGCAGGCGGCAGTTTTATGCCGAACCCGCAAGAATTGCAACAATTTTCGCAACCGATGCAGAATTGAACTGCTGTATAAAAATTAACAATCCGACAAAGAAAAAAGCCCGGCAGCGAAAGCTGCCGGGCTGTGACTTACAGCTCGATCTCCTGCAGGCGGAGCAGGGCCAGGATATAGATCTTGAGGGCCTCGATGAGCTTCTCAAACGGGGTGCCCTCGTTGGCGCCGTGCATGGGGCCGGCAAAGTCGGGGATGGCAATGTCGGTGTGCTCGGGGCCGAAGCTGACGGCATACGGGAAGTGGCGCGCGTAGGTGCCGCCGCCCATCGTGAAGGGGGTCTTGCCCTCGCCGGTCACATCGTTGTAGGTGTTGATCAGGGTCTGGATGGCCGGGCTGTCGGCATCAATATAAAACGGCACGCGGCTCGTCACATTCTCGATGCGGGCGGCCGCGCCGCAGATCTTCTCCATGGCGGCGGTCATCTTCTCGGGATCGGTGTTGGTGGGATAGCGGCAGTCGAAGCTCTGGCGGATGATGCCGTCCTTCATCTCGATCGTGCCGCCGATGATCGTCAGCGGGTCAAACAGGCCGTCATCGGCGGCAATGCCCAGCGCACTGCCGTCCGTGGAGGCGTGCAGCGTATGCAGCACCTGCAGGTAGGCCTCCTCCTGCGGGGTGCAGACGCCGCTCTTGAGCAGGCAGTCAACGATCAGGCCGATGGCGTTGACGGTACCCTCGGGCATGGCGGCATGGCCGCTCTTGCCCCAGCCGCGGATGACGGTGGCACCGCCCTCCCCTGCCTCAAAGGTCACGCCCTCACAGGGAACCAGTGCGCCTGCGGCCACCTGCACGGTGCAGGCTGCGCGGTCAGGCACGGCGTTGTGGGCCACGCCGCCCTCAAAGGCGGTGATGATGCTGTTCTCAAAGCGGGGGCTGACGATCTCGCCGTTGAAGCCGCCCTTCTCGCCGTTGCAGACCGGGAACTCGGCATCGGGGGTAAAGCAGAAGGCGGGCATCGGGTAATGCTCGGCGTAGTAGTCTACATCGTGCATGTTGGTCTCCTCGTTGGTGCCCAGCAGGGCGCGCACGGGGTATTTCAGCTCAATGCCGCTGTCCTTGAGGTATTTCAGCGCATACAGGCAGAGGATGCTCGGGCCCTTGTCATCGGCCACGCCGCGGCCCAGCAGCCAGCCGTCCCGCACGCGGACGGTGTAGGGGTCGGCGTCCCAGCCGTTGCCCTCGGGCACGACATCGGTGTGGGTGATGGTGCCAATGAACTTCTGGCCATCGGCGATGCGGCCGGTCTCGGCCCAGCCGATGTAGCCATCGGCATTGAAGGTGTCAAGGCCCAGCTCCCCGGCGATCTCCAGCGCCTTGTCCAGTGCAGCGCGGGGGCCGGCACCGAACGGTGCGCCCGGCTCCGGCGTACCCTCAACGCTGGGTACGGCAACAAGGCGGGTGATGTCGCGCAGGATATTGTCACGGTTTTGCTCGGCAAAGGCGTCAATGGACGCCCAACGCATATCGTTCATGGATGGAATCCTCCCAGAGTTTTTCTTCCAGTATACCACATTGTCGGAATTTGTAAACGGGAAGTTGCGTAGAAAGCATGGCAGAGGGGCGGCGTCCTCGATGCCCCGGCGGCATGGGGCATGCCGCCCTACGGTTTGTGATGCCGTTTGGCGAGGCGGGGTGCCCTCACCCTGCCATGTAGTCTTGCCGCCCCGCAAACATTCACCGCAGCCTTCCCTCCCCGCCCATCAGGGCGGTCTTTTCCTCTGTCCGCCGCAGTCGGCGGTGCGGTCGCCGGGTTCATCGTCCAGATGCAGGCTGACAAGGCAGTTGGGGCAATGGTTGCGGTGCTGTGTGCCCGCCCCGATGGGCACCACGACCCGCCCGCAGTGCTTGCAGGTAAAGGTGTCGTCACAGCGGTGGTTTTTATAATATCCGTTCTGAAATTGCTTGCGCTTGTTTTCACGGTTCATAGGGTGTGTCCTCCCGAATTTTTACAGTAAGCGGTAAAAAATCCGTATGGGAGGAACGCGTAGCATTTGGCAATGGCGCGACCTCCCGGTCAGCGCACAAGCTCCAAGGCACCTGATTTCAAAAAGCAGTTCTCCTTATTATAATAGTAGGAATATTTGCAGGGGCAGCCATTGGCCGCCCGGGAAATAATGTGGTGGCGGCCGCAGCGTTTCCGGGTCGATGCCCGTCCGTTTGCTGCGGAGGAAATTTACGCTTCCTCTTCCCTGCCGTTCATCGTCACGATCTCGCAGATGGCGCGGCCGGTCGGGGTGCCGGCGAGGCCGCCGATGCCGGTCTCGCGCAGATCTTGGCTCATCGCGTTGCCGACCTCGGCCATCGCATCAATGACCTCATCGGCCGGGATATGTCCGACCACACCGGCCAGCGCCATATCGGCGGCGGAGACGGCGTTCATGGCACCGATGACATTGCGCTTGATGCAGGGTATCTCCACAAGGCCTGCCACTGGGTCGCAGACAAGCCCCTCCAGATTTGTGAGCGCCATGGCGAACGCCTCGGCGCACTGCTCGGCCGTGCCGCCCCGGATGTCCACCAGTGCGGCGGCAGCCATTGCGCTGGCAGCGCCGACCTCCGCCTGACAGCCGCCCTCGGCACCCGCCAGCGTGGCGCGGGCGGCCACGACCTGCCCGAACCCGGCGGCAATGTAAAGTGCGCGGTGTATAGCGGTCTCATCTGCCAGCCCGCGCCGCCACAAAGGCAGCAGCACAGCGGGCAGAACACCGCAGCTGCCCGCTGTCGGCGCAGCAACGATGCGCTTCATGCAGGCGTTGCACTCAGCGGTTTTCAGCGCCTCGGCCATGACATCCGCAAAATAGCCGTCTGCGTAAAGTATGCCGCGGGCCGCAGCCTCGCTGACCTTGGCTGCATCGCCGCCTGCAAAGCCGCTCATCGAGCGGTCTGTGCTGCAGTAGCCGGCGCTGGTGGCGCACATGACCGACCAGAGCCGGTGCATCTCGGCCTCGCTCTCGGCGCGGGTCAGGCCGCTTTCGGTCAGGTCGCTTTCCAGAATGACCTCATAGAGCGGCTGGCCGGTCTCTTTGCAGAGCTCGACCATATCCCGAACGGAGGAAAATGCCATTTTGCCTGCCCCCTTACAAATTTAATATAGTGACCTTGACGATGCCAGGCAGAATGCGCAGCTCCCCGGCAATCTCATCGGGGATGGGCTCATCACATTCCAGAACCATGACGGCATAGCCTCCGGCGGCGGAGCGGTAGAGCTGCATCGTGGCAATGTTGACGCCGTGCCTGCTCAGGCAGGTGGTGACGGCTGCTACATGGCCGGGCGTGTCCTGATTGTGGACGATCAGCGTATTGTGATCGCCGCCGAAGTTTGTCGTGATGCCGTCGATCTGGCAGATGTTGATTCGCCCGCCGCCGATAGACGAGCCAACGACCTCCAACTTGCGGCCCGAAACACCCACCAGTCGCAGCATGGCCGTGTTGGGGTGCGCACCCCGCAGGTTGGCGGTGCTGATCTTAAAGTGCAGACCGGCCTCCTTGGCCAGTGCAAAGCTGTGGGGGATGCGGTCATCATCGGGCTGCATGCCCAGCAGGCCTGCCACCAGCGCACGATCCGTGCCGTGGCCACGGCCTGTGGCGGCAAAGCTGCCATAGAGCAGGATCTCGGCCTCGGCAGGCTGCTCGCCCAGAAGACGCCGCGCCGTGCTGCCAATGCGCACCGCGCCCGCTGTATGGCTGCTGGACGGTCCTGTCATAACAGGACCCAGCACATCAAATAAACGCATTGCAGGCACCTCCGCATAATCGTAATAAAGAAAGTATACCGGATTCCCACCGGTAATGCAAGTTTTGGCGGGAAATACAAAAGAACCAAAGGATTTTGGGCAGCCTGCACAAAGAACGGATAGATGGATTGTCGTAAATGCCGGGGTATACGGGCGCTTAGATAAACCAAAAACCCGCATATCTTACGCAGATACGCGGGTTTTTGTTGGCGGAGTAAGAGAGATTTGAACTCTCGCGGCGGTTTCCCACCCTACGCCCTTAGCAGGGGCGCCTCTTCGACCTCTTGAGTATTACTCCACAAGTCAAAGTGAGTTTATATATTCACTTGTTATCACAAAATGGCGGAGAGGATGGGATTCGAACCCATGGTCCGCTCGCGCGGATCGCTGGTTTTCAAGACCAGTTCCATAAACCACTCGGACACCTCTCCACAGTGGCTGCCGCCAGAATGCAGGTATTATTATACAAAAAACGGAAGGGGTTGTCAACCCCTTCCTGCAATTTTCTTTTAAAAATTATTTGCGCAAAAATAACAGCACATATTACAGCTCGCAGGGGGTGAAGCCGTCCTTACCCAGTACCTGCACCTTGGTGTAGCCCAGCTCCTTCAGCTTGGCGGCAACAGCCTCAAAACCGAAGGTCAGCGCCTTGGTATCGTGGGCGTCGGCGGTAATGACGACATTGCCGCTGAGCACCAGCCACTCCTTCAGGATCGCATCGGACGGGAAGAAATCCTTGCGGAAGCCGCGATACACCGCAGAGGTGTTGACCTCCAGCACGCAGCGGTTGCGGGCGGCGGTCATCAGCGCGGCGTTGGCGGCGGCGGTGTAGCGGGGGTCGTTCTCATCAAAGAACTTGCCGTCACCGTTGATCTTCTTGATCAGGTCGAAGTGGCCCAAGATCGTGGGCTTCTTCTCGGCAACCTTGGCCACATTGGCAAAATAGGCCTCGACCACGGCCAGCGCATCGCCGTCAAAATCATCGTCAATGCAGGCGCGCAGATCCTCCTCGCGCCAGTCGATCTCATAATACTTGCCGGTCTTGGGGCCGCGGACATAGTGGGTGCTGCCGATCCAGTAGTCGTACTGGGTCGGGTCATCGTCGCTGTAAAGGTCCCACTCCAGACCGCACAGAATGTCCATTTTGCCCGCGTAGCGCTCCTTAAGTTTGGCAATCTGCGCCTTGTACAGGGCGGTACGGCTCTGGGTCATGCAATATTCAAGATCGTGGGGGGTGTGGCTGTGGCCGCTGAAGCCCAGCGTCTGCAGACCGGCCTTCCAAGCCGTGACTGCGACCTCCTCGGGGGTGTTTTTGCCATCGCACAGTTTGGAATGAACGTGCACAGAGCTTTTCAGGTATTCGCCTGCCATGGTTACTGCATCCTTTCCTGCTTGACCTTATGGTCGATCACATGTCGTTTTTCCAGCTCTTTGGTGATGTCCTCCACAGAAATGCCCAGCTCGATCATCAGCACCATCACATGGTAAGCAAGGTCGCTGATCTCGTAGATGGTCTCCTCCCTGTCGCGCTTAGAGCCTGCGATAATGACCTCGGTGGATTCCTCACCGACTTTTTTGAGAATCTTTTCCAG
The DNA here is from genome assembly GCA_025757985.1 of Oscillospiraceae bacterium. Taxonomy (NCBI): domain Bacteria; kingdom Bacillati; phylum Bacillota; class Clostridia; order Eubacteriales; family Oscillospiraceae; species Oscillospiraceae bacterium. Next base: position 1,130,731 of record CP107210.1, read on the forward strand.
CCCCTTGTCGAACAGATAGGTGGTATAGCTGCCCTCCTGCGGGTTGGTCTTGCGGCCCTCAATGAGTGCGTACAAGCCCTGCCATGTGAACTGCTTCAGTTCATCGGAGACATAGACCGGGTTGAAGAAGCAGCTCTCGGCGCCGGTGTGGCAGGCAGGGCCGCTCTTGATGACATCAATGACGAGCGCATCCTTGTCGCAGTCGGCGGTGATGGAAACGACCCGCTGCACATTGCCGGAGGTCTCGCCCTTGCGCCAGATTTCGCGGCGGCTGCGGGACCAGAACACAGTGCGCCCCTCGGCAATCGTCAGGGCCAGCGTTTCGGCGTTCATGTAGGCAAGGGTCAGGACCTCCTTGGTGTAATGGTCCTGCACGATGGCGGGGATCAGGCCGTTGGCATCAAATTTGAGGGTCTTGGAATTTTCGGTGATTTCCATGGTGGACACTCCTAAAGTCATATAGTTTAGTGTACCTCTTTTTATGCGGTTTGGCAAGAGGTAAAGTGTAGGTTTGCTATAGTTACGCAGTAGGGGCCGGGCATGCCCGGCCCGCGGCTTTCCCGCAAGGGGACGCTTTTGGGAATGTTGCGGGCCGCACATGTGCGGCCCCTACCGGGTGGCTGCATGGCGAAGGGGAAATCACACCCGCATTTCTACACCGTTCGCCCGCAAATACCGCTTCAAATCGTTGATTTCTACCTGCTTCGTGTGGAAGATGGACGCGGCCAGCCCGGCATCCACAGCCGGGTGGTTGCGGAACAGCTCCAGAAAGTCCTCCCTTTTGCCGGCACCGCCGGAGGCGATGATGGGCACGGCGCAGCGGGCGGCCACGGCATCGAGCAGCTCAAGGTCAAAGCCGTTTTTCACGCCGTCTGTGTCAATGGAGTTTACGACCAGTTCCCCCGCGCCGTTTTTTACGCCCTGTTCGAGCCAGTCAAGGGCATCCATGCCAGTGTTCTCGCGCCCGCCCTTGGCGAACAGCATGAATCTGCCGTCCACCCGCTTGATGTCAGCGGAGAGCACAACGCACTGGTTGCCGTATTTTTGGGCTGCAGCGGGGATCAGGCCGGGATTGCGGATAGCGCCGGAGTTGACGCTGACCTTGTCCGCGCCGCATTTCAGCACCCGGTCAAAATCGTCCAGCGTGTTGATGCCGCCGCCGACGGTCAGCGGAATGAAGATCTGGCTTGCGACCTCGCGCAGAATATCGGTGAAGAGTCCGCGCCCCTCAACACTGGCCGTAATATCGTAAAAAACAAGCTCGTCTGCACCGGAAGCGTTGTAGTACCGCGCCATCTCGACCGGGTCGGCCATATCCTGCAGCCCGGCAAAGTTGACACCCTTGACAACACGCCCGTTTTTTACATCCAGACAAGGAATAATACGTTTGGTAATCATGCGTTCACTCCCCCTCGTACAGCCGCACAGCCTTGGCCAGATCGATGGCTCCGGTATAAATGGACTTGCCCAGAATGGCGGCGTGGCAGTGCATGGCCTGCAGCTCGGCCAGCTCAGCCATGGCGGCAATGCCGCCGCTGGCGGTGACCTCCAGCCCGGGAATTGTCAAAAGTTCACGATACAGGTCGAGATTTGTTCCCTGCAGTGTGCCGTCCCGGGAAATATCGGTGGCAATGACGGCTTTCACGCCTGCCTCGGCGCAGCGGCGGCAGAATGCCACACCCGGCTCAGGGGTGACCTCCTTCCAGCCGTTGACAGCCACAAGGCCGTCCCGCATATCAACGCCGACCGCGATTTGTGCGCCGTACTTTTGGGCCATTTCCCGGGTAAAAGCGAAATCCTTGACGGCAATCGTGCCGAGGATGCAGCGGTCCACGCCCAGATCAAGATAGCGGCGGATGCGCGCCTCGTCACGGATACCGCCGCCGACCTCGATCTTCAAGCCGCCGAGTTTGGCGATGGCGGCGATGGTCTGCAGGTTTGCGGTGGTATCGTCCTTGGCACCGTCCAGATCTACAACATGCAGATATTTCGCACCTGCGTCAATAAATTCCTGCGCCTGCGCCACGGGGTCGGCGTTGTAGACGGTCATTTTTTCGTAATCGCCCTGATAGAGCCGCACGGCCTGACCGCCGCGCAGATCAATGGCGGGGTATAATTTCATCGTGATCTCCTCCGTTTGTCGTTACAGTTCGGCAAAGGCCTTCAGCAGGCGCAGACCGGTGTCCCCCGACTTTTCGGGGTGGAACTGGGTGCCGTACACAAGCCCCTGCCGCACCGCGCCGGTCACGGGGATGCTGTAGTCACTGGTCGCCAGTGTCGATGCAGCGCAGTTTTTGGCGTAATAGCTGTGTACATAATAGACATACTCGCCGTTTTTGATATACTGGAACAGCGGGTCAGCCTCGCGCCCGGGCACAATGTCCAGAGCGTTCCAGCCGATGTGGGGCACCTTGAGCGCAGGGTCGCGCAGGTCATCTGCCAGCGGGCAGACCGCGCCGGGGATAAGCCCAAGGCTCGCGTGTTCACCGTATTCATAGCTTTTTTCAAACAGAAGCTGCATGCCCAGACAGATGCCGAGCAGCGGCTTTTTTTGCGTTTCTTCGCGCAAAACGGGCACAAGGCCGGTGGCCTCCAGCTTGGCCATTGCATCGGCAAAGGCCCCGACACCGGGCAGCAGGATATGATCTGCCGCCCGCAGATCCGCCGCATCGCGGGTCACGCGGACCTCCGCGCCCAGACTTTTGACGCTGGACGAAAGGCTGAACAGATTCCCTACGCCGTAGTCAACGATTGCGATCATAATACTTCCCCCTCTGTATATATTTACCCTTCTAAAATCTCATCCAGCGCGGTGAGGAACCGCTGCATCTGGTCGGGGGTGCCGATCGTGATGCGCAGGTAGCCGGAGATGCGCGGGGCATTGAAATGGCGAATCAGGATGCCGCGGTCACGGAGTTTTTCAAAAATTTCCCGGCAGGGCATCCGGTCGGTTGCGGCAAACAGGAAGTTTGTGGACGAGTCGAACACGGTGAAACCGCGCCTGCGCAGCTCGGCGGTGGTGCGGGTGCGCTCGGCGATGACCTTCGCCGTTACATCAGCAAAATAAGCCTCATCGGAGATGGCGGCTACACCGGCGGCCTGGGTCATCGAATTGACATTGTAGGGGCTGTAGCTGAATTTGACGCGGTTCATGTCGGCAATCAGCTCCGGCCGCGCGATGCAGAAGCCCAGCCGCGCACCCGCGAGATTGTGGGTCTTGGAAAAGGTGTGGGTAATGACAAGGTTGTCATATTTGTCCAAAAGCGGCAGACAGGATGAGCCGGCCGGCGCGAACTCGACATAGGTTTCATCGACGATCACAATGTTATCTGGGTTTGTTTTCAGCACTTCCTCAATGGCCGCGACCGGGGCCAGCAGGCTGGTCGGGGCGTTGGGGTTGGCGATGACGATCGTTTCATGCAGACCGCAGTATTTGGTAAGGTTGATGGTCAGATCGTCCTCCAGCGGGAGAATGTGCTGCGGAATATGTAAAAGGTCACACAGTACCGTGTAAAAGCTGTAGGTCACATCGGCAAAGGCCAGCGGTGTGTTCTCATCGCAGAAGGCCCGCAGCGCAAGCAGCAGGTTTTCATCGCTGCCGTTGCCGCAGAGGATGTTTTCCGGTCTGACGCCCCAATGCCTGGCAATGGCGGCGTTCAGGTCGCCGTTGGTCAAATCGGAGTACAGCCGCAGCCCCGGCACCGCCGCCGCCACCGCCGCCGCCACGCCGGGAGCGGGCGGGTACGGGTTTTCGTTGGCGTTGAGCTTGACAATATCAGCGATTTTGAGTTGTTCGCCGGGGGTATATGGCTCCAGCGACGCGAGGGTTTTGGTAAAATAACGGCTCATGGGTGTTTCTCCCCCTCCGGAATATAAAACCGGTCAAGATGCCATTTGGCGGGGTTTTCTTCGATGTAGCGCCAGATGGTGTCATAGTCGAGTTGGTCGCGGATGATGTGGTCGTAATACCCGCGCTGCCACAGTTGTGTGTCTGCTGCGCGGTTTGTCATGCGCTTGAGCGTGGAAACAAATGCCGGAATGGATTGATTGGCACGCACGGTTGTAGGGGGCGGCGTCCTCGACGCCCCGGTCGGGCTTTGCGTGACTGCAACAATCAAATGGATATGATTCGGCATGACCACAAATTTTTCAATTTGCAAACCCGGGTAAAAATTTTCCATGGCTTCAATTTGCGCGATAACAATTTTACCGTGCGGCGACGGCAGCGTGCGCGGGGCGTCGAGGACGCCGCCCCCTACGACACGGCCGAAAACTTTTGCTTTATCTCGGGAACAAATCGTGATGAAATACGCGCCGACTGTGCCATAATCAAATTGCGGCAAACGGTTGGATTTTCGTTTCGGAAAACCATCCATCACTCAAACCGTATCGTCACACTCTTGGCGTGGGCGTGCAGGCCCTCGTGCTCGGCAAAATCGGCGATGCGTCCCTGCACCTCGCCCAAGGCTTCGCGGGTGTAGTAGATAAAGCTCGACTTCTTGACGAAATCGTCCACGCCCAGAGGGCTGGAAAAACGCGCTGTGCCGCTGGTGGGCAGCGTGTGGTTCGGGCCGGCAAAATAGTCGCCCAGCGCCTCGGGTACATTCTTGCCAAGGAAGATGCTGCCGGCGTTCTGCACCGAGTTCAGCACGGCAAACGGGTCGTCCACGCAGATCTCCAGATGCTCGGGGGCGATGATATTCACGGCCTCGATGGCTTTGCGCATGTCATCGGTCACGATGATCTTGCCGTTGGTGTCCACGCTCGCGCGGGCGATGGCGGCGCGGGGCAGCTGCGGGATCTGTACCTCCAGCTCGGCCTGCACGGCCTTGGCCAGCTCCCAGCTGTCGGTGACAAGCACGGGGCTGGCCAGCTTGTCATGCTCGGCCTGGCTCAGAAGGTCGGCGGCCACCCACGCGGGGTTGCAGCTGCTGTCTGCCAGAACAAGAATTTCGGACGGTCCTGCGATCATATCAATGCCGACCTTGCCGAACACCTTGCGCTTGGCGGTGGCAACATAGATGTTGCCGGGGCCGACGATCTTGTCCACGGCGGGAACACTCTCGGTGCCATAAGCCAGCGCGGCTACGGCCTGTGCGCCGCCCGTCTTGAAAATTAAATCAATGCCCGCAATGACCGCCGCCGCCAGAATGGCGGGGTTTACCTTGCCGTCCCGCCCTGCGGGGGTTGTCATGACGATCTGCTTGACGCCCGCGACCTTGGCCGGGATGACATCCATCAAAACGGTTGAGGGGTAGGCAGCCGTGCCGCCCGGCACATAGACGCCGGCGCGCTGGATGGGGGTGTACTTCTGCCCCAGCACGATGCCGGGGGTGTCGTTGACTACGAAATTTTTGTGCAGCTGCTGCTCATGGAAGCGGCGGATATTCCCGGCGGCCATCTTCAGGGTCGTGATAAACTCCGGATCAGTCTTTTCCAGCTCGGCAAACGCCTCATCGATCTCGGCCTGGCTGACCCGCACATCGGTCAATTCGGCGTGGTCAAATTTGGCGGCGTATTCGATCAGGGCGGCATCGCCGCGGGCGCGCACATCGGCGATGATGGCGTCAACGGTGGCCTCCACATCGGCTTCGGCGCGGATGTCGCGGTTGAGGATCTCCTCGGGGCGTACCTCATCAAAATCATACAGACGGATCATCTTGCAAGGGCCTCCTTCATCTTGTTCAGCAGTTCTGTCAGCTGGGCGTATTTGAATTTATAGCTCGCCTTGTTGGCGATGAACCGGGCCGAGATCGGCATAAATTCCTCGATAACGGTCAGGTCGTTCTCCTTCAGGGTCGTGCCGGTCTCCACAATGTCAACGATCACATCGGACAGCCCCAGAATCGGGGCCAGCTCGATCGAGCCGTTCAGCTTGATAATATCAATGTCGCGGCCGCGGCGTGCATAGTGGCTGCGGGCGATGTTGACAAACTTTGTGGCCACCCGCAGTGCGCGGCTTTCGTCATCGGCAAAGGTGGCGGGACCGGCCACGCACATACGGCATTTGCCCATGCCGGTATCCAGCAGCTCATAGACATCCGCGCCCGACTCGGTCAGGATGTCCTTGCCCACAATGCCGATGTCCGCTGCGCCGTGCTCGACATAAATGGCAACATCACTCGGCTTGACGAGGAAATACCGCACGCAGGCATCGGGGTTTTCCACCACCAGCCTGCGGGTGTCGTTGTAATCCTCGGTGGCGCTGTAGCCCGCGCCCGCCAGCAGCTTGTAGGCCTTGTCGCCAAGGCGGCCCTTCGGCAGGGCGATGTTCAGCCAGATTTTTTCGCCGCCCTGCTGCTGCACGGGGGGCAGCGGTGCGGCCAGGCGCTCCAACTCGTCCAGATAGATGGCGAAGCCGATGGCGTTGGCCCCCGGCGTGAACCGCTGCATCAGGTAATCGTAGCGGCCGCCCTTCAGCACGGCGCGGGGAATGCCCGCCACATAGCCGGTAAAGACAAGGCCGTTGTAATACTCCATCTCATCGGCCATGCTCAGATCCAGCTGGGTGCCGCGCCCAGCCTCGCCCAAGGCGTTCTGCAGCGACTGCAGCTCATCTAGGGCGGCGCGCTGGGCCTCGCACCGGCAGGCGGCGCGCGCGGCGGTCAGTGTAGCACCCATGGGGCCGTGCAGTGCCAGCAGTCCGGTCAGGGCCTCGGCAGCGGACGCATCCAGCCCGGCATCTAGCGCGGCGGTGCGAAGCTCATGGGCGTTTTTGGCCCGCAGGAAATCAAGGATTTTGCCTCGTGCTTCGGCGGGCACCGCCAGCGCATCCAGCAGCGCGGTCAGATAACCCATGTGGCTGAGCTCCAGCACGGTGGGAACTTCCAGCGCGGCAAGGCTTTGCAGCGCCAGCCGCACAACGGCGGCCTGTTCATCGGCGTCTACGGCACCCATGCTCTCCAAACCCATCTGGTGGATGGTCTGGAAGGTGTGGCTCTCCCGGCTGGGGCGGCAGACCTCCTCATTATAATAAAAGCGCTTGCACTCCCCGGCGGCGGGCTGCGCCGTCTTGGCGATGGACAGCGTAACATCGGGCTTGATGGCGCGCAGCTTGCCGTCCAGATCGGTGAAGGTGATGACCTGCGAGTCCGGCAGGAAGCGCTGATATTCCTGATACAGCGCGTATTCCTCAAACCGGGAGGCGCGGTATTTGCGGTAGCCGGCCTGCTCATACAGGGCGCGCAGACGGAAGGTCGCCTGCTCGGCGGGGGTAAAGCTCTTGAGTTCGATCTCCATAACATTCCTACCTCTCTGATCCGATACAAATTCTATTATACTTTACTGCACTAAAGCTGTAAAGTGCTTTTGTAGTAAAATCGCGGACATTTGTGCGCGGAAATCGCGGCTGCGGTGCGGCGGCCAGAGGACTGGCCGCCCTACGGCCGTGGCACTTGTGTAGGGCGGGCAGTCCCCTGCCCGCTGCGGCGCGATCCCGCAGCAACAAATACAAAAAGGCGCACCTTTGCCATAAAACAAAGATGCGCCTTGTGCGTTTGGTATATCAGCCCTTGCAGCCCTGCTCCTCCCAGTCGCCTGCCACAGCGGGGTCAACGATCTGGGTGGGGTCGATCTTGCCGTCCGCCGTGCGGGGGGCCTCCGTGTGGCCCAGCTCAACCGGGTTCACATTCGGGGCGTCAAAGTCGGCAGCCTTCGGGGTGGGGGTTTCTTCAACTTCCGCGGATTCCTCGGGCTGTGCAGTTTCGGCGGGGGCGGCAGGTTCCTCAGGTGCGGCAGCGGGGGCAGGTTCAGCCACAGCAGACGCATCCTCGTCGGCGGGCTCGGCGGACTCGGTCTCAGGCTCGACCTCGTCCTCCGGGCCCACAATATGCTCATACTCCTCGCCGTGCTCACGGTTTTTCAGGACATAAGCGGCAGCGCCCAAGGCAGCGGCACCCACGGCCAGACCGGCCAGTTTTTTCAGTAAAGACATGGTCAAAACCTCTTTTCGAGTGAAATTCATTTGTTTGCGGTTAGTATACCACAGCTTATTTCAAATTACAAGTGCTGTTTCCTACAACTGCGGTGTGAAAATGTGGACGGTTTTCATACAATGTACAACTTGCCGAATGTTGACGCGCGTGGTATGATGGTACACGAATTTTCGGTAAAAGAGGGTTATTGCGTGAAGTATATTTTCCAGTTTGCCCGCATCACGGCGTTCTGCCTGGCGGGCGAGGTACTGGCGGCGGTGCTGCCGCTGCCGATTCCGGCCAGTGTGTACGGCCTTTTGCTGATGGTCGCTGCGCTCAAAACCGGGCTGCTCAAGCTGGAGCAGGTGCGGGAGACGGGGCTGTTTTTGACCGGCATCTTCCCGCTGCTGTTCGTCCCGGCGGCGGCCGGCGTTATGGAGCTGGGCAGCCAGCTTATCAACCTGCTGCTGCCCGCCGTGCTGGCCATCGTGCCGGTCACGGCGCTGGTCATGGCAGTCACCGGCATGGTGGCGCAGAAATGCGCAGGCGGAAAGGAGCATAAAAATGGCTGAGTTTTTGCAGCAGTGCGGCAGCTGGGGCGTGCTGGCCACGCTGGCAGCCTATGCCGCTGGCGTCTGGGTCAACCGCAAGACGGGCAAGGCCCTGTTCAATCCCCTGCTGATGGGCAGCATCTTCGTCATCGTGTTTTTGAGCTGCTTCGGCATGCCCTACGCCGATTACAAGGCCAGCGCCCAGCCTGTAAGCTGGCTGTTGATGCCCGCCACAGTCAGTCTGGCCATCCCCCTGTATGAAAAGTGGGAGCTGCTGGAGAAGAATCTGGCCGCCATCTTTGCATCGATCGCGGCGGGCGTGCTGACGAGTCTGGGCAGCGTGCTGGCCATGGCGTGGGTGCTGCGGCTTGAGCGCGCCCATGCGGTGAGCTTTCTGCCCAAGTCTGTCACGACAGCCATCGGCATGGATGTGGCCGAAACGCTGGGCGGCACAGCCGCGCTGGCCGGGGCGGTCATCATCCTGACAGGCATCGTCGGTAGCCTGCTGGGCGAGACGGTGTGCAAGGTCTGCCATATTACAGACCCGCTGGCCAAGGGGCTGGCGCTGGGTACCTCGGCCCACGCCATCGGCACGAGCAAGGCCCTGCAGATGGGCGAGATCGAGGGCGCGATGAGCGGGCTGGCGATTGCCGTGGCGGGCATCATGACCGCGCTTCTGGCACCGGTGGCGGCGAACTTCCTGCCGTGAAAGGCGTATTCGGCAGCGCGGCGTGCTCAAAAATAGCCCCCATCATGATGCACATCCGCGCTTTCCAGCCCCATGGAGACGCCCAGCGCCTCATCCACGCGGCGCATGTCATCGGGCGGGATGCAGCCGGCGCGCTCGCGCAGGCGGCGCTTGTCTAGCGTGCGGATCTGCTCGGTTAGGATGATGCTGTCCTTTGCCAGACCGCAGCGGTCGGCCCGCACATTGATGTGGGTGGGCAGGCGGTTTTTGTCCTGACGGCTTGTGATGGCGGCTGCAATGACGGTGGGGCTGTGCCGGTTGCCGATCTCATTCTGTATGATAAGTACCGGCCGTATGCCCCCCTGCTCCGATCCCACGACAGGGCTCAGGTCGGCGTAAAAAACCTCTCCGCGGTGTACTTCCATAGAAAAGACCTCCTTTTGCTTGTTACTGAAAGTATAAGCAGAGGGAGGTCTTTTTAATCATCGGCTGTGATTTTTGCGGCGAGTGCATCGCCTTTTTCACAGAGGGTGCGGAACAGCTTTGTTTTTTCGAGCGGGCGCATGACAAGCGCGGTGCGGGCAGCATCCACCGCCGCACAGCCGAGGAATACAGCCGCCACCGCAAACAGCGTGTAGCCGACCGAGCCGTGGTGCGCCTGCGCTTGCAGGATCCCGTTCCAGAGGAAGCCCCGGAACGCGGGGATCTGGTGCAGAATGTAGACGCCGAGCGTTGTGCCGGACAGGGCGTTGATCCACCGGACAGAGCCTAAGGACAGCCCCTTGAACAGATAAAACAGCGCCAGTGCGGCCAGCAGGTTGGGCAGTGCGCCCAGCGCGGTGCGGTAGTAGGCAATGTACTGAAACGCTTTGCCGTTGGTCAGGCCGCGCATTTCAAGCACTGCGCGCACAGCGGTGTTGACGAGCGGCAGCCCCAGCCCGAGGAGCAGCGCAGCGCAGCGGCGCTGCAGAAGCCGCGTCAGACGGTTGTCCGGATAGCGGCGCAGATAGGCGATGAGCAGATACTCATACAAAAACATCCAAGCGGTATCGCCGGTAAGGCCGTTCTCCGCGAACAGGGTCGGGTAGACGAGCAGCGGCACGGCCAGCACCGCCAGCACACCGCGCTGCGCTGCGCGCGGCAGCCCGTGCAGCAGCCGGTTCAGCAGCGGCACACAGAGCAGCAGCAGCAGATAATCCGAGATGAACCACAGCTGCCGCGTGGACGCCGGAAAGAGCGCCCAGCGCAGTGCGCCGAGTGAGACATCCAGCCCGCCCAGACGGCAGAGCAGCGTCACAGGCACGGTGTAGAGCCAGAGCGACAGCCAGAGCGAGAGCGGGCGGCGGGTCTTGTACTGCTGTTCACACAGGAACCACCCGCCGATGAGGATGAACACGCTGCAGGCGATGCGCGACCCGCAGCCGATCAGACAGAACGCGAAGGAGGACGGCAGCGTGGTATAGTCCGCAATGCCGCCCTGCCCGGTCAGATGGTCGCCGATGATAAGCAGCATGCAAAGGATGCGCAGCAGCTCCAGATTGCTGCTGCGCGCGGTTTTACCGGGCATAGGTCACCTCCGTGAAAGAATAGACAACGCCTATACTTTCTCCAAAATCACAATCGCATTTGCCAGACCGCGCTCATGGGTCAGGCTGAGATGGACGGTCACGCCCTGCTCGGCAGCCCACGCGGCGGCGGGGCCGGTCAGCGCAAAATAGGGCGCACCGCTTTCCCGGCGCAGTACGGCCAGATCGCAGAGGGCAAAGCCGCCCAGCCCGGTGCCGACAGCCTTCAAAAAGGCCTCCTTGGCCGCAAAATTGGCGGCTGCGGTCTCGGCACGGCGCTTTTCGCCTAAGGCGGAGAACAGGGCTTGCTCCGCCGGTGCAAACACATGGTCGAGAAAGCTCGGCTTTGCAAGGCTTTTTTCGATGCGGTCTGCGTCACACAGGTCTATGCCAACTCCCCATATCATACGGTTGCAGCCTCCAGCAGGGCCTCCCGCTCGTTGGGCAGGCGGCCCTCCATAACGGCGGTAAGCAGTGTTTGCAGTGTTGCGCCGACGCCGGGCCCGGCGGGGATGCCCGCAGCCATCAGGTCGGCACCGTTGACGGCCAGCTGACGCATTGTGTAGCAGCTGGTCTTGGCAAGCTCGTCCATGCGGCAGGCGAAGCGCTCAACCTCGGCGCGGCGGGCCGCGACCTCCGGTGTCGCGGCGTGGGCGTCCAGATCGGCGTATTTCAGCACACAGAGCCGCCGCAGGAAGATCGCCCCGCTGCGGTTCAGCAGCTTGAGGATGCCCGCATCGTCGGCGGGCAGCGGGGCATCATGGACGGCGATCAGCCCCACCGCGCCGTCCGTGAGGTAGGCGGGGGCCTTGAGGCGGCGCAGGATCGTGCGGGCAGCCTGCGCCCCCCGCTGGTTGTGCCCCTTGAAATGCGCCGCGCCGTCGGGGCCGACTGTGCGGCACTGCGGCTTGGCAATGTCATGCAAAAAGGTAGCCCAGCACAGCACCCGCACGCCGCGGGTGTCCTGCCCGTGCAGGTCAAGTGCGGCCACAGCGGCGGCCGAATGCTGCCACACATCGTAGCAGTGCCACCGCCCCGGCTGGGTGCAGCCGATGCAGGGCAGGATCTCCGGCACCACGCCGCCCAGAATCTCGCCGTACTGCGCAAGCGTTTTCCCGGCGCCGGGGGCCAGCAGCAGGCCGTCCAGCTCGGCGTAGAGCCGCTCGGCGCTGACAGTGCGCAGGGTGTCGCGGGCCGCCAGCGCGGCGGCAGCGGTAGCAGGCTCCAGCGTAAAGCCGAGCTTTGCGGTAAACCGCAGGGCCCGCAGGATGCGCAGCGCGTCCTCGGCAAAGCGGTCGGCGGGTGCGCCGACACACCGCACGATACAGGCGGCCAGATCACGGCGGCCGCCGTAGAGATCGATGATCCCTTCGCCGGGGGCGTAAGCCATGGCGTTGACGGTGAAGTCCCGCCGCGCAAGGTCGGCGGCAAGGTCGTCCACAAACTGCACGCTGTCGGGGTGGCGGTGGTCGCGGTAGCTGCCGTCCAGCCGGTAGGTCGTGATCTCATACGGCTTGCCGTGCAGGATGACCGCTACTGTGCCGTGCTTTTCGCCGGTCAGGATAAGCCGCTGGTCATGGAAGATCGCCCGCAGCTGGTCGGGCCGGGCGGAGGTGCAGATGTCCCAGTCGCCGGGCAGACGGCCCAGCAGGCTGTCGCGCACGCAGCCGCCCACCACATAGGCACTGTGCCCGGCGGCGCGCAGCGTCTGCAGCAGCCGGTAAGCATCACGCGGCAGGTGTATCGTATCGCGGCTCATGCGGTTCTCCCTCCCCTCTCGGCGTTTTTGCGGTTTATGCCTCGGTGTGCGTCCACTCCTGCGTCAGGTCCACGATGCAGGCCAGACTGTCCTCCTCGTCCTTGAGCGAAGCGACCTTGGCAGCGGCCTTTTCGGCGTCCTCCATCCAGGTCAGGATAAAATAGTTTTCCGCAGGCACGGCGTAGTAGACCCATGCGCCGTCGGCGCGCAGCATATCGGGCAGATGGTCGAGCTCATCGTCCAGCAGGCCCTGGCCCTCCTCGCCGTAGATCATCTCAGGGCCGACCTGCAGAGAGTCGATCACATTGATGCTGGAATTGATGTAGGTGTCGCGGTCAACGGCCTTTTCGCCGGCCTCCCACGCGCTGGCAAAGGCCTTGACCAGCAATTCACGGACCTCGAGCTTATCGTCACCGGATTTGTACATGATAAATTCCCTCTTTTGTATTGATATATAAAAACAGTATAGCACAATTTTACGAAATATGATATGGTTATTTTACGAAAAGTATTGACCTTCCAGTGGGTGCAGGGTGTAAGGTGAGGGTGAAAGGAGCGTGATGTCATGAACATCAAGCAGGCAGCGGAGCAATCGGGCGTGTCCGCCCGCAATATCCGCTATTATGAGCAGGCCGGGCTGCTGACCCCCGCCCGCAACCCGGGAAATGAGTATCGCATCTATTCGCAGGCGGATGTACGCGCACTGAAGCTGATCCGGATGCTGCGCACACTGGATATGCCGGTCGAGGAGATCGGCACGGTGCTGAACGGCACCCTGCCGCTGGCCGAGGCTGCCGAGCGCCAGCGCCAACGGCTGGAGGCCGAGCAGCAAAAGCTGGCGGCGGCGGCCGCCTTCTGCACGGAGCTGGCCGCCGGCGACCGAACGGCGGCGGAGCTGGATGTGGACAGCTGCCTTGAGCGGATGGACTCCCCTGCCCCGGCGGGCGGCTGGTTTACCGGCTGGGTGCAGGACTACCGGAAAATGGCGGCTGCCGAGCATAAGCGGCAGTTTACCTTTACGCCGGACACCGCCATTGCAACCCCGCAGGAGTTTACCGCCGAGCTGTTGGCCTGGGCGGCGAACTGCGGCGAAGAGATCGTCATCACCCACGAGGGCATGACGCCGCGTTTTATGCTGGACGGCATCGAGTACAAGGCCGTGCGGTATTCAAGCCATGTGCGCAATATCCCGATCCTGCGGGTGCGGTGCGAGGTGTGTGATCCATCGGTGCTGGCGGCGGAGGGCGACCCGAAGCGGCTGCGGGTGCAGAGATTTCTGCACTACGGCCTGCCGGTGCTTGTATGCCTTGTACTGGCGGTGGTTTGGGTCTGCACCCGGAATATGCCGCTTTGGCCCGACAAGGCGGCTATGCTGCTGGCGCTGGGCGCTCTCGGCATCGGGTACGGCTTCCGCGGGTGGTATCTCTATTACAACGACCGGGACCAATAAAAAACGGGAGGCAGCGCAGGCTGTCTCCCATTTGATTTATCCCAGCAGCAGCTTGTGCAGCTCGTCCACCGTGTCAGCCAGAGCAGCGGCCCCGGCGGCGGTCAGCTCCTCGGCCGTGCCGTAGCCGTAGACGGCCCCGATGCAGGGCAGGCCGTTTTTCTTGGCACCCAGCACATCATGCTCGCGGTCGCCGACCATGACGGCGCGGCTCTTGTCAGTGATGCCTGCCGTTTCCAGTGCGTAGGCAATGACCTCGGCCTTGTCGGTGCGGGTCTCATCAAGCGTGGCACCGCAGATGAAATCGCAGTACTGCGCCAGACCGAAATGCTCCAGAATACGCCGGGCATACGCCTCCGGCTTGCTGGTGGCGATGATGACCGTTTTCCCGGCAGCTTTTATATCGGCCAGCAGGGCCGGGATGCCCGGGTAGACCTCATTCTCAAACAGGCCCTTTGTGGGGAAATACTCCCGGAAGGCGCTGACGGCGCGGTCGGCCCCGGCAGCGTCCAGCCCCATCAGCTCCCGGAAGGAGGCGATAAGCGGCGGGCCGAGAAAGCGGCGCAGCGTCTCCTCGCCGGGGATAGGCAGTCCAAGCTTGCGGCAGGCGTAGCGCACGGAGTTCAGGATACCCGGGGCGGAGTCCGTCAGCGTGCCGTCCAGATCAAACAAGATGATTGTATAGTCCTGCATGGGTGTACCTCAGTTGAACTTGAAGATCTTCTGGGCAATGCGGTAGCCGCCGATGCTGATCTTGCTGCCAAGCCAGCCGGGCAGGTTGCAGCCCTCCGCCACCGAGAAGCGGCAACGGCGGTAGAGGTGGCCGTCGTGCGCCTTGAGGTCGTCCCACAGCTGGCGGCGCTTTGCCAGCGCCTCCTTGCTGCCGTCCAGCGTCAGGAAGATGCTGGAGATCGCCATCATCATTGAGAAATAGTTCAGCATGTAGGCGCGCAGCTTGTCCTGCTCCGGCGGCAGGGCATAGACATCGACCGCGTTCATCATAATGCGGGTGACGCGCAGCTGCTGGTCAACGCGCTTGATCATGTTAGCCTCGTTGACGCTCTGATCCTCGCGCCCGATGAAGTAGCGGTAGAGGTCAAGGTTCATGTAGTAGATGGTTTTGACCTGCGGCAGCGGCTGGTAGACAAAGATATTGTCAACATAGAAGGTGTGCTTGGGCAGCTCCATGCCGCTGCGGCGCAGCACCTCGGTGCGGTAGATGACGCTGTGCATCAGGATGTTTTTGTTCGGCGGGAACTTGCCGATCTCGTTCCAATGGAAGACGCGGCCCTCGGGCAGGATGCCCTTGTAGTCCACGACATTCTGGGTGTTGTCAACCACATGCTCGTAGACATAGTTCGCCATCATCAAATCAAGCGGCTGTTCATCGCCGAGGTGGGCGCGCAGCTCGGTCAGGACCTTCTGCAGGGCATCGGTGTCCAGCCAGTCATCGGAGTCCACGACCTTGAAGTAGACGCCGGTGGCATTGCGGATGCCCTGATTGACGCCCTCGCCGTGGCCGCCGTTCTCCTGATGGATGACGCGGACGATGGTGGGGTACTTTTCGGCGTAGGCATCGGCAATCTTGCCGGTGTCGTCCTTGGAGCCGTCATCCACAAGGATGATCTCGGCGTCCTCCCCCGCGGTGAGCAGGGTCTCGATGCAATGGTCCATATATGCGGCCGAGTTGTAGCACGGCACGGTAAAGGTGATAAGTTTCATAGGTCGCTCCTTTTGAAAGGCATAATATACTTAGTATAGAATACCGTGTTTTGACGAAAAAAACAAGTAAAAGTTTTTGGGGAGACTGCCCTGTAGGGGCCGGGCATGCCCGGCCTGGCTGTGTAAGGCAGGCGATTGCTTGTGGAAAGGCTGCGGGCCGGACATGTCCGGCCCCTACAAAGAATACGACTCAGGGGCGGTTTGTATTGCAGCTGCAAAAAAAATACCCCGGCACGGGGCTTGCGGGCCGTGCCGGAGCTTGGAGGTTAAGCGGCTTTAAAAAAGCTCGTTGCGATTGTAATTGTGGATGCCCGAAGGGATCACATCATTGTAAACATCCTCCGGCAAGCCGTAGGGGCGCTCAGGCTCCAAAAAACCGTACATCCATTTGGCCAAAGTGTGCATCTTCAACATTGCAACCCCATCTCCTTTCCTAGTGTAGGGCAGTGTATATCGGGAGGCTTTCCGCTTCCCTCTTTCTGTCTTTATTATATGCGAAGGAGCTTGCTTTTGCAAGCTGCAATTTGTACAAAGTTACAAAAGTTATTTGTATATATTCCACTATTTCGGCATAGTGTACATATTCGCGTGGCAACTGTGCGCACTACGCGGACAACTCCTCCCATGCCTCCTGCATGGTGTCCGCAGAAAAAAGAAACTCGCCGCTCTCGGAAAAGACCTCGATGTGGCCGCCGACATAACGAAACTGCTGGGTCATGGTGTGTACCGCCTTTCTTATCTGGTATGATCTCAGTATACCAGACAGACGGTACGATAATTTGGACTTTAACTGTCGGACAGGGAATTTTGAGGGTGATAAACGGTACTTTCTACGCCCCGCAGCACAAAGATGACCCACCCGCAGAGCAAAAACCAGTAAAAGGAGTACCGCGGGCAGATAAGCCCGGCCACATTCCCCCACTCGGCGGTATAGTCCCACACCTCGGTGTGCAGCAGGCTGCGGCAGACTGCCCCCACCGCCAGCTCCAGCCCGCTGACGCCGGCTGCGCCCAGGGCGGCGGCCCCGGCCAGCGGCAGCGGTGCAGCAGCCAGCTTTTGCAAAAGGCAGAGGCAGGCCCCGCCCGCTGCGAACATCGTCCAGTGGGTAGTGCCCCGCCAGGCCAGCTCGAGCGCAGCATAGGCCCCGCCGCCCAGAAAAAACAATGAAAGCTGCTCCAACATACAAAATCCCCCCGCACAAGCTGTGTGACCACAGTATGTGCAGGGGGTGCGGGCTGTAACCGTTTTGTAAGGATGGTGGGAGTTTTTGGGAAGAAATGCCTTCCCCCTTGGGGGAAGGTGGGCGTGGCCCCGACCACGCTCGGATGAGGGAGAACTCGCCATAGTATCTCATAAACGGACGGTATTGGCAAGCCTGCCCCTCATCAGCCGCCTGCGGGCGGCAGCTTCCCCCAAGGGGGAAGCCGGAGATTTTTTACTTCGACAGCTTCTTCAGCAGTGCGCTTCTGGTATCCCAAAGCTTCTGGCTCAGGTCCACATAGTAGCGGTGGGGGTTCTCAAAGCGCTTGACCTCATCCCACAGGGTATTGATCTGCGCCTTGCAGAACTTGCGGATGTCATCAAGGCTGGGCGAGGTGTAGACGCGCTGGCCGTGATCATAGATGAGGGTGGACAGGCAGCGCGCCGTGCAGTTGACATAGGTGCATTCCTTCCATGTCTCGATCGGGTCAAACAGCGTGATGCCATGCTGCGTTTCCACCGCCTCATCGGCCATCGTGATAAGGTCAGCCATCGCCTTGCCGTCCTGATCATAGATACGCCAGACCTTTTTCAGGCAGGGGATCGTCATCTTCTCCGCAGATTCGGACAGCTTCATCTTGGGGGTGTAGCTGCCGTCGTCCTCTTTCACGGCGGCCAGCTTGTACACGCCGCCGAACACGGGGTCGCTCTTGGCGGTGATCATATTCTCGCCGATGCCGAAGCTGTCCACGCGGGCACCCTGCAGGATCAGGTCGCGGACGATGTACTCATCCAGAGAGTTCGACGCGCAGATCGTACAGTCGGGGTAGCCGGCCTCATCAAGCATCTTGCGGGCCTTCTTGGACAGGTAGGCGATGTCGCCGGAGTCGATGCGGATGCCCTTGGGGCGCTTGCCCATCGGCTTGAGCACCTCATCAAAGACCTTGATCGCATCGGGCACGCCGTGGCGCAGCACATTGTAGGTGTCCACCAGCAGCACGCAGGCATCGGGGTACAGCTCAGCGTATTTTTTGAAGGCATCATACTCGGTCGGGAACATCTGGACCCAGCTGTGTGCCATCGTGCCGGAGGCCGGGATGCCGAAGTCGCGCGCGGCCATGACGCAGGAGGTGGAGCCGCAGCCGCCGATGTAGGAGGCGCGCGCGCCGAAGTAGGCAGCGTCATACCCTTGCGCGCGGCGTGCGCCGAACTCCATGACCGGGCGGCCGGCAGCGGAGCGGACGATGCGGCTGGCCTTGGTGGCGATCAGGCACTGATGGTTGAAGGTGACGAGCAGCAGCGTTTCCAGCAGCTGGCACTCGATGGCAGGGCCCTCGACCGTGACAATCGGCTCCTGCGGGAAGATCGGCATGCCCTCCTCAATGGCCCAGATGTTGCAGTGCAGCTTGAAGTTGGCCAGATAGTTCAGAAACTTTTCATCAAAGGTCTTGGTGGAGCGCAGGTAGGTGATGTCCTCGTCGGTAAATTTCAGATGATCCACCGCATCAATGAACTGCTGCAGACCGGCCATGACGGCGTAGCCGCCGCCGTCCGGCACGCGGCGGAAGAACATATCAAAGACGGCGATCTTATCGACATAGCCCTCGTCCAGATAGCCTGCCGACATGGTAAGCTCATAAAAATCGGTCATGGTGGTCAGATTGCGCTTTACATCCAACATGGTAAAAACCTCCATTGATTCGGCTTACATTTCCTTGCTCCAGATACGCAGGATGCGGCCGACGGTAAAAATCAGATAGACGCCGATGACGAGCATCGTCAGCATGACGACTACCTTGCAATACGTGCTGGAAAAAAACTCCCGCACGCGGGACAGCGTATACAAAAGCTGATTGCGCGAGACATCGCTGCCCGCGATCAGGTCTGTGGTACCGATGATCTCGCCCTGAATGGTCAGTGTCACGGTGCCCACGACATCGCCCTGCCGGATGGGGGCGGGCAGCTGATCCGGCACATGGAATACCTGCTCGGTCAGGGCTGCGCCGCCCTCCCGTGGCAGCAGGGTCATCATGTTATCGACCGGGTAAAGCATGACGGTGTCGGCCTGTGTGGAGTAGGCAACCCGGACCTCGGTGATGGGCTGGGTGGGGTCCAGCGCGGGGGCGATGGTGTAGGTCGCAAACACCCAGTCCATCAGGGTGCCGGTCTCAAGCAGGGCGGGGCGGCCGCCCTCATCGCTTTCCATCGGCACATTCAGCACAACGCTGATGTAGCTTTCACCGTCCTGGCTGTGCCAGCCCGCAAAGTTCTGCCATTCGCCAAGGCTGCCGGTCTTGCCGCCCTTGGTGTAGTCCCGGTGGTAGCTGCTGTTGGTGATGAGCTTGTCGGTGTTCTGCAAAATATAGGTGCCGGGTGTTGTGTAGCGGCTGTTGGTGCCCATGTCGTAGGTCGGGGTGCCGGCAACGGTGGCAAACACATCGTAGGCCGTCAGCGCCCGCAGGATCAGGTAGGCATCCCGCGCGGTGGTGATGTTGTTGGGGTTCAGGCCGCAGGGGTCCACAAAGGTCGTGCCAGTGCAGCCTATGGCGGCGGCCTCGTCGTTCATCATCGCAACAAAGTTGTCAATGCTGCCGCCGCCCATATAGTCGGCCACGATGTAGGCAGCCTCGTTGCCGCTGGGCAGCAGCATGGCGTACAGCAGATTGCGCAGGCTCTGCGTCTCGCCCCGGCGGATGTCAGCGGTCGAGGCGTTGGTGCTTTGCTCCCAGATCAGATCATAGATATAACTCGGCGCAGTCAGGCTGATCGAGTCGAGCTGGTCTTGATAGCTTTCCAGCAGAAGCAGCGTTGTCATCATCTTGGTCAGGCTCGCAGCCGAAAGCGGCACCTCGCTGTTTTTGTCATAGACAACGATGTTTGTGTCGAGGTTGACCACATAGGCAGCCGGGGCCGTAAGTGCCGGGGCTGTGTCAGAGAGGGCAGCACTCTCCCCTTCTGCGGCCGCCGGCAGGGCCAGCACCACAATAAGCACGAAGGAAAAGAGTATCGCGCAGAATTTTTTCATAGGCAAAATTTCCTTTATGGCAATACCGCATAATTCTAAGTGCCGATACGGCGAGCGAGGTGCGGCAGCTGCTAAGCCAAAAGCGCAGATAATACTGGATGTCTTATCGAGCATTTTGGCAACGCAGATGCCGTGCCGCAGCCGCCGGAGCGGTGCTTAAGCCGTCAGGCGGGAATTGTGCGGTGTTGCCTTATATAATTACCTATCAGTATACCAAAATTGAAGGGAAAATAAAAGGGAGGAAACAGAATTTATAGGGGCAAGATGCCTTCCCCCTTTGGGGGAAGGTGGGCGCGGCCCTGACCGCGCCCGGATGAGGGGGAACTTGCCGGGAAATCCCGCTTGCGGATTGCCTGTGGGAAACTCTGCCCCTCATCAGCCGCCTGCGGGCGGCAGCTTCCCCCAAAGGGGGAAGCCAAAAAACCTAATTCATCGCCCCGGCGGTCTCAAACAGCCGCTCCACCTCATCGGAGAGCGCACGGTGGGCCGGGTCGATGAGGTTCGGATCCTTCGCAAGCAGGGCCTTGGCCTCGTCCTGTGCGACCCGCAGTGTTTTGGTGTCCTGCACAAGATCTGCGACCCGCAGCGTCGGCAGGCCGTGCTGGGCGGCGCCGAAGAAATCACCCGGGCCGCGCGTTTCCAGATCGTACTTTGCCACGGCAAAGCCGTCCGGGGTGCGGCACAAAAACTGCAGCCGCTCCCGCACCGGCTCATTCACATTGTCAGAGATCAAAATGCAGCAGGAGTCTGCCGCGCCGCGGCCCACGCGCCCGCGCAGCTGGTGCAGGGCCGACAGGCCGAACCGCTCGGCGTTCTCAATGACCATGACCGTGGCGTTGGGGACATCGACGCCGACCTCGATGACGGTGGTCGAGACCAGCACATCCAGCTCCCCTGCCTTGAATTTCTGCATGACCTCGTCCTTTTCCTTGGGTTTGAGCTTGCCGTGCAGCAGGCCGATGCGGCGGTGGGGCAGCAGCGCACAGGCGGTCTCGGTATAATAGGTCGTCACGGCCTGCAGGCCGCCGGAGGTCTCGTTTTCCTCAATGGCGGGGCAGACGATGTACACCTGATGCCCGGCCTCGATCTGCTTGTCGAGAAAGCCGTACATGTCCCGCCGCTTTTTGCCGGTGATGAACCATGTCTTGACCGGCTTGCGGCCGGGGGGCAGTTCGTCCAGCACGGAGATGTCGAGGTCGCCGTACATCAAAAGCCCCAGCGTGCGCGGGATGGGCGTTGCGCTCATGACCAGCAGATGCGGGCTTTGTGCCTTACCGGCCAGCAGGCCGCGCTGCCGCACGCCGAAGCGGTGCTGCTCGTCCACGATGGCAAGGCCGAGATTTTTAAATTCCACCGTATCGGTTAAAACCGCATGGGTGCCGACAACAAGACCGGCGCGGCCGTCCGCAATGGCCGACAGTGCGATGCGCCTCTCCTTGGCCTTCATGCCGCCGACCAGCAGTGTGACATTGACGCCGAACGGCTCAAGCCGGTCGGCCAGCGTTGCGGCGTGCTGCCGGGCCAAGATCTCAGTCGGGGCCAGCAGGGCGCTCTGCCAGCCGTTTTGGGCGGCAAACCAGATGGCCGCAGCGGCAACGAGTGTCTTGCCGCTGCCGACATCGCCCTGCAAAAGCCGGTTCATCGGCACCTCGCCGCACAGGTCGCTCACGATCTCCTCGGTCGAGCGGCGCTGCGCCCCGGTGGGCGGGTACGGCAGACTGCGCCAGAACGGCCCCAGATCCAGCGGGTGCATCGGTGCGCTGGTCCGGTTGCGCCCGTGGCTGCGCAAAAGAAAGATGCCGATCTGCAGCAGATACAGCTCCTCAAAGATGAGCCTGCGCCTTGCGGCGGCGAGGTCGGCGGCATTCTGCGGGGCATGGATGGCCCGCACCGCCTGCGCTTTGGCGGGCATCCGGTAGCGGGTCAGCAGCGCAGGGGGCAGCGGGTCGGTCAGCTCGTCCGCAAAGGCAAGCGCCGCGTGGGCGCAGGCCGCATGGCGGCTGGCAGGCAGCCCCTCTGTGCCGGGGTAGACCGCCACGAAGGGGCAGGCCGCAACCTGTGCCTCGGTGCGCACCAGCGGGTGCAGCAGCTCGCGGCGGGTCAGCGCCCCGCCGATGCGCCCCTCAAAGTAGTAGCTCTCCCCCACCGTGAGATTGTCGGCCGCGTAGGCCGCGTTGAACCATGTCAGGGTCAGGATGCCGGAATCATCCGCCGCAAGCACGCGGCTCATGACGCGCCCGCCGGTGATGCGGCGGGGCGGCTCCTTCTGCAGCACGGTGGCGCGCACGCAGCAGTCGGTGTCATAGGGTGCTGACACAACGGTGTAGGGCTGGGTGTAGTCAATGTATTTGCGCGGGTAGCACAAAAGCAGGTCGCGGATGGTATAGATGCCGAGCTTTTCAAACTTTTTGGCAAAGGCCGGGCCGACACCCTTGAGGTATTGGACGGAATCGTTGATGGTGGCCATCGCGGGACCTCCTTTCGCGGAAGGTTGCTGTGTAGGGGCCGATTCTCGTCATCGGCCCGCGGGGCAAATTATATACCAAAAAAGGCGAACTCGGTTCGCTCCCAAATTCGCCTTTTTATGTTATAGCGTCCGGATCACTCTACAGAGATCATGTAGTAGTAGACCGGCTGGCCGCCGCTGATGTGGCTGACCTCAATGTTGCCGCCGCACTTGGCGCGCACCAGATCGGTCGTCTTTTCGGCGTCCTCGTCACTGACATCACAGCCGGAAATGACCGTGATGAACTGGGTGTCCTTCTTCTTCATGGCGCGGGCCAGACGGTAGGTCGTCTTGGCCAGATCGGTGCCGGTGGCCACGATCTTGCCGTTCTCCAGCGCCATCAGCTCACCCTTGCGGATGGGCTTGCCGTCAAACTCGCTGTCGCGCGCGGCGTAGGTGATCAGACCGGTGTTGACATGGTCGGCCGCCTGCATCATGGCAACAGCGTTCTCCTCCGGCTTCAGGTCGGGGTCAAAGTTCAGCATGGCCGTCATGCCCTGGGGCACGGTGCGGGTGGGCAGCACGATGACCTTGCGGTCGGCCAGCTTCTGGGCCTGCTCAGAGGCCATGATGATGTTCTTGTTGTTGGGCAGCACCAGCACCGTCTTGGCAGGTACACTCTGGATCGCGGCCAGAATGTCCTCGGTGGAGGGGTTCATCGTCTGACCGCCGCTGACAACGGCATCCACGCCCAGATCGCCGAACACAGCCTTCAGGCCCTCGCCGGCGGCCACGGCCACAAAGCCGTACTCGCGCTCGGGGTCAACGGCAGCGTAGGTGAACTCGCTCGTCTGGTTCTCCTCGGCCTCGGCCTGCTTCTCCAGACCCTTGGCCTGCTTCTGGCGGGCGAGGAACTGCTCATGCATGTTCTCGATCTTGAAGTTCGTCAGGTAGCCGTACTTGATGGCCTCGCTCAGCATCATGCCGGGGTCGGAGGTGTGGACATGGCAGTTGGCCACATCATCGTCCTCGATCACGACAACGGAATCGCCGTTGGACTCCAAAAACGCGCGCAGACGGGCAACGCTGGCACCCTCGTCCTTGTGCAGCAGGAACTGGGTGCAGTAGCCGTTCTTGATGTCCTCGACCTTCATCAGGTCATCGGCAAAGACGCCCTTGCCGGCGGCCTCGCTGGAGACCTTGGGCTTGGCGGCGACCTCGGCACCGGCGATGATCTCGCCGCCGTCGAATACCTGCTTCATGCCCTCAAAGATCAGCATGATGCCCTGACCGCCGGCGTCCACCACACCGGCCTTTTTCAGCACGGGCAGCAGGTTGGGGGTATCGTCCAGCGCAGCCTGACCGGCCTGCAGGGTGGCGTCCCACATGGCGGGAACCTCCATGCCGGTGCATTCGGCAGCCTTCTCGGCTGCCAAGCGGGAGACGGTCAGAATGGTGCCCTCGGTGGGCTTCATGACGGCCTTGTAGGCGGCCTCGACACCCTGCTGCAGCGCGGCGGCAAGGTCGGCGGCGGAGGCCTCGGTCTTATCCTTCAGCGCCTTGGAGAAGCCGCGGAACAAAAGGCTTGTGATAACGCCGGAGTTGCCGCGTGCGCCGCGCAGCATGGCGGAGGCAGCGGTCTTGCTGGCTTCGGCCACGGTGCAGCTGTCGGGCATGGCCTCCAGCTCGGCGCGGGCTGCGCCGATGGTCATGCTCATGTTCGTGCCGGTATCACCGTCCGGCACGGGGAAAACATTCAGCTCATCCACGCGGGTGCGCTGGTTGGCAATATTGTTGGCGCCGGAAAGGATGGCGTCACGCAGGGTCTGGCCAGTAATCATGGTTTCGTTACACCTCATATTTTCTGGGTAAAAACAGTCTTAGTCGGCAATGACATCGTCCACATAGACATCAATGCGGGCGACCTTTAAGCCGGTGGCAAGTTCAACTTCGTCTTTGACGCGGTGGGTAATGCTCTGGGTGATGGTCGAAATATTCAGGCCGAACCCGACCTTGATGTGCAGGGCGATGACCAGCTTGCCGCCCTCCTGCGTGACGGTGACACCCTTCGGCGGCAGACTGCCGGTGCGCAGGGCGCTGCGTACAACGCTTTCGGCCGGGGCCTGACCCATGGCGGCAATGCCGTAGCACTGCTTGGCGGCCTGCTCCACCAAGCCGGAGAAGTAGTCGTTCGTCAGGGAGATATGTCCATAGGGATTGACCTTGGTGATCATCTGCGATCCTCCTTTACAGGGTTAGCTGCGGCTAAGGCCGTAGCTGCACGATATGAATCATTAGCTATTATACACCTTTTTTCTCCGCTTGAACAGAGATTTCAGAGAAATTTATTTTGTGGCGCGGATTTAACATTCCATTCACAAAGTTTACAGACAAAGCGTATATACTGGTTACAGAAGTATGACAACATTGCCAAAGGAGTGCAGTTTAAAGCATGAACCTTTTATTCTTTTTGACACCCAAGCAGGATGTCTTGTACATTTACGAGGATTTCACCCTGCGCCAGACACTTGAAAAATGGTCAAACCAGCGCTATGCCACCATCCCGGTGCTGAAACGCAACGGCGAATATGTGGGCAGCATCACCGAGGGGGATATCCTCTGGGCGATGAAAAATCTGCACGGGCTGGATCTGGAGGCCAGCGAGGATGTGCCGATCTCAAGCTTTCCCCGCCGCCGCGACTATAAGCCCGTGACGGTCACGACCGATATGGCGACCCTGCTCAAGGCGGCCATCGACCAGAACTTTGTGCCGGTGGTGGATGACCGCAATGTGTTTATCGGCATGGTGCGCCGTACCGTGCTGCTGCGGGAGCTGTACGACAAATATACGACCCTGCCGCCCGACAAGCGGTTCCAAAGCAGTCACCCGCCGATGTAAGGGCTTGCAATCCGCCGCGCGTTGCGGTATAATCAGCACAACGGACAGAGAAGTCACGCAAGGGCTTCTCTGTTTTATTTTTTACAGTGAGGTGTGGGTAGAAGAATGAAACAGCCTTTGATTGGGATCGTGCCGCTGGTGGATGAGGCGCGCGAGAGTTACTGGATGCTGCCCGGCTATATGCAGGGCGTGGAGCAGGCGGGCGGCGTGCCCATTATGCTGCCGCTGACGGCTGATGCCGCCGCACTGCGGCAGCTGGCCGATACCTGCGATGGCTTTTTGCTGACGGGCGGGCAGGATGTTTCCCCTGCCCTGTACGGCGCCGCGCCGACGCCGCAGTGCGGCGAGACCTGCCCTGCGCGCGATGCGATGGAAGCACGGCTGCTTGACCTTGCGCTGGCGGCGGACAAGCCCGTGCTGGGCATCTGCCGCGGCATTCAGTTTTTGAATGTCCATCTTGGCGGTACACTGTATCAGGACCTGCCCGCTGAGCACCCTTCGGCGGCAAACCACCACCAGACGCCGCCCTACGATGCGCCGGTACACAGTGTGACGCTGACGGCCGGCAGCCCGCTTTGGGTACTTTTGGGCAAGGATACGCTGGCTGTGAACAGCCTGCATCATCAGGCCATAAAAACGATTGCGCCGGGGCTGGCGGCTATGGCTGTCTCGGAGGATGGACTGACGGAGGCCGTATGCCTGCCTGATAAAAGGTTCGTCTGGGCTGTGCAGTGGCACCCCGAATTTTCGTACCGTGTGAATGGGGACAGCCGAAAGATTTTTAAGGCGTTTGTGGGTGCGTGTTAAGGCAATACCGCATAATTCTAAGTGCCGATACGGCGAGCGAGGTGCGGCAGATGCTAAGCCAAAAGCGCAGATAATACTTTGTGTATTATCGAGCATTTTGGCAACGCAGATGCTGTACCGCAGCCGCCGGAGCGGTGCTTAAGCCGTCAGGCGGGAATTGTGCGGTGTTGCCTTAAAGGAAAAGCCTTCCCCCAAGGGGGAAGGTGGTGCGGCGCGCCGGATGAGGGGCAAGTTTGCCATTATTATCCATAAATGGGTTGTCGTGGGAAGGCTGCCCCTCATCAGTCACCTTCGGTGACAGCTTCCCCAAAGGGGGAAGCCAAAAAAATCCCTTCTGTGGTGTCACACCACAGAAGGGATTTTCTTTTATTTTGCTTTTTCAGCAGCTTTTTTTGCTTTTCGCTTTTTACGCTTGCGGGCGATGAACAAAATCACCAGTAGCAGTGCGGCTGCGGCACCGCAGGCGGCCGCGAGCAGGGGCACCTTGCTTGCGGGGGCCTGCACGGCGGCAAACGCCGTGGTGCCCGCAGGTGCGGTGCAGGTCAGGTAGCTGCCGTCCACACTCGTCTCGGCCTGCTGCCAGCCTGCATTGGTCTTGACCCACAGCACAGTGTTGTCGGTTGTCTCGGGCGGCATGTAGCGCAGGGTGTGGCCCGTGTCGGCGGGCAGCTCCAGCCCCCAGGCCTCGACCAGAGTGCCGAGGGTCTGGGGCGCATCATCGATCTCATGAAGCATCAGCTCATCGGTCGTATCAAAGCTGCCCTCCACCAGAACGATGGAGCGGCCGCTGCGCTTCTCCTGACTCTGGCGCACAGTGTTCATGCTGTTGTACTCGGCATGGATCGTGGTGTCAAAGGTCATGTTGGTCAGGTCCACATCCTCCCAGCTGCCGTACTGGCCCTCATGATGGGGCACCGGCGGGAGCTGGTCGGTCGGGAAATCGCTGCCGTAGGGAATGTAATACTGCTGCACCAGAGAGTCGTCCTCGGTCACAAAGCGGATGCAGAGGCTTGAGAAATCGCTGGGCAGGTTCTCCTGCGCGGCAAATTTCTCATAGGGCAGCGGCTCGGCAATGCCCTTGTAGCTTACGCTGTCGATGCCGGCGGTGCCCGTATCCACAAAGGTGTTGCCGGTCACGCTGCCGTCCAGCGGGTCGTTTACGATACCGGCGATCGCGCCGATCTGCTCGCTGCCGCTCTCGATCATGACCATGGCGCGGCAGTTTTCGATGGTGGCGCCGCTGCCGGCAATGCCGCCCACCTGCTTGGAGCCGGACAGTCGACACTTGGCGTAGCTGTCGCGGATGACGGATTTGCTCACACCGGCCACGCCGCCCACGCCGGTGGCGTCCTCGGCGTCCAGCGTGCCGAAGCCGCGGCAGTCGATGACAGAACCCATCTCGGCATCGCCGACAATGCCGCCGGCGCGCTGCTTTTTGGCGCTGACGGTGCCGTAGTTGGTGCAGTCGCGCGCCACAACACGGGTCTTGAAGGTAAAGTTCAGCGACTCGCTGCCGGCGATGGTGTAGTCGTCCTCGGGGTCGAGGTCATTCTCGCGGGCCATTGCGCCGGTGATGCCGCCCGCATTGATGTCGGCGTAGACAGAGCCGCTGTTGATGCAGTTGGAGACCTTGGCCTCGACATCGCTGTCGGTGTCCTCATCGGAGATGTCGTCCACGAGGTCGTCTGCATCCCGGTTGACATTCTCGCTGGCACCGGACAGCGTCTGGCCGATCTTGTTGATCTGGTTGGAGATGGCGCGGACATCGTTGATCAGCGCTTGAGAATTGCCGCTGGCGCTTGTATTGAGGCTGCTGACAATATCGCCGATGCCGGTCAGGTTGCTGCTCAGGTCGTTTTTGCTGGCCGTGATCGCGTCACGGTTGGTCAGCTCGACCTTGGGAATCTTAACATCCACAGAATCGGGGATGGCATCGCTGATGCCGTCCACCAGATCCTTGGCGATGTCTTTGTTTTCCGGCTCCTCTACAATGTAGCCGGTATCCGCCTGATTCTGATCCGGCGTGGGCATGGGGCCGACGATCGGATCGCTGTCATCCGCGGCAGTGCCGGGATCGGGCTGGCTGTGGGCCTCACGCGCAGTGTCCGACTCTGCCTGCTCGGCGGGGGTATCCTCTGCAGCGGGCTGGTTGGTCTGCTCTGCGGGGGCGTCCTCCGTCACGGCAGGCTGCTCGGCCGGGGCGGTGTCGGCGGACTCCTCCGGCGCAGCCGCAGTCGTTTCCTCCTCCGAGCTGCTGCCGGTGAGGTCACCGATGGAGTAGCCGGGGTCGATGATCGCACCGTCCGGCTGCTTAGTCGCATTGGGGTCGCTTGCATCGCCGGTGGTGTCCTTCAGATTCTGCTTGAACTGGGTCAGATCGGTCTTGACGGTCTGGGAGCTGATGGAGAGGCCATCCGCCGCCTGCTTGAGCAGATTCTCGATGGCGCTGCGGGAGCTGGTGACGCTGTTCTGCAGATTGTGCAGCTGGTTGGACAGGTCACTGCTGGCGGCGCTTGCGTCATCGCAGGCGCGATCAACCAGTGTCTGCAGGGTGGTCATCTCCTCGCTCAGCTCCTGCAGGGTATCCTTGGTGTACTGCAGGGTGCTGCTGGGCTCCATCTGGCCCACGATGCCGCCGCTCTCCTTGCGGGCGTAGACGGTGCCGTAGTTGACGCAGCCCTCGATGTAGCCGGTCTGGCTGCCTGCGATACCGCCGACATTGTAGCCCATGTGCTGGTAGCCAACGGTGCCGCGGTTCATGCAGGCGCGGATCACGCCGCTGGACTGGCCTGCGATGCCGCCGATGTCGGTGATGTCGGCGGCGTTCTCGGTGCCGATCAGGTCGCCTAGGGTCAGCTCCGACAGGTCAATGTCGTTCTGCTCCACCGTGGTGTTGACGCTGGCCGCATTGGTGGAGTTGGCGATGATGCCGTGGTTCTGCCCGGCAAGGCCGCCGATGAAGTGGGCGCCGTAGACGCTGCCGGTGGTGGTGCAGCTCTCGATCACGCCGGTGGCAAGGTTATTGCCGGCGATGCCGCCCACGATGGACGCGCCGGAGGACACGCCCTCAAAGCGGCAGTTGTGCAGCGTGCCGGCGTTGCTGCCCGCAAGGCCGCCCACGGTGGTGCGGCTGCCGGTGGGCATGGCGCGGCCGCGCACGACAAGGTCGCGGACATTAGCCTCTTTTTGGACATAGCGGAAGAAGCCGATGACCGAGCCGTCATCCACAAGGCTCAGGCCGGAGATCACATGGCCCTGCCCCTCAAAAACGCCGCTGAAGGATGGGATGCCGGTAAAGCCGCTGCCGGTCACCTCAAGGTCGGTGTCCAGCACAACGGTGCGGTTCTCGCTCCAGCTGTCCAGACGGCAGTAGTCGGCCAGCTGCAAAAGCTCGTCCACCGTACCGATGTGGTAGGTCTCCTTGGCCTCCGGCTCGGTATCGCTCTCCCCCTCCGCAAAGACGGGCAGGGCGAGGCTCAGCGTCAGGCAGAGGGCAAGCAGCGCAGCCCAAAGGCGGCGCGTTAAATCAGAAGTGTGGTTCATTCGGCGTCGCCTCCTTTCGCGGTGTCGTTGGTCGTGTCGGGGTTATCCGCAGTTTCGCGGACATTCTCCTCCGACAGGTACATGTCAGGCTTTTCAACCGTGAGCTCGGTGCCGGTGGCAATGCTGGCGTTGAACTGGCCGTGCAGCACACCCTTGATCTCGGCATCCACAACGCCGTTGATGTAGCCGCGGACGCGGCCGTTGACATGCATTGTGCCGCTGGCGGTGCGAGTGATGCCGCCGACGCCCTTCATCTCAAAGCTGGTGCGCTCGATGATCGTATCGCCGAGGATCAGGATCTGCGGCAGCACAAAGAGGACCAGAAGGATCGAAACGATGGTGCCGCGTCCCAGACAGGTGCCGATGGCAGAGATAACGGGGTTCGTGGTCAGGACGCTGATCAGGATACCGGCGGATGCCAGAATAGAGCCGGAGGTGAAGATCGTCGGGAAGGACTCGTTCAGCGCGGCGACCATGGCCTCCTTCGGGCGCATGACCTTCTTCAGGTCGGTGTAGTGGCTCGAGATAACGATGGCGTAGTCGATATTTGCGCCCATCTGGATCGAGTTGACGATCAGGTAGCCGAGGAAGTACAGCGGGGTGTGCTGCAGATACGGCACCGAGAAGTTGATCCAGATACTGCCCTGAATGACGATGATGAGCAGCACCGGCAGACCGGCAGACTTGAAGGTGAACAACAGGACCAGAATAACGAACAGCGCAGACAGCACACTGATGAGCAGGTTATCCTCACCGAAAGAGCTGGACAGGTCCATGGCGCTGGTGGTGTTGCCGACAACATAGAACGAATCCTTGTCGTAGTATTTGCCGATGATGTCGTGCATCCGGTTGACAAAGGCAAAGGTCTCGTCAGTCTCCTCGGGCAGGTTCAGATAGACGACCATACGGCTGTAGCTGTCGCTCTGCAGCTGCTTCTGGGCCTCGTCCAGCTGGTCAAACAAATCGTCCAGTGTGTCCTGCACATCGCCGGAAAGCGTGATGTTTCCGTCATGCATCTCCTGCTCCAAAAAGCGGAACATATCATAAAGCGGCACGCGGTAATCGTCCAGACCGTTGATGATCTCGCCGTACTCGTCATGATCGACAGCGTAGGCACCGTACAGCGCCTTGGCAACCTCATAGTCCAGATCAGCCAGCTCGGCCAGCTGGCGCGGGGTCAGCGCATCGGTCAGCACATAGCCGTCCATCGCCTCGATGTTGGCAAGGCCCATCGTGGATTTGACCTCGGCGCAGCTGTCCAGTTCGTCAAGGATCGCACCCTCGGCCTCATAGTTGCCGGCAGGCACAATGACGGCGACCATGTTGCTGGAGCCGAACTCGTTTTTGATCTTCTGGTAGGCGATCTGGCGCTCGTTCTGCTTTGCTGTGACCAGATCGGTGAAGGTGTAGCAGTAAGGGCAGAGGTTGGCAAAGACGGCTGCCGCAATGATGACAACGCCGAAGATCGGCGGAATGACAAAGCGGGTCTTGATGTCGAATTTGCCGACCGCCGTGATCTTGGGAATGAGGTTCTTGTGGCGGGTCTTGTCGATGAGCTTGCTGAACAGGACCAGCAGGCCGGGCATCAGCGTGAAAACGCAGAGCATACTGAACAGGATGGCCTTGATCAGCACCGTGGCAAGGTCGCGGCCGATGCCGAAGTGCATGAAGGCCAGCGCGGCCAGACCGCTGATGGTTGTCAGCGAGGAGGAGGAGATCTCGGGGATCGCCTTGGAGAGGGCTGCAATACAGGCCTCGCGGGTGGGCAGCGTCTCATGCTCATCGCTGAAGCGGTGGCAGAGGATAATGGCGTAGTCGATGGCCAGCGCCAGCTGCAGGATGACGGTGACCGAGTTGGAGATGAAGCTGATGGTGCCGCACAGGAAGTTGGTGCCCATGTTCAGCAAGGCGGCGGCGCCGAAAGTCATGATCAGAACCGGGACCTCGGCGTAGGAGCGGGAGGTCAGTGTCAGCACGACAACAATGATGACGGCGGCGATGATGACGATGACCAGCATCTCGCTCTGCAGATCGGCCGAGGAATCGTAGCCGACCTCCGAGTAGATCGAGGTATCGTAGCTGCCCTCCAGCTTGTCACGGATCTGCTGCAGGGCGTTCTCGGCGCGCTCGTCCCCTACCTCAGCATCAAAGCTGACGGAAAAGAGGGCTGAGGCATCCTTGTAATGATCCTTGGTGTCATCAAATTCGACCGTGGAGACACCCTCAATGTCCTCGATCTGCGCCTGCAGGTCAAGTGCGGTGTCGTAGGTGATGTTTGAGACCATGACATTGGCTGTGCCGTAGGTGACGAAGTTGTCGTTCATGACGGTCAGGCCCTGGCGGGTCTCGGTGGTGTCCGGCAGGTAGGTCGTGATGTCATTCTCAACCTTGACCCAGCCGGAGGCAATGACACTGAAGATCAGCGCAAATATGTATAACAGAAAGAACAGGTTGCGTTTATCAACGATAAACGCAGCGAGCTCTTCCATGCCGCCGCCTTTTGCCTTTTCATTCTCCAAGGGTATACAGCCTCACTTTCCCATTATAGATACTAAAAGGATACTACAATATTATACGAAATGCAAGCCAGAGAGAACACGGTCAAAACTGTGGGAATGTACAAAGAAACGATGAAGCTTTTGTTAAGGTGTACAAACAAAAGAGCCTTCCCCCACAGGGGGAAGGCTTTCAGACGAACGACTGCGGCGCAAAACAAAAAGTACCGTGCGGTACAAACCACACGGTACTTGAAAAGCTATTGGGTAAGCTAAATTACTTCAGCTCAACCTTAGCGCCGACCTCAGCCAGCTTCTTCTGGATGTCCTCAGCGTCAGCCTTGGAAGCCTGCTCCTTCAGCTTGGCGTTCGGGGTCTCGACCAGCTTCTTGGCCTCCATCAGGGAAGCACCGGTCAGCTCCTTAACGGTCTTGATGACCTGCATCTTGTTAGCGCCAACGTCAGCCAGGATGACGTCGAACTCGGTCTTCTCCTCCTCAGCGGGAGCAGCAGCGCCGCCGGCAGCGGGAGCAGCAGCAGCAACAGCAGAAACGCCGAACTCCTCGCAGATGGTGTCAACGAGCTCTTTCAGCTCCAGAACAGTCATAGTCTTGACAGACTCGACAATGGCAGTGATCTTCTCAGAAGCCATGGTAGTTACCTCCATAAATTTTATAGTTTTAAGCGGCGCGGTTTGTATTCAAAGAGCGCTGCGCCGGTGCGCTCAACCTGCTTGACCTGAAATCAGGCAGCAGTCTCGTCCTGCTTGTCGACGATACCCTGCAGGGCAACAGCCAAACCACCAACGATACCGTTGAGGGAGCCAGCCAGCATAGAGAGCAGGCCTTCGCGGTTGGGCATGGTGGACAGGCTCTTGACACCTGCAGCATCCATGACAACACCATCGCAGAAGCCACCCTTGACGACAAAGCGCTTGGACTTGTCGGCGTCAGCAAACTTGCACAGGATGCGAGCAGCAGCAGCCGGATCCTCAGCAGACAGAGCGATAGCCGTGTCACCCTTGAAGCAGTCGGTCAGAGCCTCGTACTGGGTGCCCTTGACGGCCAGACGCAGCATGGTGTTCTTGACGACCATGTAATGGACGCCAGCCTCACGCAGCTCCTTACGCAGCTTGGTGTCGTCAGCCACGCTGATGCCGTTGTAAGCAACAACAACACCGGCCAGAGAAGAAACGATCTTCTCGTTCAGGTCCTTAACAAGAGCCTTCTTGGCTTCCAGAATCTTTGCACTGGGCATTTGAAATTCACCTCATTCCACTTACAGATTGGTTTCGGTAAGCGGCTTTTTTGTGATGTACAGAAAAAAGCCCCTTCCCGTCGCCGGGAAAGGGCCTGAAAGCATTGCATTCAAACGCACGTTTCTCGGCAGGTGGGATATTCTCCCGTTATGCCTTGCGGCACCTGCTGTCTCAAAAACAGCTTAATTAGTATAGCACGAAAGCGTGCGTTTGTCAATAGAAAAAGCGGAATTCTCTATTTAATTCATTGCCCATGTTCATGGGCGACCAATAGCGGAACGCCGCTTCGCGTCGTTTAATTGAGCGCGCATATGCGCAACGCGCTCAATTAAACACCATACTTATTGGTAGCAACGCGGACGCCGGGGCCCATGGTGGTGGCAACGGTAGCGCTCTTGAAGTACTGGCCCTTGGCAGCGGCGGGCTTAGCCTTGGCGATGGCCTCGAGGACGGTGTCCAGGTTGGTCATCAGCTTCTCGGCGCCGAAAGAGGCCTTGCCGATGGGCACATGGATGATGTTCTGCTTGTCCAGACGGTACTCGATCTTACCGGCCTTGGCATCGGTGACGGCCTTGCCGACATCGGGGGTAACAGTGCCGGCCTTCGGGTTGGGCATCAGACCACGGGGGCCCAGAACCTTACCGAGACGGCCGACGCGGCCCATCATGTCGGGGGTGGTAACCAGAACGTCGAAGTCGAGGTAGCCGCCGGCGATCTTGGCGATCAGATCATCATCGCCGACCTCCTGAGCGCCTGCAGCCTCAGCGGCCTTGGCAGCGTCGCCCTTGGCGATTGCGATAACGCGGACATTCTTGCCGGTGCCGTTGGGCAGAACAACAGCGCCGCGGACCTGCTGGTCAGCGTGGCGGCTGTCAACGCCCAGACGGACATGCAGCTCAACGGTCTCGTCGAACTTAGCGGTAGCGGTCTTGCAGCACAGCTCCAGAGCTTCGCTGGGATCGTAAGTCTTGTTGTTCTCGATCAGCTTCGCAGCGTCGATATACTTCTTGCCGTGTTTCATTGCGTATTACCCTCCTATTCAGCCCTCAACGGTAACGCCCATGCTGCGGGCGGTGCCCTTGATCATGCTGACAGCGGCTTCCAGAGAAGCAGCGTTCAGGTCGGGCATCTTGGTCTTGGCGATCTCCTCGGCCTGTGCCAGCGTGATGGAGCCAACCTTGTTCTTGTTGGGTACGCCGGAAGCAGTGTCGATGCCGGCAGCCTTCTTGATCAGAACGGGCGCCGGAGGAGTCTTGGTGATGAAGGAGAAGGAGCGGTCAGCGTAAACCGTGATGACGACGGGGATGATCATGCCCATCTGGTTCTTGGTACGCTCGTTGAACTCCTTGGTGAACGCCATGATGTTGACGCCCTTCTGACCCAGAGCAGGACCAACAGGGGGAGCCGGAGTTGCCTTGCCGGCGGGGATTTGCAGCTTGATGTAGCCAGTGATTTTCTGTGCCATAATACTTGCACCTCCAAATTTTGTGGTGAGTTGCGGCCTGCGGTGCAGACCTCCCACGGGCGTGCGACCTCCGCACACCCTATAAAAACCGTACCCCGGGGTGTTCCCCGTTCGCGGCCTTTACCGGAAACTGGGTGTTCTGAAAAATCAGAACAGCTTGACCTGATGCAGCTCCAGCTCTGCCGGAAGCTCGCGGCCAAACATGGTGATCTTCACGCGCACCTTGCGCGCAGGAATGTCGATCTCCTCGACCGTGCCGACAGAGCCTTCCATCGGGCCGGCCGTGATCTCGACAGTATCACCGACCTTGTACTCGACCTCAAGGTCAACGGTGGTTTCGA
This sequence comes from Oscillospiraceae bacterium, assembly GCA_025757985.1. Classification (NCBI taxonomy): domain Bacteria; kingdom Bacillati; phylum Bacillota; class Clostridia; order Eubacteriales; family Oscillospiraceae; species Oscillospiraceae bacterium. The sequence goes on from CP107210.1 coordinate 1,165,855, forward strand.
CGCCCATCTTGGCAACCTCTGCCTCGGTCAGGGGCTCGGGCTTGGACTCCGGGCCGACAAAGCCGGTGCAGCCGCGCGTGTTGCGCACGATGTACCAGGTGTTGTCGTTCATGACCATTTTGACAAAGACATAACCGGGATAGAGCTTCGACTGAACCTCTTTCTCGCCGGTCTTGTTGCCGTGCTTGTCAAAAACTTCTTCCATGCGGGTCTCGGTCGGAACCTTTACATCGCAGATCAGATCCTGCAGATGGCGGTTCTCCACCATCGTCATAAGATCCGTAGCGACCTTGTTCTCGTAGCCGGAATAGGTATGTGCTACATACCAGTTTGCTTGCTCAGCCATGGTCTTTGCCTCCGCTCAACGCGCTCAGGCGCCGATCAACAGGTGGATGGCGCCGCCAAAGATGAGATCCAGCAGGATCAGCACGACAGCTGCGACTGCCACGACCACGATAACGGTGATCGTATTGGTCTTGATGTCGCTCTTGCTGGGCCACACGACCTTTTTCAGCTCGCTCTTCGTATCTTTGAAATACTTGCCGATCCCTTTGAAAAAGTTCTTGACTTTACCGAAGAAGGAAACCTTCTTCGCGCCGTCGTTCTTTTTGGGCTTGTCGCTTTGAGTCTGGGCGGCAGCGGTGGCTGCTTTTTTATCTGCCATCTCTAAGCTCCTATCCTCACTTGGTTTCGCGGTGAAGGGTATGCTTCTTGCAGAAACGGCAATACTTCTTCATCTCAAGACGGTCGGGAGAATTCTTCTTGTTCTTCTCCTTGTTGTAGTTGCGCTGCTTGCACTCAGTGCAGGCCAGGGTGATCTTGACAGTCATTGTTCGGCACCTCCATTATCGGTTAATAAGCCTCCCTCGCGCTTGCAGGCGCCCTTGAAAAAGGGCATAAAAAATAAACCCGCAAAAGAGGTGCTACCATAATAACACGACTGCGGGTTTAAGTCAAGCGGATTTGCAAATTTTTTTGTACTTTTTTGACGCCGTGGCGAGGAACGCAGCATACAGGCGGGCATTGCCCGCCCGCGGGTCATCGTTGACGCCGACCCCTACGATAACAAATCACGCACCGCTGCCATTCCTGCATCCGTCAGGCATACCCCGCCTTTGGCTTTGGCGGTTTCGGCAGTTACATAATCCACCGCCGATGCGGGGCGGGTGCTGAGGTAGGTCAGCGTATCCTCCAAGGCGCTTACATCGGCGGCCAGCAGGTCGGTCAAAAGGCGGGCGCTCTGGCTGCGCAGCCCTGCGGGGAACGCCGCCAAAAGCGCCGGGTTCTGCCGGGCAAAGGCGGCCCAGACGGCGGCGCGGGCATCGGCCTGCGCCGAGGCGCCTGTCAGCATTCCCTGCATTTTTTCGATCAGCGTCCCCGCCTGTGCGGCGGTGCATTCGGCTACGGGCTCCCTGCCGTAGCCCAGTGCCTGCCGTGCAGTGGGCGTGAGCAGTGCGGCTGTGTCGAACCGGACCAGGGCATCGGACCCGGCGCAGGCCGCCCATGTCGCAGGGGTTGCAGCGATATAATGCAGCGCGGGCGCAGCGCTCTCCCCTGTGGCCACAGTGCCGCAGAGCAGCTGTGCTGCCCGCCCGGCTCCTGCGGCAAGGGTGCAGTCCGCCAGTGTGGTCGTGCCGGCGGGCGCGTTTACGCGCAGCGAGCCGGGCAGTGCGCAGAGGGTCAGCGTCTGCTGCGGGCCGTCTGCCCGGACCAGCAGGAAGGCAGGCTCCTCCTGCTGGATGACCAGCAGAAGGGGGAAGATCCCCTGCGCGCCGGGCTCGATGCGCAGAGTGCTTTCTGCGGCGGAGGCCCGGCGCAGAAGCTGCTGCTTTTGGTATTGGTCGGTAAAAAAGGCCACCGTCAGGATCATGGGCAGAAGCAGCAGCAGCGTCAGCCCCAGACTGTACCAGAAGATCCCCCGTTTAGAACGCATAACCCACACACCCCTTGCAAAGACTATGCCCAGAGTGTAGCCCGGAAGGGCTGCGCTTATACACGAAAAAAGGAGTGCTTGGTATGTTTGATGTGTTTGGTCCCCACGGTGCCGAGGAGGAGCGCGAGGCGCTCTGGACCGATTTGAGCGAGATCCCCGATGAGCATTACAGCGAGGAGAACCCGCAGCACACCACGCAGGAGGTCATCGTTCCCCCGGCGCAGGAGCCATACGGCCCGGCAATCGTGCCGCCGGAGGAAAACTGAGCAGGGGCGAGCAATGCTCGCCCCTACATAATCGCGTTATCGTCTACTGCCACCGCTCGGGCAGGATGCCCACGCAGCAGGGAGAGCGGCGGACATCGAAGACGGGGGCATCCTTACTCCTTTTTATATACCAAAAATCGGAACCCGATTTCGGTGGTCAGGCTTTCGCAGGCGGCAAGACGGGCGGCCCCGTCTGCGGGGGTGTTCCAGTAATAAGGCGTCATCGCAAACAGATCCTGCACGCTCTGCCCCTGCAGGGTGAGGACGGCCTCAGACGAAACCGCCCGCACAAACGAAAAGCCGTCATATTCGGTCTGCCGCACCTCGTTTTCATAGGGGTGGTCATAGAGGATTTTCTTCAGCCCGAAGAGATGCCGTGCGGTGGGGACCGCATAGATCAGATGTCCGCCCGGGCGCAGCATACGGGCAAACTCAGTCTCCGCCATCGGTGAGAAGATGTTCAGCAGCAGGTCAGCCCAGCCGTCCCGCACGGGGGCGCAAAAGCTGCCGCCGACACAGAAGGCTGCCTCGGGCACCAGCCGGGAGGCCAGCCGCACGGCCTCCTTGGAAAGGTCAAAGGCCGCAAGCTGCGGGCCGTTCAGGGCCTCATAAAGGTATTTGTCATAGCTGCCCTCGCCGCAGCCGGCGTCCACGATATGGCCGTGGGGCAGTGCGGCGCAGAGCTCCGCCAGCGTCTGCATAAGCGGCGCATAGTGCCCGGCGGAGAGGAACGCACGGCGGGCGCGGACCATCGCCTTGCCGTCACCGGGGTCGGCAGTGTGCTTTTTCTGCATCGGCAGCAGATAAGCGTAGCCCTCCCTTGCGAGGTCAAAGCTGTGCGCTTTGGGGCAGCGCAGGGTGCGCGCATTCAGCAGCAGCGGTCCGCCGCAGACAGGGCAGCGCAGCGCTGCCGCTGTGGCGGGGGTCATTCCGCTGCCGGGGCGGCGGGTGCGGCCGTCTCCGGCGTCTCGGTTTTTTCAGGGGGCAGGGGCACGGTTATGCCGCCGTGGGCTGCCAGATAGTCCTCAAAGTTCGCAAACTTCTGCTTCGGCGGGCGGCGGGTGATCAGCTCCAGCCCGGGCTCGTCCTCCTGCATACGCTTCGGCGGGCGGGCGCTGCGGGGCTGGCGGGGTGCCTTGGGCTGGTCCGGCAGCGGGCGGCTGGGGGTCTGCGGTGCCGGGCGGCTGCTGCGCCGGGGCTGCTGGGGTGCAGCCGGACGCGCACTCTGCTGCGGCGCGGCCGGGTGCTGTGCGGGGGCCGCCGGGCGGGCGGACTGTCCGCGGCGGGGGCGGGCACCGCTGCGGCTCCCCTCTTTGGGGGCGTTCGGGGCAGTGCCCTGCGGCGCAGGCTTGCGGGCAGCAGGTGCCTTGCCCTCACGCTGGGGCTGCTGGGCCTGCGGGGCACTGCCGTTCCCGGCAGGGCGACGGCGGCGGCGACGGTGCGGGGCACCGTTCGGGGTCTGGGCGGGCTTTTCCATAATTCACCTGATCCTTATAAGCCGATGACACGGCATTCGTTGTAGTATCGTTTTTCCTCGGCATGGCCCATGCTGAAGGTCTTGCGGGGCAGTACGCCGCCCAGCACAACACCCTTGAACAGGTCGGCCTTGGCAAAATCGGGCAGCAGTATGGCGGTGGCGGGCTTGGCGGGGTCGGCAGCCAATGCCATCGCAACGCTCTCGCCGTGGATATAATCGACCGTTACACCGGGGTGGCGGGGCAGATAATCAGCCAGAAAGGCTTCAACACTGCCGACAGTCAGCGGTGCGGGCGGGTTGGCCAGCGCCACGGCGGACTCACCGCAGGCGTCAGCCAGACGCAGCCGCTGGTCGGAGGCGGTGGTGCTGCTTCCCTGCCGGCGGTCCCACGCATCCAGCGCGGCGTACAGCTCCTTGGCGGATACGCCGAACACCACGCGATGGATCGGCTCGATCTCAATGGCGGGGCTGTGGACATTGCAGACCTCGGCCAAGCACCAGCGGGCCGGATGGGTCTGGCGCTGCTCCTCGGTCAGGGTGGGCTTCAGCTCCTCCCAATAGGCTTTTGCGGTGGCAAGGCTGTGGTTGCCGTCGCCAACGGCCAGCACCATCGGCTCCTGCCCTTTGGCGGCGGGCCAGCGGCGGGCAAAGGCGGCGGGGTCGGCCAGTGCAGCCAGCGCGGCATCGACCTGTGCGACCAGCGCCGGGTCCTCCACGGCCCAGCCGCGCAGGCGGCCACCGCCCAGCATCAGCTCCCCGTCATAGAGCGGGGGCAGCGTGTCCTTGATCTGACCGATCGGCTCGATCAGGGTGCAGCCGGCGTCATCGGCCAGCATCATGACATGGGGGGTCTCCAGCGTGGCACCCCGGCGTACCTTCAGGCGCGGGGGGATGCGCTCCACAACGGTGCTTTCGCTGGGACGGATGGCGGGCTTGGCACCGCTGGTGTAGTCGTAGGCCTCCAGATCCACGGCGCCCACAAGGCCCTGACGGATGGTGCCGTCCATCTGGGTGCGCTCTACATAAACATAGCCATGTACTTTTCTTGTCAGAACGGTATGGCGGTAGTCCTCCATCGTGCGGCGGATGCTCTGCAGGCGCGCGTCCTCCTGCGGGGTGCCGAGATAGGCCTCCGGCAGGACGATGTGCAGGGTGCTGGGCTTGTTTTCGGCGCGCTGCTCGGCGCGCTGCCAATACTCCGGCTGGGAGGTGAACTGGTCAACAGCGATGCAGGCCCACGGATCCAGCGGAATACCGGCGGCAGGCAGTAAAATATCGGCTGCGGTAAAGCAGGCTTCGGACATGATAACGACCCCCTCACAAAAGCAAAATTACAATACGACGGTATGGCCCACAAGGGCGTAAATGGCCAGACTCAGCACACCGATGTAGATCATCGAGCTGGGCAGGCCCTGAAAGATCGAGGGAACGGCCTTACTGCGCAGACGGCGGCGGCCCTCCCGGACGATGTAGACAGCAAAGACATAGCCTAGCCCGCTGCCAAGGGAAAAGGCAATGCACTGCAGGATCGTATAGTTCTGGTTGGCACAGACGAGCATGGTGCCCAGCACTGCAGTGCTGCAGGTGGCCAGACTGAGCTGGCTGCGGCAGCTGTGGCGCAGGCGGCGGGGCAGCAGCCCCAGCAGCAGCCATGTGACAGCCATGGCCGCCACGCCGCAGGTCAGGTAGACAACGGGGCGCAGGGCCGACATCGGCAGCCAGTCCGGCAGATAGTCGCGCAGCCATGGGAAAAACAGGTTGTGTGCGGCCCAGCCCGGCAGTGCGGACAGGGTCAGGACGAGCAGCAGCGGCAGGCAGAAATCCCAGACCTGAGTGCGGTGATCCGGCACCAGCTTTATCAGGCGGCTGACGCCCAGCGCGCGGGCCAGAACGACATTCTCTGCAAAGACAGCCAGCACCATGTAGCTGACAAATTGCAGCACGCCGCTCAGGATCGGCTGCAGCTCAATGTTTACGGTCTGCATACAGGCGGCGCACCTCCTCATGCTTGTAATCGGTATACAGGTTGGCGGCGGCGCACCAGCAGGCGGCCATAACGCCCAGAATGACAAAGCCGCCCGCGGGCAGTGCGGCCAGCGGCAGCAGCGCATTGTGCATGACCACATGGCCGAACACGGAACCGGTGGCCAGCAGCTCACGCAGGCAGCCGACCAGCAGCAGCACGACACACATGCCGAGCGCATTGTTGAAGCCGTGGCGCAGCGCTTCCTTCACCGGCTCAAGCTCGGAAAATTCCATACGCTTGACGATGGCAGGCTCCACAACAAGGATCGGCAGATAGATGCCCAGCAGCGTGAGATCTGCGCCGAACAGCGCGTAGAGCAGCACATAGGTGGGAATGTAGAGCAGCGCTGCGGTATAGCAGTAGATGACCGGGCGGAAACGGTTGCCGGTCAGGTGGCAGACTGCCACAGCCAGCATGCGGGTAAAGGTGACAAGAATCAGCGCGGCGATGCAGAGCATCAGCGCCCGTTGGCCGTCCAGTGCGGCGCCGATGACCGGGGCCAGGCCCAGCCCGCGCACGACAACCGGGTTGGAGAGCAGGATGTGGTCGGCGCGGATGCGCTCGTTCAGCGCGGCCTCGGCCTCCTTGTAGCTGTTGGCCGGAGCGGCCCGTTTGTGCTTTGGCGCAGGGGCAGCAGCGGGCTGCGGGGCAGTCTGGACAGGCTGCGGTGCTGTGACCTCCGGCTGCGGGACTGCCTGCGGCGCGGGGGCCACGGGCTGCACGGCGGGCATCTGCAGGGTGCGGGCATCCTCGGCAGCGGGCTGCTGTGCCGGTGCTGCGGGGGCAGGCGCTGCCGGGGTAAAGCCGGGCTTGCCGTATTCCCTGTCGCGGTAGGTGCGGAAATGCTCCTCCTCGGCGCGGGCCTCGGCCTGACGGGCAGCCTCCCGCTCGGCCTGACGGCGCTGGACCTCCTCCAGCATGGCGCGGCGCTCGGTCTGGGTGTAGCGCGGGCGGCTGGTGGGGATGATGACGGTATCATTGTGGGCAGCGGTGTTGCGCGGGGGCGCTGCAGGCTGCTCCTGCGGCTGTACGATCGGCTTTTTGGGCACAGGGGTCCCGGCCTGCATGGCGGCGATGGCCTGCTCGATCTCAGCGCGGGTGGCCCCCTGCTCTGCCATGCGGCGGGCAGTCTCCACCATCTCTTTCGTGATATGCGGGATGATCAGCGTCTCGGAGCGTTCCTCGCCCCGGCGCTTACTCGGTTTTTGCTGCATTGGCAAGACGCTGCTCCTCCTCTCTCATAAAGCGGATGCGCTCGGTACGGTGGCTGATGAGGTCCAGCCACTCGGGAATGGCGCCTGCAATCAGCAGGGCGCAGCAGACGGCGCACTCATACGGGCTGAAGGTGCGGAACACATGGGTCATGATGCCGAGCATCGTGCCGTAGACGATGCGGCTCATCGGACGATCCGGCATCGTGACCGGCTCACAGATCATGAACAGGCCGCCGAACAGCGCTGTGCCGGACAGCACGATATATTTTTCGAGATAGACGCGCTGGCGGATATACTCCCACGGGAGGGAGAAGGTCGGCAGCTCGTTCAGATTCGGGAAAAGCCACGGCAGGCCGATGACAAACACAAAAAACGGGATGACGACCAGAGGGCTGATGCGGCCCCGCACCAGCAGGAAGAGGCCGCACGCCATCAGGACGAGCGCGGCGCTGGTGCCCACAGCGGCCGAGACATTGCCGGTCAGCAGATTCATCGTGCTGGCGCTGGGCAGACCGCCGTCGCGCAGGGTCGCGTTCATGCCCTCGACCAGAGTGGTGTTTACCTCCCCAAAGAGCGGCAGCTGGGTGCCGGGCACGGGGTAGGAAAAGACATTCTTAGGCCAGGAGATGCCGGCGACCACGACACCGACGGCAGCCGGGTGGAACGGATAGTGCCCCTCACCGCCGAAGGCCTCCTTGACCAGCACGGCAACAATGACGGCGGCGATGACGATGGGATAGGAGATGCTGGCGGGCATCATCAGCACGATCAGCGCGGCAAAGCACTCGCTGGACGGCTCATGGGACTGGTAGCCCGTGCCGTGCAGCGGTGCCAGCGCGCAGTCGCACAGGTAAGCGGTCAGCAGCGCCGCCAAAAAAAGCAGCACCGGGCGCAGACCGTAAAAATAGCATGACATCCCGACCAGCGGGAGCGAGCACCAGAGAATATCGCTGTAGTAGCTGTAATTCGGGCTGCGCTCGACTTTCATACGTTTGGGCATGGGGAAAAGCTCCTTTACTTGCTGTGCAGTACACGCACCACAGCGGCGGGGTCCTCAGCGCGGAAAAGAGAATTTCCGGCTACGAGCCAGTCGACACCGGCCTCAATGCACTGCGGGCCGGTCACGGTGTTTATGCCGCCGTCCACCTCGATCAGGGTATTGCAGCCCAGACGGGTACGCTCGGCACGGATGGCGGCGATGCGGGCCGGGGTGGTGGGAAGAAATTTCTGCCCGCCGAAGCCCGGCTCCACGCTCATCACAAGGATCAGATCCACAACGCCGAGATACGGAAAGACGGCCTCCACGGGGGTGCCGGGGCGGATGCTGATGCCGACCTGACAGCCGGTGGCGCGGATGGCGGCGATGACATCCTCCACCGTGTCGGGCACGGCCTCAAGATGGAAGGTGATGAGATCGGCGCCGGCCTTGGCAAAATCCGCGGCATAGCGGGCCGGGTCGCTGATCATCAGGTGAACATCATAAAAGACATCGGGCAGGGCGGCGTGCAGGCAGGTAAGCACCGGCGCACCGTAGCTGATGTTCGGCACAAAATGGCCGTCCATCACATCAAAATGCATTACATCGGCACCGGCCTCCAGCAGGCGGGTGCAGTCCTTGTGCAGGTTGGCAAAATCGGCCGACAAAATCGAAGCGGCAACTTTCGTCATGATACAATTAACTCCCTTATATAAACTGGTTCCCACAAATTCCTGTGCAGTGCGCACATATAAGAGTATTATATCCCATTACAAGCCAAAAAGCAAGGCGGCCGCCAAGCACAAACCGCCCGCAGAGCTGCCGCAATGCGGCTCTGCGGGCGGTTGTGAAAGTTTTTCAGCGGGCAAGGGCAGCCAGCAGTAAAAGGACAAAAAAGGACTGCAGTGTAAGCAGTCCCGCAAAGAGCGGATGCTGCCGGAGCATTTGAGTGAAGGTACGCCCGCACATGATGGGTCAGTCCTTTTTGTGGGTGCGCCAGTGGTGCACGGTCTGCAGCTGGAATTCAAAATCCCGGGCGTCCTTGGCCAGCTGGCTCGACAGGATGATGCCGGAGATGAAGAGCAGCAGCGCTGCGACCAGCACAAAGCAGCAGACGATCAGCGTGGGGAAGCGCGGAACCAGACCGGTCTGGAAATACTCACTCAGCACCGGCACCATAAAGCCGACGCCGAACACCGCCAGAATGGCCGCCAAAATGCCGAAGAACATAAACGGGCGGTAGTTTTTAAACAGCCGGCCGATCGTACCCAGCACCTTGAAGCCGTCTGAGTAGGTGTTCAGCTTGCTCTCGGAGCCTTCGGGGCGGTCGCGGTAGTCAATAACGACATTCTCGACCTGCATGTTGCGCTGCAGGGCATGGATGGTCATCTCGGTCTCGATCTCAAAGCCGCGGGACAGCACCGGATAGGTCTTGACGAACTGGTAGCTGAAGGCGCGGTATCCGGTCATAATGTCCTTGATTTTGCCGCCGAACAGATGGTTGGTGCAGAACCGCACCAGATCATTGCCGAAGTTGTGGAACGGGCGCTTGTTCTGTGTGTAGTAGGTGCTGGACAGCCGGTCACCCACGACCATGTCTGCCTGACGCTCGGTCACGGCGGCAACCATCTCGGGCGCAGCCTCAGCCGGATAGGTGTCATCGCCGTCCACAAGGATGTACGCCTCGGCGTCTATTTCGCGGAACATGCGGCGCATGACATTGCCCTTGCCCTGCTGGTACTCATGGCGGACGACCGCCCCGGCCTTGGCGGCCAGCTCGGCCGTGCCATCGGTAGAATTGTTATCGTAGACATAGACCGTAGCGTCAGGCAGGACGCGGCGGAAATCTGTGACGACCTTCTCGACGGTTTTGGATTCGTTGTAGCAAGGGATCAATACGGCGATTTTATCCATAATACTCCTCCGGGAAATTTACATCCAGAATTGAACAAGGCGGCTGACGGTGTAATAAAGGGACGGATTCATGCCCTGCAGCCAAGGCTCCATGGCGAACAGCGTGCAGAAGCGGTAAACGGCGGTGTATGCCACGGCGGCAGCCATGACCACGCGCAGCGCAGACAGTGCGGCAGCGGCGGTGGCATCCCCCACGGCGGTGCGGCGGCTGAGTGCGCCCTCGGCACAGAACCAGCACAGCGCCGCCCCGACGAGCAGTACCGGGCTGTAATCCATCAGATAGCGGTAGAGCACCCCGGCCATTTCGCAGTCCACAACGGTCATGACGACCATGGCGGCGATGCCGCCGTAGACAATGCCCGCCACAGCGCGGCGGTGGTGCAGACAGCGGCGGAACGCGGGCAGCAGCGGCAGCGCCAGCACCCACAGGTAGGGCGTGGCGGCCAGCATACCGCCGGTGAATTTCTCGCTGATGGTGCGAATGACGGCGTTCGTCTGGACGTCCGTCTCCCGCAGGAAGGGGAACACGCCCTGCCAGCTGGGCAGCTCAAACAGGCTGGTAAACACAGCAGGCCCGATGCGCACGGCATTGAAGCCGCGCTGGGTCATATCGTTGCCGGTCAGGTTGTAGTTGGCACCGAAGTCGAAGGGCGAACCGAACCGCGCGGCGTTGTACCACATCAGCCCGGCGGCAACTACGACCACCGGCAGGATAAAGGCGGCGGCCTCCCCTACCCCGGCGCGGCTGCGCAGCCGCTTTTGCCCGATGTACCGCTGCCAGAAGATGGGCACGGCCAAAAAGGCGAACAGCTCCATTTGAGGGCGACACCCGGCCACCAGCGCTACAAACAGGCTGCCAAAGGCAAGCCTGACTAAAAGCGCCCCGCGCTTTTCCACTGGGGTATTGGCGGCGGAAAGCCAGAGCCACAGCCCCAGCATCAGCAGTGCCGCACCGCAGAGGATGGCGTACTCATAAATGTAGGGCCGCACCAGCAGGTAATACAGCTGGCTGCCCAGCACAACGGCGGCCATGGCCAGCAGGTACGCGGCGCTGGTGGTCCGCGGGAACCACCGGCGCACGGCCTGCCCCACCAAGCCGAAGCAGGCGGCAAGAAGCAGCAGCCCCAAAACGACCATGCAGGGCGCATAAGCCAAGTTCTGGATACCGGTCAGTGCCTCAAACGGCAGTTGGAATAACAGACACGGTACGATACCAAAATAGACGTAATATCGCCCATTGTAGAAGGCGTGATCCCAGTGGATATCGTTGATCTGCGCCGCATCCCGCGCCCCGGCGTCGTAGGGGTTCTCCAGCGCCAGCAGCTCGGCGGGCGGGTCGGCCTCCAAATCTAAGCGGCCGTTCAGCAGACTGTGGGCCAGCGCGCCGTACTGCTGGTAGACAAAGCTGACGGTGCTTTTGCCATCCCAGAACGCGGTGTTGTAATCTTTCGTGGCAAGGCCGGTGTTGCTCGGCTCCCAGAAAGGCACGACCACCACAAAGGCGGCCAGCACCAGGCCCAGCACGGCGGCTGCGGCGCGGTCGCACACATTGCCTGCCAGCCAGCGGCGGTGCCATAACCCGCTGGCCGGGCGCAGGCCATACAAGGTCAGCAAAGCCAGAAATACCGCGATAAAACGCAGAACCGAGAAATCCAGCGCCCGCGGGGCGTTCGCCGTGATGCCGCTGAACGTCAGCGCCACCGGGAACTGCGCGTAGGTGGAGCTGTACCCGGCGGCAGTCAGCGTCATCATGCCGATGTTGCCGGTCAGGTCCAGGCTGATGGTGTGGGTGCGCGGGGCCTGCAAGCCGATCTGCCAGCTGCCGAAGCGGGTCAGCTCGGTGTTGGCGGCGTCGGTGCCCTCAATGGTGAAAGTGACGGCGCTGTCCGCGTGGAGCGGGTCTGTGTCGTCACTGACCAGACCGTCAAACCGCAGGTTGTAGATGGGGTGGTCGATGTCCAAAAAACGCAGGTAGGTCCGCCCCTCGTCCAGCGAGATCGTACCCAGCCCACGCCCAACGTTGATGTTCTCGTCGAGGTAGTCAACGAGCTGGAACGGCTCATAGCTGTGGGTGTTGAAGTAGGCAACGTTGCCGACGAATACTTCCAACCCCAGCGCCGTGACGAGCAGCAGCGGAACAACGGCTTTCAGCCCCTTGCGGCCAAAGCTACGCAGCCCGGCGGTGACGAAACCGGTCCAGCCGTTCAGTGCTGTGACGGCCACGAGACGGAACGCATTGAAGCCGACGGTCAGCCCGGGGCGGTGGTAGGCAAAGCCGGCGAACAGCCAGGTGGCCAGCCATAGGCCGACGGCCCAGACGATGTCCTGCTTTATGACGCTGCGTCGCTGAAGCTTTCCGGGCAAAAGCCCGAACAGCGCGGAGACCAGCGCCGTGAGGAAGATCGTTATCAGGAAAAACATGGGGCGCAGTCGGCTCCTTTCAGTGTGAATAAGGCTTCCCCCCGGGGAAGGCTTTTATCACTGTTTCGCGTACTTTTCGATCTCGTGCAGCCAAAAATTGGCGGTGCGGTCCCAGCTGTATTTCTGCAGGACTTCGTCAGGGGCGGCCACGGGCTGGGCGGCCAGCTTGTCAAGGTCAGTGTCGTAGTCATAGGGATCAAAATACCGCGCCGTATCGCCGTACAGCTCGGGCAGGCAGGTGGCGTTGGCCAGCGCAATGGGCGCACCAAGCGCCAGTGCCTCCAGCGGCGGGATGCCGAAGCCTTCAAACACGGCAGGGTGCAAAAACAGCTTGCAGTGCTTCATCAGGGCGGCGTTCTCGGCGTCCGAGACATAGCCGGGGTAGAAAACATTGTGGGTATCCCTGGCCTCGGTGTCATCGCCGAAGGCGCGCAGATCCTTGCCGCCTGCGACCACAAAGGTCTTGTCGGGGTTGCGGCGGGCGACTTCGCGGATCCATTTGAAGTTCTTGTGCTTCGCCAGACTGCCGAGCGCGTAATAATACTCCCCTTTTACAACGCCGGGCATCTTGTCAAAGATGCTCTCGTCAGGGGTGACGCCCTTCATATGCTCCCAGCCGTTGTAGGTTATGCCAATCTTGTCCAGCGGGATGCCCAGCTTCTCGCTGATGAGGTGGCGCTGGTTGTCGCTGACGGTGAACACCCGCTGTGCGAACCATTTGGTGGACAGGCAGTGCACCCAGAACTTGAAGCGGAAAAAGCCCTTGTCGGTATCCATGACGAGCGGGCGGATGTCGTGCAGCACCACAACACTGCGCTTTGTCAGCAGCATATCGCTGGCAAGGCCGACATAAAAGGCGTGGGTGCGGCGCAGATAGGCGGGCAGCACGGCCAGATTGTAGAAATATTTGACGGCCTTGAGCGGCACAAGCCGGATGTTTTTCAGCTCAGGCAGGTGGATGGGGCGGCCGTCGTCCCGGTAGGCGATGCGGACATCCAGACCAGTGCCCTCGATGAGCTTGTCCAGACGCACCACAGTTTCATAGACATAGCGCGGGATGCCGGTGATGTTGTCGCACAGCACCGTGCCGTTGATGACGATGGGGTTCAATCCAGTTCCTCCTTCTCCCAGTGGGAGCAGTCCAGCAGCTCCTGCTGCCAGTCGGCCATGCGGCGCTCGCAATACTCCTTCAGCTCGCGCTCAAAGCGCTCCTCGCTGAAGGAGCGGCTGTGCTCACGGATTTCTTCTTTAGAATAAGCCACGCCGTCGCGCTCAAACCGCTCGATGCAGTCGGCAAGGCTCTCGACGGTCTGCTCTTTGAACCAATAGCCGGTCTTGCCGGGGCGCACACTCTCGCACGCGCCGCCGCGGCCGTAGGCCAGCACGGGCGTGCCGGCGCTCTGAGCTTCCACCGGCGTGATGCCGAAGTCCTCTTCACCCGGGAAAAGGAACGCCTTGGCCCGCAGGTAGTAGCTGCGCACTTCCTCGTCGGAAAGGCCGCCGCCCAGAAATTCCACGGTCGGGCCGGCCATAGCCTTGAGCTTGTCCAGCTCTCCCCCGCCGCCGATGACGACAAGGCGTTTGCCCAGTCTGGTGCAGGCCTGCACGGCGAGATCGACCCGCTTATACCATGTAAGGCGGCCGACTGTGAGGTAAAAGTCCTCCTTCTCGACAAAGGGACTTTCGTTGATATGGCAGCAGGGGTAGATGACATCGCTGTCGCGGCGGTAGTACTTTTTGATGCGCTGGGCGATATAATGCGAGTTGGCGATAAAATAGTCCACCCGGTCGGCGGCGCACTTGTCCCAGATGCGCATCTTGTGCATCTGCCCCGGCATGACGAGGCGGGCAAGCCAGTTGGCATTGGCGCGGTAGGTGTAGTAAAAATCCCACACATAGCGGATGGGCGTATGGCAGTAGCAGATATGCACGGCATCCGGGCGGGTGATGACGCCCTTTGAACAGGAGGAGGACGATGACAGCACGAGATCGTACTCTGTCAGGTCGAACGCCTCAAAGGCACCGGGCATCAGCGGCAGCATGGCCTTGTACAGCTTGTTGGAAAACGGCACCTTCTGAAACCAGCTGGTGCGGATGTCGTAGCTTTTGAACCACTCCGGCATGTTTTTGGGATCGTACACAAGGGTGTAGATGACAGCATTGGGGAAAACATGCTTCATGGCATCGACCACGCGGTCGCCGCCGGCATAGCCGACGAGCCAGTCATGCACAATGGCGACCTTGGGCTCCTTTTTGCTCATTACAGACACTCCTGTCCGATAACGCAGAATGCGTTACTGCAATTTTTCGTCATTGACCATCTTGCCGCCGAACACCGTGCGGAAGATGATCTTGATGTCAAGCGCTACGGTCCAGTTTTCGATATACCAGATGTCGTAGCGGATGCGCTCGGCAATGTCGGTATCGCCGCGCAGGCCGTGGATCTGCGCCCAGCCGGTGCAGCCGGGGCGGACCTGCTGGCGCACCAGATAGCGCGGGATCTCCTCCTTGAAATGCTCTACATGGTAGGGCACCTCGGGCCGCGGGCCGACTAAGGACATATCCCCCTTCAGCACATTAAAGAACTGCGGCAGCTCGTCAAGGCTGCATTTGCGGATAAAACTGCCGAAGTGGGTCTTGCGCGGATCGTAATCGGTGGACCAGCCGGTCTGCTGCTGCACATTGACCCGCATTGAGCGGAATTTATACATCATAAAGGGCTTTTTGTTCAGGCCGATGCGCTCCTGCTTAAAGATGATCGGCCCGGGGCTGGACAGCTTGACGCCGATGGCGGTCGCCAGCATGATGGGGCTGGTCAGGATAATCAGAACCAGACTGCCGATAATATCCAGCCCGCGCTTGACGGCGGCGTTGAGCAGGTTGTCAAAGGGCGTCTGCCGCACATTGATCAGCTTGCACTCGTCCAGCACATCGATCGTGGGGCGTGCGGGCAGATAGTCACTGTAGAACGGTACCATCGTGATGCGCACGCCGTTTTTGTCGCAGGCGGCAAAAACATGGGGCAAAAGCTCGATCTCGTCTGCCTCCAGCGCAACGACGACCTCGTCCACCGCCATTTCATCCAGCCTGACGGCCAGACTGTCGTATCCGCCCAGAAATTTCACGCCCAGGCCCGGCTCTTCGACCCTGGCCAGATAGCCGTCCACAACAAAGCCGTAGTAGGGGTTATGCTCCAGCGCGCGCAGATAAAGCGCGGCCGATTTGCCGCCGCCCACCAGCAGGATATGGCGCAGACCCAGCCCCTTGCGGCGGCGGGCGCGATCCACCCAGCGCAGGACCATCCGCTCAAAGACAACGGCGGCCGTGGCCAGCAGATAGAACAGCGCCAGCACGATGCGGGAATAATCGTCAAGGTGCATCAGGTAGAGCGCGGCGACAAAGATCATGATGCCTGCCGCGTTGATAACGGCAATTTTGGTGCAGCGCTCTGCCAGACCGTGCAGGCGGGCGTTGGAGTAGATGCCCGCGACCCAGTAGATGAGCACCAGCACGAGTGAGGTGCCCAGCCCGGCAAGGATGTTGCGGGGGTCGCGCGCTACGGCCAGTGCGGGGCCGGCGCCGCCCGGCTCAAAGAACCGGACAAAGTTGAAGCGGATATAGTTGGCAAGCAAAAAGCCGATAAAAAGCAGCGCTGCATCGAGCAGCAGATATAAAAGGCTTTTGATGCGTTGGTTTTTTTCCAGCACCTGTGGTGCCCTCCCTGAATCGAAAAATACTGTGCCGCAGGGGCGGAGCTTTGCCCCGCCCGGTCATGCGGCGGCAGACGCAGCGTTCCGCGGGCGGAGCAGAGCCTGCCCCTGCAGAGCGTTGGGTACAAAAGATTTAAACAATCCATTCTATCATATTTTTCCCGCTATTGCAAATCAGCGGTACAATTCCTGCAGCTGGTCGAGGGTCTTTTTCATCTCGGCGCGGACCTCCGGCGGGCCGGACACAACAACGCCGGTGCCGAAGCCTGCCACCCAGCCGAAAAACTGCGGGCTGACCTGAATCTCGGCTGTCATGGTAAAATGCTCGCCGTCTGCGCAGGGCACCAGCACCGGCCCGGTGCCGAAGCGGTCGATCATCGCCCCGGCAAAGCGGTTTTCGCACAGCAGCGTCACCCGCTTGAGGGGGCCGTTGAACATGCCGAACATCTGCTGCATGTAGGTGTTTACATCAAAATTGGCGTACTCATCGGCGCCCTCGCGGGTCGTGTCGGGCAAGGGGCGGACATTCTGCATCTTGTCAACGCGGTAGTGCTTCAGGCGGCCGTCCGTATAGGCGATGAGATAGTAGTTGCCGTTTTCCCACACCAGCACCCACGGGCTGACGCAGTACAGCTGGCCGTCGTGGCGGGGGGTCATCCGCTTTTGCAGGTTCCAGTCGCAGTATTTGAACTGCACCTGCTGCCCGGCCGTGATGGCAGAGTGCAGCGCATCAACGGTATACAAAATCTTTTCATCGGTGCTTTTGATCCGGCCGCTGACAAGGACCTTGCGGTCAAGCTCTTCCTGCCGGTATTTGGAGGTGAACTGCCCGAGCTTGTCGATGAGGACCTTGGACTTGCGCGCTGTGATGAACTTGCTGGCGTAGACGGCGTCCACAAGCAGCTTCAGCTCGGCCAGCTCAAAGGGGGCCTCGGTCATATAATAGCCGCCGCCGCGCCCGCGCTGCTGTACGATCTCATACGGGGAGTCCGGCATGTTGTTCAGCGTGTTCAGGTCGTCATAGACGCTCTTGCGCTCGGCAACAACGCCGCGCTCCTGCAGGCGCTCCACCAGCTGCGGGACACTCAGGGGGTGCTTCTCGTCCGTTTCGCGGGCGAGGATGTCCAAAAGGACAAGAAGTTTGCGTTTCTGGCCTTCTTTGCGCGGCATAGCAACGGCTCCTTTCCGGCTGTGAACAGATATAGTCCTATTATACACCCTATAAAGGAAGAGGGCAAGAGGGCTGGTGACGATTGTACGCAGGATTTCGGAACGAGGGGGGACGGCCGCAAAAGCCCCTCAGGCCAGCTTCGCGGCCAGCTCCCCACATGTGGGGAGCCTTTTTGCGCGGGCTTTGCCCGCGTGAAAGTCTCCTCGCATAGCGGGGAGGTGGCCGAGCCTGCGAGGCCGGAGGGGCTTTTGGGGACGCCGCCCCTTACATTTCCATCTCCGCCAAAAGCTCCCCCAAATCCGCAAAAATATCTGTCGGCAGCATGGCAGTCATGCTGCGGCGCTTGGCGCAGCGGTCGGCAGCGGCCCCGTGGAGCCATACGGCGGCGATGGCGGCATCCTCGGGGCTGCGGCCCTGCCCGAGCCCGGCGGCCAGCAGCCCGGCGGTCAGCCCGGCCAGCACATCCCCGCTGCCGCCCCGGGCCAGCCCGGCGTTGCCGGTGTTGTTGTGCCAGAGCGTGCCGTCCGGCTTGGCCACCAGCGTGCCGCTGCCCTTTAAAATGGCGATGCAATCGTATTTTTCCGCAAGCTGCCGCGCGGCCTGCGCCCGGTCGGCCTGAATCTCGGCCACGGTTGTGCCCAGCAGCCGTGCGGCCTCGCCGGGGTGCGGCGTCAGGATCGTGTTGGCGGGCAATCCGCCCCGTAGCCTGCCGGCAGCCAGCGCGTTCAGGGAATCGGCGTCCAGCACAGCCCCGCGCCATGGGGCATTTTTGCCCAGCAGGGCGCGGCACACCCCGGGGGCGCTCTCCCCCAGCCCGGGGCCGGCCAGCAGGACGGCGCTTCTGTCGGCAAACCAGTCCCGCAGGGCGGCAGCGTCATGCGGGTGGATGCCGCCGTTGGCCGCCGTGCGGCAGCCGCAGGCACAGCACTCAGGTGTGCGGGTCAGCACCAGCTGCACAACAGGCTCCACGCTGGCCAGAAAGACCAGCCCGGCGCCGCCGCGCAGCGCCCCCTCTGTGCAGAGTGCAGCCGCGCCGCGGTAGGCCATGCTGCCTGCCGCAGCCAGTACGCTGCCGTAGCTTCCCTTGTTGCTGTCTGCCCGGCGCTCCGGCAGCAGCTGCTTTACCAGCTCTTGTGTGATCTCGCGCTGCATCTTGCATCCCTCCGCAAATGTATTATAATAGGTACAGTATAATCCATTTGCAGAAAAAGTGAAAGGGGCAGTTTTGCATGGTTCCGGCATTGGAAGAAATTTTGGCGGGCACAAAAAACATGGTGTTTTTCGGCGGCGCGGGCGTATCGACCGAGAGCGGCATCCCGGATTTCCGCTCGGTGGACGGGCTGTATCACCAGAAATTCAAATACCCGCCCGAGACGATGCTCTCCCACAGCTTTTATGAGCGGCACACCGCAGAATTTTTTGATTTCTACCGCCAAAAGCTCATCGTGCACGGCGCGGTGCCCAATGCGGCCCACCGGCGGCTGGCGGCGCTGGAGCGCGAGGGTAAGTGCAAGGCGGTCGTGACCCAGAATATTGACGGGCTGCATCAGGCCGCCGGCAGCAGGGTCGTCTATGAGCTGCACGGCTCAACGCTGCGCAACTATTGCACCCGCTGCGGCAAGTTTTTCCCGGTGCAGTTCATTGAGGCAGCAGCCGGAGTCGGGGACGGTGTCCCCCGCTGCGATGCGTGCGGCGGCATCGTCAAGCCCGATGTCGTGCTGTACGAGGAGGGACTGGACGAGGAAACGATGGAAAACGCCGTCAGGGCGATCTCCCGTGCCGATACCCTCATTGTGGGCGGCACCAGTCTGGCGGTCTATCCGGCGGCGGGGCTGCTGCGGTATTTCCGGGGTGAAAATCTGGTGGTCATCAACAAGCAGCCCACCCCGGCGGACGGTATGGCGAATCTTTTGATCCGGGGGCCGATCGGCCGTGCACTGGACCCGGCTGTCCCGGAAGAAGGTTAAATTTTACACAAAAGTCCATAGTTTTTTGCAAAAAGGCATTGCAAATGGTGGTGTGACTTTGTTATGATAGATACATAGTGCTTTTATAGGCAGGTAAAAAGAGGGGGCTGGCTTTTATGGCAAACGCGCTGACGGATTTTACAAAGAAACGCGAATTTCTGGTGTGCATGGACTCCGACGGCTGCGTGATGAACACAGTGCGCATCAAGCATACGACGGTCATGTGCCCGGAACTTATCCGTGTTTTTGCGCTGGATGAGCAGGCGGATTTTATCACCGCTGCATGGGACGAAATCAACCTGCACACGATCACCCGCGGGATCTCCCGGTTTGAGAGTGTGCGGCTGGTGTTTGACCGGCTGAAGAACCGCGGCATCGAGATCCCCGGCAGCGAGGACATTGCCGCTTGGGTGGACACCGCGACCGAGCTTTCCACGGCCAGCCTGCAGCGGGAGCTGCAAAAGACCGGCAGTCTGGCCCTGCGCAAGCTGCAGGAGTGGAACAATGCCTGCAACCGCCGCATTCAGGCGCTGGAGCCTACCTTTGAGCCGTTCCCCGGTGTGGAGGAAAGCCTGCGCCAGCTGCACGCCGTGGCCGATGTGGCCGTTGTCAGCGCCGCCAACGAGAGCGCCATCGCCAGTGAGTGGAAGCGCTACGGTCTGGCCCGCCATGCGGATGTCATCTTCGGGCAGGAGGTGGGCAGCAAAGCGAACTCCATTGCCACGATGCTGGCCTGCGGCTATGAGAGCCGCAAGGTCATGATGGTGGGCGATGCTATGGGCGATGCTCAGGCTGCCGCGGCCAACGGTGTTGCCTTTGTGCCGATCCTGCCGGGGCGTGAGGCCGACAGCTGGCGCCGCCTGCAGGAGGAGGCCCTGCCCAAGCTGCTGCATGGCACCTTCAGCCCCGCCTATCAGGCCGAGTTGATCGCCGCGCTGCGCAGCGCTTTGCATGGATAAACCAAATACGCCAAATTTCGCGCCGTCACTCTTGTGACGGCGCTTTATTTATGGTATACTGACTATGATTATCTGTATAAATAAACAGCGCGTGTCATACTGATGCACCGTAGGGGCGGGGCTCTGCTCCGCCCGTGGCACTTTGCGCTGCCGTAAACGGCCCGGGCGGAGCAGAGCCCTACCCCTGCCGCGATGCGGAAATGCAAAATTCATCTGGGAAAAGGAGCCTCGTGTATGGACTTATTACAGCAGGCCCGGGCAGAGATCGATGCTGTTG
This sequence comes from Oscillospiraceae bacterium, assembly GCA_025757985.1. Classification (NCBI taxonomy): domain Bacteria; kingdom Bacillati; phylum Bacillota; class Clostridia; order Eubacteriales; family Oscillospiraceae; species Oscillospiraceae bacterium. The sequence goes on from CP107210.1 coordinate 1,186,166, forward strand.
ATGCGGAGATGGCCGCGCTGTTTGAGCGGCGGATGCGCGCAGTGGCCGATGTGGCGCGCTATAAGGCCGAGACCGGCAAGCCGGTGTTTGACGCCGCGCGTGAGGCGGCTGTGCTGGATAAAAATGCGGCCCGCATCACCGATGAGACGCTGCGCCCCTACTATCGCGCTTTTTTGAATGATGCTATGGCCGTTTCCCGCGCGTACCAGCGCGCGCGCCTTGGCCGCGACACCGCTGCCTATCAGGGGGTGCCCGGCGCATGGAGCCAGATTGCATTGCAGCGCCTGTTCCCCTTTGCGCGGCAGACGGCCTGCACCACTTGGGGCGAGGTCTTTGATGCTGTGCAGAGCGGAGATGCGCAATTCGGCGTACTTCCGTTTGAAAACTCCAATGCGGGCGATGTTTCCACCGTGCTGGATCTGCTGTACACCCACCCGGACATCATCATCTCCCGCATGTGTGATTTGCCCATCCGGCAGGATCTGCTGGCGGTGCCGGGTGCAACGCTGCAGACCATCCGCACGGTCGTCAGCCATCCGCAGGCGCTGGCCCAGAGCAGCGTTTTCGTGCAGCAGCACGGCTTTAAAACCGGCACATGGGGCAACACGGCCGATGCCGCCCGCCATGTGGCGGAGCTGAAGGACCCAACCGTTGCGGCCATCGCCAGCGCAGAGACTGCCGGCTTATATGGTCTGCAGATCCTCTGCGCAGGCATCAACGCCGATGGTGACAATACGACCCGGTTCATCGTGATCGAGCGCAGCCCGGAGCCGCCGGTCATGACCGGGCAGGGCCAGCGGCTGGCGCTGCTGTTTACGGCGCGTCACAAGCCCGGCCAGCTGGCCGCTGCGCTGGACCGGATCGGCGCAAGGGGCTTTAATATGGAGTGCATCAAGAGCCGTCCCCTGCCCCATGTTCCGTTTGAATATTATTTCTATGTACAGCTTGTCTGCCCGGTAGACAGCAGCGGCGCAGCATGTCAGGCGTTGCTGGACACGCTGACCTCTGTTTGCAGCACCCTGCGGCTGCTGGGTGCCTTCACCCTTGACGGTACGGAGAAATAAGCCATGAGAAAGGATGTGCGAAGCATGAAACTGACGATGCAGCTTAAAAGCCGCAGCTATGATATTATTTTGAAGGCCGGATGTCTGGCCAACCTCCACCAGTTCACGAATGTGCAGCACCGCAAGGTCTTTGTGCTGACGGATTCCGGCGTGCCCGCCGCGTATGCGCAGACGGTAGCGGCCCAATGCCCGGAGGCCACGGTCTATACCATCCCGCAGGGCGAGGGCAGCAAATGCCTCAAGGTCTATGGGCAGGTGCTGCAGGCCATGCTGGCGTTCGGCATGGACCGCAAGGATCTGCTGGTCGCCGTGGGCGGCGGCGTTGTGGGGGATCTGGGCGGTTTCTGCGCCGCAAGCTATATGCGCGGCATCGACTTTGTGAACTGTCCCACGACCGTGCTGGCGCAGGTGGATTCCTCCATCGGCGGCAAGACGGCGATTGATCTGGGCGAGACGAAGAATATCGTCGGCGCGTTCTGGCAGCCGAAGGTCGTGCTGGTGGATTTTGATACGCTGAAAACGCTGCCCCGCCGTCAGGTGGTCAACGGTCTGGCGGAGGCCCTGAAAACCGGCCTGATCGGGGACCCGCAGCTCTTTGCGCTGTTTGAGTGCGAGCATCCCGAGGAAAACATTGAGCAGATCGTCTACCGCAGCCTGAAATTCAAGAAAAAGATCGTGGAGCAGGACGAGCGCGAGGGCAGCGTGCGCGCCTGCCTGAACTTCGGCCACACCATCGGCCATGGCATCGAGGCGGTGCGCGGTGTGCGCGGCCGCCGCACGACCGGCCTGTACCACGGCGAGTGCGTGGCGCTGGGCATGCTGCCGATGATCGAGGACAATGCGCTGCTCAAGCGCACCCGCGCCATCTACCGCACGCTGGGCCTGCCCACCCGTGCCGGTGCCAACCGGGAAAAGGTGCTGGCCTACATGCAGCACGACAAAAAGGCCAGCGGCGATCATATCACGGTCATCAAGTGCCCCGGCCTTGGCTGCTGGCGCGCCGATAAGCTGCCGATGACCGAGCTGCCGGCACTTTTAGGCATGGAATGAATTTCTGTAGGGGCGGATGCTCGCATCGGCCCCTACCACAACGATAACGTAGGGGCGGGGTTCTACTCCGCCCGTGGAACTTTGCCCTGCCGCAGGCGGGCACGGGCGGAGCAGAGCCCCGCCCCTACTGAGATATTTAAGTGAACGACTATGAAAAACACCTTTGGAAATACCGTCAGCATGACGATTTTTGGCGAGAGCCATGGCCCGGCGGTCGGTGCGGTGCTGGATGGGCTGGCAGCGGGGCTGCCGGTGGATGAGGCTGCCATCGCGGCCGCCATGGACCGCCGCCGTGCCCGGGGCGATGGGCTTTCCACCGCCCGGACTGAGGCGGACGCCGTGGAGTTTCTCTCCGGCGTGTACAACGGACGCACGACCGGCACCGCAGTCACCCTGATGATCCGCAATCTGAACACCCGCAGCGGCGACTATGCCAAAACGGCCGACCTGCTGCGCCCCGGCCACGCCGACTACACGGCCTACGCCAAGTATGAGGGCTTTCAGGATGCCCGCGGCGGCGGGCATTTCTCCGGCCGCATCACGGCGGCCAGTGTGGCAGCGGGCACGATCTGCGAGACCGTGCTGAACAGTCTGGGCGTAAAGGTCTACACCCATATTGCCGAGTGTGCAGGCGTCAAGGACGCTCCGCTTTCGAGTGCGGCGGGCCTTGTGATGCCCGCGCCGCAGCCCGGGCATTTTGCCCTGCTGGACCCGGCAAAGGAGGAGCCGATGCAGGTTGCCATCCGCGCGGCGGGCAGCGAGGGTGACAGCGTGGGCGGTATTCTTGAGACGGTTGTGACCGGACTGCCCGCCGGTATCGGCGAGCCGTGGTTTGACAGTGTCGAGAGTGAGCTGGCCCACCTGATGTTTGCCATTCCCGCCTGTAAGGGCATTGAGTTCGGCGCGGGGTTCGGCTTTGCCGCCCTGCGCGGCAGTGAGGCCAACGACCCGTTCACGATGCGCGGCGGCGAGATCGCCACCGCTACCAACAAAAACGGCGGTGTGAACGGCGGCATCACCAACGGCATGCCCCTTGTGTTCCGCACCGTGCTCAAACCCACGCCGAGCATCTATAAAGAACAGCATACCGTTGATTATATCAGCAGGCAGGATGCGGAGCTGCAGATCAAGGGCCGCCATGACCCCTGCATTGTGCCCCGCGCCGCCGTGGTGCAGAACACCCTGACGGCCTTCGGCCTGCTGGATCTGCTGACCGTGCGCTACGGCACCCTTGCCCAGAAGCACGGCCTTCCCCAAGCGTAAAACAGGAGGTGAAAAACCATGCAGCAACCACTGTACGGACTCATCGGCGGCAAGCTGGGCCACAGCTACTCCAAGATCATTCATGAGCAGATCGCGGATTACACCTACGATCTGCTCCCCCTGCCCACCGAGGCAGAGGCCCGCGTGTTTATGGAAAAACGCGCGTTTACGGCGATCAATGTGACGATCCCCTATAAGCAGTTCGTCATCCCCTACTGCGATGTGGTGGACCCTAAGGCAAAGGCCATCGGCGCGGTGAATACCATCGTGAACCGGGACGGAAGGCTGTACGGCTACAACACTGACTATGCGGGCTTTTCCTATCTGGCCAAGGCCCACGGCGTGGATTTTGCGGACAAAACGGTGCTGATCCTCGGCACCGGCGGCACCCATTCCACGGTCGCGGCGGTCTGCCGGGACGGCGGTGCGCGGGAGATCCTGACGGCCAGCCGCACCGGCCGGGACGGCGCACTGCTCTACAGCGAGGCGATGCACCGCCGCGATGTGCAGGTCATCATCAACACAACGCCCTGCGGCATGTACCCCAATGTGGGCCAGTGCCTCATCGACGCCAAGGCGTTCCCCCGGCTGGAGGCCGTGCTGGATGTGGTGTACAACCCCTTCCGCACCGAGCTTTTGCTGCGGGCCGAGGACTGCGGCGTGACCGTTGCGGGCGGCTTTGAGATGCTGGTGGCGCAGGCTGTGTTTGCCGCCGAGCATTTTACTGGCAGCACGCTGGACACCGACACCCTGATCCCGACCATCAGCCGCCGCCTGCGCCACCAGCTGGCGAATGTCTCCCTCATCGGGATGCCGGGCTGCGGAAAATCCACGGTGGGTGCGGCGCTGGCCAAGCGGCTGGACAAGCGGTTTGTCGATCTGGATGCTGAGATCGAGCGCCGGACCGGGCATAATATCCCCGATATCTTTGCCGAGGAGGGCGAGGAGGCGTTCCGCCACTATGAGGCTGAGGTGCTGGCCGAGGTTGCCAAGGGCAACAGTCAGGTCATTGCCTGCGGCGGCGGGGTCGTCAAGAACCCGGCCAACAGCCGTGCCCTGCGCCAGAACGGCCCTGTGCTGTGGGTGCGCCGCCCGCTGAGCCGTCTGGCGACCCGCGGGCGTCCCCTCTCCAAGGGCGGGGAGGCCCTCAGGCAGATGGAGGCAGAGCGCACGCCGCTCTACACCGCCGCCGCCACGGCAGAGCTTGAAAATAACGCCACTCTGACCGAAGCCGTGGACAAAGCAGTAGAATTGTTTGAAGCGGATGAGACGCTGTAAAAGCCTTCCCCCGAGGGGGAAACCAAAGGTTTATTTTATAGAGAAAAAGTATATAAGAAAGAGGTTCACCCATGATTATTTCTACCAAAAAGGGGACGCCGCAGGTCGAGCTGGACCGCATCGTTGATAATTTTGAGAAGCAGGGCCTGTCGGTCACCATGATCCGCGGTACTGACTACAATGTCTTTGGCCTTGTCGGTGATACGACTAAAATCGCCGAGAAGGATGTGCTGGCCAACCCTTGGGTCGAGAATGTGACCCGTGTGTCTGCACCCTACAAGCGCGCAAACCGCCTGTTCCACCCTGCGGATACCGTGGTGGATGTCAACGGCGTCAAGATCGGCGGCAGTGCCCCCATCGCCGTTATGGCAGGCCCCTGCAGCATCGAGGGCGAGGCGCACACCATCGCAATGGCGCAGGCTGTCAAGGCGGGCGGCGCCAACTTCCTGCGCGGCGGCGCTTACAAGCCCCGCACCAGCCCATACTCCTTTCAGGGCCTTGGCACCGAGGGGATTCTCGACATGGTCAAGGCGCGCGAGCTGACCGGCCTGCCCATCGTCAGCGAGCTGATGGACGAGGCCCATATTGATGAGTTTGAGCAGTATGTCGATGTCGTGCAGATCGGCGCACGCAATATGCAGAACTTCCAGCTGCTGAAGGCGGTCGGCAAGATGCACAAGCCGGTCCTGCTCAAGCGCGGCCTTGCCAACACCATCGAGGAATGGATCATGTCTGCCGAGTACATCATGGCCGGCGGCAATGAGAATGTCATCCTCTGTGAGCGCGGCATCCGCACCTTTGAGCGCGCGACCCGCAACACGCTGGACCTGTCCGCCGTGCCGGTCATCAAGGAAAAGACCCACCTGCCCATCATTGTGGACCCCAGCCATGCCACGGGCGATTATAAGTATATCGAGAGCATGGCGCTGGCCGCTGTCGCCGCCGGTGCCGACGGCCTTGAGATCGAGGTCCACAACGACCCGCCCCACGCCTGGAGCGATGGCGCCCAGTGCCTGAAGCCGGATAAGTTTGCCGAGGTCATCGCCAAATGCCGCAAAGTTGCCGCTGCCATCGGCCGGGAGATGTAAATTGGACGCGAAGATTCATGTAAGCCGCCTTGGCGGCACGGCCACCGTGCCGCCGAGCAAAAGCGCGGCGCATCGTGCAGTGCTGTGCGCAGCCCTTGCGGATGGCACCAGCCATATTACGAATATTGAGTACAGCAAGGACATCCGCGCGACGCTGGGCGCAGCAGCCCAGCTGGGTGCAAAGATCACCGAGGAGCCGCACTCCCTGACCATCAAGGGCCACGGCACGGCGGGCGGCTTTGTCACGGTGACACGGCCGGTCTTTTGCAATGAGAGCGGCTCTACCCTGCGGTTTATGATCCCGCTGTTCAGCCTGACAGCCCAGAAGGTGCAGTTTACTGGCGCGGGGCGTTTGTTTGACCGCCCGCAGGCGGTGTACCAGATGCTGTTTGACCGGCAGGGCCTGCGCTTTGAGCAAAGCCCGGACGGCATCACGATCTTTGGACGGCTGCGCCCCGGCGGGTTTACCCTGCCCGGCGATGTGTCCAGCCAGTTTATCAGCGGCCTGCTGTTTGCCGCGCCGCTGATGGAGTCCGAGAGCAGCATCGAGGTGCTGGCCCCCTACGAAAGCCATTCCTATGTAGATCTGACGCTGGATGCCATGCAGCAGTTCGGCGTCAAGGTATCGGCCCGCGCGCGCAAAAACGGCAGCATGATGTACCGCGTGGCTGCGCCGCAGCGGTATGTGGCCAGTGATTTTGCCGTGGAGGGCGACTACAGTCAGGCGGCGTTTCTGGCGGTGCTGGGCTGTGTGATCGGCGGCATCACCATCACGGGGCTGAACCCCGACAGCCAGCAGGGTGATAAGGTCATTCTGGACATTCTCAAGCGCTGCGGCGGCAAGTTCAAGCCCGTGGAGGGCGGCTACCACTTTGACCGCAGCCTGTTGAAGGCCACCGAGATCGACCTGGCGGACTGCCCCGATCTGGGCCCCATCCTCTTTACGCTGGGCTGCTTCTGCAGCGGCGAGACGGTCATCCGCAACGCGGGACGGCTGCGCCTGAAGGAGTCCGACCGCATTGACGCGATGCGGGACGAGCTGCAGAAGATGGGCGCCCGCATTGATGTGGAGGGCGATAGCGTTCACATTCAGGGCGTGGCGCTCCATGCGCCCAACGCACCGCTGTCCGGCCACAACGACCATCGCATCGTTATGGCGCTGGCCGTGGCAGCCATTGCCAGCGGTCTGCCTGCCCTGCTCTGCGGGGCCGAGGCCGTGGAAAAAAGCTGGCCCGCATTCTGGAATGTGCTGCGCAGCCTTGGCGCAAAAATCGAGCTGAGTAGCGATAGAAAAGAAGATTTTGACATAAAGGCGTGATTTTGTATGCTGGACAAAAGCAAAAACTATCTGATCGTCGGTCTGGGCCTGCTGGGCGGCAGGTACGCACAGGTGCTGAGCCAGAAGGGCTACAGCGTGACCGGCATTACCCACAGCCAGTCAACGCTGGACTATGCGCTGCAGCATGACTATATCCGCGCCGGGAAAAATAAGGATTTTGAGGATCTTGTACGGCAGGCGGACTGCATCATCTTCGGCCTCTACCCCGCCGTGCTGCTTGACTGGGTCGAGCAGTACGGCCGGCTGATACGCCCCGGCACGATGGTCACCGATGTGTCCGGCGTAAAGCGCGGCGTGGTGGAGCCTGTGCAGGCCGCCCTGCCGGAGGGGGTCGAGTTCATCGCCAGCCACCCGATGGCCGGCCGTGAGACGAGCGGCATCACCCACAGCGCCGAGGTAAGCTTTGCCCCCGCCAACTTCATCATCACGCCCACCGATAAGAACACGCAGGCCGGCATCGACTGGTGCCGCGATCTGGCCGAGGAGCTGGGCTTTAAGCGGATCAGCATCCTGACCCCCGCCGAGCATGACCATATGATCGGCTATGTCAGCCAGCTTTGCCATGCCATCGCCGTGAGCCTGATGTGCGCGTCCGATAACTCGGAGCTGGCCAACTACACCGGCGATTCCTTCCGCGATTTGACGCGGATCGCACGCATCAACGACAAAATGTGGGCGGAGCTGTTCCTCTGGAATAAAGACAACCTCATCTCGGAAATCGACATGTTTGACAGCGCGCTGCAGGATATGCGGGAAAAGCTCGTCAACGATGACCGTGAGGGTCTTGAGGAGATGTTCCGTCTTTCAACCAAGCGCAGAGAGGCGTTTGACAAAAAATAACACAAAACAAATCGCTGCCGCCCGCAAAACGGGCGGCAGCGATTTGTTTGCAGATAAAGGCTTTACAGGGCGGCCGTTACAGGTGCAGCCGCTTTTCGATCTCACTTTTCAGCGCTCTGCCGCGGAAGATGACAAGACCGAGGAAGGTGATGATGCTCAGGATCAGGCAGATGACCCACGGGATGCTGTGGGCGTCCAGCTTGCCGCCGTCAAGACGCAGAAAGAGCAGGATGTACGGCAAAAGGCCGATGCCGATGTTCATGAGCAGATAGACCAGCGCATTTGCCGTGAAGCGGCTGCGCAGAAAGGCAAACACGAAGTTGCACCCCAAGGCAACGCAGCAGAGGATCGGCACGACCAGATCAAGGCTGTAGCCTGTGTAGCCGTTGAACCAGTCGGTAAAGACGAGCAGCGCCGAGACGAGCAGCAGCAGGTTGAAGATCTGGCGCGGGCCGTTGTAGCGCCGGCGCAGGACGGAGCGCAGCACCCGCAGCGCGGCCAGAAACCAGACGGCCAGCAGCAGACTGAAATGGCGGTGGGGCGTTTCATCCAGCAGCAGGAAATCAAACGCCCCGGCCACCACCACCACGGCCGACAGCAGAAAAGCAATGATCTTATACAGGAGCGAGGCGCGGTGGATGCGCGGCGCAGTCGCCGGGAAATAAGCTGCCTCCGCCGGGCCCGGCAGGCGGTTTTGGCACAGCGGGCAGTAGGTGCTGTCCCCGCCGACCCTGATATGACAATGCGGGCAGGTATTCATTTTTCCACCTCCGTGGCGTAGAGGGTGACATCCAGCCCGTCCTTGGCAAGGCTGCGGTAGAACCGCTGCAGGATCGTTGTGCTGCGCAGCGCCGAGGCTGTGCCCAGCACAAGGTCATCCCCATAGGAGCAGACGACCGTAAAGAGCGTTTTGCAGCTGGAGAACGCCGCAAAGCTGCGGATATAGGGCTGCAGCTCCGCCGGGATGGTGATGCGCCCCATGTTGGAGACAACAGCCGTGACATGGCGGTCCTCCAATTTGGTGAACAGCTTGACGGTGGCGTTTTTGAGGAAGAGCGGCACCGGGCGGATGGCGGGCACATGTTCAAGCTTTTCGTACTCGTCCATCTGGGCGCGGATATTCTCGGGGCGCAGGACCTCCTTCAGCTTTGCATCAAAGACGGGGGCCACGGTTTCAAGCGTATCGGTCTCGGTCAGCGTATGGGTCACATAGACGGAGTTGAAAAAGTTGCGGGCCGTCTCACTGGGGTAGTAGTTGCGCAGGTTGACCGGCAGGCTGATTGAGATGGGCTTGCTGCGCTCAAGCGCGGGCATATCGTGGTAGATGGCAAGCATGAAGCAGGCACCGAGGTAGCTCGTCATCGACACACCCAGCGCATGGGAGCGGTCCAGCACCTGCCGGGCGCTGAGATGCCCCTCAAAGAATTGCAGCTGGTCGTAGGGCAAAAAGCCGTGCGGGCGGTAGACCTTGGTCTTTTTTTCGGCCTTGCGGCGTCTGGTGCCGCCGTAAAAGTTGCGGAAGCTGTCCTGCGCAAGGTCCCCGGCCGAGGCACTGTTGGGCGAGGGTACGCTGTCCAGCTCGCCGGGGTGGCGCAGCGCCAGATAGTTGCGCACGATGGATTTTAAGTAGAGCAGGCCGCCGTTGCCATCGGTGATGGCGTGGAACATCTCCAGATTGATCCGCGCGCCGAAATAGGTCACCCGGTAGATCAGACGGTTGCGGCGCTCCGGCGTGTAGAGCGGCGCACAGGGGGCCTTCGTCTCCGGCTGGGCGGCGGGCATCAGATCGGTGGATTCAAAATAATGCCAGAACAGGCCGCGGTGCAGCGTGACCTGAAACTGCGGCCATTCCTGCGCGGTGCGGCGCAGGGCCTCGTTCAGTGTGTCGGGGTCGACCTGCTCCTGCAGCGTGCAGGAGATGCGAAAAACGCGCGGGTCCCGCATGGATGCCGTGGCCAGAAACACCTTGGCGACATTGTCAACTTTGTACCAGGAATCGGACATGGGTTTTCCTCTTTTTTAAATGATTTTCTGCACGAACCGCCCGGCGCTTTCCATCGCCATGGCGGCGCGGTGGACGGGCATCTGCTGAAAGACATGCCAGCACTCGGGGTAGATCTCCAGCTGGGCATAGACGCCGGCCTTCTGCAGGCTTTCCACCAGCCGCTCACTGTCGGACTTCAGGATCTCATTCGTGCCCACCTGCACTAAGGTCGGCGGCAGGCCGCGCAGGTCGGCAAACAGTGGACTGTAGCAGGGGCGGGTCCAGTCGGCATCGGGGCCGGTGTAGGCCTCGCGCACGGCGGCGATGTACTCCATCGTCAGCATCGGGTCCAGCGTCTTGCAGGTGCGGTAGCTCTTGCCGCTGGCCGTCATGTCGGTCCAGGGGCTGAACAGCAAAAGCCCGCGCGGCTGGGCGCGGCCCTGCTCCTTCAGCTTCAGTGCCAGCTCCAGCGCCAGATTGCCCCCGGCGGAATCCCCCGCCACGATGACATCCCGTGCGCCGTAGCCCATATACATCAGATAATCCCAGACGGCCAGTGCGTCCTCGATGGCTGCGGGGAAGGGATGCTCCGGCGCAAGGCGGTACTCAAAGGACAGCACATCAAAGCCGGTGGCAAGGGCGAGCTTGCTGGCCAGAATACGGGCGTAGCCCAGCTGGCCGCAGGTGTAGCCGCCGCCGTGGCAGTACAAAACAGCGTGGCGGCGGTCATGACCATGCTCAAGGCTGATCCACTCGGCAGGGATGTTCCCCACCGTCAGGCTGTCGTTGCGGATGCCGATCGACGGCGTGACAAGCCGCGCGAACAGCTCCTGCCCGGCGCGCTGGCGCTCAAGATCTTCCGGCGTGGTCGAGGTATGGTCGCTGATGCTGTGTACCGCCTTGATGGCGCGCATCATCGGGCCGAGGTCATCGGGGTTCTGCTCCTGCTGGGGCACCAGCGTCTTGATGACGGCTTCCAGCCGCTGGCTGAGGTCGTTCTTTTTCTTGGGCATAACGGCTCCTTACAGGCGGGCCAGCAGCCGCGTCCAGACGGTGCGCAGCAGCGGCGGGTGTGCGGCGGGCAGGCCGCAGAGGCGGTGGATCCTTTCCGGCGGAGGGAAGGCCCCGCGCCGGGCGTAGATCCGGTAGATCAGCTTGAGCTGGCGGTCCTTGGCGGCACCCGGCAAATGCAGGATGCAGACGGGATCGAGCGCGTAATTGGTCGATACATAGTAGAAATGCCCGCCGAGCCAATAGCGGAAGATATAGGCATTGGCGGCGCGTACCGGCTGCCCGGCGGCCAGACTGCGGTAGGCAGCGCCGCACCAGACAGCCTCGTCCCCCTCGCGCGGGGTGATGCCCTGTGCCTGCAGCTCATCAAAATACCGGCGGCAGAGCGTCATAAAAGCTGTAAGCCGTGCCCTGCTGCCCGCCACAAGCTCCCCGCCGAAGTGGGTAAGGCTGTGGGGGGCGCCCGCCGGCTCCACTGCGTCAAAGCACTGGCTGATGGCTGCGGTCATCGTCTGGCTGGCGGCGTGGGGCACCTGATAGAGCAGCACCGCCTCGTCACATTCCCGCCACAGATCATCCAGTGGGTGCTGAGTGTAGGTGTCAAGGTCGATCATGCAGGCGCGGGCAAAGTCCCTGTGGGCCAGCACCCACGCCATGGCGCAAAGCTTATAGTAGGCCAGCGCCCAGTTTGTGTCGGCCGGTACGCGGTAGGCGTCAAAGGGGCAGTCCCAGATCTCGACCCCGCCGCCGGTAAGCTGGCTGCAGAACGGCTCAGGCACAGGCGCATTGGTCAGCAGCGCCACGGTGCAGCGCGGGTTCTGGGCCTTGGCGCTGCAGAGCGCCGTGACGGTGCAGCGGTCATAGACTGTGCGGCCCAGATTGGCGGCGTCCCCCTCGCGGTAGCCTTCCAGCGTGGCAAACGCGCCGAAAATCAGATTTTCCATGGGCAGACGCCTCCGTTACATAAAAATACATCTTTATTATAGTCACTCACAGCGGGATTGTCTATGGTCATACCCTGCAAAATGAGCGGGAATGTGCAAAAAACAACTTTTTGCGGCGCACATCTTGCCGAATTTTGGGATACCCTTTATAATGTTTACAGATGTAAAATTTTTATGAAGCGGCACTGCCCCACGGTAGTGCCGCGCGGAGTTGTGTGTATATGGCATTTTCCTCGGTGCAGTTTTTGTTTGTTTTTCTGCCGCTGGCGCTGGCGGTCTACTGGCTCTGCCCCAAACGGCTGCGCAATGCAGTGCTGGGTGCGTTCAGCCTGCTGTTTTTTGCCTGGGCGGGGCTGAAGGGCGCGGCCATTCTGGTGCTGCTGGCCGGCATCAACTGGCTGGGCGGGCTGTCGCTGGGGCGGCTGGCCCACAAACGCCCGCTGCTGACGGCGCTGGTGCTGCTCGATCTGGCGGTGCTGGGTGTCTTTAAATATGCGGGCTTTGCGGCCGAGACCGTAAACGCTTTTGCGCCGGGCCTTGTGCCGGTGCTGGCCCCTGCCCTGCCGTTGGGCATCAGCTTTTATGTGTTCACGGCCATCGGCTACTGTGCGGATGTCGCGGCAGGGCGCGCCGCCCCCGAAAAAAGCCCCTTCCGGTTCGCGGTGTTTCTTGCGTTCTTCGGCCACGGGCCGTCCGGCCCCATTGTCCGCTATGGGCAGCAGGCCCCGCAGCTTGACCCCTGCGGGCAGGCGCGCTGCGTTTCGGCGGACCGCTTCTGCTACGGCATCAAGCGGCTGGTGCTGGGCCTTGCCAAAAAGGCCATCATCGCCGACCAGTTGGCGCTGATCTACGCAAAGGTCGCAGCGGTGCCCGCCGCCACGCTGCCGGCACCCATTCTTGTGCTGGGCTACACGGCGTATATGATGCAGCTGTATTTTGACTTCTCCGGCTACAGTGATATGGCCATCGGCATCGGAGAATTCTTCGGTATCACCCTGCCGGAAAACTTCGACTACCCCTATCTCGCCTGCTCTGTCGGCGAATATTGGCGGCGGTGGCATATTTCGCTGTCCGGCTGGTTCCGCGACTATGTGTACATCCCGCTGGGCGGCAGCCGCTGCCGGCTGCGCCGCACCTGCCTGAACCTGCTCATCGTCTTTACGCTCACCGGCCTGTGGCACGGCGCGGCGTGGCAGTATGTGGTGTTCGGCCTGCTGCACGGCGTGATCCTCTGCCTTGAGCGGCTGGGTCTGGGGCAGCTGCTTAACCAGCTGCCGAAATTTTTCCGGCATCTTTATACGGTGGTGGTGCTCTGGGCCACACTGATCATCTTCGGTGCACCGGGTCTGCGGGAGGGACTGGCCGCGTGGCGCGGCATCCTGACATGGCAGAGCGGGGCCCGCGGGTATACGCTGGCGGCCTTTGCGGATACCAAGCTGCTGCTGATTCTGGCGGCGTCCTTCCTGCTGTGCGGACCGCTGCAGGCGCTGCGCCCCCGGCTGAAAAAGGCCCTGTACGAAAGAAAAGCGCCGTCCCCTGCGGGCATGGTGCTGCTGCTGGTGCTGCTTTTCCTTGGCCTGATGCGGGTCACGGCAGGCACCTACAGCGCGTTTATCTATTTCCAGTTCTGAGGAGGTGCAGACGATGCGCAAAGCGATAAAGATCGGTTTTATCGGCGTGTTCTGCGCCGTGATCGGACTGGCGTTCCCGATCTTCAACATCTTTTCCAAGCAGCTGTCGATGGACAGCCATGAGAACCGGCTGATGACCGGCCTGCCGCAGGTGCTTCACAGCCCGCTGCGGGAGCTGCCGCGAAATCTCGATAACTTTCTGGTGGACAATTCTCCCTTCCGTTACCAGTTTGTGCTGGTCAACGCCGGGCTGGATTATGCGCTGTTCGGCACAAGCCAGAGCGATCAGGTGCTGCCCGGCAAGAAAGGGTGGCTGTTCTACAAGGACGGGCCGAACGCTGCCCAGCCGATGGCAAACTATCAGGGCCTGACTGAACTGAACGACAGTGCCGAGGTGCTGGCCGAGGCCAGCGCGGGGCTGCAGATCTTAAATGACCGGCTGGCAGAAAACGGCTGCACGCTGGTGCTGGACCTGACGCCCAGCAAGGACCGCATTTATCAGGAGTATATGCCGGACGGCTACCCCATCGTGAACGAGCAGAACCGTACCGACCTGCTGGCAGCCTACCTGCAGAGCCACACAACGGTGCCGGTGGTGTGGCGGTATGATCTGCTGCGCAGTCAGGCGCGCCAGAACCCTGACCGGCTGCTCTACTACAAGACGGACACCCACTGGAACGCGGTGGGCGCGCTGTATGGGCTGGACGGTATTTTTGAAGCGCTGGATATGCCGACCCTCTCCCCGGAGAGCTACCCGGTGGAGGCTGATGGAACGACCACCGGCGATATGGCCAATGTGGCGGCGCTTTACGCCAGCCTGCCCGCCGAGGAGACTTACACCGTGCCCGGCTACGCCCAACTGTTTGAAAAAGATGACCGCGCCGTGCGGGTCATCGGCGACTCGTTCAGTGAGTATTATATGCCCTATTTGCAGGCGCGGTTTGCGGCCAGCTGGCGCGAGCACATCGATACCTTTGACGCGGGCATCGTCGACGCGCCGGGGTGCGATATTCTGATTTTGGAGTTCAACGAGCGCAGCCTTGACAAGCTGCTGGCAATTCTGGAACAGTTTTAAAGCAAGCGGCCTGTCTGCGGAAAGAACGCAGACAGGCCGCTTTTTGCAATGTAACCCAAAATATACGCGATAGTTGATGGTGTAATGCGGCACAGTCTGGTATACTGGGGGCAGAAAAATCCACGAAGGAGGAAATAGAGATGGCATTTGCAGCATGGTGGGGGATTTTGAATCTTGTGCTGACGGTAGCGCTGCTGACGGCGGTCGTGTACCTGTTTGTGCTGATCGCGCGGGCGCTGAAAAAGTACATCGGCAGCAGGGAGGTGCGGGCGGAAAAGCAGGCCGCGAAGCGGACACTGGGAGAGACACTGAAGGCCCACCGTACCCGCTGCCATATGACGCAGGAGTTTGAAGCCGAAAGCTTAGGCGTCAGCCGTCAGACGGTCTCCAAATGGGAGAACGGCAGCGCAGACCCCAGCACGACAAACTTGCTGGCGCTGGCGAAGCTGTACGGGGTAGCAGCGGAGGAACTGCTGCGGGGAATAGATCGTAGCGAAGAGTGAAGAAAACAATCTGGGGGGCGGCGTCCCCGACGCCCCGCAGATTGTTGCCACGCCCCGGGAGGGATAAAGCCCTTGCCGTAAACGGGAGTTTGTAGGGCGGCCAGCCCTCTGGCCGCCGTGGAGGGGGCTGGACACTTGCCTACAAAGCAATATAAAAAAGGAGACAAACCGGAAAACTGCAATGTCCGCCAAGTCGCGGGCCGGGCATGCCCGGCCCCTACAGGCTGCCGCGGCAAGGCCCGACAAAGCCCCTCAGGCCTCGCAGGCTCGGCCAGCTCCCCACATTGTGAGGAGCCTTTCTGGCGGCCTGCGGCCGCAAAAAGGCCGCCCCACGCAGTGGGGAGGTGGTCGAGCGAAGCGATGACCGGAGGGGCTTTACCTGTTGCCGGACGTGAAAAATACACCCTATTTCACCGCAACCCTAAATCTGCCAGAATATCCGTCCGGGCGTCCAGCGCCAGCGTGGCAATGCGGCGGATCCGCTCGGGCGTCATGTAGGGCGCCAGACCGCTGATGGAAAACGCACTCTCCGCGCGGCCGTCCGGCCCGGGGATGGCCACGGCCACACAGCGGACGCCCAGCTCGTTTTCCTCATCGTCAATGGCGTAGCCGTTGGCGCGGACCTCCACCAGCTGGCTGCGCAGCTCCTCCAGATCGGTGATCGTGCGGGCGGTCAGCTTTTGCGCATTGCTGTGGGTCCAGATATCCTCCACCTCATCGCCGGGCAGGGTGGCCAGAATGGCTTTGCCCACGCCGGTGCAGTACAGCGGGCTGCGCAGGCCCACACGGCTGGACATCCGCATCGGGCCGCTCTCGGTCTTATAAATGTAGACGATGTCCCGCCCGTCCCGGATCACGAGATGCACAGCCTCGCCGGTGCGCTGGGAGAGCCGCTCCAGATGCGCCTTGGCCACACCCATGATGTCCATGCTGTCCACAATGCCGCTCGACAGCTCAAACATCTTCAGGGTCAGGCGGTAATGGCCGTTTTCCTCGTCCTGCACCACATAGCCCAGCCCGACCAGACTGGCCAGCAGCCGGTGAACGGTGCTTTTGGCAAGCCCGGTCTCCCCTGCCAGCGTCTGCAGGCTGACCCCGGTGGGGTGCGCCGCCAGATGCTCGATCAGCTGGAAGATGCGCTCCACGCTTTGTACGCCGCCTTTTTCTGCCATACCACAGGCCTCCCAATGAAATTTAACAAAAAATTCATAATTTCGTACGGAACGCAGGGGTTGCTTTTCGTTCCGTATTATGGAACGATTATAACAAAGTTTGCAGCATTTTTCAAGTTCTTTTCCGAATTGCGGAATCCTTAGCATAAGTGACAAAAATCGTGCGGTTTCCTGCGTGTTTTTGCCCGATTGACGCACGCGCGCCCATTGGATATAATAAAAGTAACCGAGTGCGAGCCCTGCCGCGGCATACGGTGCCGGGCACCCGCACAGAATGAGTGAAGGAGAATTGCTATGAATTCTGTTTTGCAGCGTGTTTACGAGATCGGCATTATCCCGGTCATTGCCTTCAACAGCGTGGATGAGGCCCTGCCCCTGTGCAAGGCCCTGATGGACGGCGGCCTGCCGGCCGCGGAGGTCACCTTCCGCACCGCCTGCGCCGAGGATTGCATCAAGAAGATCCATGAGGAGCTGCCCGAAATGCTGCTGGGCGCCGGCACTGTCCTGACCGTTGATCAGGCTGACCGCGCTATGGCTGCCGGTGCTTCCTTCATCGTTGCCCCCGGCTTTGACCCCGAGGTTTGCCAGCATGTCATCGACAAGGGCGGCATCATGATGCCCGGCACCGCCACCGCCGGCGAGATGCAGCAGGCTATGAACATGGGCTGCGAGTGCGTTAAGTTCTTCCCTGCCGAGGCCAACGGCGGCGTGGACAAGCTGAAGAACATCGGCGCTGCCCTCAAGACCTGCAAGTGGATGTGCACCGGCGGTGTCAACGCCAAGAACGTCAACAACTATCTCGGCTACAACCAGATCATCGCCGTCGGCGGCACCTGGATGTGCAAGAGCGACAAGATCAAGGCCGGTGCCTGGGACGAGATCGCCGCAATGAGCCGCGAGGCCGTTGATGTCATGCTGGGCCTTGAGCTGGGCCACATCGGCATCAACTGCGAGAACGAGGCCGAGGCCGCCAAGACCGCCGAGACCATCGCCAGCCTGCTGAGCATGGCTGTCAAGCCCGGCAACTCCAGCATCTTCGTGGGCAAGAAGGAATTCGAGATCATGAAGAAGCCGGGCCGCGGCACCAATGGCCACATTGCTATCCTGACCAACAATGTTGACCGCGCTATCTATCACCTCGGCCAGCGCGGTGTCAAGTTCGACATGGACAGCAAAAATGTCAAGGACGGCAAGACCGTTGCCATCTACTTTGCTGACGAGATCGCAGGCTTTGCCTTCCATCTGGTCCAGCGCTGATTTGGCGTAATCCCAATGTAAATCCAGGGGGCGGCGGCCTCGATGCCCCGCTCCCCTATCTTAAAAAATATTGAATTAAAAGGAGTTCACCATGAAAGTCGTTACTTTTGGCGAATTGATGATCCGTCTGCAGCCGTTCAACTATGAGCGCTTCGTTCAGGCCAACAATCTGGAGTTCACCTTCGGCGGCGGCGAGGCCAATGTTGCTGTTTCTCTGGCCAACTACGGCATCGATGCAGCCTTCGTTACCAAGCTGCCCGCTCATGCCATCGGTCAGGCCGCTGTGAACAGCCTGCGCCGCTACGGCGTTGACACCAGCAAGATCACCCGCGGCGGCGATCGCGTTGGCATCTACTTCAACGAGAAGGGCGCTTCTCAGCGTGGTTCCGTCTGCATCTATGACCGCGCCAACTCCGCCATTCAGCTGGCTTCCACCGCTGACTTCGACTGGGATGCCATCTTCGAGGGCGTGGACTGGTTCCACTTCACCGGCATCACCCCGGCTCTGGGCGAGAATGTTGTTGAGATCTGCCGCGAGGCCTGCAAGGCTGCTAAGGCTCATGGCGTCAAGATCAGCTGCGACCTGAACTACCGCGGCAAGCTGTGGACCCGTGAGCAGGCCCGCGCTGCCATGACCGACCTGTGCCAGTATGTCGATGTCTGCATCTCCAACGAGGAGGATGCCAAGGACGTTTTCGGCATCGAGGCCGAGGCTACCGACATCTACGCCGGCGAGATCAACCGCGAGGGCTACAAGAGTGTTGCCAAGCAGCTGGCTGACAAGTTCGGCTTTGAGAAGGTCGCTATCACCCTGCGTGAGAGCCACTCTGCCTTCGACAACGGCTGGAGCGCCATGCTGTACGATGTTGCCTCCAATGAGTACTGCTTCTCCAAGAAGTACGACCTGCACATCATCGACCGCGTTGGCGGCGGTGACTCCTTCGGCGGCGGCCTGATCTATGCCCTGCTGAACGGCAAGTCCACGCAGGACGCTGTTGAGTTCGCTGTTGCTGCTTCTGCCCTGAAGCACTCCATCGAGGGCGACTACAACATGGTCACTGTCTCCGAGGTCGAGAAGCTGGCCGGCGGCGACGGTTCCGGCCGTATCCAGCGCTAAGTTAGACTTTTCCCACTAAATCTGTTTGCATCATAGCAAAAGCCCCGCAGGCACAATGCCTGCGGGGCTTTTGCCGTTCCCGCCTGCCCGGCGGGACATTTTTTTGCTTTGATTGTCAACCGTAACACTGCAAAGGCGTTGACATTTCGGCCTGCGGCGCGGTATACTGGCCTACAGTCGGGCTTACAGGGGGGTGTGGATATGGTCAAGCAGCAGGTGCTGGCGGCGCTGGACGCGGCGCGCGGGCGGTATATCTCCGGGCAGGAGTTGGCCGCGCAGCTGGGCGTCAGCCGCACAGCGGTGTGGAAGGCTGTGGCTGCTCTGCGCAGTGACGGAATCCCCATTGAGGCTGTGACGAACCGCGGCTACGCCCTTGCCGCAGACGCTGATGTGCTGAACGCCGCCGCCGTGGCGGCCCTGCTTGCGCCGGAACCCCTGCACGCGCTGCAGATCGAGGTCGTGGATCGGCTGCCCGGTACGAATGCCGCCCTGCGCGCCCGTGCCGATGCCGGTGCGCCCGAGGGACTGGTGCTGATCGCACAGGCACAGTCTGCCGGGCGAGGGCGCGGCGGGCACAGCTTCTATTCCCCGCCGGGCGGCCTGTATATGAGCATCCTGCTGCGCCCGGAGATCGGTGCCCGGCAGGCTGTGGGCCTGACCGCCATGGCGGCAGTGGCTGCCGCCCGCGCGGCTGAAAAGCTCTGCGGGGCACCGATCCGCATCAAGTGGGTCAACGACCTTTGGAAGAACGGGCGCAAGGTATGCGGCATCCTGACCGAGGCCGCGCTCGATCTGGAGTCCGGTATGCTGGACTATGCGGTGCTGGGGCTGGGCTTTAATGTGGTGGCACCGGCCGAAGGCTGGCCTGCGGAGCTGCAGAGCGTGGCGGGGGCGCTGTTTGACGGCGACCCGGCGCCCGGTGCCCGGGCAGCGCTGGCAGCGGCGTTTCTGAACGAGTTCTGGCCGCTGTACCGCACCGGCCCGCGCAGCGGGTATCTGGACGAATACCGCAGCCGTCTGGCGCTGGCGGGCCACCGTGTTCTGGTCACGCCGCGCAGCGGCACACCGCGCCCCGCCGCCGTGCTGGGCATTGATGATGAATGCAGGCTTGTCGTGCGCTATGACGGTGAAAGCCGTCCTGCTTCCCTGACCAGCGGCGAGGCCGGCGTTCGATTGCTGTAAAACATCGCTGCATTCTGTCAGAAGCCGCTGCGGCGGCACCCGGGCAGGATACGGCAATGCTATAAATTACCATTCAACAAGAGGAGTACGAAAGTATGACGAAAACTACTGACAATGTCCGCCGCATGGTGCTGTGTGCCATGTTCACCGCGCTGGTTGCCGTCTGCAGCCAGATCGCCGTTCCGATGCCCTGGGGCGTACCCATCAATCTGGCACTGTTTGCCGTCTACATGGCGGGCACGATGCTCGGCCCCGTCTGGGGCACGGCCAGCCAAGTGGTCTTTATTGCGCTGGCGGCCATCGGCGTGCCGGTGCTGGCCAACTTTCAGGGCGGCCCGTCCGCGATCTTCGGCAAGACCGGCGGCTACGCCATCGGCTACATTCTGACTGCGCTGATCACGGCCCTGCTGGTCCGGGTGCTGGGCCGCAAATTCTGGGCGCTCTGCGCTGCGATGGTCGTAGGCTGCGCCGCCTGCTACCTGCTGGGCACGATCTGGTTCATGACGCTGACCGGTGCTGACCTTGTGAGCGCTCTGGGCTGGTGCGTGCTGCCCTACCTGCCCGGCGATGCCGTGAAGATCGTTCTGGCCGCCATGCTGACGATCCAGCTGGATAAGCGGCTGAAGGGCTCGCTGGTCTGAGTTTGTAGGGGCGGCGTCCTCGACGCCCCGCGGGTCGATGCAAGCATCGACCCCTACAGTACCCCAAGGGCTTCCCCCACGGGGGAAGCTGTCACCGAAGGTGACTGATGAGGGCAGAGCTGACCAGGCTGACCCGTTTACGGGCAACCGTAGCAAGCCCACCCCTCATCCGACCCTGCGGGGCCACCTCCCCCCCACGGGGAAGGCAAAGCAACAAGGCAAACAAAATCTCCCGCCCTGCTGGTCAGGGCGGATTTTTTATGCTATAATATCTATATCTGACAAAATGTAAAGGAGCCCTGCCCATGAAATGGCTTGCCGTTGACTATGGCGATTCCCGCACCGGGCTTGCCGGGTGCGATGCCGGGGAGACGATCACCTCCCCCATCACGCCGCAGATCGAAGAGAAAAGCATGAACAAGGTTGCCGCCGCTGTGACGGAGGTCTTTGCCGCCCGCGGGGCGGAGGGACTTGTCTGCGGCCTGCCAAAAAACATGGACGGCACCGAGGGCAGCCGAGCCAGCAAGAGCCGCCGTTTTGCCCAGCGCCTTGCCAACACGGCGGGCGTGCCCGTTGTGATGTGGGATGAGCGCCGCACCACCGTGTCCGCCGCCGCTATTCTGGCCGATAACGATACATTCGGTGCCAAGCGCAAGGAGCGGCTGGACTCGGTCTCCGCTGCCGTCATTCTGGAAAGCTTTCTGAACTGGCGCGCCCATCACCCCGGCGAGGAACCGCCGGAGCTGGTCCGCCCCGAGCAATAAAAAAGGAGAACTGTTATGCCGAATCCAGTTGAACCCCGCTTTCCTACCCATGTAGCCATCATCGTGGACGGTAACCGCCGCTGGGCCAAGCAGCGCCTGCTGCCCGTCAGCATGGGCCATAAAGCCGGCTTTGACCGCCTGCGTGAGATCACCCGCTATGCCGTCGGTGACCGCGGCGTCTTTGTGCTTTCGCTCTATGTTTTCTCCACCGAGAATTTCAGCCGCGATGCCAAGGAAGTCGGCTATCTGATGGACCTGTTTGCCAACAACTTCCGCACCATTGCCGATGAGATGAACGAGCGCGGCTGCAAGGTGCTGTTCAGCGGCCGCCGCGAGGGGCTGCAGCAGCGCGTGCTGGATGCCATGGATTATATGATGGATCTGACGAAGGACAACGAAAAGGGTATCGTCAACTTCTGCCTGAACTACGGCAGCCATGCCGAGCTGACCGATGCCACCCGCGCAATCGCAGCTGAGGTCAAGGCCGGTGCGCTGCAGCCCGAGGAGATCGATGAAAAAACCATCGAGAAGCATCTCTACCGCGACCTGCCCCCGGTGGATCTGATGATCCGCACCAGCGGCGAGGAGCGGCTGTCCAACTTCCTGCTGTGGCAGTGCGCCTATGCGGAGTTCTACTTTACCGATACCCTTTTCCCCGATTTTACCAAGGAGTGCTTTGACAAGGCACTGGCTGAGTATGCCCGCCGCGACAGACGCATGGGCGGAAACACAAAGAAATAAACCTCAAAAGCCTTCCCCTTCTTGGGGGAAGGTGGCCGAGGCCGGATGAGGGGGCGGGTTTGCTACGGTTGCCCGTAAACGGGTCAGCTTGGTCAGCTCTGCCCTCATCAGTCACCTTCGGTGACAGCTTCAGTCTCCGCGCTAAGAGCCGCCTTCGGCGGTTGCGCTCCGACACGCGCCTGCGGGCGCAGCCCCTCGGGGGAAGCCTTTGAAAATAGCATAATAGACAACCCGCCCCCGCAAAGTTTGGCAGTTCTGCCAACGCTCTGCGGGGGCGGGTTTGCATATACTGTTGGTATCAGCCTACCGTATCAAGGCCGTTGTCCGCCTCGGCTGTGTAGGTCGTGATCGTTACATGGTTGATTGTGATAGCGGCTTCCTCGGTGGGGCGGAAGGTGTCGTTTCCGTCATCATCCTTCACCGTGTCAACGCAGGCCATCGCGTCCACGACCTCCATGCCCGCATATACCTGACCGAACACCGTGTCGGTGTTGTCTAGGTACGGTAAGCCGCCCACGGCAGCGTAGGCCGCGACCTGCGCGTCGGTGTAGCCGTTGGCAGTCAGCTCGGCCTGCAGATCGCTGCTGCTCACACTGTCCGGCAGGGCGGTCACGAAATAAAACTGACTGTTGCCGCCGGTCGCATCGCCGCCCGCCGCAAACGCAGCGCAGAGCGCCCCGGCGTAGTGCTTGAGGCCCGCGTCAGCCTCCAGCGGGTAGGGGTTGTTACTCCAGATCGTGGAGCCGCCCGTACCGGTGCCGGTCGCATCGCCACCCTGCACGGCAAAGCCGTACTCGCTGCGCCAGATCGTCGTGTTATCGTAATATCCGCTGCGGGCCAGCCCCACAAAGTTGTAAACGGCCATCGGTGCGGCATCAGGGTAAAGCACGGCGCGCACCTCGCCCAGAGAGGTATCAAAAATGGCGATGATATCGCCGCTGCCGGGCGCGGTGAATTGCCGCTCACTGCTGACGAAATCAGCCGGACGGGTGGGTGGGGTCTTTTTTTCGCCGCTGCTGCAGGCACACAGCAGGGCCAGCGCCAGCGCGGGCATCAGACAGAGTTTTTTGTGCATGGCGGCAACCTCCGTAAAAATCCAATTAAAGCTATTATACCACAGAACTTCCCGCTTGAACACCCTTGACGTTTGAAGAAAAAAAGGGTACACTATAAGCATCAAATACGAACGACCACAGGAGGTCACTTATGTCTGACGAACTGAGCCCGGAAATGCTGGAAGAAGCTGCCCCCGATCTGCTGACGCTGGAGGATGAGGACGGCAAGGAGGTCACCTTTGAGGTGATCGACGCTACCGAGGTCAACGGCACCCGTTATCTGGCTGTTATCCCCTATCAGGAGGATCCCGAGAGCCTGCAGGAGGATGCTGAGCTGATCCTGATGCGCATCGGCACCGATGATGAGGGCGAGTATATGGACATCGTGGACGATGATGAGGAACTGATCACCGTCGGCAAGGTGTTCGAGGAGCGCCTGCGCGCTATGTACGATATCGACGATTCTGAATTGCAGTAAAAGGCCGAACGGCTTTTTCACCCTGCGCGGTTCGATTTGTTGCGGCCTTATAGAATCCTACTAATCAAATTTTGGGAACCCGGGTCGAGGACCGGATTGCAGACCTCCCGCTTCGGCGGAAGAAGGGAGCATGAACGCTCTTGTAGGGTACCCACCTGCCTGTACCGGTAGGTTTTGATTGGTTGCAGACGGCTGTGCGGGGTTTTTACAGAACTATCCCGGGCAGGACTTCCTGTCCGGGTTTTTGAGTTATGTTTTTTGAGGAAAGGGGTGCTTGGCCGTGGCGGAGCGGATCTGCGTTGGGGACAGACTCCCCTTCTTTTTGTATGACACGCCCTACAGCGCCCGCAATCGCTTCCGTGATCTGCTGCAGGCCAGCGCCCCGCTGGTGGTGGTCTTTATGGCGAACTTCGGCCATCCCATTACGCGCACCTTTGCAAGCCGCTATGCCGACACCTACGCCGCACTGCATGACGGCGGCTTTGCGCTGGTGGTTCGCTCGCGCGCGGACAAGCTGTCGCGCAGCATCGGGCCGGACACGCTGCCCTATCCCCTGCTCTGCGATGCAGCGGGCGTGCTGTATGAGCATCTTGCCATACCCACAAGCAAAAGCACGCTGATGAGCTATTCGCTGGAGGGGTGGCGCATCCTGCGGGAGGCCAAAAAGCAGGGCTACCAGCCGGTAAAGGGTGCTGAACAGCAGCTGCCGCTGACGCTGATTCTGGACCGGGACGGCACCGTACTGTTCTGTCATTACGGCGCGAGCCTGACTGATGTGCCCGAGGACTGCGCAGCCATCCAGAGCCTTCTTGAGGAGCTGGAGCTGACGCCCGATTACGAGGAGGCTGGTATGCCGTCCTATGCCGAGCCGGAGGCTGCTATGGCCGCAGAAAGCCGCCCCCGCGCCCATCATGGCCGCCGCGCGCCCGAGGATACCGGCGGGTTCCAGCCTGTGCGGCAGATTCGGGAATATACTGTGCCGGATCTTGAAAAAACCTCGATGTTCGGGCTGTTTGATGACCCTTATGATGAAAATTGAAACCCGCCTGCTGATAAAAAATCGGCAGGCGGGTTTTGCTTCTTGCTTTAATGCAGGGGTGATTCTATATCCGCCCGCGTTACCGCATTACCGCATCCTTCGCCGCCCTCACAGCCTCGGCATCGGTCTGCTGGATGTGCCACTCGTCCAGTCCGGGCAGGCCCATGGGGACGCCCTCCCGCCGGAAGGTCATGCCGCTGTCGAGCAGCTTTTTACAGCTGGCGTGGAAGGCCCGCGCCCCGGGCAACGCAGCGCGCAGCTCGTCAATGACGGCGGCGCTGACCCCTGCGCCGATGAGGATCTCGGGGCCGTTCAGCGCATCCCGCAGGCGCAGCAGCGCAGCCAGTTGGGCTGTGCCCTTGCGGCAGCTCTCAGCCCCGCCGCTTGTCAGCACGGTGTCGATGCCCAGTGCGGCGGCAGCGCGGTAGGTGCCGCACAGATCGCGGGAGACATCTATACAGCGGTGCAGGGTGACGGGGGCGCCGCCGCAGGCGTCCAGCAGAACGCGCATGGCGGGCAGATCAAGATCCCCCGCCGGTGTCAGGGCGCCAATGACAAAGCCGTCCGCTCCGGCGGCGCGCAGCGCCGTGATCTGGCGGCAGAGCAGGTCGATTTCCTCCTGCGTGTAGAGAAAATCCCCCGCACGCGGCCGCATCAGGCAGCGCACAGGCAGGCTGATCTCCGCCTTGATCTGGCGCAGCAGATCGGCATAGGGCGTCAGACCGCCCACGGCCAGTGCGCTGCAAAGCTCCAGTCGGTCTGCCCCGCCCTGCCCGGCAGCGCGGGCGGAGGCGAGACTGTCCACGCAGACTTCCAACAATTTCATGCAGGTCACATCCTTGGTTCGTTTTCCTCATTGTAGCATAGAGCCTTCTTTGCAGCAAGCCCCGCACGGCCAAAAAGCGTGCGGGGCTTGCTGCAGTTATATGTATCACAACGAATAGGAGTAGGCGTGTTGTCAGGCGGCGTGCCCGCCGCGCACGACCTGCAGCTGAACGGCAGGCCGCTTGTGCGTTGCAGGCAGAACAGCCTCGGCAGTGCGGGACGGGGCACCCAGCAGAATACCGCATACGGCGTTCAGCAGCACAACGGACGCAAAAAGGCCCAGCAGCGCAGCCCAAAGCGGCATGGAGCCGGCAGCGGCCGCGCTTACCATCGCACCGGCCAGCAGGATGGCTGTGGTTGCAATCAGTCTGCAAAGCTTGTGTTTGATGAGTTCCCAGTTCATACCGATACCTCCTGATGAGGCTGCCCCGCAAAGGCTGCCCCGCCGCAAATAACAACGGATGAATGTGATCCGCTTGATGAGACTACTATAATACATCTTACGGTTGTTGTCAAGATAAAATTACAACTTATTTTTGAAAAAAGTTGCGGAAACCTCTTTACAAAAACAATGGGTAGTTGTATAATGGGAGCAATGAAATGGGATTTCCACAAGATACAGCTTTATCCTATTGAAAAAGGAGTTTTCCCGATGTTTGCAGAGCGCTTGAAAGAGGCCCGCAAGGCCAAACGATACAGCCAGGCAGAGGTTTCCCGGATGCTGGGAGTGACGCAGCAGGCTGTCGGTAAGTGGGAGACGGGGCGTTCCACCCCGGATCCGCAGACCGTGGCACGCCTGGCTGAAATCCTCGACACCCCTGCCGATGTCCTGCTGGGGCTGCGCAAGGAGCCGGACGCGTCCTCTGCTGTGGGCCGCAATGCGTTCAGCCGTTATACCGAGTCTCAAGTCCCGGTTGTTGGCACGGTGCGCGCCGGGTACGGTGCGCTGGCCTTTGAGGAGGACTACGGTAAGGAATACGCCTGCGTCAAGGACCCGGAGAACTATTTCTTTCTGGTTGTCAAGGGTGACAGTATGGAGCCGCGCATTTCCGATGGCGATCTTGCGCTTGTCCACCGCCAGAATACGCTCGACAACGGCGACCTTGGTGTGCTGGTCTACGGTTCAGACGGCGAAGGTACGCTGAAAAAGTACATCCAGCGCGGCAACTCGGTCGTGCTGCACCCCTTTAACCCGGCCTATGAGGAAATGGTCATCAAGGGGGAGGAGCTGGATCACCTTTACATCGCAGGCAAGGTCGTGGAGACCAAGGCTAAGTGGTGATCTCTCTCTCCGCATCTATATTGTAGCATAAGCAGAGTCCCATAGTCCGGACTTTGAACGGCAAAACAGAAGTATCTTTTAAAAATGCTGCCCGCGGCACACCCTGCTAAGCAAGGATATGCGGCGGGCTGTATTTTTTATACCCTTTTTTCAGGAGGCGGGCAGAATGGACCTTGCGGAAAAGCTTGAGATACTGGCAGACAGCGCCAAATATGATGTGGCCTGCACCTCCAGCGGCGTGGGACGCCCGGGACGGCACGGCAGTCTGGGCAGCTGCGCACCGGCGGGCATCTGCCATGCCTTTACGCCGGATGGGCGCTGCGTGTCGCTTTTGAAGGTGCTGTACTCGAATGTCTGCAGCTATGACTGCAGCTACTGCGTGAATCGCCGCTCCAACGACCGGCCGCGGGCTACCTTTACCCCGCGGGAGCTGGCAGAGCTGACGATCGGCTTTTACCGCCGCAACTATATCGAGGGCCTGTTTTTGTCGAGCGCGGTGCTGGGTACGCCCGACCACACGATGGAGCTGATGATCGAGGCGCTGCGCATCCTGCGGGAGGAGTACCGCTTCAACGGGTATATCCATGCCAAGACGATCCCCGGCGCGGACCCGGCGCTGGTGGAAAAGATCGGACTGCTGGCCGATCGCCTGTCGGTCAATATCGAGCTGCCCAGCGAGGCAAGCCTGAACACGCTTGCCCCGGACAAGAAAAAAACTGCGATCCTGCGCCCTATGGGACAGATCGCAGTGCAGAGCGCGCAGAGCAAAAAGGAGATGGTACTTTACCGCGGTGCAAAGGCGTTTGCACCGGCCGGGCAAAGCACTCAGATGATCATTGGCGCAACGCCGGAGACCGACCGCCACATCATGGATCTGACGGAAGGACTTTACCGAAAATACGCCCTGCGGCGGGTGTTTTACTCCGCCTATCTGCCGGTTGTGGAGGACCGCCGCCTGCCGGCGCTGCACACAGCCCCGCCCCTGCTGCGGGAGCATCGGCTCTATCAGGCGGACTGGCTGCTGCGGTACTACCATTTTTCGGCGCAGGAGCTGCTGACCGAGGAGGAACCGAATTTTGACCCCTATCTCGACCCCAAGTGTACCTGGGCGGTGCGCCACCCGGAATTTTTCCCGGTGGAGGTCAACACAGCCGGCAAAGAGGAACTGCTGCGGGTGCCGGGCATCGGCCCTAAGAGCGCTATCCGCATCCTGCAGGCGCGGCGCACCCAGAACCTCGGCATGGCAGAGCTGAAGCGCATCGGCGTAGTGCTGAAGCGGGCGCAGTATTTCATCACCTGCCGCGGCAGGGCGGCTGCCCGCGGCACCCGCGCCGAGATCGCCGGTGCCCTGCTGGACCCCAAGGCGTTCAGCGTGGGGATGCAGCAACTTTCGCTGGATGATTTTGTACCCAAGGCGCTGCCGGATGCTGCCCCGGCCGTGCAAAAGCTGGCCGCCCGCGGCATGGCGGCGGATACAGCCGCAAAAACCGTGCGGCAGGAGGCGCTGCAATGTCTTACCAAGCGTATGTGACCGATGTGGCCTACTGCTATGACGGCAGCTTTGCGGGCTTCCTCTGCTGCGTGTTTGAAAGCTACGCGCGCAGAGAGATCCCGGCAGAGGTCTGCCCGCCTGAGGAGGGCCAGCTGAATTTTTTCGGCGTGCGGGACATCCCGACGGACCCGCAGCGCGCGCGGCGGGTGGCAGCCGGGCTGGAGCGGCTGGGCGCACAGGTGAAGGATTGCATCACAACGGGCTTTCTCTCCACGGAGGGCGGCAAGGATCTGACGCTGCTGCGCTTTGCACGGCTCTGCTTTGAGCAAGGGCCCCGGGCGGCGCAGATGCTGGGAAAACCCGATGCGGCTGCGGCCTTTGCCCTTGCGCGGGCGGTCAGCAATGAGGCCTGCAAATGTATTGAATTTATCCGGTTTGAACAGCGGGACAATATGCTGGGCGCGGTCATCCACCCGAAGCATCAGGTGCTGCCGCTGCTGCGGGGGCATTTCTGCGGCCGCCTGCCCGATGACGATTTCCTGATCTTTGACGCCACTCACGGAACGGCGCTGGTGCGCCGCAGCGGCCGGGTGCAGTATCTGACCATGGAACGGTACACGCCCGGCACTGATGCCGGGGAGTTGGACTGGCAGCGGCTCTGGAAGCGGTTTTTTAAGGCGCTTACGATCGAGGAGCGGCGCAATGAAAAGGCCCAGATGAACCATGTACAGAAGCGGTTCTGGAAAGATATGGTGGAGATGCAGGGGGATTTGCCTTCCCCCTAGCGTGAGGCGCTATTCGTAGTCGTACTCCGGGTTGGCGGCCTGATATTCGGTCAGCCAGCGCAGAAGCCGCTCGGTGTCGGCGCAGCTCATGCGGCCGGTGTCGGCCAGCGCCTGCACCATGGCGCGAATATCGCCGCCGTACAGAGTCTGCAGATGGGCCTGACTGACGGCGCCGCAGTAGGTCAGGCGGCGCACCAGCGGCGTGTAGAGATTTTTGTTGCCCTGCTTTTCGGTGTGGACGAACTTCTTTTTTTCAAGACGGAGCAAAAAATTGAGCAGCGTAGAGTCTGCCCAGCGGCATGCGGGCGGCAGCTGCGCGGCAATCTCGCGCCGGGTGGCGGCGCGGCTGCAGGCCCAGAGGGCTGCCATGACCTGCTCCTCACTGCGGGAAAGCTGTTCCATAAAGACCTCCCTGCGGACGGTGTCGTCCGGAATGGATAAGATGCGTTTTACAAATGTAATAGATAACCATAAATATATTTTACATCTGTGGAAGATATAAATGCAATAGAAAATGTTGCACAAATTTTACTGCTGAAAATATACGGACGGGAAGAAAGCTTTTACAAATGTAGGATATAGTGTTCTCGATAGATAAACATTTAGTCACAACACAAAAACACACCCGGAATTTTGCGCCATTTTTGTAAGTTTGCCCGCTTGCCGGGGCGGCGGCAGGCTCCTATAATAAATGACATACCGCAACGGCGCGGCAGATGCGATCCGCCGTGAGCGGGTCGCATTTCATTTACTGTAGGAGGAAGTTAAGATGGCTAGAGTTTACAATTTCAGCGCCGGCCCTTCGATGCTGCCGGAGGCTGTTCTGAAAACGGCACAGACGGAGCTGCTGGACTACCACGGTTCCGGCATGAGCGTGATGGAGATGAGCCACCGCAGTAAATGGTTTGATGAGATCATCAACAACACCGAGGCTGCCATGCGCCGGGTGCTGAACATCCCCGACAACTATAAGGTGGGCTTTTTTCAGGGCGGCGCGACCCAGCAGTTTGCGATGGTGCCGCTGAACTTTATGAAAACCGGCACGGCAGACTACCTTGTGACCGGCAATTTCAGCAAAAAGGCTGCTGAGGAGGCCGCCAAGTTCGGTACGGCCCGCATTGCCGCCAACAGCAAGGACAAGAACTTTACCTATATCCCCGATGTGAACGGCATTGACTATGACCCCAACGCCAGCTACATCCATATCTGCCAGAACAATACGATCTTCGGCACGAAATACCGCGATGTGCCGCAGGTGGACGGCGTTCCCCTGATTGCAGACATGAGCTCGATGATCTGCTCGGAGCCGGTGGATGTGAGCAAATACGGTGCAATCTACTTCGGCGTACAGAAGAACATCGCACCGGCCGGCATGGCGGTGGCCATCATCCGTGAGGATCTGCTGGGCGGCGCGGCCAAGGGCCTGACCCCTGACAGCCTGCCCACAATGATGAACTACACCACCCTGCTGAACGCCGACAGCATGTACAACACCCCGCCGTGCTGGTGCATCTACATGACCGGCCTGGTCATGGATTACCTTGAGCATGAGGTGGGCGGCCTTGAAAACATGAAGAAGATCAACGCCGCCAAGGCGAAGGTGCTGTACGATTATCTGGACGGGCAGGACTTTTACCGCAACCCGGTGCAGAAGGAATACCGCAGCATGATGAATGTGACCTTCACCAGCCCCGATGCCGACACCGACAAGGCGTTCTGCGCCGCCGCTGCAGAGGCAGGCTTTGTGAACCTGAAGGGGCACCGCCTTGTCGGCGGTATGCGCGCCTCCATCTACAACGCCATGCCGCCGGAGGGCATTGACAAGCTGGTCGATTTCATGGAGAAGTTCCGCAAAGAACATTGATTTGCCGCACGGAAGCAGCCCGTTAAAGACTTGCAGCGCAGGGCTGAGGGCCGGACATGTTCGGCCCCTACAAAGCATAATAAGGGGAACAGGGAGTTATATATATGTACACGATCAAAACTTTGAACGCTATCTCGCCGGTGGGGCTGGCCAAGCTGCCTGCCAACCAGTTTGAAATTGACAACGAGGCCGCTGCGCCGCAGGGTATTCTGGTGCGCAGCGCCGATATGCATGAGACGCCGCTGCCCGACAGCCTGCTGGCGATCGCCCGCGCAGGTGCCGGCACGAACAATATCCCGGTCGAGGAATGCACCGGCGCCGGTATCGTGGTGTTCAACACCCCCGGTGCCAACGCCAACGCCGTGGCAGAGCTGGTCATCGGCGCGCTGGTGGCGGGCAGCCGCAATCTGGTCGATGCTGTCAACTGGGCGCAGACCCTCAAGGGGCGCGACACCATCGCCAAGGATGTGGAAAAGGGCAAAAAAGTATTTGTCGGCCCTGAGCTGCGCGGCAAGACGCTGGGCGTCATCGGTCTGGGTGCCATCGGTGCCCGGGTGGCCAATGCCGCCGTGGCGCTGGGCATGGAGGTCCTCGGCTATGACCCCTACATTTCGATCGACGCCGCATGGAGCCTCTCCCGCAGTGTGCAGCACTGCGTCACGCTGGGCGATATGCTGCCCCGCTGCGACTACCTGACCATCCATGTCCCCTACCTGCCCACGACCCGCCACACGATCAACGCCCAGACGCTGGCCATGTGCAAGGACGGTGTCCGTGTGCTGAACTATGCCCGCGGGGAGCTGGTGGACAACACCGCCCTGCTGGACGCGCTGAACAGCGGCAAGGTCGCACAGTATTTCTGCGACTTCCCCACTGAGGAGCTGCTGGGCGTCAAGGGTGTATGCTGCACGCCGCATCTGGGCGCAAGCACGCCCGAGAGCGAGACGAACTGCGCCGTGATGGCCGCCGCCGAGCTGAGCGATTATCTCAAGAACGGCAACATTACCCACAGCGTCAACCTGCCGGATGTCAGCCAGCCCCGCATCGGCGGCCGCCGCATCTGCATGATCCACAAGAACACCCCGGGTGCGATCTCGGCCATCACCGGTGTGCTGACCGAGGCTCATCTGAACATTGAGAACATGGTCAACAAGAGCAAGAAGGATGTTGCCTACACCCTGCTGGATGTGACCGGCAATGTGACGGGGGATCTGGCGGTGCAGCTGCGCGCCATCGAATCTGCGATCCGCGTGCGGGTGCTGTAAACCTGCCGGAAAACGACCGCCAAATGTATAAAACCGTCTGCTGCCCGGCAGGCGGTTTTTGTTGTCTTTGCTCAAAAACCAAACAAATCAACCCAATCGCCCCAATACTGCTTTTTTTGCGCGGGGTTTTATGGTAAAATCTATGAGAAATCAAAAAGGAGGGCGGCATCATGACCAATGCGCCGAAAACCGTATTAGCCATCCATGACCTGCCGGGGCTCGGCCGGGCGGCGCTGTCTGTCATCGTACCGGTGCTTTCGGCGCTGGGGGTGCAGACGGTCGCGCTGCCCACGGCGGTGCTGTCCACCCACACGGGCGGGCTGGGTGCCCCTGCCAGGCTGGCAGATTCGGCCTACGGCCCTGCGGCGCTGGCCCATTACCATCGGCTCGGGGTCAAGTTCGACTGCATCTACTCAGGCTATCTGGCCGATGCCGCGCAGGCAAAGCTGGTGCAGCAGGCCTTTGCGCTGTGGCCCCGTGCCTTCAAGGTCGTGGACCCCGTGCTGGGGGACGGCGGCCGACTGTACAGCGGTCTGGGGGCGGATATGGTCCCCGCCATGTACGATCTGTGCAGCCACGCTGATCTGATCGTGCCCAATGTGACCGAGGCTGCGCTGCTGTTGGGCGATCCGCTGCCAGGCGTGGGCAGTGCCGAACAGGCAGCGGCCCAGGCGGCCCGGCTGACCCGCATTGCACCGCAGGTGGTCGTCACGGGGGTGGCGGGCCTGGGCGGAGGGCGGTACATAGGCTGCGTGGGCGCATCCCGCGGCGGCGAGGGCTATGCGGTCAAGACGCCGCTGCAGCCGCGGATGTTCCACGGCACAGGGGATATTTTTGCCTCGGTGCTGGTGGGGCGCATCCTGCAGGGCAATGTGCCGCAGGCTGCCGTGCAGGCCGCCGCTGCCTTTGTGGCAGAGTGCATCCGGCAGACCCCTGAGGGTGCCGATGAGCGGCTGGGCGTCTGGCTGGAAACCGCGCTGCCGAAATTGAGGCAGGAGTAAAAAATAAACAAACAGGACTGTGAATGTATGCCAATCTTAAACATTGTACTGGTCGAGCCGCAGATCCCGCAGAATTCCGGCAACATTGCGCGGACCTGCGCGGTGACGGGCGCACGGCTGCACATGGTAGGCCCGATGGGCTTTGCCGTGGACGACAAAAAATTGAAGCGCGCCGGGCTTGACTACTGGCACCAGCTTGATATAACATATTATCAGGATCTGGCGGAGTTTTTTGCCAAAAACAAAGGCCCGTTTTTTTATTTTACATCCAAAGGCCCGCGCCGCCATGTGGATGTGAGTTACCCCGACGGCGCCTATCTCGTCTTTGGGCGGGAGGATGCCGGGCTGCCGGAGGAACTGCTGGCCGCCCATGAAGCAGATTGTGTGCGTATGCCCATGCGCCGGGGCGAGCGCTGCCTGAACCTGTCCAACGCGGTGGCGGTGGGTGTGTATGAAGCGCTGCGCCAATGGGATTTTGCCGATTTGGAAACCCACGGGCAGTTGACCCGCTATGAATGGAGTGAGGATGTAAAATGAGCAAGATCGGTTTTTTGACGGATTCCTGTTCCGATATTCCGCAGGAGCTTGCGGACAAGTACGGCATCGAGGTTGTTGGCTTTCCCATCAACCTTGACGGTGTTGAGTACATGGAGCGCAAGGACTTTACGAACGACCAGTTCTACCAGATGATGCGCGATGCGCAGGGCGTGCCGACCACCGCGGCCATTACCCAGCTGCAGTTCTGTGATATTTATGCCCGCTATGTCGATGAGGGCTACACCGATTTGGTCTACCTGAGCATCAACGCCGGCGGCTCCAGCACCTATAACAACGCCGTTAAGGCCATCGAGCTGCTCGAGGAGGAGCGCCCCGGCTTCACAATGAAGATCCAGGTCATCGACAGCCAGAATTATTCGATGCCCTACGGCTGGTATTTCTGCGAGTGCGCCCGCAAGGTGCGCAACGGCGGCGAGCTGGCCGCCTGTGTGGGTGAGCTGAAGCAGAAGCTGGACTGCGTGGAAATCTGTCTGGCCGCCTACAGCCTGAGGCAGATGAAAAAGTCCGGCCGTGTCAGCGCCGCCGCCGCAGTGGTGGGTGACCTGCTGGGCATCCGCCCCATCATCAGCCTGAATGCCGGTGTCTCGAAGGTCGAGGCAAAGGTGCGCGGCGATGCCGCCGTGCCTGCTGCCATGCTGAAATGGGTCGAGAGCCGCGTGGATTCGATGAAGGACACCCCCTACATGGTGGCCTACACCTCCAGCACTGCCAAGCGGGATGAGCTGGCCAAGCTTTGCAGAAAGGCGTTCGGCCATCCGCCGCTGATCGTGTTCCAGCTTGGCGGCGTTGTCAGCGCCAACACCGGCCCCGATGCCATTGCCATCGTCTATGAAGGGCACCCCCGCAACCTTGAGGCGTATGCGCCGCAGCTGCCGTGATTTCCGGTTCACGGGCGGCAGCGGCACAGCCGCCCCTCATCCGGCCTTCGGCCACCTTCCCCCAAAGGGGAAGGCAAATAAGAAAAAAGAAATTCCCCGCAGGCCTTGCAACAGCCTGCGGGGTTTGCTATAATACAAATTTGTTGAGCAACTTAGGATTTTAGGCTCCGCCGCCTCCTCTGCGGGAGGCGGCGCAAACCCCGCAAGGCTGGCGGTCTTGCGTGCGGTCAAAATCTATCCGCCGGAGTATTGTATGAATATGAAAAAAATGTCCGTCAACCGTCTGGTGCGCTGCGCTGTCATCGCGGCCGTCTATGTGGTGGTCTGTCTGGCGCTTGCCCCGTTCAGCTATGGGGCGGTGCAGGTGCGCGTGGCTGAGGCACTGTGCCTGCTGCCGGTTTTCGGCGCGGAGTACATTATCGGCGTCACGCTGGGCTGCCTGCTGGCGAACCTGCTGGGCTCCACCGTCATTGATGTGGTGTTCGGCACGCTGGCCACGCTGCTGGCCTGCCTTGTGACCTACAAGCTGCGTGACATCCGCGTCAAGGGTCTTGCCATTCCGGCGTCCCTGCCGCCCGTTGTTTTTAATATGCTCATCGTGGGCGCGTTCGAGATTACCTTCTTCTTCTCGGACACGGCCCCGACGCTGGCGCTGGCCTGCTTCAATGCCGTGGCCGTGGCCATCGGCGAGCTGATCAGCTGCACCGTGCTGGGTGTGGCGCTCGTCAAGCTGATCGAGAGCAATGAAAGCCTGAAAAAGATTTTTACAGAAGAATAAAAACGAGGTAAC
Source organism: Oscillospiraceae bacterium (assembly GCA_025757985.1). Classification (NCBI taxonomy): domain Bacteria; kingdom Bacillati; phylum Bacillota; class Clostridia; order Eubacteriales; family Oscillospiraceae; species Oscillospiraceae bacterium. The sequence goes on from CP107210.1 coordinate 1,221,422, forward strand.
CTCTATGCGCCCGGAACTGATTTTGTGGGATTGGAACGGTACCCTGCTGGATGATGTCGAACTCTGCGTGGACGCGCTCAACCGTCTGCTGGCAGACTTCGGCTACCCGCAGCGGTACGACCGCGATCAGTACCGGGCGATTTTTGGCTTTCCCATCGAGGAATATTATACCCGCGCCGGGTTTGACTTCTCCCGCCACAGCTTTGCCGAGCTGGCAGCGCGGTATATGGAGATCTATGTCCCCGCCAGCGAGGTCTGCCCGCTGATGGACGGTGCGGCCGAGGCGCTGCAGGCATTCCGCAGCGCCGGGCTGCGGCAGGTCATTTTATCGGCCAGCAAGAGGGACACCCTCTGCCAACAGGTCGGGCAGCGCGGCGTGACCCGGTATTTTGACCGGCTGCTGGGCCTGAGCGACATCTACGCCAAGAGCAAGGTGGAGATCGGCCTTGCCTATTTAAAAGAGGAAGGCTTCGACCCTGCCCGGGCGGTGATGATCGGGGATTCGGTCCATGATTTTGAGGTGGCGCAGGCGCTCGGCGTGGGCTGCGTTTTGCAGTCCGGCGGCCACCAGCCGGCGGAAACGCTGCGCAAAACCGGCGCACCGGTCGTGGCCGGTTTGCGGGAGGCCGCAGCGCTGATTTTGGAATGAGCGCTTACGGGAGGCTGTAGGGGCGGATGCTTGCATCCGCCCGGGTGGCGGCGAAGACGCCGCCACCCTGCAAACAACTGCCTACCGTTATGCTGCGGGTCGATGCGAGCATCGACCCCTACAAGCAGAGGGGTAAAATATAATGTCTGACCGTGTAAAAGGCGCCTGCCTGACGATGGGCGGTGCGGCATGCTGGGGTGTTTCGGGCTGCATGGGGCAGTATCTGTTCACCCGCGAGGGGATGGATTCCACCTGGCTTGTGCCGATCCGGCTGTTTCTGGCCGGGCTGATTCTATGCGGGTATTTCTGCATCCGGGACCGTAAAATGCTTTTTGATCCGTGGAATATACGGAAAAATCCGCGCAATGCTATTGACCTGCTAGTTTACGGTTTGGCCGGTGTCAGCTGCTGCCAGTTCACCTATTTTCTGACGATCCAGCTGTCCAGTGCGGGCATGGGGACGATCTTGCAGGACCTCTCCCCTGTCATTATTCTGCTGGTGGTCTGCATCCAGCAAGGGCGCGGGCCGCAGGTGTTTGAGATTTTCTCCATCCTGCTGGCGCTGGTGGGCGTTTTCCTCATCACGACCCACGGCAGCCTGACCGGGCTGGCCGTCAGCCCGGCGGCGCTGGCCTCGGGCGTTGTCAGCGCCTGCTGCGTTGCCATCTATACGATGTGGCCGAAAAAATTGCAGGAGCAGTACCCCACCCCGATGCTGCAGGGCTGGGCGTTCTTGATGGGCGGCATTATGTTTGCGCTCATCTTCCGCCCGTGGCAGATCGACTATGTGCCGACGGCGATGGGTGTGTTCGGTATTTTCACGGTCGTGGTGCTGGGCAATGTGCTGGCGTTCAGCCTGTATATGTCGGGTGTGCCGCTCATCGGCCCGCAGCGGGCAAGCCTTTACAGCTTTGCCGAACCCGTTACGGCGGCCATCATCAGCACACTGGTGCTGGGCTCCCCCTTTACGCTGTGGGATGCGCTGGGCTTCGGCTGCATCTTTTTGATGCTGGTGCTGCTGAGCCTGCCGGCTAAAACAAAAGCATAATAAGCAAAAGGCTGTCCGCACAGGGCGGCCTTTTTTGCTGCCGTGTAGGGGCCGGGCATGCCCGGCCCCTACAACAATATAATAAATAAACCCAATGTAACTATGAATTGACATATCCCCCCGCCCGGGTGTATTATAGTAGCATGTGTAAAACTATATAATCAGCCGCACCTCTACGATATGCGGCGGAAGATACAGGGGAACTGTTATGTCTTTTTTTGAAAAACTGTTCGGCTCCTTCTCGGACAAGGAACTCAAGCGCATCAACCCTATCAAGGATAAGGTCCTTGCCCTTGAGCCGGAGATGGCCAAGCTGACCGATGAGCAGCTGCAGGCCAAGACGGCCGAGTTTAAGGAGCGCCTTGCCAAGGGCGAGACCCTTGATGATATCCTGCCGGAGGCGTTTGCAGTCTGCCGCGAGGCGGACTGGCGCGTGCTGGGCATGAAGCCCTACCCCGTGCAGATCATCGGCGGCATTGTGCTGCACCGCGCCTGCATTGCCGAGATGCAGACCGGTGAAGGTAAGACGCTGGTGGCAACCATGCCCACCTACCTCAACGCCCTGACCGGCGAGGGTGTGCATGTCATCACCGTAAACGACTATCTGGCCCGCCGCGACTCTGAGTGGATGGGAAAGGTCTACCGTTTTCTGGGGCTTACTGTCGGTCTGGTCGTCCATGGCGTGGAATCGGATGACCGCAAAAAGGCCTATGAGGCCGATGTCACCTACGGCACGAACAACGAGTTCGGCTTTGACTACCTGCGCGACAATATGGTCGTCTACAAGGCCAACATGGTCCAGCGCGGCCATGCCTTTGCCATCGTGGACGAGGTGGACTCCATCCTGATCGACGAGGCCCGTACCCCGCTTATCATCAGCGGCAAGGGCGAGGATTCCAGCGTGATGTACAAGCGCGCCGATGACTTTGCCAAGACGCTGAAGAAGAGCGTCATCGTCGAGCTGGACGACAAGGTCGAGGCCGAGGAGCAGGTCGACGGCGATTATGTCGTGGACGAAAAGCGCAAGACTGCCACCCTGACCGAATCCGGCGTCAAGAAGGCCGAGGCATTCTTCCATGTCGATAACCTGGCCGATGCCGACAATATGTCGCTGCGCCACTATGTGGACGGTGCCATCAAGGCGCGCGGCGTCATGCACCGCGACATTGACTATATCGTCAAGGACGGCGAGGTCATCATCGTGGATGAGTTCACCGGCCGCCTGATGTACGGCCGCCGCTTCAATGAGGGCCTGCATCAGGCCATTGAGGCCAAGGAGGGCGTGACCGTTGCCGCCGAGAGCAAGACGCTGGCTACTGTCACCTTCCAGAACTACTTCCGTATGTACAAAAAGCTGGCCGGTATGACCGGTACAGCCTCCACCGAGGCCGATGAATTCAGCGAGATCTACGGCCTGAACATTGTCAGCATCCCCACCAACAAGCCCCGCGCCCGTCAGGACCTGCCCGACAGCGTTTACAAGACCGTCAACGGCAAGTACAACGCCGTCATTGATCAGGTGGCGGAGTGCCACGCGAAGGGCCAGCCCGTGCTGGTCGGCACGGTCAGCGTTGAGAAGAGCGAGGCGCTGTCCAAGCTGCTGAAAAAGCGCGGCATCGAGCATAATGTTCTGAACGCCAAGCAGCATGAGCGCGAGGCGGAGATCGTTGCGCAGGCCGGCAAGCAGGGCGCTGTGACCATCGCCACCAACATGGCAGGCCGCGGCACCGACATCATGCTGGGCGGCAATGTGACCTACATGGCCAAGGCTGCCCTGAAGAAGGAGCTGTCCAAGGCGCTGACCGCCGATCTGGCCCAGCTGAAGGACGAGTACGAGCATGCCAAGGCGCGCGCCAAGGCCAACGGCACTGAGCTGCCCACCCCGCCGGAGGTCGGCATTGACGCGAAGCTGGAGATGCTGATGACCGAGTGCGACGGCCACGCCGAGACCGAGGACGCCGAAATTCTCCACGCCCGCAAGCGCTTTGAGGAGCTGTGCGAGGAGTTTGCCCCCGAGGTCAAGCGCGAGGCCGAGGTGGTCCGCGCTGCGGGCGGCCTGTTCATCATCGGCACCGAGCGCCATGAGAGCCGCCGTATCGACAACCAGCTGCGCGGCCGTGCCGGCCGTCAGGGTGACCCCGGTGCCTCCCGCTTCTTCCTGAGTCTTGAGGATGACCTGATGCGCATCTTCGGCGGCGACCGCGTGCAGAACCTGATGGACTCCCTGGGCCTTGACGAAGATGTACCCATCGAGAACAAGCTCATCACCAACACGATCGAGAGCGCCCAGAAAAAGCTGGAGGCCTCCAACTTTGCAATTCGTAAACAGGTGCTGCAGTATGACGATGTCATGAACCAGCAGCGCGAGATCATCTATAAGCAGCGCCAGATGGTGCTGGACGGCGAGGATATCTCCGGCAAGCTGCATGAGATGATGCGCCAGTCTATTGATGATGCCTGCGCGAACTACCTGAACGGCGAAACGGCCGATGATTGGGACTTTGCCGGTCTGCGCCGCCACTTTATGAACTGGCTGTGCCTGCCCACCGACTTCAACTACACCACCGAGCAGCTGGGTGAGCTGACCCGCGAGGGCATTGCCGATGAGCTGTACAAGCGCGGCATGGATATCCTGACCGCGAAGGAAAAGCGCTACGGTGAAAAGACGATGCGCGAGCTGGAGCGCATCTGCCTGCTGCGCAATGTTGACTCCAAGTGGATGGAGCATATCGACAATATGGACCAGCTCAAGCAGGGCATGGGTCTGCGCGGCTACGGCCAGCATGACCCCGTGGTCGAGTACCGCATCGAGGGCTTTGCCATGTTCGATGAGATGATCGCCTCGATCCGCGAGGATGCCGTCCACATGCTGCTGACGATCGAGATCCGCCAGCAGAATGCCGAGCCCAAGCGCGAGCAGGTGGCCAAGCCCACCGGTGAGGGTGCCCCTGCACAGGCCGGTGCCAAGGGTGCCGCCCCTGTCCGCGTGACGAAGATCGGCCGCAACGACCCCTGCCCTTGCGGCAGCGGTCTGAAGTGGAAAAAGTGCACCTGCAAGGAGTACCACCCCGACCTGTAAAACCAAGTAAGGCGCTGCCCGGTACATGGCAGCGCCTTTTTTGAATGAGGTAACACCATGAAAGCCCGAATCATCCGTGAACCCCGGTGCGCCCTGCTGTGGCGCATTGATGAAAGCTACCCCAACTACGCCGCCATTGAGCGCGCGGCCAAGCGATATGAGGTGAAGCTGCGCCGTGTGGCAGATGGCGACCTCGGCGGCATTGTGGGTGACCTCTGCGCGGGCAAGCCTGCCCCGGCTGCTGCGCCGCTCATTGCTGTGCCGGACCGCCCGGCCATTATTATCAGCGGTCTGCGCCATGATACCGGTGAGCTGGGCGCGTTCCTTGACCTGGTGCAGGCAGGCGGCGCGTCCATTCCGGTGCGCAGCATGGTCACGCCCACCAGCAAAGGCTGGATGCTGGCGAATCTGCTGCTGGAATTGAACACCGAGCACGAAACTGTACAAGGAGAAAAAGCGTGAAGCGCCGCCTTGCTGCGCTGGCGCTGGCCATGCTGCTCTGCCTGCCGCTGACAGCCTGCCAAAAACAGCAAAAATTGTACAGTGCGACTTGGTTTGACCTGTTTGATACCGTGGCCGTGGTGCAGGGCTACGCCGCCAGTCAACAGGACTGGGACCGGCAGACGGCGGTGCTGTATGACGATCTGGCGCACTATAATCAGCTGTTTGACATCTACAACCATTACGACGATGTTGTGAACCTGTACGATGTGAACGCGCAGGCTGCCGCCGCACCAGTGCGGGTCGGGGATGAACTATACGCATTTTTGCGCTGGTGTAAGGACACCGCCTACCCTGCGACCGATGGCGCGACAAACATCGCTGCGGGTGCGGTGCTGCGCCTGTGGCACGATGCGCGGGAGAGTGAATCCCCCGCCCCGCCCGCTGCGGATGCCATTGCGGAGGCACTGCAGCACATCAACATCGAAAACTTGATTTTGGATGATGCTGCGCAGACTGTCTGCTTTGCCGACCCGGATATGACGCTGGATGTCGGGGCGGTCGGCAAGGGCTACGCCGTGGAGCAGGCTGCCCGGGCCGCGCAGGCGCGCGGCTTTACGAGTGCCCTGCTGAATGTCGGCGGCAATCTGCGGGCCATCGGCACCAAGCCCAGCGGAAAGCCGTGGACGGCGGGTGTTGAGAACCCGTGGGGCGATGACCCTGCGTATATTCAGGCCGTTGAGCTGGCCGATGGGGACAGCTTGGTCATCAGCGGCGATTATCAGCGCTATTTTGAGTATGAGGGCGTGCGCTACGCCCATTTGATCGACTTGACCACGGGCTACCCCGCTCGCTATGTGAGCAGCGTGGCAGTGCTGGCCCACGCCGAAACCGGCGGCTTGGCCGATGCGCTCTCCACAGGGCTTTTCTGCCTGCCGGAGCAGACCGGCCGCACCCTTGCAGACCGGAACGGTTGGGCCGTCCTGTGGATGCACACCGACAAAAGCACGGCCCAAAGCACAGACTGGCCGCAATAAAGCAGAAAAAAGAGCCGCCGAACATTCGGCGGCTCTTGCTGTATCAAAGTCGTTACTTCAATGCTGCGGGTTGATGATGGTGCGCCAGTCGAGGTCACCGTGCTCCAGACCGTGGATCAGGACTTCGGCGGTGGCGATGTTGGTGGCAACAGGAATGTTGTGGACATCGCAGATGCGCAGCAGGTTCATCTCATTGGGCTCATTGGGCTTGGCGCTGATGGGGTCGCGGAAGAAGAGCAGCATGTCCACTTCTTCACAGGCGATGCGCGCTACGATCTGCTCGGCGCCGCCATGGCCGCCGGGGAGAAATTTTGTGACCTTCAGTCCGGCGTTCTCCTCGACCAGACGGCCGGTGGTGCCGGTCGCCAGCAGACGGTGCTGTTCCAGAATATGGCGGTAAGCCATACAGAACTGCACCATCAATTCCTTTTTGGCGTCATGGGCTATCAATGCGATCGTCATAAAAATGCCACCATCCTTCGCAGCAGAATTGTTCATCAAAAGGTCAGGGGTACGCGCTGCCCGCACAGCCGTTTTGCCATTGCCTGTGCGGCAATGACGGCGGGATCCCCGGCGGGCGGTATCGTGCCGTTGGCACCGGCCAGCTGCAGCGTGCGGCTCTCGGGGATGACTGCCAGCAGCTGGGCACCCACGGTGTCGATACATTCATCCAGATCGGCTACCGAGGCGTTTTTCCCGAAGCTCTCCCGCCGGACACGGTTCATGACCAGCCGCACAGCACTCTGCGGGCGGGTCCCGGCCAACAGGCGGTCCGCCACGATCTTGCCGTCACGCAGGGCCACGGCATCGGGGGTCAGTACCAGCAGGGCCTTATCCGCCACGGCGGCGGCCGCTGTAAACGGCGCGCCCATGCCGGCGGCGGTGTCCAGAATTACATAATCAAAATAGGGGCGCATGGCAACGAGGAGCCGCCCCAGAGGTGCGGCCTCCACCGCGCCGCCCTCATAGGGGGCGCTGATGACCGACAGCCCCGGGTAGAGCGGGCTGGGCACCACAGCCTTGGCGCCCTCACACCGGCCGCAGAGGACATCCTCGATGTCGTACACCGTGCGGCCGTAGACGCCTGCGATAATGTCCACGCTGCGCAGACCTGAGTCCAGCTCGATCAGCAGGACCTTACGGCCCAGCCGTGCAAGGCAGGCACCCAGCAGCACAGAAACCGTACTTTTGCCGGTACCGCCCTTGCCGGAGCAGACCATGATACACTGTGCGT